>NZ_JAWOQQ010000005.1:0-367565 GCF_033337405.1 Vibrio sp. YT-16
GAATCTAGCCCAGATATAATCTGACAGGCACCGAGTCGAAAAGTGGGTAACTGTCAGATCAGGTCTGAATTAGTACAAGTAATGCCAACAACAAAACACTATTAATCTACAAACATCATTCGAATAAGGAATCAATTAAAAATCAATATACTGATGTTATCGAAGTTGATAACACCTCTATTTTAATAAACTTTGTTTCTGAGGGAGTTGGGGTTGGTGTCATTCCAAACTATCTTGTTAAAAGTAACTATATAGACAAAAACATCCGAATATCGCAAACTTTTGATATAGAACGTTCCATGTATATTGCCTACCCTTATCAAAACCCTTTGCCAAGAAAGCTAGCTGAGATATCTACTTTTATTCGGTCTGAGTTATCACAAGTATTGAAGAGTGAGTCATTTTAGGGCGGTTGTTCAGATTTAGAATTTTGCGTTGTCTACTCAACTAGGCCTAACGCTAATTTTTGTAACATATTATTTCAGCGGCATTTATTAACCCCCCATCTTTATGCTTGCTATCACAATGTGGGATGCTCTTCCGCTTTGTTATCAAGGTTTTGCGTGGAATAAATCACGTGGGGTAAATGATAGATTGACTTACATTAAAATTTTCATCAAAAGCAACTTTATATAAAATTGATTTCATACCAATCTATGTGTATCTTCTACCCATATCCCCACAATAACCAAGGAGAATGCCATGGATAAGCTACTCGCGTCTGCATTAGAAATTAAGCAGCGAACTATGGTGACTGGCTTTTTTGCTAGAAATGGATTCAAAATCGCTATGACCGATTTTGATGATGTCACTTTTGAGCGAGAAGGCGTGCAAGTTAACGTACATTTTGATCTGCAGTCAAACGCGGAGTCTGCATCTGTTTTATCTCATGAGGCATCAATCATTCCTGGCTAAAAACTTTTATTATCACCGATACACCAAGCCGAACATAAACGTTCGGCTTGTTAGTGACAAAAAATGATGAGTGCGAACAAGAGTTGTCGATCACTCGTCTAAATAGACGATTAATAAATCAGCTTCAACCTCGTTCACAACCTTTGGTATCGATGAAAAAAAGCGACTCAATAAGTTGTGATGATGACCACATACAACTAAGTCTATCCCCTCTTTTTTGACGATTCCCGATAGTTTTATATGAAGATCGCCGATTACTACCATGGTCTCGTTTACTGGATATAAGCATTTATCAGCGAGCTCTTGCAGCCTTCTTTCCAATTCTTGCTCTTCCTTCGCTTCCATGACTATGCGATCAACATCTACGTAAACAAATGAGAGTTTGCTGCTTGAGTTATCTGCTTGCATTATTGCTTTTTCGATAACGGCTTGGCTAGATTGAGATAAGTCGACAGCAACCAAAACGTGCTTATAACCCATCATTCCTCCCTAGGTTAGTTTTTGTTCTCATATTAAGTCTAGTCCACATAGAGCGAACACAACATCAAAACTACTGCTACATGATAGTTAAAGGAGTTTAGTGTAAAACAGGCAAATAGTTTTCATTACAACCTTGTTGCTTCCTCTCATCCAAAGATCAACGATGTTTTTCCAATTTCTTCTCTAATTATCGGACTATTTAACAGGAAGGATGCCAGGAAACGTTACGTTGTAATGCGCGTTACTGCTCTTGATTTCTACTACTCTTGAGGATTCATATTACCCACTTCAACGTCGCCTAGTTTAGTAAAACTACTTTAGATTAAGCATATTCAATATGTAACGCTCCGCTCAAATCCAGGAGACGTATTTCGGCTAAAAAAGCAGATCAATAAGATGAATTTCGATTCATCTATTACATATGTCTGCGAGTGCTTACTGTTCTTATATCGCTTATTTAATAACTCTAGTTTAATTATCGTTATAAGTTACGGTGTCTCTTTTTTCTTTTTTTAGCATAATCTTCTGTCTGAGAACGAAGCTCTCTTGGGCTTTGTAATTAAATTACAAGATCAATCGCGACCAATATGGTTGGCAGATTAAAAGACCGAGGTAAACAATTGATATAATAGAGTTTAACTTATAAGTTCTTTAAAAAATGCCTAACTACCTGCACTGTGTAAGCCAAGGTTAATATGATGAGGTAAAATTTTACTAACCCGCTATTTAGTTTTAAAGGTAATTGCACAAGATTACAATCATAGAGGTATAGTAAATTTTAGTTACAGCGTAACCAGGGTGGTGTTTGGGAGTGTAAAGGAATAGAAAATAGAAAGGCAAAAAAACAGGGCGTATGCCCTGTCCATGAATTGATTAGTTTTGTTGCTGTTGTTTTTCTGCGTACTCAGAACGAATCCGTTCGGCAACAATTTTGATAGCTTCTGCAGTACTTGTGCCCTTCGCCATCAATTCTTGAATTCTCTCTACAGCTTGTTGTTGTTCTTGGTGAGATAGAGGGGGTAAATCGTCAAACATAAAAAGCTCCTCATTTTGAGGAGCTGACTATAACGATTCAATTAATAGGTAGCAAGGAAATTAATGGATGCACCCATAGCGTTCTCGTTTGTGTACTGAGCTGCGATATCCAATTCGAACAACTTAAGTGGAGACAACCCGATACCAGCAGTAATGGTTCCTTCGTCCTTACTTCGAGCTAAGTTCTTCATATACCCTGCTCGTAATGCCATTTGACGCAAAATATCAAATTCAATACCAGCTCGAATCATTTGCGTATTATCATCAAAGGATGAAAAACGTTTTTCTTCGTTAAGATCGTAGTCAACACTCATCGTAAAGTAATCGGCAACAATCCCTGCCCCAACGGTGTATACAGGACGCATGCTATATTCGTATGATTTTATCGTATCGCTGCCATATTGGAATGATTTTGTTTTAACGTCTCTTCCGATCAAATTTTTCGCTGAAATACCGAGACGATATGGGCCAAAGAACCAAAGTGCGCCTGCGTCTAAGTTAAACATCGTTTCCGCGGTCTCATTTTCACGTAAGTCTTTAGTATCAAAATTCTGAAAACTCGTGGCGTATGAGTACGTGTATATACGCTGAAGTTTAGGAGTAACACCAAAAGAAAGGTGTTGGTTCATGAAATTAGTGTATTTAGCAAGTGAAATACCAGCTTCAGCCACGCCAATAGAAACACCTTGTACATAGCTATCATCTAATGGATTAGTACCTGAGGTATCAACATTTGGTTGTACGAATGATTCAGTGTATAGCTTACCGTATGCAGTTGCAGATAAGAATTTGTTGGGGATACCAATGGCAACGACACCACCAAGATCAAAGTCTGTCTTTTTCCCATCGATAGCATCCATCGATTTTTTGATTTCATCGACGTCTGTTAATTTGCTGATGCGTTCGATCTCATCAACTAGATCATATTGATCATCGTAGCTGCCACCAAAACTTGGCACGATCATGCCTGCATCGTCATTTCGACGATAAATCGCAGTAAGAGCGGGGTTGAAAAAAGGCGCAGTTAGATAAGTTGCTGATACGGTACCAACACCACCCATTGCATCACTACGAGCCTCTATCGCATAAGTAGCAGCAGAGGCAGCATTAGCGAAAAGAATAGTAGCAACAGAAGTGGCAAGAATTTTATATTTGTTTTTCATACTACACTTGTGATTTTAGTTCGTCCTGAACCTTTATCGGCACAAGTAGTATTTCTTTAACTATTCTTCCTGGGAAAGATCATAGGTTCGGCTAATAGTTTGAGCCTGCTCAACAATTATATCGCCCTGCCAACGGCGACTATTGATACTTACCGCCAATACGTATCTATCGTTTGGGACACCCGCTAGCTCCAATGAATTTGGATAGTTAGACTCGTAAGTCTTTTTCCACATTTGCTCGTACTGGCCATCAATGTAGTCATACAAACCGACTTCAAGTTGCGGTAATGGACAATGGGGATTACGAAGTGCGCTCTTTTCTACTTTCCAATTCTCTTTAGATGTCCAACGAACATATTGAGAAGAGTTTGAATCTCCAAGTATTACCCAAGTTCGATACTCTTGTTTATCAGTAGAAACAACGGTTAAGTGATATAAACCAGCTTCAAGCTTACCGGTTAAGTTATAGCGTTTCGAGTAACTACGCTCGTTGGCAAGTTCTGTCCCGTTCGGCTGTTGTTCATAGCTGAATGAACTGTCCGCGGATATAGAATCATCCACCCATCGATTAAATGAAATATTTTCGATGTCAGTTGTAGCTCTTAGCTTGATTACCAATCTAAATGTATCTCGCCCAGGGCTTTGAATAGTCTGACGAATAACGTTCACACCACTTATCCAATCAGGCAGCGTTACACCAGTGAGAGCCTTGCCACAGTTTTTAGATAGTGACTGACCAAGAAGATCATTAAGGTGAGGAGTCAAATCTTTACTTGGTTCCGTTTGCCAGAGTTCAACAAGAGAGTTGAACATACCCGCAAGATCATCTTCAAGTAAGTGTTGATGTGCCTGTGTTAAAGGCGTGTTAGTTTGAAACCAGTCCATTGCATGGACTGGTTTCACTAACGCTAATGAGAGAACTACAGGGAGTAGTATTTTCATTACGACTTATGCTTTCATCTTGTAGCCAACACCACGAAGTGTTTCAATTTCCAGTCCTGGCAGTTTTTGACGAAGCTGTAGTACATGTGTATCAACCGTACGTGTTGTCGGGAAGTGATTGTAACCCCAAACGTGGTCAAGTAGCTCATCACGAGTAAACACGCGACCTAAGTTTGACGCCAAAAATAGCAGCAAATCAAACTCTGTTCGAGTAAGCGTAATTAGCTCGTCTTTATAAGTCACTTCACGAGTCGAGCGGTCAATCTCTAAGTCTTTTGTAATCACTTTATCAGCGTTGCTTTGTTCTGCTGAATCCGGTGCTCGTAGCTGTGCACGGATTCTCGCAAAAAGCTCCGCCTCAGCAAAAGGCTTTGTTAAGTAGTCGTTCGCGCCGGAATCAAGGCCTGCAACTTTATCTTTTACGGTAACAAGTGCCGTTAACAAGATAACTGGTACGTCTTTAATCTGTTTCCATTCTGGGAGACATTGTACAGAGTCACCATCTGGGAGTTGGCGATCGAGAATTACCAAGTCAGCTTTTTTCCATTGTGGCTCTACGTCTGCAATACGCTCCACATGTAAACACTCATATCCTGCTTGTTCCAGGCTTACTAACAGGCCGTCAGCCAAGTTTTTATCGTCCTCAACGAGAAGCAGTGTCTGTTTCACAAGGTATCTCCAATATAAAAGTTGTAGGTGGTCCCATTAAGGACATTTTTCCGCCCATGCGGCCTACCATAGATTCAACGATTGTTAATCCAAGTCCTAACCCGCTCTTACTTACGAACGGTTTCTTCAAATTTGCCCAATCTTTAGCCGTTAGGCCTCCTGCATCTCGGACTTGGAATACTATTTTTTCTTCACTAGTTGAGACATCCAATTCAACCGGTGCGACACCGTACTTAAGCGCATTACGAAGCAAGTTATCGATACAAGTTCCTAACCAGTACACATTAACTTTAGCAGCCACATCTTCATTGATGTTAAAAAGCACGGCACTATCAAATTCTTCTTCGATCTTAAATTCTAACCAATCTGCAACGGATGGTACCCAGTCTGTTGCAAGCATTTGGTTATCAGATTGCAAATAATCTTTACTTGCTTCTGCCAATTGACGCAGGCGGCGCGTATCTTCACACAATCTGCGGAATTCGTCATACACACTTTCAGGCAAATGCTCGAACTCTCGACGAAAGCCTTCAACCGTTAGTGACAGAGATGCAATCGGTGTTCTGAGCTCATGCGTTAAAATTTGCAACACGAGCATTCTACTACGTAGTTCTTCTCGCTTGCTATTCCAACGGTACACCGCCCAACCAATCACCAAAAGAATATTGGCGATTACCAGTATGATCATACTGATCCGCAAAACTTGCGAGTGATCTTCTACATCCCAACAAATATTGCCTCGTTTAACAAAGCAACTTTTGCTTTGAGAGGCTAGAGCGTATGACAGACCCGCATTCGCTACGTTCTCTTGCCAGATATCTTTCTCGAAAACAAAGTAACGGTCACCACGTCTTAGCCAAAGTTCGTTACCTTCAATAAACATGCTCGCGCCTGCAATCAAAGCATTAATGGCGTCGTCATCCATGTTTTTCAAGCTTTCTAGCAACTCATCCCCTTCCTCGTTATCACGCTCTTTTATATGCATGTACTGAGATAGTTTGGGTTTGAGTTCTGGATACTTATCCACATAACGTGCCGCGTACGTCCCACCACCAGGGTGAATGAGACCACTACGCGAGAACCAACGAGGTGTCAGCTGCGTCCCTTTACAAATCGCTCTTGTAAATACTAAAGGCTCAGTAATTAAAGGACTTAATGGTAATTTGCCACGACAAGTATTCGCCAAGCTGTAAAGCTGTTGGATATCTTTTAACGGATAGTCAGACGTTTGCGGCAGAAGCGAATCTGGCGCAAGTAACTTGGTAGGATAATTTGATTGCAGAATACGAATATCGTACGACTTAAGAGCGACTTCATAGTTAAATAGCTCTGTAAACGTATCTATTCTTTCTGGTAGTGAATCGGAAAATGCAGGTGCCGAAAAAAGCGGCAATACAGTTGCAAAACCGAGCAAAAACTTTTTAATCAAACTGTTACCGTCACTTGTTACATTAGCCAAAACTATACATCAATCTACAAGCAATTGACATCTGCTAACAGAAGGATTTGCATTACTATAACATTGAAACGGAACAAAAAAGGGCCAGCGATTGCTGACCCTGTATAGTTTTAAATCAAGAATGGTTAAAGTGCTTTAAAAATAGACTCAACACTTTCTTTCGCATCACCAAATAGCATTGATGTATTTTCTTTGAAGAACAGTGGGTTCTGTACTCCTGCGTAACCAGTATTCATTGAGCGCTTGAATACCACTACGTTTTTCGCTTTCCATACCTCCAATACGGGCATACCAGCGATTGGGCTGTTCGGATCTTCCAGTGCGGCTGGGTTGACCGTATCGTTAGCACCGATAACCAATACGGTATCGGTTTCTGCAAAGTCATCATTGATTTCATCCATTTCAAGAACGATATCATACGGTACTTTTGCTTCAGCGAGTAACACATTCATATGCCCCGGTAGACGACCCGCTACTGGGTGAATCCCAAAGCGAACTTCAATACCTTGTGAACGAAGTACATCAGTAATTTCATGAACAGGGTATTGTGCCTGAGCTACTGCCATGCCATATCCTGGAGTGATGATTACTGATTTTGAGTTCTTCAACATCTCTGCAACTTCTTCAGCCGTTGTTTCACGATATTCGCCCTGCTCTTCGTCACCTGAAATCACTATCTCTTGACCAAAACCACCGGCAATAACACTGATAAACGAACGGTTCATTGCTTTACACATGATGTAAGAAAGAATCGCACCTGATGAACCTACCAAAGCACCTGTTACAATCAATAGATCATTTGCTAGCATGAAACCTGCTGCCGCTGCTGCCCAACCTGAGTATGAGTTCAACATAGAGACAACAACTGGCATATCAGCACCACCGATTGAAGCGACTAAATGGTAGCCGAATGCGAACGCGATCAAAGTCATCACAATAAGAGCGAACATGCTGCCATCTGCTTTTACGAAGTAGATCATAAGAAGCGTAGAAATAACAACCGCTGCGAGGTTCATTTTGTGCTTATGAGGCAGGTTAAGTGGCGACGAAGAAATCACACCACGCAGCTTACCAAATGCGACAATTGAACCGGTGAAAGTTACGGCACCGATGAACACACCCAAGAATACTTCTACAAGGTGGATAACATGCTCAGCATGTGTTGCTGCTTCTGGCGCATCTAGGTAACTGTTGTAGCCAACTAAAACCGCAGCTAAACCTACAAAGCTGTGTAGAATCGCAACCAGTTCTGGCATCTCGGTCATTTCTACTTTCTTCGCATAGAAAATACCGATCGCACCACCTATCGCCATCGCGATAATGATCCAACCAAAACCTTGCGCATCTGGGCTAAAGATCGTCGCTATTAGCGCGATCGTCATACCAGCGATACCGTAGTAGTTACCATTACGAGCAGACTCTTGCTTTGAAAGCCCCGCCAAACTCATGATGAAAAATAATGCAGCAACAATGTAAGCTGCTTGTACTAATCCTGCAGACATTGTGACTCCTATTTATCTTTGCGGAACATTTCAAGCATACGCTTGGTGACGGTGAAACCACCGAAGATATTGATACTCGCGATCAATACGGCAATAAAAGATAGGAATGAAACGACGCCATTACCTTGTCCAATTTGCAGTAATGCACCAACGACAATAATGCCAGAGATAGCATTCGTTACTGACATTAGTGGAGTATGAAGTGCATGGGTAACATTCCATACTACGTAGTATCCGACAACACACGCTAGAACAAATACAGTAAAGTGAGAAAGAAACGCTGCCGGAGCAACCGATGCTACCCATGCAAAGGCTCCAACAGCCGCTGCCACACCAATAATTTTCTTCGTTGGAGACGTAGGTTCTTCTACTTTAGGCTCTGGCTTTACAGGCTGTTCTTGTTTCACTTGCGGCTGAGCTGAAACCTGAATTGGTGGCGCTGGCCAAGTAACTTCACCTGCTTTCACCACGGTAACGCCACGGATAACAACATCTTCAAAATCAATATTGATGTTGCCATCTTTCTCTTTACAAAGCAGTTTTAGAAGGTTGACAAGGTTTGTCGCGTAAAGCTGAGAAGATTGTGTTGGCAAACGACCAACCATGTCAGTGTAACCAACAATTTTTACGCCGTTATCCGTCATGATAACTTGGTCTTTCACTGTATATTCACAGTTACCGCCATTAGCAGCTGCCAAGTCGACAATTACACTGCCCGCTTTCATGCTGTCGACCATTTCTTTGGTGATCAACTTCGGCGCAGGTTTACCAGGGATGAGCGCGGTCGTAATAATGATGTCAACATCTTTAGCTTGCTCTGCGTATAACTCTGCCGCTTTTTTGTTGAAGTCATCAGACATTTCTTTTGCGTAGCCATCCCCAGAGCCTGACTCTTCTTGAAAGTCAACGGTTAGGAACTCAGCGCCCATCGATTCAACTTGCTCTTTTACTTCTGGGCGGACGTCAAACGCACGGACAATGGCACCTAAGCTACCTGCAGCACCGATAGCCGCCAAGCCAGCGACGCCAGCACCCGCAACCAATACTTTCGCTGGAGGTACTTTACCGGCAGCCGTAATTTGACCTGTAAAGAAACGACCAAACTCATGAGCTGCCTCAACCACTGCACGATAACCAGCGATATTAGCCATCGAAGATAGCGCGTCTAAGGCTTGTGCACGTGAGATACGAGGAACGGAATCCATGGCAAGAACGTTAATGTTCTTACTGGAAAGTTGTTCCATCAACTCAGCATTTTGAGCCGGCCAAATAAAGCTAACCAGTGTTGCTCCATCTTGCAGTAACGCAATTTCGTCAATGCCTTGCTCATCATCCACAATTGGCGCATTAACTTTTAAAATAAGGCCAGATGCCCAAACTTCTTCACTAGAAACGATTTTCGCACCAGCTGCTTCATAAGCGGCATCATCGAAACTCGCTAGCACCCCCGCTTGGGATTCAATCGCGACATCGAATCCCAATTTTATTAACTGCTCAACCGACTTCGGCGATGCAGCCACTCGCGATTCACCCGCGAGTATCTCTTTAGGTACACCGATTTGCAAAACGCATACTCCTTGTATACATATCAATAAATTAGTCCCAAAACAGAGCGTCGCTCTACTCTAATTCTTTTTTATTTCTATCTGTTTACCACGCAAGACAATTGCAAACGAAAGATGATGTTTGGGGACACCCATTTGCACAATAACACCTTGACTAACAGCCCTGTTATTATTCTGTTTGTATCGAACGCGTCTCATTACTTCAAGTGTTTTGTAATTTAAATACTAAATTTCATTACATATAACGCTAAGTAATGAATGATTGTCACTCTGTGCACGAAAAATAACAACGCAACACCGTACTAGACTGAGGTCTAACCAGGTAACGATTAAATACTGACTTAACAGAGATTTAAGCGTTAAAAAGAAAGAGCCACTAGCATATACACTAACGGCTCTTTTTAAGATGACTGGAATCAAATTGCAGTAAATTGCTAGTCGAAGATTTTATCGCCCATTTGATCAATAAACATTTGAGATTTCTTCAACATAAGGTCATTGGCATCTTGCTCTGAGCCAAGCAAATCGGAGCGAATAAACCGATGTGTTTTCACTTCATCATTGTCATGCTTTTCTATTCGACCAGCGATGCGATATTGTCCGCCCTCTGAAAGGCTCTCTGGGTAAATAAGGAAACCTTTATATTCAACTGGTTCGATATTTTTGGCTTCAACCGTTTTCTCACTACCACCAAACAAACGCGAAAAAAATCCCACGATTCCTCCTTGGGTCAGCTCACTAGTCAACTGAGCGACTCTTACTTAATATTAACGTTAAGGATCGGTTTTTCATACCAATCCAACTCTTTGTCATCATCATAACTAGTATGGGAAAAAATTACAGGCACATCATACTCTCGGTTCTTACGCCTGTCTTCTTTCACCATTTCTGCGGCGTTTTTCACCGCTATATCCGCGCTTTGCTTAAACTGGCCTAATTTTTGTTCAGGAAGTGAAGACAAAAAATCAATATCATGACGGATATAGACAGGCTTGAGCTGGATAAGCGCAAGGCAAGCAATATCGGCTAACTGTTCGTTGTCATACTGTTCTAAAAATTCGGGCAAACTGAGAACCTGGCCTACTAAGGTTTCCATGTAATTGTGCACATCTGAGCTTATCTGCATCTGTAAATCTCCTTTTTCCTATGAAATGAGTATAGCAACGACTTGTTTATAACAACTTATTGATTGCTCTTAATTTAATCAATCTCTCTCTTTTTGCCGTAATGTCTTCCAAAATACTTGGGAAAAGGAACAAATAGACGTATTCTTGCTAGTTCTCAAAGTTCGAAATTCAATAACGGATAAATATCCATATTGATAAAACGATTTACCTAATCAATTATATAGTCAACTATTTTCAGGCAGTTTGTAATAGATGTCCTCATCGTCAATGACTTCATCAGGCTTCAGATTCTTATTCCCTTTTTTGCTACTGGGCATAGTGAGTTCGGGCATGGACAGCATTATTCAGATGACTCAGGCAAACTGGGGCATTGCCGCAAACTTGCCGTACATACTATTAGGTTGTGCGCTACTCCTTTGTTATTCATTTAAGCAAGGCAGAGAGTCCATGGTGTGCTTGGCAATGTTGCTAGCCTATTTCGTGATACAGCACCGCCTACAAGTCCCGCTTCAAAGTGGTACCGCTTTACTTGAGCTAACCATTTTAACCACGTTACTTCCTGTCTCGTTTCTTACGGTATTTTTGTTTAGTAAAGAAGGTTTTGACTCTAGAGCCATGTTGACTTACATCTTGATGTTAGCAATGTTCGTTCTTTGGTCTTATCTAACGCTAGCATATTACGTTGAAGGAGGGTTTGAACAATGGACAAGCGGTATTTTATTTATTGTACCTACGGTCTCTAAACTGCCTTTAATTCTTGTTTTATATTGCGTGGGTATTGTCTGTTTTCTTGGAATCCTTGTTTTAAAGAAGAATGAAATTATTCATGCGATGACCTACTCTGCCATGGTATTGGCGTCTGCGACGTTCATTTTCTTTGATGTGCAGTACATATCAAGCACCATGTTTACGCTAACAGGGCTGCTTATCATTATTTATGCCGCTTCCGCTAGCCATCAACTGGCTTTCACCGATAGCCTAACGCTGATTCCAAGCAGACGTGCACTTGATCTCGATCTAAAACACATGGGTAAGAAGTTCACGATCGCAATGCTTGATGTTGACCATTTTAAAAAGTTTAACGACACCTACGGTCACGATACTGGTGATGACGTTCTAAAAATGGTCGCTTCGCGCCTCACTAAAACCCCAGGCGGCGCAAAAGTTTATCGATTTGGCGGAGAAGAATTTACCATCGTTTTTAAAGGCAAATACGCTGACGAATGTAAGAACTTTTTGGAAGAAGCTCGCAAATCGATTGCAGAATACGAGATGATATTACGCGATGAAGAATCTCGCCCTGAGAACCATAAACAAGGACAAAAACGTCGTGGTAGCAACAGTTCGAAAAGAAAGTCGGTTTTTGTTACCGCAAGTTTCGGAGTTGCTGATAGCCGGAATGGGCAAGCTCCTCTGGACGTTATTAAATCAGCGGACGAAGCACTTTACAAAGCGAAAAAGGCCGGACGTAACTGCATAAAGCTTCGTTAGACCCTCACCAATCGTGAAAGTTAACAAGCTTGTCTGGGTTTAAAACAAAACCGAACTTCCCCATCAGCATAATAACTGCACTCATCGTTGCCACTATCCCGATGTTATCTATCTAATCAAAGGTATAAGGTATACGCCCGATTGCGACATTCCGTTCGCACTGTTTGCCTATCTTACTTTGAGTTAACTTTAAAAGAATTACCAAAACGTGACAACGCAACAAAAAAGTGGCATTCATAAGACTTTGTTTTAAAAAGAATTAACTACAGTATGTGTGTTTCTTCCCAAAGATTTTGATGTATATAGTGCTTTATCAACGGTTGCATACAAGTCTGATTGCACTTCTTTCCCTGTTGGTTGAAAAACAAAAACGCCCTGTGACACTGTCACTCTATTTGACACACTAGAATACTCATGTGGGTAATCGAGAAAATACATAGCCTCTTGTATACGCTCGGCTTCTCTTTCTGCTGTTTGAGTGTCGGTACACCCTAGCAACACAACAAACTCTTCTCCACCATATCGACCTACATATTCCCCAGAGCGACAAAACGTCGCCTTTAGTTGATTCGCAATCGCTTGCAAGCAACGGTCGCCTTCAATATGACCGTAATTATCATTAAACGGTTTAAAAAAATCGACGTCCAATAGAATCAAAGCCATTGGCATATTGTGACGGCCATGCCATGCAACCATCGATTCCAACTTATGGTCGATATAACGGCGGTTATAGAGTTTGGTTAGGCCATCTTCATTCGCTTGCTGAGTCAAAAGTTGATTAACTTGCTCTAATTGAGCTGTCGCTTGCTTAAGCTCTCGTCTCATATGAGCAATACGCTGCATTGCGATAAGTTTAGAGTTCAGTACCAGTTTATCTACCGGCTTAATTAAATAATCATCACCGCCCGCGTCTATGGCTTTAGCAATCATTTCTGGCTCTTCGTGACTACTCAAGAAAATAATTGGGATCCAATCCGGAAACGTTTCTCTTATATGAAGAGAGACTTCAAAACCGTTCATATCTGGCATTGATATATCGAGTAACACCAGTTCCGGATCAAAACTCTCGTAGGTATTTAACGCCTCTAGTCCACTACCTACGGCTTTTACAATATGTCCAAGTTGCTTTAGACGAATAGCCAACTGCATCCTGTCTAGCTGAACATCGTCAACCAGAAGGATTCGCATCGATGTCCCTGTCGGTTGCATAACGCGTTCCATTTTTAATTATGTCTTTATTAAACATATACCATACTCATAGAGTTGTTGCATTCGACTAATAATTAAGTGCTATATTTTTGTTTGAATATCACGGAATCCATTGCATAAAGCAGTTAGACTGGACGTTACCCTATCTAATCATGGCCTGTGAGCAGAAGTTCAACAAACTCATTCACTTTGGTCATCTTGCGGACTAATGGGTATAGCTATTTGATGCATTTGGTATTAATATTCCCGCCTTTTTGTAATGAGAGACACACCATGTCAGAAGCAACTAACAGCGAAAGCAAAAAAATCGATCTAGCCAGCATTTCTCCAGAGCTACGTAAAGTTATCGAATTTGACGAAGTTCCAGAGCAAATGTTCGAAATGGTTACCTCTATCCATGAAGTGTCTGAAGAAGCGGTACGTGAATCATGGGACGAAATGCCAGCAAGCGCACAGAACATTCTAGACAACTTTGAACAGTTTCATGCTCTAGTTTCTGTAGGCCAAGCATTCGCTGGTATTAATGTGATGGAAGAGTTTCCTACTCTTAATCTGCCAGAAAACATGACAGATGAAGATAAAGAAGAATACCGTGCTCAACTACTTGATAATGTGCTTCACAACTGTGTGAAAGACATGGTTAAGCAACTTAAGAAAGCACGTCGTGACCCACTTCTTAAGCGTGAATTCAAAGAAGTATTCGCGAAGTAATTCCGACATTCTTCTAGTAACAAAGGCCGCACTTTGCGGCCTTTTTTGATCATGAAGCGTAAATCAGTCTAAACGGTTAATGAGGCGCTAGTGCCATATCTTTTTGTGTCACACTGACACCTTTAATTTGTGCAAAAACACGGCTACCAACTTTTAGGTTGAGATCATCAAGGGCCCACGGTGTGATCGTTGCCCACAAATAACATTTCTCGTCTAGCTTGAGTGATACATTAATACTCTGCTTGTCATCGGCTGCATTAAACACCTCGATGGAATCGACAATAGCAGGCAAAATATTTCGAATCGACGTCGCCTTGGACTGCTCGAGCGTGATAGAAACGTCGTTGGCACGCACTTGCAAGCGTATTGGCGTGTCTGGTGTTCCGTCAATCTTTTGCACCCACAGGAATACATTAGGTGCAAGGCTGATACAAGTCAGTGCATAACGTTCATGATGTTCAGCAATCCGGCCTTCAAATAAGCTGCTTTGCTCTGAGAAAGATTGCCATGGGCGCATAGCATGAGAAGCCCACACTTCCTCAAGCTTACCTGAACTCGAAATTTTACCTTGGTCAATAATTGCAAGGTGCTGAGCAAGCCTTAAAATTTCCTGGAGACTGTGTGTGACATAGATAATAGGAATATTTACCTTCTCCGACAACTCCTCAAGAAAAGGCATTACCTCACGCTTTCTTGGCATATCGAGTGAGGCAAGTGGCTCATCCATCAAAAGCAAATTGGGTTTAGATAGCAATGCGCGCGCAATCGCAACACGTTGCTTTTCACCACCAGAAAGTGATACCGGAAAGCGCTTTAGTAACGGTTTGATAGACAAGAGTTCGGTGACTGCATCAAAATACTCGTCATCTTTTTCTTTAACGCCATATAACAAATTGCCTTGAACCGAATAGTGAGGAAACAAACGTGAATCCTGAAACACATAACCAATACCACGCTTGTGCGTTGGTAGGTTGATTCCCTGTTCACTGTCAAACAAAACATGCTCACCAACCGCAACATACCCTTGCCTTGGAGTGACCAATCCGCTGATGATGTTAATCAACGTCGTTTTACCTGCACCAGATCGTCCAAACAAGGCACTAATTCCGTTACAAGGTAACTTAAGTTTGATGTCGAAGTCAGTCTCACCAAGCATTTGTTTAAATTGGACTTTAATCGTCATTGCTTCGCACCCAATCTGCTTGCCGCTTTACGATTTAGCCATTCAGAGATCATTAATGTAGACAAGGCTAACGCGATAGAAATGATACACAGACGAGCCGCCTGCATTTCTGCACCTGGCGTTTCAATAAAGTTGTACATTGCCAGCGGAATCGTTTGGGTCTCACCCGGAATGTTAGAGACGAAACTGATCGTCGCCCCGAATTCGCCAAGACTACGAGCAAATGACAGCATCGTGCCCGTAATAATTCCGGGAATGGTCAGTGGTAACGTGACGGTGAGAAACACTTTTAAAGGAGAAGCGCCTAACGTAGAGGCTGCGTGCTCCAATTTAGGGTCGACGCTATCTAAGCTTAGGCGTACTGAACGAACCATCAAAGGCAAAGCCACGACAAGACAAGCGACTACTGCCCCTTTCCAATTAAAGCTAAAGACTACCCCTAAGTTTTCATAGAGCCACTTTCCAAGGAACCCTTGTCGTCCTAAAGAAATCAACAACAAATAGCCGATTACCACTGGCGGCAATACCAGTGGTAAATGAATTAAGCTATCGAGAATCGATTTACCAAAGAACGTTTTTCGAGAAAGTAGCCAAGCAAGAAAAACGCCGAGAGGAATCAGCCAAAGTACTGCGTACGCGCCTACTTTGAGGCTTAACATTAAGGCTTGGTATTCCAGTTCTGTCACGCTTCGTTCCTATAATTGAAGGCCGGTTTATTGCTGAAAGCCATATTGAGCAAAAACGCGTGCGGCTTCGTCCGATTTTAGGTACTGGAAGAACTGCTCCGACTCAGTAGAATCATTCACAATTGCAGCCGGGTAAACAATAGCCGCATGCGTATCACTCGCAAATTCGCCGACAATTTTGACTTTATCAGTTAACTGAGCATCGGTTTTGTAGACCACACCTAAAGGCGCTTCTCCACGTTCAACCAACGCCAAAGCTAAGCGCACATTCTTTGCTGGTGCGACGTGAGTTTGAACCGCTTTCCATACACCCAGTGTAGTCAATGACTCTTTCGCGTACATACCAGCAGGTACTGACGTCGGATTGCCTAAAGCAAGACGATTTCCATGCAATGCCTTCTCCCATGCCTTTGCATCAGAAAAGTTAAATGAGGTTAATTCTGAAGACTGAGGCGCAATCAACACTAAGCTATTGCGCACTAGATTTGTGACATTGTCACGATAAATGACCTCTTTATCGACCAAATAATCCATCCATTTCGTGTTCGCAGAAATGAATACATCCGCTGGTGCGCCATTGATAATTTGTCGAGCGATAGAAGAAGAACCACCATAAACGGGAGTGATAGAAACGTCATACTTTTCTTCAAAGTTTTGCGCGATCTCGTTAATCGCATTCGTCATAGAAGAGGCTGCATACACTTTTAGGTTCGTTGATGCGTTTGCTGAAAATGAAATGCTTAATACTACCGTAAGGCAAGCATACTGTTTCCATGCTTTCATAGAGATACTCCAATACAAGGCAAGCGAAAGAACAGGTTATTTAAATATAAAGTTCAATCAGTTAATGGGCTATTTAAACAAAAAATCAAGGCGCACATGTTGTTCTATCGCATCTGCGATGCGATTAATGCCTTGCTCCTTTAACTCTTCAAAGTCTTGTTGTTTGATTTGGGTGCCGTTTACCCATTCTGATACCAGGCTTAAGACAGCTGCCTCGTCAAAGAACCCGTGAAGGTAGGTTCCCATGATTTGGCCACACTCGCTGATCGCCCCCTCCGCTTCACCGGAACTGAATGTAAGAGGTTGCAGGCCCCGTACTTCACTTCGCCCTACGTGGATTTCATAACCCTTTACATTGGCTGTTTTGCCGTTAAGAGAAAGCTGTGCTTGTGTGTTTGTAAGCTGTTTGCTGTTAGTTAGCGTCGTAGTGATATCAAGCAAGCCAAGTCCTTCGCTTTGACCTGGTTGGCCTTCGACGCCGTTTGGATCATCAATCAAGTTTCCAAGCATCTGGTAGCCGCCACAGATACCAATCACTTTTCCACCAAGACGAATATGACGCAAGATATCTTTATCCCACCCCTGGCTTCTTAAATAATCCAGATCGTCTCTGACCGATTTGGTCCCAGGCAAAATAACCAGGTCGGCTTTATCTATTTTTTCGCCTTTACCTACATAACGTAGATTGATGTCTGGATTCAATCGCAGCACATCAAAATCAGTATGATTACTAATCCGGGTTAAAACAGGCACAACAACATTCAGTTTTACCTCAGAGTGCAACTCTTGCTGTGCAGTGATCGCGTCTTCTGCTTCTAAATTCAAACCATGAAGAAAAGGAAGTACACCAAGTACAGATTTACCTGTTTTTTCTTCTAGCCAATCGAGGCCCGATTGCAATAAACGAATATCACCTCGAAAACGGTTGATAACAAATCCTTTTACTCGCGCTTGTTCAGATTCAGAAAGTAACGCAAGTGTTCCGTACAAATGTGCAAACACTCCACCACGATCAATATCAGCGACAATGATCACTGGTACATCAGCGGCCTCAGCAAAACCCATGTTTGCAATATCGCCTTCTCGTAAATTGATTTCAGCAGGACTCCCCGCGCCCTCGATAATGATCGAATCAAATTCTTGAGTCAGACGAGAGAAGGAATCTAACACCGTGTCCATCGCCACTTTCTTGTAATCATGAAAGCCAGCCGCATCCATATTGGAAATCGCCTTACCCTGCAAAATGATTTGAGCACCTGTATCACTGTTAGGTTTAATTAAAACCGGATTCATATGTACGGTTGGCTCAATATTACACGCCTGTGCCTGAACGGCCTGTGCTCGACCTATTTCACCGCCATCTTTGGTTACCGCACTATTTAGTGCCATGTTTTGTGGCTTAAATGGGGCAACATTTATCCCTTTTCTTGCTAATACACGGCATAAACCTGCCACAAGGACACTTTTTCCGGCATCCGAAGTGGTGCCTTGAACCATTAAAGATGGGATCGCTGATTTCATGAACATTTGTAAGGAATAGAGGAAGATGAACAATCATAACGTCATCGTCCCCACTTACTCAAGCAAATGAATAGAATATGAATGTTGAAATCATCATTGGTTCAAACAAGCCCTGTTTTAATGACCCCATCAAAACAAACCGATGAGGATGTAACATGAAAAAGAATACAATTATCGCAACAATCACCGCCTTAGCTATTGCTCCTTCTATCGCGTTCGCGAAAGATAACACTCAAAACCAATCAAACTTGCAGTTTAACGGTCCTGTCACTGTGGAAAAATTGGATGCCTTGCTAAACGACTCCAATATGTTTACTGAAAAAGATGTGGTCGTTGAAGGTAACTTATTGCGTCAAGTTCGCGCGGATAAGTTTGTCTTTAGCGATGGTTCCGGTGAAGTGATGGTCGAACTCGATGACGATATTCAGCTAAATACTCCGATTGATCACACGACTAAAGTCCGTCTGTTTGGCGAATTTGAAGGCGGGAACAAACCAGAGATTGAAGTCGAACAACTCGTGGTCATGTAAAACAAACCCCGATTGCTGTGCATATCAACATGATGTAGTGACGATTACAGCTAAATAGTGACGGCAAGCACTTAAAATGATAGCTTTATCAATCTTGGTCTGCTTTTTGCAGACCATTTTTTTGTTCATTTTAATCATCTTGCCCGGAGACACCATGCTAGGTAAAGCTCTAAAGGTTGCAGCCTTTGGTTTGTGTGCTATTTTGCCACTTTCCGCACATGCAAATAATTTCAACTACAACACGATGGAATTTCGCATGGGCACTAGCCCTGGTACATTTGGTGGCGAGTTCAATACCTACTTTACAGAGAATACCCATTTCATTGCTCGCGCAGACAGTGAGTTTAGCGGAGACTGGGACATTGCTGGTGGTATAGGCTTTAATGGGCCAGCAGGCCAATTTGCAGATATTTATGGCCAAATGTTGGTACACAACATTAAAGAGAACGGCAGTGATAAAGTGGGTGACGAGTGGCGCACGGAAGTGAATATTGGTACTCGTATTTGGTTTATGCAAAATGTTGAGCTACATGGCCGTATCGGCCAAATCATAGATAATGACGATTCGAACACCATTTACAATCTGGGCGCACGATTCCACTCAACTCAGCAACTATCGCTTGGTGCAGATTTCAAAAATAATGGTGTCTATGGCCAGCAAATTGTAATGTCTGCTCGTTTTGCATTTTAGTGGACATGACTATGACTACCAGGGCATCACAAGCAAGCATATGATTCAATAAAAATGGCCTCCAATTTTGGAGGCCATTTTTTGTTAATCACGAATTATTAGCTTCTAGCAGAAACTAGCTGTAATACATCAGTTTTTAGCGGTTTTTTTAGGTTTATCTTGCACATATTTTTTCGATACATCTACAACGGCGATATCTCTAAAAAAGCTTCGACCAAGCAAAATTGGAAACGTCATATGTCCGCGATCGGCTAACGTAAACTCTGTCTTTTCTTTGTGATCCCCAACGGTAATGTAGGCTTTTACCACCGCTCGTTTATCCACCTCTTCTGACGAAGACTGCTTAACTTTAGCCCAGCGCTCAACGGGTACTTTAAATTCTTTGGTGTCTTTGTCACCTAAATCTATCTTAAATTTAACCCAGTCTTTACCATCACGCTCAAACGGAACAATGTCAGTCGCACTAATTGATGATGTTGTCGCACCTGTATCGACTCTAGCCTTGAAAGTCTGGTCAATTTCAGGAACATAAACCCATTCTTCAGAACCAAGAATTAACATGCCATCGGGTGTTTTTGTGACCTTGACTGGCTTCTTAGGCTTTGGTTCCGGCTTTTTCTCAGGTTTCGCTTCTGGTTTGGGCTCCACCTCTGGCTTTGGATCTACATCAGGTTTCACTTCTGGCTCGACTTTAACGGGCTCTTCGACCTTTGGCGACTCTGGCTCAACAGGTTCCTGCGTCGTTTGAGTTGACGTACAAGCAATTAAACTGCCGCTCATCATAAGCGGCAGAATCAGTTTCCAGTTTTTCATCCACACTCCAATTAAGCTTGAGATACTTTCTTAATTGCGTCCGCTACGTATGGAATATGAGTTTCGGTAAGTCCGGCAATGTTAATTCGACCATCGCCAACACCATAAATGCCATAATCTTCACGCAGTTGCGCCATTTGGTTTCCACTAAAGCCTAGCACAGTAAACATGCCTTTGTGACCCTCAATGAAATCAAATTGATCTGTATTATGGTTGTTTCTCAACTCGTTACACAAACTTTGACGAAGGCTAACCAAACGATGTTGCATTTCACTCAATTCTTGCTTCCAAACGGAAGTGAGATTGTCATCTTGCAGAATGGTCTTAACTAAAGCTGCACCATGGTCGGGTGGCATCGTGTAAGTCGAGCGAGCTAGAGTGAGGAGTTTACCTTTTGCATTGGTTACATCATGCATGTTCTTACCAACCACAATCGCTGCACCAGTTCGTTCACGGTACAGACCAAAGTTCTTCGAACATGAAGTAGTAATCAACATCTCTTCAACGTTATCTGCCATAAAACGAAGGCCTTTTGCGTCTTCTTCTAGGCCATCACCGAAGCCTTGGTAAGCAATGTCCACAAATGGGATGAAACCGTTCTTCTGCGACAATTCTGTAATGGCTTGCCAAGCAGAGAAGTCAATATCCGCACCAGTTGGGTTGTGGCAACAACCATGAAGAAGTACCACATCTGAAGGCCCAGCTTTCGCAAGATCATCCATCATTTTTTCGGTGTCTACTTGTTTCGTTTCCGAAGAGAAATAGTGGTAGAACTTAACTTTAAGGCCTGCTGCTTCCATCACTGGCTTGTGGTTTACGTAGCTTGGGTTGGAAATCCAAACCGTCGTATCTGGCTGTGCGATCTTCATTAGATCACCGAGCATACGCAGCGCACCACTTGCACCTGGCGTTTGAATTGCTGCAACACGATCCATTGCAGACGTTCCCGTCAGTAGCAAATCGATCATGCTTTTATTAAATTCTTCGCAACCTGCAAGACCAACATAAGACTTGGTTTTTTGAGTTTCAACAACGACATCCTGCGCCATTTGAATGGCTTTCATAATCGGCGTTTCGCCTGCGCTGTTTTTGTATACGCCAATGCCAAGGTCAACCTTGTTTGGACGTTCATCGTTACGGTATGCAACGGATAGAGATAAAATAGGATCTAATACGGGAGTTGGGAGATTAGAAAACATGAAAGTCATAACCCTTTGAAATTCAAGTACCGAACCTCACGTTAACACCATCGCAAAAAATGACGAAATGATTTTTCACTTATTTCATCAATTAGAGAACAAAATTCTGGATTGCGGTGAGTTTTGTGCGCTCTATCGTTCAGAAAAAGAACGATTCACTCCTCGTTGTACCAATCCACTCTACCGTTTTTTCTAAACTCTCTTGGTGTCATGGTCGACCACGCTTTAAAACGTGTACTAAAGTTAGCGCTGGTCGGATATCCGACTATTTCTCCAATATGCTGAATTGGCCATTCTGTTGAACGAAGTAACCTAGCAGCATATTCCATGCGCATACGCGTTAAATGTGCCATTGGGCTTCGACCAAACTGCTTTTGAGTCAGTCGATGCAAATGAGGCTCCGAACATGGATATAGAGCCGCCACCTGCTCAACGCTCCAATCCTTATGGAGCTGACGTTGGACAAGGTCAAATACACGCCGAAGCCTCAATTGGCTGCGTGATATCGACTCTGAGGGCGGCATGTTTAACATCAGCTCTAACTGAGCCACACTATGCTCACCTACCGCACCACCATAATCGATTGGAAGGTTAATGCTGCGTAGTAACGTTTGGATACATGCATACATCACTTCAGGTGTAGATGAAAGCTGGTAGCGAACATCGCATTCTAATATCGGCCACTCTCTATCAGGAGCAAGAAAAAGCCACGCGATCTGCCAAGGTTCTTCTTCTATGCCAAAACCGTTTTCAACACCTGCGGGTACTGTAATCAACGAGCCCGGTTCCAAATCGTATCGATAAGTCCCACTCTCTAGCCACCCTTTACCACGCACCGTATAGAGCAGCATGTGTTTCTTTTGGTTTTTACGATAAACAGAGAAGAAGTCACGACAAGTGGCAATGCCGCACTGCACAATGCCTCTCTCCTCAAGTGCTAATACTCGACTGTGATCAATAAACTCTTGATAAGTTTTTTCTGAAATCGCGTAGCGTTCTTGTTTATCTTCCATGATTTATTGGCTCACATGTGCGTTAGTAGAGAGTTTTACAAAGGTTTTGGATTCCTTTGAAAAATACACCGCCAAATCATGAGGATAAACTACTCGCATTAATCTTTAAGGAGAAATGCGATGCTCTTAACACGCGAATACATCGATAAAGCATTTTGGCAAAAGCTGATTACGATTGGCCTACCTGTTTCACTTCAGTCCATGCTTTTTGCTTTGCTCGGTGTCGTGGATATTTTCATGGTAAGCCTACTCGGAGAATCTGCAACGGCAGCAGTTGGAGTTGGAAATCGTATCTTTTTCTTCAACCTAGCGGTTGTCTTTGGCCTGTGCGGTGCAGTTACCGTACTTGCTTCTCAATACTACGGCTCAGGAAACCTAGCCGGAATTCGCAGAACGTTGGCGCAATCTTGGTTTATTTCCATTTTGGTGACGCTGCCGTTTATCGTTCTTTATGCGATTTTTGATGAAGAGATCGTCTCTTTTATGTCAGACGATCCTGAATACGTCACTTATGCAAGTGATTATCTTGTGGTTACGGGCTTTAGCCTCATTGCTACGGCGATAGTAGTACCGATTGAAGCGGTATTGCGCTCCGTGGGCCAAACCAAACTGGCAACCAACGTTAGTATCTCCGCCATTGTCGTTAACGTCGCGCTTAATTATGTTTTGATTTTTGGTTTATTTGGTTTCCCTCAATGGGGCGTATTTGGTGCAGCCGTAGGTAGTTTTGTTTCTCGATTTTTCCAAACCGCCGTCTTGATTTATTTTTTCTACAAACGATATGCTTACCTAATTCCGACTAAGTTCGATTGGGTACAAGGCCGCTTAAAACAGTATCGAAAAAAGTACTTTAAGGTTTCTTTACCCATGTTGGTCCACGATGCGCTTTGGACTGGTGGATTGATCGTTTACAGCATCATCTATGGTCAATTGGGCGTTTCAGAACTGGCGATCATCTCATTCTTATCACCGATTGAAGGGGTACTGATTTCAACCTTTATGGGATTTGCGGTCGCTGCATCCGTTCTTCTTGGGAATGATATTGGTGCAAAACATTATGACCGAGTCGAGAAAACGGCGTGGTGGTATGTGTTAACCAGCGCAATCTTAGCCACCTTGCTGTTTTTCCTAGTGTGGTTGAGCTCGCCCATGATTCATCACCTATTGGTACTGAGCCCGTTAACCGATGCAGACATGGCACTTAACGTATGTTTAGTCATGGCGCTAGGTATGATTTTGAGGGTGTTTAACATGGTTGGGATTGGCGGCGTACTAAAGAGTGGCGCTGATATTCGCTATAGCATTTTCATCGACACGTTCGGTCAGTGGGCTATTGGTGTCCCCCTTACTTATTACACAGGCATGGTGTTAGGGCTGCCTTTGCATTTTGTCTTGATGTCTCTGCTCGCGGAAGAGTTAGTGAAAGGCGTACTGACGACTTACCGTATTCAATCTAAACGTTGGATAAATAATATGGTTGAAGATGACCAATCGGTGACATCGTAACCAAAAAGACATTAACGAACTCACACCAAAAGGGCTCACCCGTTATGCACGCGTGAGCCCTTTTTATGTGCGGAGAATGCTTGATTAGATGTCCGTAAAGCGATGAATGATTTGGTTTGAACTGCCACGCCATTCGAGATTGAGGTCTTTCTTGTCTTGTTCAAACTTACCATCAATCAAAACATCGATGTATTGCACCACTTCCCTTTGCGCGTTATTCAGTTCCGTCAGCGTGTAGCCAGTCCAAACCCAAATGTCTTTACCTGGGCACTCCTCTCTCACCCTTTTCACTATCTTCAAAATATGAGGCACATTAGCAGGGTGAAGCGGATCTCCACCCGACAACGACAAGCCACGGCGTTTGATACGCGTGTCGTTTAAGTCAGCGATGATTTTGTCTTCCGCTTCTTGCGTGAAAAGTACACCAGAATCCAAACGTTGCGTCGACTGGTTATAACACCCACGGCACTGATGCACACAACCCGACACAAACAGCGTGCAGCGCGTACCCGGTCCGTTAACAACGTCAATTGGATAGTATTGGTGGTAATTCATAATGCGTCTCTGTGTTATCGCGAAAGAGAAAATCAACCTGTTTAAAGTTGATTTTCAAAGTGTTAAAACGAGTGGTAGTAAACCTTACAGGTGTTTAACTCGGCGCTTCACTTCTTCTTGCTTACCGAAGTTAAACGGGCGTGCATCTGGGCTGCCTAGGTAGCCACAAACTCGACGTGTTACTGATACTTTAGTTGAGTCATGGTTACCACAGCTTGGGCAAGTGAAGCCTTTACTTGTACAGTCAAACTCGCCGTTGTAGCCACACTCGTAGCACTCATCAATTGGCGTGTTTGTACCGTAGTAAGGCACTCGGGTGTAACTGTAGTCCCATACGTTTTCTAGTGCTTCAACGTTACGTTGCATGTTCGGGAACTCGCCGTAACAGATAAAGCCGCCGCTTGAGATTTCTGGGTAAGGCATCTCAAAGTCGATCTTGTCGTATGGGTTCACCTTCTTCTCAACATCTAGGTGGAAGCTGTTGGTGTAGTAACCTTTGTCTGTTACGCCTTCAATTACGCCGAACTCTTTCGCATCGATGCGGCAGAAACGGCTACATAGGTTTTCACTTGGCGTTGCATATAAGCTGAAGCCATAACCTGTTTCGTCAGCCCATTGATTCACAGCATCTTTTAGATGCTTGATGATCGCGACCGCTTTTTCACGCAAAACAGCGTCATCATAAACGTGCGCTTCTGTACCGAATAGCGCGTTAATTGTCTCGTGTACACCGATGTAACCAAGAGAAATAGACGCACGACCGTTTTTGAATATATCTGCGATTGAGTCGTCTGCTTTCAAGCGAACACCACATGCGCCTTCCATGTATAGGATTGGGGCCACACGTGCTTTCACGTTTTCAAGGCGAGAGATACGTGTCTCTAGTGCTTTACGAGCAAGACGTAGGCGGTCATTTAGAAGCTCGTAGAATTTCTCTTCGCTTCCGTTTGCACGGATAGCGATACGAGGAAGGTTCAAGCTCACGACGCCAAGGTTGTTACGACCTTCGTGAATCAGCTCACCGTTTTCTTCGTAAGTACCAAGGAAGCTACGGCAACCCATTGGCGTTTTGAATGAACCGGTTACTTCCACTACTTTGTCGTAGTTAAGAATGTCTGGGTACATACGCTTAGACGCACACTCAAGCGCAAGTTGCTTGATGTCGTAGTTTGGATCTTCTGATTTGTGGTTCAAACCATCTTTGATGCCGAATACAAGTTTAGGGAATACCGCTGTTTTACGGTTCTTGCCTAGACCTGCAATACGATTCTTCAGAATCGATTTCTGGATCAGGCGGGATGCCCAGCTTGTACCAAGACCAAAACCGAACGTAACGAATGGGGTTTGACCGTTCGCTGTATGCAGCGTGTTTACTTCGTATTCTAGAGATTGAAATGCGTCGTAACACTCTTTCTCAGTGCGCGCTTTTGCGAACTCTTCTGGCTCAGCAATGTTCCACTCTTTTGCAATCTCTAGGTGTTTCTCGTAGCTTGTGATTACGTACGGTTCTAGAACCTCATCAATACGGTTGATGGTTGTACCGCCGTAAATGTGGCTCGCGACTTGAGCAATGATTTGTGCTGTTACCGCTGTTGCAGTCGAAATTGATTTTGGCGTATCAATCTCAGCGTTACCCATTTTAAAACCATGCGTCAGCATGCCTTTAAGATCGATAAGCATACAGTTAAACATTGGGAAGAACGGTGCGTAGTCTAAATCGTGGTAGTGAATGTCACCCACTTCGTGCGCTTGAACCACATCGCGAGGAAGAATGTGCGTCTTCGCGTAGTGTTTCGCTACGATACCAGCCAACAAGTCACGTTGAGTCGGAATTACTTTGCCGTCTTTGTTCGCGTTCTCGTTGATTAGATCCAGATTACTTTCTTCAATCAAACCTTCGATTTCGCGAGTTAGTGCACTTTGCTTCTCACGAGCGATGTCGCGATCGTGGCGATATTCAATGTAAGAACGCGCTAGGGCTTTGTAAGGACCTTGCATGAGTTCATTTTCGACTAAGTCTTGAATCTCATGGATGTGAACTTCATCGTGTTCTCTTAACTGTAACTCGACAGCAAGAGCCACATTAAGAGCATAAATAGCGACATCTTTATCTTTGTTTTCCGCTGCTGCTTCAACTGCTGCTTGGATACGATCCCTGTTGAACGGAGCTCTTGATCCGTCGCGTTTGATTACGATTGGTTTCACTTTGTTCTCCTTACCCGAGCATACTCACAGAGTTATCCACAAACACACTATATGGGGTTATTTTTTATTCTGGCAACACAATATATTGTGGCGTATTTAACGAGAAGCACCACTCGAAAACATTGATTTTGATCAATAAAGATTGGCTAGCGAACAAGAAGAAATCGATCTTATTGGCGTTGATCTCAGTTGCGAAGAAAACCATGAAAATTGCAAAATTGGTACTAAATCTACTTGCTATTTTTGGAGGTCTTGTAGGATAAAGGATGGAAAGGAATACGCTAAAAGATAGGAGTGCAACAGGCCAAAATGCGATCACTTTTTGTTACGTTAATATTACTTTTTAGTTCTCTTTCATTTGCTCAAAACTCCATCAATCTAACCAGTTGGAACATAGAATGGTTATCTATAGATGGTGGAAAAGTGTCGAGAACACCACAAGATTTTGAAAAGCTGACCCACTATGTGGATAAAACACAAGCCGACATTTTTGCTTTTCAAGAAGTCGAAAGTGCTGCTGCCATCCAAAAAGCCGTTGGCAATGACTTCACTATTTATCTTTCCGATCGTTCAAACGCCTCCAACCGACACCTTCAGTTTAACGACACCAACCAATACACAGGCTTTGCCGTGCGCAATGGCGTAAGCGTATTAGACAAGCCAGACTTCTCTATCACACGAGGCAACAGCAAGCTTCGCTTCGCGAGCTACCTTGTTTTAAATCCAAACCAAGAAAACGAGACTCACCTACTCTCTGTACATCTGAAAGCGGGTTGCAGTGGCGCGTATCGTAATAACCGCGATTGTAAGATAGTGAAACAACAAGGACAGGCACTAGCTAAGTGGATAAAGGCGCGCGAGGACAACAAACAACATTATGTCGTGCTTGGCGACTTTAACCACAACTTGGGTTATCAAGGAGATTGGTTGTGGGACGTGATATCGGACAATACTAGTGCAAAGCTAGTGACTAAAGACACTAAAGCGGAATGTAAAGTGCGCTCTAATCGTAATCCGAATAAAACCCACCAATTCCGCTCGGTGATAGACCACATCATTGCGAGTGGTGATTTAAAGGCGTCGTCTGGTGTTCAAACCGTTTTCAAAACACAAGATGTACTCGACTATAAACTGAGTGACCATTGCCCGGTTTCTACGACACTCACTTTTTAGCGTTTAAGTACTCTTTTTAACGTTGAAGTACTTTCTTTATTGACGAACCACTCTTTTAGCGGTGAATGACCCAACCAACATTGCCGCTATAAAGAGCAGAACTTGTGTGTTGCCAGTAAAAAGGCTGGCAACCGCAGGACCAGGACACACACCCAGTAAGCCCCAACCAATACCAAACAGTGCTGCACCACCGACTAACTTTTTGTCTATCGTTTTAGAAGTCGGACAGACAACCTCATCACCAAACACAGATTCGCTTCTTGGCTTTATTAATAAAAGATAAGCAGGAACGAACACAACAAGTGCTCCGCCCATAACGAAGGCTAAGCTTGGGTCCCATGAACCGGTAATATCAAGAAAGCCGATCACTTTTGCCGGATCTGCCATACCAGAGACCACCATACCAATACCAAAGAGCACACCAGAAAATGCAACAACGGACATTTGCTTAATACTTTTCATTACGTGAGTTTTCATAACGACACTATTCCTCACGATACTAGCAAGACGGTTAACATGGCTGTGGCCATAAAAGTACACGTCGCGACCACAGAACGGATTGAGAAACGCCCTATTCCACAAATGCCATGGCCACTAGTACAACCATTGCCGATACGCGTACCAACACCGACTAACAAGCCAGCAACGATAACTAAAATAAGATCACCGCTGTACTGATCTGGTACATGCCCGCCAAGAACATAAACAGCAAACAAGCCACCTAATACCATCGCAATTAAAAAAACAATTCGCCAAACGCGGTCTGCGCTCTCAACGGCACCGTTTAAGATCCCACTGATCCCAGCAGTCTTGCCAGTAAATAGCATCAGTGTTATCGCTGATACGCCAACTATTATGCCGCCCAACAGCGACATCCAAGGAACTTCAAACATAGCAACCGCCAAACTAATTACTTACAGAAAACTTGCTTAAAGGCCTCAACCAACGGACCAACTCTTTCATCAGAAATTGAATAAAATACCTGCTGAGAAACTTTTCTAGCTTTAATAATGTCGTGCTTTCTCAATACGGTGAGATGTTGTGAAAAAGCAGATTGGCTTAATGATGAACCTTCAAACAGTTCACCAACCCCTTTCTCGCCTTCAATCAGCTTACACATCACGATTAGGCGCTCTGGATGAGCCATAATTTTAAGCAGCTCACTCGCTTCGGTCGCACTTTGTAGCATACTGTCGCCCATTCTTATGCCTCTTCATTACTACATTACATTTCATTAGATATTACTAATTAATATTATTAAGTCAATGCTAATGTAGATTAAATAACATTAGACTTAGCTAATTTATTTAAGTAAGGTGTAGGCGTTTTCGATCATTCAGCAGGAGAAATCCATGAGCAAAATCGTGATTATTGGTGGGGTTGCTGGCGGTGCATCTGCAGCAGCTCGCGCTCGTCGTCTTAGTGAAGACGCAGAAATCATTATGTTTGAACGCGGTCCATTTGTGTCATTTGCAAACTGTGGCTTACCCTATCACATTGGTGGCGATATCCAAGAGCGCAGCAAACTGCTTCTTCAAACGCCTGAGAGCTTTTTAGCGCGTTTCAATGTTGATGTCCGTGTGATGAACGAAGTGGTTTCTATTAACCGTCAAGACAAAACGGTTACGGTTAACAATTTGCTTGATGGCTCTGAATACCAAGAGAGCTACGACTTTCTTCTACTCAGCCCTGGCGCAGGTCCAGTTGTGCCGCCTATTCCGGGTATTGATAACCCGTTAACGCACTCGCTGCGCAATATTCCAGATATGGATCGCATCATTAAAACGATCGAAACCAACAAAGTTGAACACGCTACGGTCGTTGGTGGTGGTTTTATCGGTTTGGAAATGATGGAAGCCTTCCACCAGCTAGGCATAAAAACCACATTAGTTGAAATGGCGGATCAAGTGATGACGCCCGTTGACCGTGAAATGGCTGGCTTCGCACATGCTGAAATTCGTGAGAAAGGCATCGACCTTAAACTTGGCGTCGCACTTGAGTCGGTGAAATTCGTACCTAACGAGCACGTGGCAAGTTTCGACTCTGGTGAGAGCGAAAAACACCAACATCTAGAAGGTGAATTGGAATTAACACTAAACAATGGTGAAAGACTCACCACCGATATTCTGATTATGGCAATTGGTGTTCGCCCCGAGACCAAATTAGCAAAAGAAGCTGGCTTAGAAATCGGCGCTCTTGGTGGTATTTATACCAATGAATACATGCAAACCAGCGATCCTTCGATCTACGCTGTCGGCGACGCGGTAGAAGAGAAAGACTTCGTGACTGGCGAGCAAACTCTAGTGCCACTTGCGGGCCCGGCAAACCGTCAAGGCCGAATGGCAGCAGACAACATGCTTGGCCGCCAAGAAACTTACCAAGGTACGCAAGGCACGGCGATCTGTAAGATTTTTGATTTAGCCGTCGCTTCTACTGGTAAAAACGAGAAACAGCTGAAACGTGAAAACATCGCTTATGAAAAAGTGTATGTGCATACAGCAAGTCACGCGAGTTACTACCCAGGTGCAGAAACCGTGTCATTCAAAATGCTGTTTGATCCAGTAACAGGTAAAATATTAGGTGCGCAAGCAGTAGGTAAAGACGGTGTTGATAAACGTATCGACGTAATGGCAGTTGCTCAGCGTGCTGGTATGACGGTAGAGCAACTGCAACACCTCGAGCTAACTTACGCGCCACCTTATGGCTCTGCTAAAGATGTAATTAACCAAGCGGCGTTTGTGGCAAATAACATCATCAAAGGCGATGCGACCGCAATTCATTATGATGAAATGGATTCACTGACAGAAGACCAACTGTTACTTGATGTTCGTAATCCTGGTGAATTGGAGTCCGTTGGTTATCTTGAAGGTGCAATTAATATTCCTGTCGATCAACTACGTCGTCGCATGCACGAACTTCCTAAAGACAAAGAGATCGTGATTTACTGTCAAGTTGGGTTACGCGGTAACGTAGCATACCGTCAGCTGGTCAACAATGGTTACAAAGCCCGCAACTTGATTGGTGGATACAGAACTCTCAAATTTGCTCGCTTATAACTTGATAATAAAAAAGAGAAAACCACGTGCTTGGTTTTCTCTTTTTTTGCAGGAAAGAAAGCGTAGATCATTCACCTTCAATTGCCAAACGGACTGCTGCTTGAGCATGGATAGAAGTGGTATCGAGTAGTGTAACATCGGTGTGACTTTGGTTTACAAGTAAGGCAATTTCAGTACACCCGAGAATCACAGCTTCAGCTCCCTGCTCTTTTAGTTTTTCAATAATTTGCAAGTATATCGTCCTTGACTCCTCTTTGATTTCACCTTGGCATAACTCTTTATAAATAATGTTATGTACTTTAGAGCGGTCGTCTTGATCGGGAATGATGACATCAAGCCCATAGAGGTCTGAAAGCCTTCCTTTATAAAAGTCTTGCTCCATTGTGAATTGAGTACCAAGGAGTCCGACCTTTTGAACCCCTTTCTCACGAAGTAACTCAGCAGTCGCGTCTGCGATATGTAGTATGGGGATATTAATACTGGCTTCAATTTGAGGCGCAACTTTGTGCATTGTGTTAGTACAAATAAGAATGAAGTCAGCGCCCCCTTTTTCTATTGAAGATGCAGCATCAGATAGAATGCTTGCCGTTTCTTCCCATTTACCTTGATGTTGAAGCTTCTCTATCTCTGAAAAATTCACGCTATACATACAAATTTTTGCAGAATTTAGGCCGCCTAACGCCTCTTTTACTCCTTCGTTGATCAATTTGTAATAGCTAAGCGTCGACTCCCAGCTCATACCACCTAGAAGGCCGATAGTTTTCATATAACTCTCCAATCGTTATACACCACCGTGTCAGGGGGGTTACAAACAAAATTAACCACTTAAATAAGAAGCATTCAAGCGTATTCACTATTGAGCATTGGGTAACACGAAAATAAAATCATTCCCACAAGGACCGCTACGCGATTCTCATATATCCTCGCAATATCGTTACCGCATTTCCAGAAAGCTTAACGTGCTCAGTGCTTAACAACTCTGTATGGACGACCCCACTTCTCTTGGAGGCTTGGAAGCCTTTCAGTTGCTTTTTGTTGAGCTTTTTAGCCCAGTAAACACATAAAGCGCAATGTGCAGAGCCTGTAACTGGGTCCTCGTTAACACCCACCCAAGGCGCGAAGTATCGAGAGACAAAATCGGCGTCAGTGCTTGATTGAGCAGTGATGACGACGCCACGGCCTTTTTGTTTAAGCAGCGCACCAAAATCAGGGTCGAGCTGTTCAAGCACAAATTCATCATTAATGACGATCAACTGCTTATTATCAAACTGACCGTAGGCGACTACATTGGCGGCATCTAGCCCCAAACCATGAAGTAAGTCTTTGTTAATACTAGCTCGCATATCTAAAGTTGGAGCAGGAAACACCAAATGAATTTCTTCATGATCGAGTTGTGCGGTTAAAACCCCAGATAGCGTAACGAACTCAATCGTATCTCCAGTATTATATAACCCCTGCTCTTTCAGAACGTGTGCCGTTGCAAGTGTGCCGTGTCCACACAAAGTAACTTCCGTCCTCGGTGTAAACCAACGAAGTTGCATTGTACTAAGTGACAGAAATGCCGTTTCAGATAACGACATCTCAGCCGCGATGGCCAACATCGTTTCCTCATCAAGGCTTGACTCTGTGATACAAACACCCGCGGGATTGCCTTTGAAAACCTCTGATGTAAACGAGTCAACCTGAAAAATTTTAACTTCCACGAAGTATCCTTAAGTTCTATCAAACACGTAATTCTGTATCACGTGATTTTTAATATCTGTTGTTTGAGCGAAAAAACCTATGAAATTTTCTACCAACCTTATAGGTCTTGTTGAAAGCGCTAACAAACAGGAGAATGTAGTTAATTATGCAAAACGTAAAAAGCCATCATCAATGTGACTCAATTGGATATCTTATCGGAGTTTTCGGCGTTTCTTTAGTTCTAATATGGATTGGTATTTATAAATTCACACCTACAGAGGCCAAGCTTATACAACCGCTCGTTGAAAATCATTTTCTGATGAGTTGGTTGTATGATGTGATGTCAGTTCAAGCCGTATCAAACATCATTGGCGCAACAGAAATCATTGTCGCTATTGGGCTAATCGTTGGCCTTAAAAACACACGAGTCGCTTATTTTTCTGGCATAGCCGCCGCAATTATTTTTCTTGCGACACTCAGCTTTCTAATTACGACACCGAATACATGGAAAGTGTCTGATGGGGTTTTGGTGACAAACTTCTTTTTAGTAAAAGATATTCTATTTTTAGCCATTGCGATTAGCGTCATAGAACGAAACAAGCCAAACAGAGAATAACTCGAAATAGTTCGAAATCTTGTTTTTCCAGAATGTAGCCTGAAAGGTGTAAACGACTTACAAGTCGAATGGTTCTGTCAATAACTCTAAACAAAGGCTCTTAAATTTAGAATGTTTAAGAGTCTTTGCCTTCTAATGATGCGAAACAACATCCTAGCGTAAAGTGAAAAGAAAAGCCTTTTACTCCACTACTGAGGTTTATTGATACTTTGCCGAAGTAATGAACTCACCAAATGTCTCGCACCATACAACAACCGTATTGTATTCAGAAATTGAAGTGCTTTGAGGAACCTCAACAATGAAGTTATCGAACGTTTTGACATCACCAATTAAGCTCATCTCAGATTTAAGGTCATTAAACTCTTGTTCCGTTTCGACAAACTTAGGAGATAGATAGAGTTTATAGTCTGGTCCGGGAGCGAGTTTTCCTACCAACGTAATGACTTCAGAACTCAAATGAATTTCTCCCTCTCCCCAATGAAAAGCGTCGCTACCTTTGAGTTCCCTCTTAAACACTGCGCTGTATTCTGCGCCTTGCTTACTCTTAGCAACTTGCTCATCAGTCGGTGCAGGTGGTGCAATAAGGATCGGTAAAGTATAGATACCTATCGCAATGCCAATAGAAACTGCCACTAAGTGACTGATTGTTAATTTAATTATATTTTTCAAGGTCATAAGCATCTTCTTATTAGTTTTACTACTTGAAATTAGATTCAAATCGGCCTTATCTGTCTATTATCGAGCAGCATAATGTCATTAACATTATACACAAGCTATGCGCACTAAATGCAGACTGAGCGCAATTAAAAACGGCTGATAATTAATATCAGCCGTTTGCTTATCGGAAATGTCGTTGTGCCAGTTTAGTCACTATTCCGCTTCCACCAAAGCGATCTTATCGGATGTCGATTTTTCCAATTTTATCGCAATAAACTTGGAGGTTGGCGTAAACGTTCTATCCCCATAACTGTCCAAAGGAACCAATGGGTTTGTTTCTGGATAGTAAGCCGCCGCCTGACCTGCTGGTACATCATAGGCAACAAGCGTAAATCCGCTCACACGGCGCTCAACGCCATCTTCCCACAATGACACCATGTCCACTTTGTCGCCCGGTTCAAAACCGAGTTTACGAATATCCGCTTCATTGATAAACAGCACTTCGCGCATACCAAATACTCCACGATAACGGTCATTCAAGCCGTAAAGTGTCGTATTGTATTGGTCGTGTGAGCGCATGGTTTGCAAGATCAAATCTGGCTTTTGGCCTTTTTCGAGTATCGCTTCGCTGATCAACTGCTTCGGCAACTCGCTAGAGCTGAACTGTGCTTTGCCGCTTGGTGTATTCCATCGACGCTCGGCAGCTGGGTTTACCAAGTGGAATCCACCCGGGTGTTTAAGCTTATGGTTAAAGTCGGTAAAGCCCGGAATCGTGTCGGCAATCAAATCGCGAATACGGTCGTAATCTTCAATCGCCCACAACCAATCAATTGGTTTTGCTCCAAGTGTAGCATTGGCAATACCGGCAATAATCGCTGGTTCTGAACGCAAATGCTCCGAACGCGGTTTTAGCTGACCAAATGAAATATGTACCATGCTGAAGGTATCTTCAACCGTCACGCCTTGTGGGCCAGTCGCTTGCTGATCAATCTCAGTACGGCCTAAGCACGGAAGAATAAGCGCATCTTTACCTGTGACAAGGTGAGAACGATTTAACTTCGTCGAAATGTGTACGGTTAAATTACAGTTTCGCATCGCGTTGTGCGTACGTTCTGTGTCTGGGGTTGCTTGTGCAAAGTTGCCGCCCAAACCGATAAATACTTTCGCTTGCCCTTCTTCCATCGCTTTAATGGCTTGCACAGTGTTGTGGCCTTCACCGCGCGGGACGGCAAAGTTAAATCGACTTTCAATGCGATCCAACAACAGCTCTGAAGGTTTTTCATCAATGCCCATCGTACGGTCGCCCTGAACGTTACTGTGACCACGCACTGGTGAAAGACCCGCGCCCGGCTTACCAACGTTACCTCGTAACATTTGCACGTTTGCGACTTCTTTAATGGTTGGTACAGAGTGACGATGCTGAGTCAACCCCATCGCCCAACACATGATCACACGTTCTGCACGTCGATACATGCTCGCCACCATCTCGATTTCACTTAAATCAAGACCCGATTGTTCCGCGATGTGTTCCCAAGACGTTGCATCCACTTCAGCCAAATACTTATCAATACCTGTTGTGTGTTGCTTGATGAATTCACGATCAAATACCGCTTTGCCACCGATTTGCAATGCCTCGCGTTCCCATTGCAACAAGAATTTCGCGATGCCACGAAATACTGCCATGTCTCCGCCCAAAGCAGGACGCAGGTACGCCGTGTTTGTAGGCTCTGAGCCGTTACTCAACATCTCAATCGGCATTTGTGGGTTTTGGAAACGCTCTAACCCACGCTCTTTCAGCGGGTTTAGACAGATAACCTGTGCACCACGTTTTACCGCTTCGCGCAGAGGTTCCAGCATTCGTGGGTGATTCGTGCCTGGGTTTTGACCAATCACGAAAATCGCATCAGCTTCTTCAAAATCATCAAAGATCACCGTGCCCTTACCAACACCAATGGTGTCTTTCATCCCGATTGCACTGGCTTCGTGACACATGTTGGAACAATCTGGGAAGTTGTTGGTACCGAATGCGCGGACAAATAGCTGATACAAAAACGCCGCTTCGTTGCTTGCACGACCAGAGGTATAAAACTCCGCTTGGTGCGGTGAATCCAATTGGTTGAGATGTTTAGCCACAAGAGAAAAAGCCTCATCCCAAGAGACAGGCACATAGTGATCAGATTCGGCATCGTATCGCATTGGGTGCGTGATACGGCCTTGGTATTCCAACCAGTAATCGGTTTGCGTTGAGAGAGAAGAAACGCTGTGATTGGCAAAAAACTCAGGATCAACCAGACGATTGGTCGCCTCCCAGTTTACCGCTTTCGCGCCATTCTCACAGAAATTGACTTTACCGCTATCTGGCGACTCACCCCATGCACATCCCGGGCAGTCGAAACCGCCATTTTGGTTGGTTTTGAGCATAGTGCGAATGTTTTTAACTGCATTTTCACTGCCCCACCAACTTCTGGTTACGGCTTTCAGTGCACCCCAACCACCAGCTGGACCTTTGTATGCTTTTATTTGTTCTTTTTGGCTCACGACTTTACTCCTCGCAGATATACCAGCAAGCAGGGTGCCCGTGAAAACAAGCGCGTTATTTATTGAGATAATGCGGAAGTATTGAAGGGCTTAGTTTCTAATCCATGTATTTTTTAATCCAAATAAGTAACCACTCAACATGCTCTCGCCTGTCCGAGCGTTTACTTATCTAGATTCTTGATATCGGATACCCGCCTACTGTTTCTAAGACTGGTAGATTCAATTTGCATTGCTGCGTCTTGATCTAAATCAAAGATTAAGTCGATATTCAATATGCGTCCAATTGATAATCCTGACCGAGTGATAAACAAAATCTATGACGAATTTTTCCACTGACGGTTATCACATTTTTAATCAATACAATTTATGAGGTTAATCGTTTTACCATTCGATTCCACCTAGTTCGATTAACGAACTCAATAAAATCGGCACTCTTGATAATAGATAATATCTATCACACTATAGATACTTTAAATTTGACCCTAATTAATATCAGGAATAGCCTTGATTCAGATCAATTTTGAGTGTGGTTTTATTCTTGACTTGGTTTTGGTTTTCCATTCCCTAGTTAAAACGCTCCAGCGCTTAAAAAGTACGGTAGTGCTGTGCCCTTTTTAGGGAGTTCCCCCGTACATGTGACTCACAACGCAAGGTTAACAAGCCATTATGGATATCAAACAACTTAAATATCTCATCGCACTTGAACAGACCAAACACTTTGGTCAAGCCGCCGCATTGTGCCACATTACGCAGCCTACCTTGTCCATGAGGATCCGAAGCTTAGAGGAAGAACTCGATCTCGAATTAATCCAAAGAAGTCAACGATTTGAAGGATTTACTGAAGCCGGAGAACGCATTTTGGCTTGGGCAAAAACCGTCTTAGCAGCTCATGATGGATTGCAAGCCGAAGCCGCCAACTGCCGTGGTCAATTGGTCGGCTCTCTTCGGCTTGGAATGGTGCCACTCGCCAGCCAAAACCCTATGCAATTGCTCAAACCATTAGCTCAACAGTTCCCTGAGTTACGCTTTCAAATACTCTCCATGACGACCGAACAGATCATAGACCAACTCAATCGAAATCAACTTGATTTGGGGATGTGTTATGTCGATCAAGTTAACACCGCTTACTTCGATGTTATCGAGCTAGATTCAACCAAACTTGGCGTTTTATTCGATGAGCGTCATTTTGATTTTGCCGAATCTGAAGTGTTATGGGAGTCACTCAATAACATTCCGCTAGGGCTGCTTTCGAAGGGCATGCACTATCGCCACTCCATTGATCTTAGCTTTGTGAGTAAAGGGCTGGTTCCGCAAACCGTCATTGAAAGTAACTCCACCTTTCACTTGATCCAAGCAGTAACCAGTGGCCTTTGTTGCGCCATTATGCCGCTGAATTGTGGATTGGAAGAGTTGAACGATACGCTTCGCATTATCCCTATCGAAGAAGCCGCCGTTCACGCCCCGCTAGGTTTGTTAAAGCGAAAACAAGAACCCTTCTCCGCGCTAACGGATCAGTGCTTCGCAGAAGCAAAAAACATTTTTAATCGATAACAAGAATCCACACGTCAATTTTTGGCATACATAACGGCTTATGAGGTGATTTCATGAGATGTACTACTCAATCTTATTTTGAACTGTCCGATTTCAATCAAGCACCACCTCAACCAAGTGCGTTCAATTACCGAGAATTGATTGATGGCCGCCCAGTGCAACAAATGTCGCTGGCGAGTGAATCCGCCTTAGCTATCAGCTACAACGGCATTAGCCAAGCGGTCATGATGGTGACGCCAGGCCATCTGGAAGACTTCGTGAAAGGATTTAGCCTAAGCACAGGCATCGTCCACGACTTCAAAGAGATCAAAGACATTGAAATTGGTGGCGATCACGAATCTCACTATGCGGAAGTGGAAATCAGCAACCGCGCTTTCTGGGCGCTAAAAACACAACGTCGGAATCTTGCAGGCACAACCGGATGCGGCATTTGTGGCGTCGAGGCTCTGGAACAAGCTTTGCCTGATTTAGCACCGCTGACACCGTCTCTTCCTCCGCGCTCCGATGTATTCGAAGGGCTGCGAGACAAAGTCGCACTGCATCAAGAAGCCGCACGTGAATCTGGCGCGTTACACGCCGCCTTATTTGCAGATTTACAAGGCAACATCAAGTTGTGCCGAGAGGATATCGGCCGCCACAACGCGCTAGATAAGTTGATTGGCGCATTAGCCAACAATCACATCGAGCCTCAAAGTGGCTTCGCTATCATGACAAGCCGTTGCAGCTTGGAGTTGATCCACAAAGCCGTTCGCGCGCGTATCCCCACTCTGGTTTGCTTATCTGCACCTACAGCGTTAACCGTCGAATGGGCAAGAAGAAACCATTTGAACCTAATTCACTTACCAAAACACGGCTCGCCGCGTCTATACAGCCCTGCGCCTTAACACGTCAACCTAGCCGAATTCCTAATATTTCTAACAGAGACCTCCGGGTTTCTGTTGTTTGCTTCTCATTCCCAATTGATACTTAGCGACAAGCCACTATTCTCTCCAACCAAACGTGCTCACCCCTTGTCTGCACTAAGCTTACGCATATTAACCCGCTTGCATTTGAACGCTTTCCAATCCGATAAGAACCCAGTCAAAAACCCATAGATTAGTAAGGATTTTGTGTGACTCTTTTCACGCTTTTCCTCCTTCCTAGGCATTTCTAGGAATTTTTCCTAGCCGATCTAGGCAACCATCTCATGTGCCTCACAAAACCACTCTCTAGAATTCCGCTCAGTCAAAGGTAACAAGAGCGCATAACGGTCTCCGTTGTGTTTCTAAAACAATTACAAGAGAGTTCATCATGTTAAAATTCCTCGAACAGGTGCGGAAGCCGACACTCGATCTTCCTGTCGAAGTTAGAAGAAAGATGTGGTTTAAACCGTTCATCCAATCTTACTTGGTCGTATTTATCGGCTACCTAACCATGTACTTGATTCGTAAGAACTTCAATGTCGCGCAAAACGACATGATCTCAACTTACGGTTTGAGCATGACAGACCTAGGTCTTATTGGCCTTGGCTTCTCCATCACATACGGCATCGGTAAAACCGTTGTGTCTTACTACGCTGACGGTAAGAACACCAAGCAATTCCTCCCTTTTATGCTGATCCTTTCTGGTCTTGCAATGCTTGGTTTCAGCTTCAGCATGGGCGGCGGTAGTGCAAGCCTGTTCTTGATGGTGGCTTTCTACGCTCTGAGTGGTTTCTTCCAAAGTACTGGTGGCCCTTCTAGTTACTCAACCATTACAAAATGGACACCTCGTAACAAACGCGGCTCTTACCTAGGCTTGTGGAACATGTCACACAACGTTGGTGGTGCGGGCGCAGCGGGTGTTGCTCTTTTCGGTGCCAACTACCTATTCGACGGACACGTAATCGGAATGTTCGTGTTCCCTTCTATCATCGCGATCATCGTTGGTTTTATCGGTATGCGCTTTGGTAGCGACTCTCCAGAAGCTTACGGTCTAGGTAAAGTAGAAGAACTTTTCGATGAAGCAGTGAGTGAAGAAGACACCGCCGCTGAAGAAAACCAGATGACCAAAAAAGAAATCTTTGTTGAATACGTTCTTAAAAACAAAGTTATCTGGCTACTTTGCTTTGCCAACATCTTCCTTTACATCGTTCGTATCGGTATCGACCAATGGTCAACGGTATACGCGTACCAAGAACTTGGTCTGTCAAAAGAAACGGCAATCTCTGGCTTTACTCTATTCGAAGTCGGTGCGCTTGTGGGTACTTTGATGTGGGGTTACTTATCTGACTTAGCAAACGGTCGCCGCGCATTGGTTGCTTGTGTGTCTCTTGGTTTGATCATCGTATCGCTTGAGTTCTACCAACACGCCACTAGCGAGTTCATGTACTTAGCCTCACTATTTGTATTGGGCTTCTTGGTGTTTGGTCCGCAACTTCTTATCGGTGTTGCCGCGGTTGGTTTTGTCCCTAAAAAAGCAATCAGTGTGGCTGACGGCGTAAAAGGTACATTCGCTTACCTAATCGGTGACAGCTTCGCGAAACTTGGTCTCGGTATGATTGCAGACGGTACACCTATCTTCGGCTTAACAGGTTGGAAAGGTACCTTCGCAGCTCTAGATACCTCCGCCATGATTTGTATTGTTTTGCTTGCTTTCGTCGCTATCGCGGAAGAGAAGAAGATTCGACACGCGAAGAAGCTTCAACTTGCACAAAACCAAGCCTAACTTCTCTGCGCGCTTTACTTCGGTAAAGCGCGCAAGATCATTAAAATGAGTTGATCAATTCAGTATCATTAAAGGTTTTTCTATTGGCTCCTGTTGGAGCTTATTGTTGTTAGTCGTCTGCTCTATTTGGTTGTAATAATGATTCATGTTGCTCTAGTTGATGATCACGTCATCGTGCGTTCAGGTTTCGCACAATTATTAAATTTAGAAAGTGATATTACCGTTGTCGGTGAATTCGGCTCTGTCGCCGAAGCGCGCAAAGGCTTGCCTGCGGTACACCCTCATGTCGTCATCCTAGATATCTCCATGCCAGATGAAAGCGGCTTAAACTTTCTTAGCGAAATACCAACTGGCATTGCCTGCGTGATGCTTAGCGTGCATGACTCCCCTGCGATGGTGGAAAAATCACTAAAGCTAGGTGCAAAAGGCTATCTTAGTAAACGCTGTAGCCCAGACGAACTTATTCAAGCCGTGAGAACCAGTGCTTCTGGCGGCTGTTACCTCACATCAGATATTGCACTTAAACTTGCAACGCCTAGCGACAACACCACCTCTCTATGCCAACTGACAAAACGTGAAAACGAGGTATGTCAGCTACTTGCGACCGGGTTGGATGTAAAGTCTGTCGCGGCAGAGCTTGGCTTGAGCCACAAGACCGTGCATGTGCATCGTGCGAATGCCATCGACAAACTCGGCGTGAAAAACAACGTTGAGCTCGCCAAACTATTTTCTCAAGAGTCCTTTTAATGCGAGCTTACGCTGTTACCACCATTTGCGGACTATTTGTTATGGCTTGCGCCTGGTTCTGCTTATGGGTGATTGCCTATTACTTTGTCAATGATCCCGAACTGGCGATCTTATTGTTTCCTTTCGCTTTACGATTAGGTGTCACCCTACACACTCGCACCGCTTATTGGCCGACGATTTACCTTTCGGAGTGGGGACTTTCCATCGCACTTGCGATGTTACTGGGTCAACCGCAGTGGCTTACCGTGCTGATTGCGAGCATTGCCAGTATCCCGGTCACTCTGATTGCGAAAAAATACTACTACGGTGACCAAAACCGCCACTTAGCCGTCATGGGCATTGTGATCATCATTACCGCCTTCATCAACGTAATGGCGGTCGGATTTCACGTGCCTTCTGTTTACATGGTATGGCTGGCTAGCATTTCTGGAGGCTTGCTCGTGGTGCCTATGTGCTACCTGTTGTGGAGCTATTTGTTCCAAAGTCGTTGGTCTCCGCTTAGCTCTCTCCTACTTAGTAATGCCGTTGTATTTCAGGTGCGCCATATCGTGCTTTATGCGCTGCTTTTGATCGGCAGTATTTTGGTGCAAACCAGCTTGCCTGAAGAGCTAAAACGATTTGCGCCGTTTTGTATGGCGATTCCAATCATCGTGCTTGCTCTGCGTTACGGCTGGCAAGGTGCCCTACTCGCCACCATGCTCAACAGCATTGCGCTGATTGCGGCTCGCAGCGGCGTATCGAATCTAGAAATCACCGATTTGTTATTATCTCTCTCAGCGCAAACCATCACCGGCATTATGCTCGGCTTAGGGGTTCAGAAACAAAAAGACCTCAATCACAAACTGCGCGGCGAACTTGCACGCAATCAGAATTTGTCTCGCCAGCTTATCAAAGCGGAAGAATCGGTAAGACGCGATATTGCGCGCGAGCTACATGACGAAATTGGACAGAACATCACGGCGATCCGCACACAAGCCAACATCATTAAGCGGGTAAATAACACAGAAACACGCGTAGGTTGCGCAGACATGATTGAAGGGCTTTCGCTCAACGTGTACGACACCACTAAGCGACTGTTAAGCAAGCTAAGACCAAAAATGCTGGATGATTTGGACTTGAAAGAATCCGTCGAGCAACTGACGCGAGAGATGGAATTCGCCAATCATGGAACAACTGTTCAACTGAACTGGCAAGGCAATTACACCAGCCTGAGTGACACACTCAAAGTCACCCTATTCCGTTTATGCCAAGAGTCATTGAATAACGCCGCCAAGTACGCAGGAGCGCAGTTGATCAATATTGAGCTGACAATTGGAGAAGCTGCGGTGTCACTGATGATTCACGATGATGGTGTCGGCTTCAAAGTTCAGGACAGCATGAAAGGCATGGGCGTTCGTGGCATGCAAGAGCGTGTGCACGCGTTAGGTGGAAAAATGGTTATCTACTCCACCAGCGATCAAGTGACTGGCACACAAATCAGCATTACTTTACCTAAGGTGTAACTCAAGATGTTTGGATTTTTACGTTCACCTAAATTTACTCAGCCGAGTCTGAGCAACGAGCAAATCGACCAGCGTTACCGCCATTGGCGTTTGCACATTATGTTGGGGATGTACATTGGCTACGCAGGTTTCTACTTTACCCGTAAGACCTTTAACTACGCCGCACCAGCGATGATTACCGATCTTGGCTTAGATAAAGGCGATTTGGGTCTTATCGGTACGCTTTTCTACATTACTTACGGCTGCTCGAAGTTTATTTCCGGTACGATTTCAGATCGCTCTAACCCTCGTTATTTCATGGGATTAGGATTGATTGCGACAGGTCTGGTCAACATCGCGTTCGGCTTTTCTAGCTCACTCGCAGCTTTCATTACTCTGTGGATCTTAAACGCCTGGTTTCAAGGCTGGGGCTGGCCTTCATGCTCCAAGCTGTTAACCACTTGGTATTCACGCTCCGAGCGTGGCTTCTTATGGGCCATTTGGAACACCGCACACAACGTTGGTGGCGCGCTGATCCCTATTTTGGTGGGCTATTTAACGTTGCACTACAGCTGGCGTGAAGGCTTTATTCTACCCGGCATCATCGGGGTATTACTCGGTCTATTCGTTTGTTGGCGATTGCGCGACAAACCCACAACAATGGGTTTACCAAGTGTCGGCCAATGGCGCAACGACGCATTAGAACTTGCGCAAGAAAATTACGGACGTGGCCTCACCTACCGCGAAATTCTGAAATCGTACGTATTTAACAACAAATACATCTGGCTACTCGCGTTCAGTTATGTGTTGGTTTACATCGTCCGAACCGCAATCAATGACTGGGGAAACCTGTACTTGACCGAGCAGCATCACTATAGCCTGATTAACGCCAACGCTGCTCTGTCGATGTTTGAAATCGGCGGTTTTGTTGGTTCATTGGTTGCGGGTTGGGGCTCAGACAAACTCTTTGGCGGTAACCGTGGGCCAATGAACTTGCTGTTCGCGATTGGGATTTTCTTATCTGTCTCTGCGCTTTGGCTAATGCCTCTGACCAACTTTGCATTCCAAGCAGCGGGATTGTTCTCCATCGGCTTCTTTGTCTTTGGGCCACAAATGCTGATCGGTATGGCGGCAGCTGAGTGCTCTCACAAAGATTCTGCCGGCGCGGCAACAGGATTCGTGGGCTTGTTCGCCTACATGGGCGCAGCATTGTCTGGTTATCCACTGGCGTTAATTCTTGAAGAATATCATTGGACGGGTTTCTTCATCACCATTTCAGTTTGTGCAGCCGTCATTGGCCTTTTGTTGCTGCCATTTTTGCAAGCGCAACCATCACGAAAACCACTCGAACCAAAGCCTCGGTTGTAAATCGACTTATCGCCCTTCGGGCAAATTGGCGAGTGACCTAACCGCGCTCGCCCTCCTTATTTAACGTATCTCTGCTCAATTTTTCTTCCGATTCAGTTCGGAGGGTTAACTATGGGAAAAATTCATGATTTTGAATACTATTTCATCGCATAGCTTCTTTCAAATGAACAACAAAATCCAAAACTACGCTTGGGGAAGCACCTCTTCTATTCACGATTTGTTTGGCTTTTCTAACGAAACGAATGAGCCTCAAGCAGAAGTATGGATGGGTACTCATCCAAACGGCTGCTCTGAAGTTCAGGTTGAGCAAAACACGCTGCCTTTGTCTGAACTGATCAAACAAAACCAACCCGCTTATTTATCAGCAGAAACCGCAGCAAAATTTGGCGACCTGCCCTTTCTGTTTAAAATCTTAGCGGCCGAACACGCACTGTCGATTCAAGTTCACCCAAGCAAGCAAGATGCCGAAATAGGCTTCGAAAAAGAGCAAAGTGCCGGGATCCCACTAAACGCAAGCCATCGTAACTACAAGGATCCAAACCACAAACCTGAGTTGGTGTACGCGCTGACAAGTTACCAAGCCATGAACGGTTTTCGCTCGTATGCCGAGATTATTGAGGCATTTAGCCTTTGCGATATCGATGAGCTACGCGCGCCTCTTGACACATTCAAACGCGAAATCAACTCACAAGGTTTACGAGATTTCTTTGTGCACATTCTGACCATGGAAGGCGAAACAAAAGAGCGAGCACTGAAACAGCTTCTTGCCTGCGCCTCACGTCAATCAGAGCATGGCACTGACAGCGACGTTTTCCAACTCATCTTGGATCTATCCACTCAATACCCCGGCGATGTCGGCTTGTTTGCACCATTGCTGTTGAATGTCATCACGCTGCAACCGGGCGAAGCGATGTTCCTGAGCGCAAGAACGCCACACGCTTACATTAAAGGAACGGGATTAGAGATCATGGCGAACTCAGATAATGTTTTGCGTGCAGGACTCACTCCGAAACATATGGATGTTGAAGAACTGGTTAAATGCACAGATTTTGTGACTAAGCCGTTTAACAGCCTTGTTCTTAAACCCAATGCCAATGGTTGCCAAAGCCTTTATCCGGTCCCAGTGGCAGACTTTAGTTTCAGCATTCTTAACCAACCGAACAATGAAGTGGTTGATGCCAATAGCGCAGAGATTTTGATGGCGATTGATGCCGACCTGACACTCATCAGTGATAACGGTGAGACGTTAACCGCCGCGAAGGGACAATCTGTATTTGTTCCTGCTTACGTTGGCCATTACCGTATTCAAAGTGCGGGACGTGTGGCTCGCGCCTTCAACTAGTTTTTGAACAACCGATTCAAACTAACGTCTGACCCAAGGGACTGGGTTAGACAATTTATTCCTTTCATAGATTGAACCATTCCGCTTTTAAGGCGCTCATGCTTACACCTTGTCGAATCCAAACACCTACAGTCCAGTTTCTCTAAAAGCCATAACCTCCCGGATCTGCCATTTACTGCAACATTCATTGTCAAAACCCATTTATGTCCGGTAAATTCGTCGCTCCAATATCAAATCACTTGGATAATAAAGGCGCTTGCACAGTGGTATTTGTTGCAAAACGTATAATCAACGTTGTAATCAAAGCCTCAATCACTACAATCTCTGGTTCGATTTTTCAGTTAACGTTTGTATGCCGAAGTTAAACCAAGATAACCCTGTTCAAAGCTCCGCCCTTTCCGATATCGAAACCAGCAGTAAGATTCAATCGGCATTAGAACCGAAGTTTCACAAGCCAGAGAAACGTCTCTGCTTAAGCCCTGGCCTGTCGGATAAGCATTTGGCGCGCCGTTGGCAAGTATTGGAACACGTGACCAATAAAGATCATCTCCTTGATCCTTTCACGCAGTCACATTGCGATGCTTACTCCAACAACATCGAGCACTTCATTGGTACTGTTAATGTGCCGGTCGGCATTGCAGGCCCTTTGCGCGTCAACGGCTTGTATGCGAACGATGACTTTTTGGTTCCGCTCGCAACGACAGAAGCCGCGTTAGTCGCTTCCTACAACCGTGGCGCAAATCTTATCACCGCCGCTGGTGGCGCGAGCGCATTGTTACTAAGTGAAGGGGTGAGCCGAACACCAGTATTCGCCTTTAATCACCTTGCTGACGCCGGCCAGTTCGTCAGTTGGGTTGTGACCCAGTTTGACGTATTTCGTCAAATTGCGGAATCCACCACCTCACATGGCAAACTCAAAGACATCAATGTAAATATCGAAGGAAACCATGTTTATTTGGTCTTTGAATACGTGACTGGTGACGCTTCCGGACAAAACATGGTGACCATCGCGACAAACGAAGTGTTCCATCATATTTTGGCGACCAGCCCAATCAAACCAACTCAAGCATTCTTGGATGGCAACTTATCAGGCGACAAAAAACCAAACGCACACACACTGCGCTCGGTACGCGGTAAGAAAGTATCCGCCGAAGTGACCATTCCTGCTGAGTTGGTGGAAAAATATCTGCATACGACGCCGGAGTCTATGGTTCAATTTGGCAAAATGACCACGGTGGGTGGTTTACTCAGCGGGACAATTGGCGTCAACGCGCATTACGCAAATGCCCTTGCCGCGCTTTACATTGCTTGTGGTCAAGATGCCGCTTGCGTTGCAGAGTCTGCCATTGGAATCACTCGTATGGATGTGGACGCTCAAGGCAACTTGTACGCGTGCGTGACCTTGCCAAACATCATGGTGGGAACGGTTGGCGGTGGTACTGGCCTTCCAACGCAAAAAGCATGTTTGGATATTTTGGGTTTGCACGGCAACGGCAATGCGAAAGCGTTAGCCGAAGTCGCAGCTTCGCTTTGTCTGGCTGGCGAACTCTCGATTGTGGGCGCATTTTGTGCCGATCACTTTTCTCGTGCTCACCATAAGCTTGCCCGAAAATAACCTTTGTTGCTTTGTACAAGAGAACATCCGTGTGGTTTTCTCTTGTGCAAACCAATGGACTTTATTTATTGGCTCAATAATTTCTTGAAACTAACTTAAGCCTTAACAAACATACCAATCTCTTGTTAACAGTACTTTAGCTGTCCCCCTTCTATATCCATTGCGATACCTCTGCTTGTTACTCTTCATTGGCCATATTTAATATCAGTATCTTAGAAAAAATAGCATCAAAAAATTCTAGCACTATAGTACCAAATTCATCGTTTGAGTTTTTTGTTCACCACTTATTGCTACTATACTCGCCTATGCAGCTGCTTGATTTTCATAAATTTACTAAACAGCTCAAAAGAGCTTAATAACTCCCGTTAAATGGACTTAAATCGTTACTTCGGGTAAGCGAGTTAACTATGAGACGTCAGAAGCTAAATAAAATCTCTGCTTGGGTACTAGGATTGGCTATCTTATTGCTGAGCCATGTGTCTAATGTATCAGCACAAATACAGCAATCCCCATCCGATCAAACCGTTGCGCGTTTTCTCTATCAAACCTCTTTTGGACCAACACCTGCGTTAATTAATGAGGTTAGGGAAAACGGGTTAGAGGATTGGATACAGAAACAAATCAACCTGCCAGCAACCTACCATCAACCACTTTATCAAACGCCTTTTTCTAAAGGCCTACAGTCAAACCGAGAAAATGCTTGGTATCAAATTGTTGTTACTGCTGAAGATCAGCTTAGGCAGCGAACGGCTTATGCATTGAGTCAGATCGTAGTCGTTTCTCGTTATGGCGGCGTTCTTTCCAGCAAACCTACAGGGTTAGTGAATTACTACGATCTGTTGGTTGAGCATGCGTTTGGCAACTACCGAGACCTGTTGTATGACGTTTCCATCCATCCAGTCATGGGGAGCTATTTGTCTATGCTCGGTAGTGCAAAAGAAAATAGTGCGACAGGAACGCTTCCCGATGAGAACTTTGCTCGAGAGTTAATGCAGTTATTCACTATCGGTTTGTATGAACTCAATTTAGATGGCAGTAAAAAGCTAAACCACGCAACAGGCAAACCTATCCCCACGTACAATCAAACTGATATTCAAGAGCTCGCGCGAGCATTAACTGGATGGAAAAATTCCGACATCGCATTCGTGAAACCGATGCGAGTTATCAGTCAAAGACACGACACCGGCGAGAAGCGATTTCTAGGGAACGTGATCCCACCGGGTCTAACCGCACAAGAAGAGCTTTCAAAAGTGATTGATATGTTGATGTCTCACCCAAATGTTGCTCCATTTGTTTCAAAGTTACTTATCCAACGTTTGGTCAGTTCAAATCCAAGCCCAGAGTACGTCGCGCGTGTTGCTACGATATTTAACAACAATGGGGAAGGAGAAAAAGGCGATCTAACCGCCGTTGTTCGAGCCATATTGCTCGACCCTGAAGCATTAGGGATGACGGATACCCCGCCTATAAAAGTGAAAGAACCGATACTGGTCCTGACTAATTTTCATCGAGCATCAGGTTTTACGGTTAAAGGATCACGTTACGAAGACGCAACAACGATGATGAACATCGCTAATCAAGGGCCGCTTCGTTCTCCTTCCGTGTTTAATTTTTACTCTCCAGACTATCAGCCGTCTAACGAGTTTACGGAGTCTGGTATTAACTCTCCAGAGTATGAACTTCTCAATTGGTCTGTTTATACCGATTTGGTCAACTATATGTTAACCAGCACTCGTAGAGGAGATGGTGATTCCTACCACTTCGATCTTAACGAGTTTTATCTTCTTCTGGACAATCACCGTGCCTTAGTCGAATTGGTTAACGAGCGTTTCTTTGCTGGAACGGCTTCTGCTGAATTGAAAGAGCTCATGCTCACCGCCCTGAATGATTATCGTGGGGACTATGTGCCAACAACAAAACTCGCTCTAGTGATATTTACCGCCATTTCTGGCGACGAATTCTATATTCAGGATTAGGAGTGAATTATGGATATTTCACGACGACATTTTATACAAAGCACGCTATCGATGGGCGCACTAGCCTCTCTTAGTCTGCCAGGTTACTCTCTCGCAGCGCCATCCAATGACTTTCGAGCATTAATATGTGTGTATTTAGCAGGCGGAAACGACGCATTCAACACCATACTGCCATTATCGGAGGCGCACTATCATCAATATTCCAAAGTCAGAGGCCCACTCTCTGTCGCCAAAGAAGACATACTCCCTATCAATTTGAGTGCTGTCGATAGCTCAAATCACCCAGTGAAGCTCGGCTTACACCCAAAGTTAAATGCGTTAACTTCCGTTTTCGAACAAGGCGATGCCAGCATCGTGCTCAATAGTGGCATTCTCAACCATCCCGTCACCAAACAAGCTATTGAGCAAGGTGAAGCATCACTTCCCGAGCAACTGTTTTCTCATAATTCTCAAACAGACGCTTGGTTACTTGGTGGAATGAGCGAGTCTAAAAATCTTGGTTGGGCTGGCAGAATGTTGGATGTATTAAACTCTGAATCAGAAATAACACCGCTATACAGTGTGCATGGCAACTCGCTTTGGTTACGGGCAATGGAACACCGCCAAACCGTCCTGAAAAAAGATCGCGCGGTTCAGCTTACCGCGATTGATAACCCTTTATACAAAGGTATCTATGATCGCCTTCTCTCTCATCAAACTGACAATCCATTTAATGGTCATTTTAATTTGATGGTTGATGAGTCGATGGTAATGAGCAGTGTACTGAGCGAGCAACTCAACCACATTGCTGACGAGCCGCTGTTTACGTCGTCGACGCTCGGCAAGCAGATGCAAACCGTGTACAAATTGATAGCAAGCCAAGATGTCCTGAAGCAGCAACGACAAGTCTTTTTCGTTAAACACTCTGGGTATGACCTACACGATTCGCAACTGGCACGTCATCCAGTGTTACTTGAGGATCTCGCGACAAACCTTTTAGCAATGTATCGTGCGGTCGAACGGTTAGGGCTAAACAAGCAAGTCACCTCCTTCACTATGTCTGACTTCGGTCGACGGATGATGAGCAACGGAAATGGTACCGATCATGGCTGGGGTGGCCATCAACTATTAATTGGAGGCGCGGTAAATGGGAAACAACCTATCGGTACATGGCCGGAACTAATACTGGGCGGAAACGATGATTACTCTCAAGGCCGACTCATACCCAAAATTGCCGCTGATCAAGTTGGTTCAACACTAGCGCAGTGGATGGGCGTGAGTGATAACGCTGCACTGGAATACGTGTTCCCGAACATCCGTAATTTTACCCATTCAAACCTGGGTTTTATGTCGTAAGATATTTTACAGGTAGCTGTAGAACACATCATCAAATAAGGGAGCCTCGCGCTCCCTTACCCATCTTATGTTTGCAGAGTGTCCGTTACACCTCGTCTCGACGGCGTTCGTTGCACAGCTTAATTGCGCGCTCTAACAACTCAAGTGCCGATTGCTTACATTCAGGTAATGCAGCATCACTCTCAGAAATTGGCGTTACACGGTCACCCCATTTCAATACTGCCGCCCCCCATGTCAAACCTGCACCAAACGCAGCAAGAAGCATGTTATCACCAGGGTTAACTCGACCTTGCTCTACCGCTTCACACAATGCAATTGGCACCGTCGCAGCTGAAGTATTGCCATAGTTTTGAATGTTAACAAACGCTTTGTCGTGTGGAATTCCAGACAGGTCACACAAGGTTTGAATAATACGAATATTCGCTTGATGCGGAATCACAACATCGATTTGTTCCGTCGTTAACTGTGATGCTTTCAGTACGGTTTTCGCAGCTAGCCCCATGCCTTTTACTGCACGTTTGAAAATTTCTTGTCCTACAAAGTTGAAATCCCAGTAACCGTTGTCTTCCGCAAAGCGATCCATACAAGTGCCAAACTTTGGTACGGACAGAATATCGCGGCCTTTTGCGTCACAACCGATTTGAGACTGTAGTAAACCCGTTTCTTTTTCCGTTCTTGATAACACAACGGCGCCCGCACCATCACCAAATAGAACCGCGGTATCTCGCATTGCCCAATCGATGTAGAAAGACAATCTTTCCGCACCAATAATGATCGCGTTACGATAGTTACCTGATTGAATCAAACGTGTGCCCGTTTCTAGGCCATAGACAAATCCCGTACATGCGGCATTTAAGTCAAAGGCAGCGGCTGCACGAATACCTAGGTTCTGCTGTACCTTAGACGCGATATTTGGAATCAATGAATCTGGTGAACAAGTCGCCACAATGATTAAATCCACGTCTGTTGCATCGACGCCTGCTCGAGCTAATGCATGTTTAGCAGCAACGGTCGCCATGTCTGACGTGTTTACATGACTAATACGGCGGTTTTCGATACCAGTGCGGGTACGAATCCACTCATCGGAAGTATCGAGGAAAGTGCTAAGATCATCGTTAGAGAGCACGGCTGGCGGAACACATTTCCCCCAACCTGTAATTTCAGCGTAATAATTTGTCATCGCAGACCTATTTATTGTTGTATTTTAATAAAATTTCTTAGAACCTTAGGCTCAAATATAAACCTGCGCTGCGTTATTTCGGCAGGTTAAAAAATAAGTATACAAATAATGAGGCTGACTGGTAAGTCATGTTTTCATCAATACGTAATAAAGGAAGAAGTCATGTCATCGTTTAAAACTCGCTGCCCTTCGTGCGGCGGTCTAAATCGTGTCCCTAATGAGCGCGTTGCCGAATCTGCAACTTGCGGTAAATGTAAAAGTGCACTTTTAGACGGCTCGCCTATCGAAGGTACACAAGATAACTTTTCTGCTCTATTACAAAGTGATATGCCTGTTGTAGTAGATTTTTGGGCCCCATGGTGCAACCCGTGCGTTGGTTTTGCTCCTGTTTTCTCTGATGTTGCTCATGAGCAAGCCGGAACGGCTCGTTTTGTTAAGATTGATACCGAAGCTCAACAACAACTTGCGGCGCAATTTGGTATTCGCAGTATTCCTACCATTATGGTTTTCAAGAATGGTCAACGCGTTGATATGATCAATGGTGCGTTACCTAAAACTCAATTCGATCAATGGTTAAATCAAGTACTTACTAAATAATCTTCCACGCCAACCTTGTTTGTAGGTTGGCGTTTTTATGCAACTTATCAACCTATCTAGTTAACAAATATTATTTGTCGAAACGACTTAAATTTATCATTTTACTTGCCTAACTATTAGCCTCATATTCGCGCCGAATAACCCTTAGATTTCATTTAACTTATAGGCGCAAAACAGTGGAAAACACAGTCGTTCCTGCAGCATCACCACGAGTTACAGTTCCAGTCGTCGCACTGTCTCTTTATGCGGTGGCTTCGGGCTATTTAATGAGCTTGATCCCTCTCATGCTCGGTGAATACAACATCTCAGCAGATTACGCGAGTTGGTTGGCGAGTGTGTTTTATGGCGGCTTATTAACCGGTGCTATTTTTATTGAACGTATCGTACGTCAAGTTGGTCACCGTAACGCGTTTATTGGTTGCTTGGCCGTATTTTCGCTAACTATCGTCACACTACCCGTGTTTGCTAACGGATTGATGTGGCTTGCCGCTCGCTTTATTGCGGGTATCGCGGTTGCTGGTGTTTTTGTCATTGTTGAATCTTGGCTAATGTCTGGAGACGAAGCATCGCGTGCGAGACGTTTGAGCTTGTACATGCTATCGCTTTATGGTGGTTCAGCATTAGGCCAGTTTGGTATTGGCGTGCTTGGCGTAAGTGGCGGCGTTCCGTTTATTGCGATCACGACGTTGATCCTAATGGCGATGCTGGTGCTAATGTTCATTGAGTGTGAGCAGCCAAACAGCCATGAATCAACCGCTTTATCATTTAAGCAAATTGCCAAACTAAACCATGCAGCAATTATTGGTTGTGTTGTTTCAGGTTTGACCTTAGGTGCGATCTACGGATTAATGCCAGTTGAGTTAACTAACCGTAAAATTAGCCATCAAGACATTGGTACATTGATGGCGCTAGTGATTTTAGGTGGCATGCTAGTTCAACCAATGGTGACCGCGTTAAACAAATACATGAGCCGCACAGTGCTAATGGCGTTTTTCTGTATTTTGGGTATTTTTTCGATCGGTATGACCTTTATTTCCTCGTCAGCCGTGGTATTGGCTGCTGCATTATTCTTTTTAGGTGCAGCTACTTTTGCCTTGTACCCGATAGCAATCAACTTAGGTTGCGAAGGACTTGATGAACGCTTTATTGTCTCTGCGACACAAGTCATGCTGTTTAGCTACAGCATCGGCTCTGTTGCTGGTCCTGTTGTCGCTGATAAATTCATGGGCCAAGAACACGGCTTGCTAGGCTACTTGTTTGCCGCTTTGGTTGCGACTGGCGTATACATGCTACTTGCTGCGAGCAAAACCAAGCAGCGTATGGCCGCTGGCCTCTAGCCACGCCGCTTCTACTCAACGAACTCAACGAAAACGAGGGCATGTTGCCCTCGTTTTTTATTCTTCGCATTTTTTTTTAGATAAACGCTTGTGACGGTTTGACGCGTTCGCTGCAGGCTTTTCCGGTACCATGCGCTTTTCATGAAGCAAATGACGAACCGCCAAGATGGGATGTTTCAGTAACATTCTGGGGCCAGAGTAACGCATGACCAAACGCATTTGTTCTTTCGGCTCTGGTTTGTAGCAGTGAATCGGACATTTATTACACGTCGGTTTATTCTCTCCATAAGGACAGCGGTCGAGGCGCACTTCTGTGTATTCAAGCAGCTCACGACATTCTGAGCATAAGTCACGTTTTGTTCCATGATGGTCATGACAGTAAACCTCTACCATGGCTTTTACTGTCTTAAATTCAGTGGCGAGTTTGCCAAGTAAAATATCGCTCATGCGCTATCCAAAAATCACAACATCATTGTGTAAAGTTCTAACGTGCGGCCATTATCATATTGCTGCTCAACTCGTTCAAACTCAAAGCCCAGTTTTTTGAGCAAACTTATACTACGAATATTGTCATTGTTGGTGATGGCAACCAAATTATCGAGTTTCATTTCCTCTCTAGCGTATTCCAGCACTGCGGTTGCAGACTCCGTTCCGTAGCCGTAGCCATAAGCGGAAGGTAAAAATCCATATCCGAGATCATAGTGTTGTAATGTGTCACGTTTAACCAACCCACAAATCCCGATGGGTTGCCCATCTTCTTTCTTCTCTACAACGAGTAAACTCACGCCTTTAATTTGTTGCATGCGTAGCATGTTTTCTTTTATGTAACGCGCCGCTTCATATTCGGTACGAATTTGTTTGTCTCCGACAAAACGGTAGAAGTCTGGGTGGTTATAAAGTTCTAGTATAAATGGTGCATCATCTACACTCACAAGACGCAGTATCAAACGTTCGGTGTACAGTGTTTTCATTTGGGCTCCATTAAAACGCGATAGATGATTGGACATAGGAACGTACTTGAATTTTGCGACCGATACCGGCGCTTATTTAGTTGTAACTTGATAAAAAAGTAACTATCCTGCCTCGCTAAATTAAAGGACCACCACCATGAACCGCAAGAAGAAAATCAATCAGATCTTGAAAGCGAAGCAGAAGAAGCATAACGCTAAGCTACATAAGAGCAATAAGCCGCGTTATATCTCCAAAGCTGAACGCGCGAAAATGGAAGCTGAAGAACAAAACCAAGCTTCAGAACACACGGAAAACGTTGTAGACACAGCGAAGACAGATCAAGCCTAAAAGAAAAGCCGCTTCAAGCGGCTTTTTTGATATTCGGAGATAGTTAGCTTTAGTATTCGACACTGTAGTTCAGTGTGAATGTGCGACCTCTTCCTTTGTAGTCGTACGCTGCTGCATCGTAGTGTGCTGCATAAAGAATCTGCGCACGTTGTCCCCAAGCGGTTGTGTAGTCTTCGTCAAATAGGTTTTGAATACCAAAACCTAACTGCCCGATAGGTAGTGTTACGTTACCAAGAAGATCAAACGTAGTGTATCCATCTAGTTTATTGTTTGCGTCATCTTCGTAATCAAACATCGTCTGGCTTTGTAAACGTACTGAATAGCCATCCTGATAGTAAGCCGCCCACGCGTTCGCTTTTGATGTACTTGCTTTACCCGCACTTAGATCTTCCCACTTACCGTTGGTTTTCAGCTCAGAAACCACATAGTGACCTGATGCACCTAACAAAATATCACGGTTTACCCAGTAGTTAATGTTTGCTTCGGCACCGTATACACGTTGCTCGTCATCAACATTGGTGATTAGGAGCGTCTTCTTGTCATACTTGATTGAGTTATCCGACACCGAGTAGTAACCCGCCGCTTGCAGTGCGACAGTATCCGTATCTAATCGGTAACCAATTTCATAGCTGTCCGTTTTGATGCCCGACATTTTTGAGTCAGATACATTAATGCTATTGTTCAACGCGTAGTGACCATTTGCATCCGCGGCATCGTAGCTACCTTGGCCGTAGTACTTTGCAGGATCAGCGAGTTCGAAACCTTGAGAGAAGTTCGCCCAAAGCTGAGATTCATCGTTAAGCTGATAAATGGTGCCCAAATTAAATAAGCTCACAGAGTAGTCAGTGCTGCCACCTGGTACCGCATCCGCTGATACACCATTACCCGATGCGATCTTCTTTTGTATACTATAGGCAACAAAATCATCAATCTTATTGTCCATGTATTGGTAGCGGTAGCCTGCTTGTACTGACCAATCTTGATTGATTTGGTAATCCCCCTGGACAAACATTGCGTAAGACGCCACATCAACATCAGGGTAACGCCCCACTTCGGCATAGGTTCGATTAATTAAGTTCCCAGAGCTGTTCGCAATGGTTGGATCGAACAGAGCCTGGTTACTTTCAAAACGGTCTAAGTACGCATCGACACCATAAACAAGTTTGAATGACTCCCAGCTTTTAGCTAACGCTAAGCGCCCAGCAAAAACTTCTGTTTTTTGTTGAGAGGCACTTTGGTAATAAGGAGTAAAGGTTTGGTCTTCACTACGGTAAGATAACTCGCCTATCAGTTGATGACCGAATACGCTGTCGTGAGCGTAGTTCGCACTTAAGAGAACTCGCTCTGTACCATGTTCACGGTCGGAATCGAACCCCTCTCGTACATCAACAAATTTATTGTTAACAATGTACAAACCGTATGGCGAATCTTGCTGGCTGTCATAGTATTGTGCGACAAGGTTTAACTTGCTGGCATCGGAGATTTGAATCTCGGTCGATCCCATAACATCGAGCGTTGAATTATACTGCAAAGAGCCCTGTGAAATGTCTGGGGTGACAATGTCGCCATTTGCGTCAAATGCACCTTGTGTCTCGGTGTACACAACCGAACCTCTAGCGGTAATTCGCTCATTACCACCCGAGATAGACTGAGCGAGTTTGTAATCAAAGTCATCGCTGCTATTAAAACCTGTAGTGCCACTCACGTAGGATTCAAACGACAAGTCATCCGAGTACGCTTTCTTGGTGATAATGTTAATAACACCACCAGTAGCGCCTGCCCCATAAATGGAGGTTGCACCAGATAGTACTTCAATTCGCTCGATGTTGAATGGGTCTATTGCGTCTAACTGACGACTAATCGGGCGAGAAGACTGTAACGAGACACCATCAATCATTACCAACATTGCTCTACCGCGAAGGTTCTGACCATAGTTAGTTCGACCACCGGTGCCGACGTCTAAAGAAGGGATGGTTGCAGAAAGAATATCACCCAGTGTCTTGCCCGCACGATATTGCTGAGCAATCTCTTCTTGGCCAACAAACCAAACCGTTCCTGGAATATCGGAGATCGATTTCGGCATCACACTGCCTACAACAACCAATTGCTCATCGCTCGGAGTCGATGTTTGTTGAAGATCTTCTGCTGCTATTGAGCTAACTGCGTATCCACTGCTCATCGCAAGTACGATGAGATTGAAAGAAAACGTCCTTTTCATCATTGTATTTATCTTTTTGTTGTCAACAAGAGCATGCAATGATACTTATTCTCACTCTCAAATCGAGCACTGTTACACAAGTTAAATAAATGTTAATTAAGAACCTTCTTGCTCATAAGCTGTCGATTTTCCTCTAAACGAGGACAATCTGCACAAAGCTTTCTGCCTTCACACTTATAGACTAAACAACAACTTTTTCTTACTAACTTTAGCGGCTGATCAGATTCCGTCTCATGAAGTGAGCGGCTATTATCAACATCCAAACCCATTGCGCTTAGCCACAAGACCGCATGCTCCTGAAGTGTCGAGTTAGTCATTTGCGGAAAGCGCTGTTGGAGACGAATTAAACAAGCCATGATTCCGTCCGACATCAATTGATGGGTGAAGCCAGGACGAATGCGTGTCCATTGACTCATCTCTTGTTGATAGAAGTCGAACAGTTCTCGGATTTGACGCCCCGCCTCTTTTATCAACGCTTCTGGCTCGCCATGTATATGCGCTTCGTCGGCGAATCGGTACCCAGAAACAAAACAAGGTTTGAGGTGCTGCGCTATCTCGCGAATGTTTGGCAACGTGTGGTAACCGTAAATAGAGATGAATGCGACATAAACTGGCTGCCAACAAAGTAAATCCCACGTTCTTGTCAACCAATATGCTTTTCCCGCTTCCGGATGAGCCTCCGAGATTTGCTGGTAAAGGCCTTGGATGATCGGGTTGATATCATTCTCGATATGGATAGCTTCTTGCCCTATCTCGCCGATATCACCGTGTAGGTAAGGTGTAATCTCACTCGAAGTTTGAAACAGTTGCGGGAAAAATTGCTCAGACATGATGGCTTATTGTTGGTGTAGTCATTCTGACACCTTTATACCCAAGCACCAATCGCAATGCAAACTATTATCCTTTGCGTTTTCATAACAAAGAAGCACTCTTAGGGTTAGTTATGAATGTATTTCCGAGTTCTGTGAAGCTGTAAGGTCTGGTTACGTATGCGATGAATAGCAACAAACTCTTAAACCTCTTCGCATTTAACGCTCACATGATCGCAAAAATACACAGCATAAAAACACCCTGATAAAACTGTGTTAACAGTTTCCCTGTGTAGCGTGAGTTATTGCCAATAATTGAATATTGCTGTTTCTTATCCAGCGGATTGTGAACAACATGAAGTATTTTCTTTCTGAATATCGAGACAATACAAAGAGGTAATTTGGCTATGTAGCCCTCTGTTTTGAATAAGGAAATCCACATGTTGTATCTTGAGTTTCTATTTTTGCTCGTGATGCTGTATATCGGCTCACGTTATGGTGGTATCGGCCTTGGGGTCGTATCCGGAATTGGCTTGGTGATTGAAGTCTTCATCTTTAAGATGCCGCCAACCTCTCCTCCTGTCACCGTTATGTTGATCATTTTAGCGGTGGTAACATGTGCTTCCATTCTTGAAGCCGCCGGCGGTTTGAAATACATGCTGCAAGTTGCCGAGCGTGTGCTTCGTAAGAACCCAAAACGCGTCACCCTTATTGCTCCGTTCGTGACTTACTTTATGACCTTCCTACTTGGTACAGGTCACGCGGTTTACTCTATCATGCCAATCATTGGCGACGTTGCGCTTAAAAACGGCATTCGTCCAGAGCGTCCTATGGCTGCCGCTTCTGTCGCGTCTCAAATCGCAATCACAGCCTCGCCAATTTCAGCGGCCGTAGTTTACTACTTGGCGCAACTCTCTGATATTCAACACGAGATCACTCTGCTCTCAATTTTGCTCGTTACTGTGCCTGCAACCTTATTCGGTACGTTGTTGATGTCACTTTACAGCCTAAAGCGTGGTAAAGAGCTAGACGACGATGAAGAATACCAAGAGCGTTTGAAAGATCCTGTGTGGAGAGAAAAAATCCTCAACACAACTGCAACGTCTCTTGATGAAGTACTACCAACAAGTGCTCGTAACTCTGTATTGCTGTTCATTGCATCGATCTTGGTTATCGTCGTTATCGCGATGTGGCCAGACATTCGTACCATCGTAGATGGCTCGAAGCCAATCAGCATGGCCGTTGTGATTCAAATGATGATGCTCTGCTTCGGCGGTATCATTTTGCTTGCGACCAAAACTGACCCGCGCGACGTACCAAATGGCGTGGTATTTAAATCTGGTATGGTGGCGGCGATTGCTATCTTCGGTATTGCATGGATGTCAGATACCTACTTCCAGTACGCTATGCCTCAATTTAAATCCGGCATCGTAGAGATGGTAACCAACTACCCTTGGACATTCGCGCTTGCGTTATTCATTGTGTCGGTTGTGGTGAACTCTCAAGCTGCAACGGCTCGCATGATGCTACCTGTTGGTCTCGGCTTAGGTTTGGAACCTGCGCTGCTTATCGGCTTGATGCCAGCGGTATACGGCTACTTCTTTATTCCCAACTACCCTTCAGATATCGCGACTGTGAACTTCGATACCTCGGGCACAACTAAGATTGGTAAGTGGTACTTCAACCACTCATTCATGTCTGTGGGCTTAATCGGCGTGATTGGTGCGTGTTGCTTGGGTTACTTGCTAGGGCAAATGATCATTCCTTCGTAACTAGCCAAATCAACGATAAATTAGAGGCGAGTCATTGTACATTTTCGTACAGCCTGAGTGACTCGCCTTTCTTTATTGCACTATTAACTACAGCAAGAAATCGTCATCAATCGCTACAAAATTGTCGGCACAATCAATCAGAGTTTGAGATGTAAGTTTAGGTACACCATAAACGGTCACCGTTTTATTGAAGCGCTGCTGAATTCTCTCTACTAGCAGACTAAAGTCTCCATCTCCCGAAACTAGAATCACTTCCTCAACTTCGGGAGCAATTTCAATTGCATCGAGAGTAATACCCACATCCCAATCGCCTTTCGAGCTGCCATCACGACGCTGGATGTAGGGTTTAAGCATCACCTCAAATCCAACACCACGAAGAATATGGTGGAACTGACGTTGCTTGGGATCATTGCTCGCAATAGCATAAGCACGAGCACTTACCACCTCTTTCCCTTGTGTGGCAACATACCAAAACTGGTTGTAATCAAAATTGCTTCGATACGCTTCGCGACAGGTGTAATACACATTCTGTACATCAACCAAAATGGCGATTTTTTGTTTGCTTTCCGAACTCATCTATTTCTACGCTCAATTTATTTGCTGCCTACCCTATGCCAGTTTTGGAAAAAGCACAATGAGCCAATTCCACTAAACTTAACGTATAAAAAGTTATTTGGGTTTCTAGGGGGACTGTCATGGGCGGAAAGTTACTAGTGATACTACTTTCTTGTATCTTGTCATCGACAGCATTTGGTTATCCAGCGCACTCCAAATACTGGCCACATAGAAGTGTGCTCTACTTTGCGCCGGAAAATGATGAATACGTCAAACAATTCTTGCTAGAAACACTTATGAATGAGTGTGAGTTGGAAGACAGAGATGTCGTCACACTTGTCATTACAGAACAAGGTTATACCTTTCCTGCTTGGCTTAAAGAAGAGTTCGACTTAAAAATGCTAGCTCGTCTTTATGAGGTCGAAAAAGGTTCTCATACCGCTATTTTGCTTGGTAAAGATGGTCTAGAAAAGCACCGCTGGGGCGCAGAAACAGACTGGCCGTTTATCAACAACCTCATTGATCAAATGCCTATGCGTAAGCAAGAAATGCAGAGGCAACAAAGCCCCTGTAAAATATAGTCACTTCTGAGCAGTATTACTTTGCGAACCAATCCAACTTGTTGTGAAGTTGAGTCACGCTGCCAACCACAATCAATGCTGGGCTCACGGCTTGCTCTGCCATGATCGATAGCTCGTTCAACTTTCCTTGGAACACGCGCTGCTCTGGGCTCGTACCGTTTTCAATAATGGCGCATGACATCTCAGGATCTAACCCATGAGTGATCAGCTTATCCATAATATGGCCGCTTTGCTTCAAACCCATATAGAACACAAGTGTGTTGTTGGATTGCGCTAGTGAATGCCATTCAATCTCACGACCATCTTTTTGTACATGACCAGTGATAAATTGAACGCTTTGTGCATGGTCGCGGTGTGTTAATGGAATACCAGCATAAGCCGTCGCGCCCGCCGCCGCCGTAATACCCGGAACCACTTCGTATTTGATGCCAAATTCGGCTAGCTCTTCTAGCTCTTCACCACCACGGCCAAAGATAAATGAGTCCCCACCTTTTAGGCGCACAACGCGTTTACCCTCTTGCGCTTTCTGCACCAAGATTTGGTTAATTTGATCTTGAGGCACACAGTGAAAGTCCAATTTTTTTCCTACGTAAATCATCTCTGCTGATGTATGGGCCAACTCAAGAATATCTTTTGATACCAATCGGTCGTACACAACAACTTCAGCCGCTTGAATGGCTTTTAAGCCTTTTACTGTGAGTAAATCAGGATCACCTGGACCTGCACCAACAAGAGAAACAAAGCCGCTGTTTAAAGATGAGTTAACAGTTGTCATATCAACGCCTATCGAAAATTTGGACATAAAAAGTAACACTCAAGTCATTAACTCAAGGTTAAAATCACCCCAAGGAGTTATTACTTTTTATAGCTAAATCAATACAATACTTATCGAAAGTTAAATGAGTTGAACAGCCCTACCTATCATAGGTAGGGCCAGATAAAAGCGGTTTATTTTGCGATTGCAGGCTGTGCTTTTACTTCTTCTTCAGCATTGATAGAAGGCGCAGTTTTAGCGTGAGTTAGGTACAGTGGAATACAAGTCATTACTAGACCACCAACAATGTTACCTAGGATGGTTGGGATAAGGTTGAAGTTCAACCAAGTCGCGATACCAAAATCCGCACCTAGAATCATACCTAGTGGGAATAAGAACATGTTTACTACTGTGTGCTCGAATACTAGTGCGAAGAAGATGAAGATTGGGAACCACATCATTGCTACGCGACCAGACACTGAACGTGCCGTCATGTTGCCGATAACGCCTAGACACACCATTAGGTTACAGAAGATGCCGCGTACGAAACATGTGATCCATCCGTCCATACCCATGTTTTCAAAACCAAGGCTACGCGCCGTAGAAACAGCGACAAATTTCTTCGCTACTGCGTTCAGTTCTAGAGAGAAGTTACCTGTTAGAGAGATAGCCACTAGGTAAGCAACGATCAGAGAACCGATAAGGTTACCCAAGCCTACAAGACCCCAACAACGGAAGATACGACCCCAAGTGATGCCCGGACGGTTAGCAAACTTAGCCAGAGGCGCTAGACCAAAAACACCGGTTACTAGGTCGTAACCCATCACACTTAGAATCACGAAACCAACTGGGAAGACAAGCGCACCCACGATGCCAATACCGGTTTGAACCATAGTGGTAATAGCAACGACAACGGCTAGCGATAGGATGATACCCGCCATAGTACCGCGAAGTAGCAAATCGCGAGTGCTAGTGTTGGTTTTCGCTTCACCCACGTTGATCATGGTTTGAACGAATTCTGCAGGCTTATAATCAGTAGACATGAATGTGTCCTTATCCAAAATTGAAAGTTAAAAAGTTAAAGATTGAATAGAGAAAGGCTTCCCGTTGACACCTGAACGCTGTCTACAACACCTCGCTTCCCTGTTCCCCTGAGTTGATGCTTGGAAAGCCTTTGTCTATTAAATCTAGGTTTCAGTTCATTCCCTCCCCCTAAGAGGAGGGAATGAAAACCAAGCTTACGCAGAGATTTCTACTTCGCCGTTGGTTACACGCGTTTTGTACGCTTTCACGCTAAAACGTTCGTCTTCCATGCACGCACCTGTTGTCAGGTTAAAGCGCTGCTTCTTAAGTGGGCTTGCCACCCAAAGTTCGCCTTGGTGCTCACAGATCAAACCGCGAGAAAGCACGTTTGATTGGAAGAACGGGTCTGTGTTGCTGATCGCCAGCACTTCTTCTGCTTGTGTTGGGCGAAATACCGCAACTTGCTGACCATCAACCAGTGCACAAACACCTGTGCCCGGTACGATGTCGCTGATTTGGCAAATCTTTTCAAATGACATAATCAACCTTCCCTTATGCTTCAGTGATCGCTACGTGTAGGATGTCGCCTTTCGCTTCAGGGTGCTTTTCCGTGAAGGTTGCTGGGCGGTGCTGTTCACGCTCTTGTACAAACACAACGTTGTCATCGCGCTTGTCAGAGTTGATGAAGTGCGCGAAACGAGTCAGTTGTGATTCGTCGTTGATGGTCGCAGTCCACTCACACTCGTACTCGTCTACAAGCTTCGCTACGTCTGCCTCTAGTTGAGAGTTGATACCAAGCTTGTCGTTAACAATCACTTCGCGTAGGTAGTCAACGCCACCTTCCATGTTTTCCATCCAAACTGATGTGCGTTGTAGTGGCGCAGCAGTACGGATGTAGAACATCATGAAGCGGTCGATGTACTTGATTAGTGTTTCTTTATCTAGGTCACTTGCAAGTAGGTCTGCGTGACGAGGCTTCATACCACCGTTACCACATACGTACATGTTCCAACCTGCATCAGTCGCGATAATGCCAAGGTCTTTACCTTGTGCTTCCGCACACTCACGAGTACAACCAGAAACACCGAACTTCATCTTATGAGGGGTACGAATGCCTTTGTAACGGTTCTCGATGTAAGAACCCAGACCAACAGAGTCTTGAACGCCGTAACGACACCAAGTTGAGCCCACACATGTCTTCGCCATACGAAGTGCTTTGGCGTACGCTTGACCTGTTTCGAAACCAGCGTCGATAAGCTTGCGCCAGATCTCTGGAAGATCGTCTTTTTGAGCACCAAACAGACCAATACGTTGAGCACCGGTTACTTTGGTGTATAGGTTGTATTCTGCTGCAACGTTCGCTAGCGCACCCAGTGCTTGAGGTGTTACTTCACCACCCGCCATACGTGGGATAACAGAGTAAGTACCGTCTTTTTGGATGTTACCTAGGAAGTTATCGTTCGTGTCGTGCAGCTTAACCAGTTGTGGCTTAAGAATGTGCTCACCCCAGCAAGAAGCCAAGATAGAACCAGCCAGTGGTTTACAAACTTCACAGCCGTAACCTTTACCGTATTTCTCTAGAAGCTCATCAAACGTTTTGATCTCTTCAATACGGATTAGGTGGAACAGCTCTTGGCGTGAGTATGCAAAGTGCTCACACACGTCGTTCTTCACTTCGATACCAGATTTAGCAAGCTCAGCATTTAGAACAGACGTCACTAGAGGAATACAACCACCACAGCCTGTACCTGCGCCAGTCACTGCTTTGATGTCACCCAATGTATGGTGACCATCAGCAACTGCTTGTGCGATCTTGCCTTTTGTCACGTCGAAACATGAACAGATCACTGCGCTTTCTGGTAGAGCGTCTGCACCTAATGCTGGTTTCTCAGCGCCTGCGTGTGCAGGAAGGATCAACGCATCTGGGTGTTCTGGTAGGTCGATTTCGTTCAACATAAGTTGAAGCAGGTCGCCGTAGTCAGAGGTGTCACCAACCATAACCGCGCCAAGCAGTTTCTTGTTGTCTTTAGAAACGATAAGACGTTTGTAAACTTCTTGTTCTTCGTTCTGGTAAACGTAACTCTTACAGCCTTCAGTACGACCGTTCGCGTCACCGATAGAGCCTACTTTAACGCCAAGAAGTTTCAGCTTCGCAGACATGTCAGCGCCTTCGAATTTGCTTTCTGTGTTACCTAGTAGGTGATCAACGGCAACTGTCGCCATCTTGTAGCCAGGAGCAACAAGGCCGTAGAACATTTCGTTCCAAGACGCACACTCACCAATCGCGTAGATGTTCTCATCAGAAGTCTGACAATGGTCGTTGATAGCAACACCGCCACGAGGTGCCACTTCTAGCTCCATTTGGCGTGCTAGTTTGTCTTGTGGACGAATACCTGCAGAGAATACGATGAAGTCTGTTTCTAGCTCTGAACCGTCAGCAAAACGCATAACGTTGCGTGCGTTTGTGCCTTCTGCCGCAATCTCAAGCGTGTTTTTGCTGGTGTGAACGTTCACGCCCATACGCTCGATCTTTTGACGAAGTTGGTTACCACCAGCAAGGTCAAGTTGCTCTGCCATTAGTTTAGGCGCGAACTCAACAACGTGCGTTTCTACACCCAGTGCTTTCAGTGCGCCTGCTGCCTCAAGACCTAGCAGACCACCACCGACAACAACGCCTGATTTGCTCTTCTTCGCACACGCTTCGATCGCTTTAAGATCTTCGATAGTACGGTAAACAAAACAGTCTTTGCTTTCGTGACCTTTGATAGGTGGAACAAATGGGAATGAGCCAGTAGCAAGAATCAGCTTGTCGTATTGAACTTCACGGCCAGTGCTTGAGTAAACAATGCGGTTTTCACGGTTGATGTTAATCGCGCGTTCGCCGATCAGCATGTTAATACCGTGTTTCTCGTAGAAGCCTTCTTTTACTAAAGAAAGTTCATCTGCAGTATGGTGAGAAAAGTAAGAGGAAAGGTGCACACGGTCGTATGCGACACGAGGTTCTTCACAGAAAACCGTAATGTCTATATTAGACATATCAGCTTTCTCGACTAAGTCTTCAATATAACGGTGCCCTACCATACCGTTACCGATGACTACTAGCTTCAACTTGCTCATTATAATTCCTAAGGGTTAGGTTCTTATCACTGAGCTCATTGTTAATTGTGAAAGAAAATTAATACATGATGTAAATCAATTACAATTTCAAACTACCCTAAAGGGGTAGATGAACGTATTTATCTGACTATTGCGAAATAAAAAGTAATTTATTAACGGATATTGGTAGTTTTAACAAACTGAGATAACCGAAGCCATGCTAGCAACGGACTATACCGTTTTGCTTTTATGAAGTTGGGCTGACCATCGAAACCGAGCACACCTACGATAAATCCTGCTTTTCTTCTAAACGACGCACTCACTTGACTTCACCGTTTCAAGGTGATCAGAGAACAATATCTGAAGTGATTGAAAGATTTAGAAAAATCAAGCTTCACAACAAAAATTTTTTACTAGCTAAGTCGCACTATAAAGACTAAAATCAGGTTTAGTTCATATGGAATAGCGTCCATATGATTGATACCGTAATTGACATATAGAGTGCCGTCCCATTTTTGTGAGGCGGCCTTTTATTTGGGAGTCATAAAATGTCAGAAAACAATTCTATCTACATCTCAAGCTTAGATATGAACCGAATCACGGCCTTGTTGGATAAAATGCCAAACATCGCAGCGGAGCTTGTGGAATTAGAAGCAGAGCTCGACCGAGCAACAGTTCTTGAGCCAGAGCAAATGCCAGATAACGTGGTCACGATGAACTCGACTGTAGAGTTTAAATTTTCAGGTGAAGATAGAACCATGACAAAGACACTGGTTTACCCTTCTGAACTGAAAAGCAGTGATGATATCTCTATTTTCGCGCCCGTAGGCAGTGCACTGATCGGTTTGTCTGTCGGCCAAAAACTTGAATGGCCAATGCCAAATAATCAAGTGAAGACAATTGAAATTGTCGATATCACCTACCAGCCTGAGCGTTGTGGTGCACTAAACCGCTAACCCTCAGTAGTCCCGGTGCAAAGGCCTCCATTTAAGACTTTGCACCAGGAGAGCCCCTCGCTTACCCCCTATTTCCTTCTTTGTTTTCCAAGCATTTACTTTGCAGCTCTTAAGTAACATCACCGATTCTTTATTATTTACCGCATATTCAATACTTATATCTCCAAGCTCAATCATAGAAATTGCAAAGTATTTTTCGTATATTGTCGCTCCGAAAACGACGTAAATTATGCGCAAAATGGAAGAATATCTAACTCGAATTGCCTGCTTAGAAAAAGAAAATGAAGAGCTGAAGCGGAAGAATGCGCGACTACAAGAAAAGTTGAATGCTGCACTCGACAGTAATGGACTGTGTTTGTGGGAGCAGCATATTCCTTCAGGTACTTTGACGATATTCAATATGCAGTGGGGCAAAATGCTAGGTTATCAGCCCCATGAGTTAACCGCGACGGTTGAAACGTGGAAAAACAATCTCCACCCTGAAGATTACGATCTTGCAGTGGGTGCATTTGAAGATCACCTAGCAGGCAAGACCGACCTTTATGAGGTAGTGCATCGCATGATTCATAAAGACGGCAGTGATAGCTGGGTCTACGATCGAGGGCGCATCGTCGAGTATGGTTCTGATGGCGAACCACTACGGATGATGGGTACTCATATCGATATTACAAAAGAAAAGCGTTATGAGCAGCAACTGGCCAAGTTGGCTTCGAGTGATCCATTGACTGGATTGTTAAATAGAAAAGCAATTGAGGAAAACTTTAATCATCAACCTCAAACCGAACCGTCTCAGCAGTCTGCTTTAGTGTTTGTTGATATAGATAATTTTAAAGCAGTTAACGACCAGCTAGGCCATCATACTGGCGACACCCTCCTCATCAATATCGCCAATAGCTTAACAGAGCTTGCGTCAAGCAAGTCTCAAGTTGGACGCATAGGAGGCGATGAATTTGTTATCTTAAACTGGCATTCAAGTCGAGAGGAAATATCCCAACTTTGCAATCAACTCTTAGATTCAATCATTCCAGCGATAAATCAAGACTTACATAAAGTAACGATAGGAATGAGTATCGGTGTTTGTCTCTTTAACAAAGGAAAGCAACCGTTTAATGAAGTGTATCAAAAAGCCGATCACGCAATGTATGAGATAAAGAAAAATGGCAAAAATGGAGTACAATTTTTCAACTTAAAAAGTTGATATCTCTCCATAAATCATCATGTTATGAAATCAATCATTTGCTACAACTTGAACTAACTCAAGATAAATTCTTTATATCTAAGCCAGTTACCGAAATTACCCCTAGGTACTCATAAATTTGGCACGATACAAATAAATCCCCTCCTCTCCTAGCATCAACCCAATAAGCAACTACACTCATTTAACTGATAGATTAATTGCTACTATTATGAAGGGAGTTGTTTTTGATGGATACAAAACAGATTTCTACAGCTATCATAATTTTAGTTCTTTCTGCATTAGTAGTTACTTATTTAAAGTTAACAACGGTATCAAATGCTATCCACAAACCTACAACAATCGGTATATCTAAGACGCCTCTGTCAGCCCCTTTTATCATTGCAGAGCACATAGGTGCGTTTGAAGAAAACGATTTAAACGTCGAACTTATCATGTGCTTTGGAGGGGTCGAATGTTCAAACCTACTTCTAGAAAACCATGTTAATTACGCCACTTTTTCTGAAAGCGTACTGATGTTTAAAAGCTTTGAATACAAAGATTTAGCATTAATCACTTCTTTTGCATCTTCTACGAATGATATTAAGCTGCTAACTAAAAAGCGGTCTGGCATAGAAAGTATAGATAAATTACCAGGAAAAAAGGTTGGTGTAATAAAAAAGAGCGCTAGCGAATATTACTTAGACCTGTTGCTACAGGTAAATGACATTGATTTAGAAAAAGTAGAAAAAATATCATCAACAACGCAGGTTATTATAAATCATTTAATGCAAGGAAACGTCGATGCAATATCTACTTGGGAGCCATACGGATTTATGGCCAAGAATAGAATAAATGAAGAAGTAAAGAACATAGGAATTATTGGCGTGTATAAACTTTACTTTTTGCTTGTATCAAAAGAAATACACATTGAAAAATCAGATCAAGAAGTAATGAAAATAATAAAGTCACTTCATCACTCAATTAACTGGATGGATAAAAACCCTCATTTAACAATGAAAATACTATCACAAAAACTTAACACAACAGTTGAAGAAATATCTTGGAGTTGGGATGATTATAACTTTCGATTAAATTTAACGAATTCTTTATTATTTACATTACAATCAGAAGCTAATTGGGCATTAAAACAAAACTATGTAGAAGGACAGATTCCAAATTACAGAAAAATATTTAAAGAAAGCTATATCAATTCATATTTTGATGGTCTAGATTAAAATGCATCGTTCGTTAAACCACTATTTAGCATCACTATTCAGTCTAAGCGTAATACTATGTATCAGCGTTATAGTATACATAAGCTTCATAAAAATAGAAGATTATAAAGCCAAGAAACAATTAAACCAAATAATGGACATACAAATATCATTAGAGTCATTAAGTAGTTATCTTTGGGCTTACACTCAAAATAGGGGAAAAAACAATTTCACACAATTCATGATTTCTCATAACAAATTAAACGAATTATTATCTCAAAATGAAGATGTTTTATACCTTACTAAAGACCTAAAAAAAATGAATCTCGAACTGTATTTTTTAGTTCAATACGAAAATAATCATTTACTAGACAAAGATCGCCATTATGATTCAGTCGTAAATTATAATAAATCAAATCCTGTCATACAATCCAGAATAAACATTGTATCCCAGGATATGAATAATGAAATAATATATATTTATAAAAAAATACTTAATAATAAGTCTACAAAACTACAAAATTTAAATTATTACACTCAAGCAGGTATTATTTTTATCTCTCTGGTTGTTATGCTATTATGCTTTTATATAAAAATAAAGTTCAAGAGAAGCTTTCAAAGGTTTATAAATGGAATAAAACAATTAAGCAGGTCAAATTTTGACTATAAAATCCCTTCAGAAAATCAATTCACGGAATTTGAAAATCTGTCTTGTTACTTCAATAAAATGGCGGCATTATTAAACCACACAACAATATCAAAATCAAAACTTAAAGAAGAAGTAGAGAATCAAACTTCAGTTCTAAATCGTCAAAAAGAAAGTTTGGTATTTTTGTCTGAGCACGACTCCTTAACTAATATCTACAATCGTCGAGCAATAGAAAAACATTTGATCCAGCTTACGCGTAATTTCAGAGGCAGTGAGAATAGTTTTAGTTTGTTTTTTATAGATTTAAATTTATTTAAGGATATTAACGATAGCCATGGCCATGAGGCAGGTGATGCAGTGTTAAAATCTGTAGCTAGTAGATTATCAAGTATTATCGACGAATCAGACATGGTAGGCCGCTTTGGTGGAGATGAATTTATTATTATTCATCGTTCACACACAACAGGTACGTCTCTGTCTGCATGTGCACTACGTTATATCCAAGAAATAGAAAAAGTAATTCATTTTAAAGGTAAAGAGTTATGCGTCGGAGCTAGCATTGGTATTGCACTCTATCCTGAGCATGGGTCGAATGTACATGAATTATTAACAGCGGCAGACAAGTCTATGTATCAGTCAAAACGTTCTAAAGCTAGCTCGTTCACTATTGTCGACAACAGCAGTTCGCTGTTAAAGAGGCCTATATTTTAATCTAAAGTAGCTGTGGAAACGTTCTACATGCGAATATTCAACGACATCGACCACTGTGGCCACTTACAGTAATAAAGCCGCTTTTATCACATAGCAAAAGCTAAACGCTCTCCAGGCATTGAAGAAAAATAATCCATTGTGAATGGTTAATCCTCCCCTTTTAAACGTCAACTTTCACCACCATATGATAGTTAAGATTCATTAACAGGCTATAACTATCCTATGTCTTTTCCTCGTTTATCTGTTCTGGATTTGGCACCCGTGTCCGACGGAACAAACTTCACCGAAACGTTCGAACGCTCCGTTGAATTAGCTCAATCAATCGAGTCCTGGGGCTATCATCGGTTTTGGATGGCTGAACACCATAACATGCCCGACATCGCCAGTGCCGCAACCAGTGTATTACTCAGTCATATTGGAGCGCACACGAACTCGATCCGTTTAGGTTCAGGTGGAATCATGTTACCTAACCATGCACCACTAGTTATTGCAGAGCAATTCGGAACGTTAGAGGCATTATACCCTGGTCGTATTGACCTCGGATTAGGACGCGCACCAGGCACCGACTACCAAACAATGCATGCATTAAGGCGGGAACCAGAGCATATGGATCCTGACTTTGAAGAGCTGTTGGAGGAACTTAATTTCTTTCTTGGTCCCGTATCTCGAAATCAACCAGTCGCGGCTTATCCAGGTAACAACACATCTCTGCCGATTTGGCTTCTGGGGTCGAGTACATACAGCGCACGTTTAGCAGCTAAGAGAGGCTTACCTTTCGCATTTGCTGCACACTTTGCTCCAGATGCAATGTCTCGTGCTCTAAACTTTTATCGAGATGAGTTTGTCCCATCCGAGCATTTAGCTCAACCCTATGTGATGATTTGTGCCAACGTTATCGTAGCGGATACTCAGTCACATGCAGATTTTCTCGCGACAACAGAGAAGCAAAAATTCTTAAAAATGATTCGCGGCAATCGCGAAAAACTTCGCGCACCAGTGAAAAGTATGGCACCACTATGGTCAGCACAGGAAAAGCTTCACGTTGAAACTCAATTACGTGAATCTATCCATGGTGATCAAACATATGTAAGACAGAAAATTGAGAAACTTTTGGAACGCACTGGGGCAGATGAAATTATGGTAAACACGATGGTGTTTGAACAATCTGAGAAGTTGAGATCCTACAGGTTACTATCGGAACTCATGGACAAGTAAAAGAATGGAGGCGCCTCCCGGAGTCGAACCGAGGTCCACGGATTTGCAATCCGCTGCATAGCCACTCTGCCAAGGCGCCTTTCTGATTTTTTATCTCTGTCACCAAAGATTTTGATGGTGCCCCGGGCCGGACTTGAACCGGCACAGCGCGAACGCCGAGGGATTTTAAATCCCTTGTGTCTACCAATTCCACCACCAGGGCAACGCAATCATGCGATGGGTTAGACACCATCTATCTCGCGACCTTTGCCGTGAGAACGAGGCGTACTTTAACGGATTAATTTATCTGGTCAACAAAAAATTAGTCTTTTTTATTCAAATGGTTAAAAAGACGACTCTAACGAACAAAGGGCGATCATTTTGCTTATTTGATCATCAATACGCTTTGCTTTCGTGCCTTTTAACCTTCTCATTTTATATCAATGAAGAGCCAACAAATCGCGCAAGTTAACAGTATGGGTATAAACTTAACGTGTATTTCAGAGAACAAAATAGCGCTCATCATGTTTCGAAAACCATCATTTCACTTACCCTTACATGCCGACTCCGAACTCGACTTCGTAGTGCCCCACTTCTTCCTTAGTGAATTTGATTATGCACGCTCTCTGGAGCAGGGAGTCATCGAAGACTTAGATCCTGAATTTACACATCAATATCGCGTCACACTGAGGCGCATACGCTCACTATGCTTACTACTTCGCGAACTGCTCCCTCCTTTTGAACAGCGTATTTTGAAACCTCATTTAAAAATAATGATGAAGAAAACAAATAAGCTGCGTGATTTGGACGTATTTATCTTGGGCAAAAAACAATACATTGAAATGCTCCCAAACCACAAATCGTCTCTTGAGCAGCTTTTTGGCTTTATCGAAGCCGAACGTGCTTACGAACAGGCAAAAGTTACGCGTTGGCTAGCTACGGAAGAATACACAACGCACTGCACTTTGGTCAGGAATAGTCTGCTGCGAAGTACGCAACACGAACCAGTGGATAGCAACGTACCTGCGTTACTCTTCGCAAGCCAAAAAATCTACGATCAATTTAAAAAAGTTGATAAAGCACGGCGCAAGAGCTCGGACAAAAGTCGTGACAGCGTGATTCATTCGATGCGGATAAAGTGCAAAGCGCTGCGTTATCTGTTAGAAGGGTTTTCCACGCTCTATCCTTCCCAACAGCACAAAAACAACGTGAAACAACTAAAACTATTGCAAGATAAACTCGGTGACTTTAACGACACTTCAAGTCAAATTGAATTTTTCGCACAACTCAAAGAGACAGCAAATCTCAATAAACAAGATCGTAAGGCTTTGAAAAAGCTAATTAACGTGCTTAGCGAACATCATGCACTCTCTCGCCAAACCATCTTGACGCATTTAAGCCAGTTTGAGTCTTTCATTCGCGATACCAATACACAGAATCTCTACCGACCCTAAATCAAGGTTCACGTATTTTTAATATTCATTAATTACAGTCAACCGTTAGGCTCCACTAAGAAAGATAACGTGAAACCATTAAAACGATACCAATACGAGCGCTATGCGGTGCTTTGTAATCTCGCCTACCCTCGCGTCTTCAGACAAACTCAATATGGATTCGATCCTAATGGGCAACGAGTCATTAGAAATGAACACGGTAAGATTATGATTCGCGTGCTCTGGAGTAAAAAACAGAGTGAAGTGGTCGTAGTGATTAAAGGCTCACACAGTATCAGTGATTGGTTGTTGAACTTCGCGATGTGGACGAGAAGTTGTCGAAGGTTGGGACTAAACTATCGCATTCACGCGGGTTTCTATCATCTGTTGTTCCAAGAAAGTTTACCGAGCCGGAATGAAGATCGGTTAGGGTTGACCGTGATCGAACGCCTCGAAGGTATCGTTGTACCACTTATTCTCAGGGGAAAAAGAATCACTATTACTGGCCACTCTTCAGGTGGCGCGATTGGCAGTGTTTTTGCTGACTATATTGAGAAAAAATACCCCAAAAGCATTAAACGCGTGGTCACTTTCGGACAGCCCGCTGTCGGAGATTGGACGTTTAAGAAACGCTACCGTTTGGGGCACAAAACATACAGGATTTGTTGCGACATCGACATCGTGACCTTTATGCCGCCCGTACCTTTTTTGTATTGGCATGTAGGCAAAATGCTATGGTTATATAACGGGAGAATATACGAGAACACCCCAACGCTCATACGGCTTGGGCGCTCCTTATTTAGTTGGTTAATGCGACCGTTCTCTTATCACTTTATGAGTAAATACATTCGCGACAAAGACTTTTTTGATGAACGCTGAGTTAAACATCCGAAAGGTATGACGTACAGACACCAAAAAGCCGGACTTCGCCGGCTTTACGATTAAGTGGTGATCTACAGAGAGGCGATTTCTTTTTCAAGTTGATATTTGTTATCTGTGACAATTCGCTCTAACACTTCAACACGTCGCTTCAAGTCACCAATTTGCTTGTTAAGGTTATCTTGTTCTTCTCGGCTCATCGTATTACGTTCAGATATCTCCAACGCTCTTACTTCTTTACGATGGTTCAAGATTAACTTTATTATCCCGCCCCCAAATATGGCACCGAACACAATAGCCACAACCAATACATCAGCAATAGATTCCATTCTTTATCTTCCTCTAGATTATGCTCAACTATAAGTTACTCATTTGTCGAATGAATATCAAATAACACATTGATTCATTGAAGAGTTTTATCAAGAATTGCCTACTCTGTATCAAAATCACAGGAATGGATTATTCAACGCCAACCCAAACCGAGACAGATCCGCCGTTTACTGGGAACTCAGCCCAACCATTCGCATCAGTCCAAACTTCTTCAGTTCGGATACCCAACTTGTCTACGTAGCGAGCACTTGGTTTACCCGTATACATCCACTTCGAGCCGCCAGGTCCATCACTCATGATCACGGCCATTGAATGTGGATGCTTTGCATCACCTTCTCGAGTCCAACCAATTACGTCCCAGTGGTCGAGATAAGAATGTTGTTTGCCATACGCATAATCTTTACGCAGTGTTACTAGCTCTTCAATGTAAGGCACTTTGACCATATTGATGTCATGCCCTTTATCACTGTATTGCGCGCCGTAGTAATCTGCATAAAACACGGATGGATAGCCTTCTTCACGCAATAAGATAAACGCGTAAGCGAGCGGCTTAAACCACCAATCAACCGTCGACTCCAAAGCCTGCAAAGGTTGAGTGTCATGGTTTTCTACTAAGGTTACCGCTTTGACTGAATTGTCCTTCATCAGCGTACCATCCATGATTTGACGCATATCGTAGCTACCACCCGATTTAGACGCATTGTAGAAGTTCATATGTAACGGTGCGTCGAATAGAGACATGCTGCCAGAAGTTTTGGTGATAAAGTTATGCAACTGATTAACATCGTAGTTCCAGTACTCTCCGACCGTGAATAGTTCTTTCCCTGTTTTCCAACGTAGGTGATCAATCCATTCTTGCAGGTATTGATATTTGATGTGCTTCACCGCGTCCATTCTAAACCCATCCACACCCGTCATGTTGATATACCACTCGCCCCAGTCTTTCAGCTCTTGCTTCACTTCAGGGTGATCCATGTCTAGATCAGCGTACATAAGGTAATCGTAGTTGCCTTTTTCCGAGCTAACTTCCCAATCCCATGCCTTACCCTCACCTTTGAATTTGAAGATAGCTTTTTCTTCGCCAGCATCGTCCCAATCCACGCCATCAAAGTGGTACCACGTCCAATGAAAGTTTGAGTACTTGTCGTTGCGCCCAGGGAAATCAAACTCTACCCACGCTTCAATCCATTTATCACCAAGTTCAATATTTCGGTTGTTCCAATCTACTCGCTTGGTATCAACCCAAGACTTTCCATCCGCACCGCCGCGATGGTTGAACACCACATCGCCATAAATCTGGATATTGTTTTTATGGGCAGTATTGATGGCGCTTAGGTACTGATCTTTGGTGCCATACTTGGTGCGCACCGAACCTTTTTGATCAAACTCTCCCAAATCATACATATCGTAAACACCATAACCGACGTCGTTGCTGCCACCAGCACCTTTATAGGCGGGCGGTAGCCATAACGCGGTGAAGCCGTTGTCCGATAGTGCCGGCGCGTTGTTTTCAACTTGTGTCCAGAGTGCACCGTCATTTGGCACATACCAATGGAAGTACTGCATCATGGTGCCATTTTGTGCCGCCATTACAGGCGAACTGAGCAGCAAAGTTAAGGGTAAAAGTGTAGGTTTAAGGTTGAATGTTTTCATTATTTTTCTCTCACGTTAAGGACTAGAATCCTCCTTTCTGCATATACGCACCAAGCGATGCTAACTATGACGCTAGCTAGGTTGCTGCCTGTAATACAAAAAGTCCGGATTACAATCGAAGAGAAACTATCACCAATCACACTATACAATTATTGAGTTGTCTAACATTTATAAAATCAATGATTAGCGCGTTAAAAATATTGAATGGTGATCAAAACATGGGAGACTTTAGGAAAGCGCGAAGGGTTACGAAAAGGTGGACTAAAAACGAAAAAAGCCAGTCATTTAAGACTGGCTTTCGAAATAGTGGAGGCGCCTCCCGGAGTCGAACCGAGGTCCACGGATTTGCAATCCGCTGCATAGCCACTCTGCCAAGGCGCCTTTCTGATTTTTTATCTCTGTCACCAAAGATTTTGATGGTGCCCCGGGCCGGACTTGAACCGGCACAGCGCGAACGCCGAGGGATTTTAAATCCCTTGTGTCTACCAATTCCACCACCAGGGCAACGCAATCATGCGATGGGTTAGACACCATCTGTCTCAGCGACCTTTGCCGTGAGAACGAGGCGTACTTTAACGGATTAATTTATCTGGTCAACAATAAATTTTATCTTTTTGATTTAAGTGCTTAAAAAGCGATCTGCCTAGTATATTTGGCATTCAATTAGACCAATAAGCACCCGTTCCCTTTCATTAGCTATAAAGTCATACGCATACTAGTGCCCGAAACTGCTTCGAGGTAAACACGCGACTATCAGCTATGAACGCTGATCTTTTCATCGTTGTAACATCTGTAACAATTTGATTCCCTACTCTTGGCACGACTGCGTACAGAACATCATATTTTGTTACCGATAACTTTATATCGAATGTGGTCGTACCTTTATAAAATCATTGACTTTTTTTATTTTCAAACAAAGCTCAATTCATTATCGAAAATATCAATAAATAATGGTACGTTACACGAGTTGCAGTAATTTAATGGACATATATCACATATAAGGATGTGGTTTACTTTGGCGACACAACATAAGAAAAACAAGGTATATCACTAATGTCTATCAAGAATCTTTCTATAGCGAAAAAGATATCGCTATCGTTTTTACTCATTGCCATCGTCAACATTGCATTTGGTGTGTTTTTATCTACAGAGCTCAAAAGCATCAAATCTGAGCTTTTAAACTATACCGATGATACGCTTCCTGCAATGGAAAGGGTCGATTCGATTCGAGACCACTTGTCTCGCTGGCGCCGAGCTCAATTTGCTGCGTACACTTATGAAGACGCAGACCAAGTCAAAACTAAAATTTCTAACAATATTAGAGAACGCGAAAAGATCACTAGAGAGCTCAACGCTTACGGTGAAACTATCTGGCCTGGCGAAGAGCAGCAAACTTACCAGCGTCTTATGCGTCAGTGGAAAAAGTACTTGGATACTATGGACCAGTACAATGAAGCGATGCTAGCTAACGACAAAAGCAAGGCCCACCCTATTTTGGCGAACTCTTTGTCTGCTTTCGAAGCGGTTGACTCAGAGTTAGGCGAACTAATCCGTCTCCTTAAAGAAGCTATGGACAGCAACAAAACTCATATCCTGTCCTCTGTAAATGGATTGAGTAATTCTTCAATTGCAAGTAACGTGATTATTCTACTGATCATGGTAGGCATGACATACGTGCTGACTCGGCTAATTTGTGGCCCACTTAAACTTGTTGTTGAGCAAGCAAATGCCATCGCGACAGGTGATCTATCAAGTGACATTGACCGTAAAGCAATCGGCAATGATGAGCTTGGTGAACTGGCAGACGCGACCACTAAGATGCAAGATGACTTACGTCAAGTTATCGATAATGTGATTGCTGCAGTTACTCAGTTAAGCAGCGCTGTCGAAGAGATGAACCAAATCTCCGATATTTCTGCGTCTGGTATGAAAGATCAACAGCTGCAAATTACGCACATCGCAACAGCAATGACAGAAATGAAAGCGGCCGTAGCCGATGTTGCTCGTAACACTGAAGACTCAGCGAACCAAGCTAACGAAGCAAACCGCCGCACACAACACGGTGTTCGTGAAACCCAAGGTATGGTTGACGCGATTCAAGAAGTTTCAAACGTAATTGGCGCTGCAGGCGATACCGTAGCAGAGCTTGAACAGCAATCGAATAAAATTAACGTGATCGTGGATGTTATCCGCGACATCGCCGATCAAACCAACCTACTTGCACTTAATGCAGCCATTGAAGCGGCGCGTGCTGGTGAGTCTGGTCGTGGCTTTGCCGTCGTTGCAGACGAAGTTCGAACTCTTGCCGGCCGTACGCAAGATTCAACGAGTGAAATCACTTCGATCATTGAGCAGCTACAATCACTTGCAAAAGACGCAAAATCAGCCACTGAACTTTCTAGAACCAGTATTTCAGAATGTGCAGAGCAAGGTATTCAATCAAAACAGCTGATGAGCGACATTGAGCATTCGATTTCGGACATCTCAGACATGGGTACCCAAATCGCCACGGCTTGTAACCAGCAAGACTCTGTTGCGGAAGAGCTTAACCGCAGCATTGAAAACATACATTTGGCATCTCAAGAGGTCTCGCAAGGTTCGGAGCAAACCGCACAGGCGTGCCGCGAACTAAGCCAGCTATCCATTTCTCTTAAAGATGTAATGAGCCGCTTTAAACTGAGTTAAACTCAGTGGATACCTTAGTAGATACCAAATCAATCCCGATTTGCTTAAATTGAATGTCATCACTGAGGTATATTTAGGTATATATTAAATCACTATCTTAATAAACGCTCCAAAGCACCACTTGGAGCGTTTTACTTCGTCAGGTACTTTCCCCAAGTACTCAATAACATAACCAATACAAAAAACGCGTACGGAGACTTTATGCGCTTAAATAAAACCTTACTATCACTGACTATCGCTGCTGCAATCGCGATTCCTGTAATGCAAGCTACTGCTGCTCCTCTTCAAATTAGCAATACAGCAGCAAAAGCAGAGCAAGTTCAAGGTGCTAACGCTTGGCTAGAAATAAACTTAGGTCAGTTCCGCGATAATATTGAGCAGTTTAAATCGCACATGGATGGCAAAACGAAAATCTGCGCCGTGATGAAAGCCGACGCATACGGTAATGGTATCGCAGGCCTGATGCCGACTATTATCGAGCAACAAATTCCTTGCGTTGCCGTTGCAAGTAACGCCGAAGCACAAACTGTTCGCGACAGTGGCTTTAAAGGCCAACTTATGCGTGTACGCTCAGCGGATATTGGCGAGATTGAAGCCGTAATCGACCTAAATGTCGAAGAGTTGATAGGCACAGCAGAGCAAGCTAAAGCACTGTCTAAACTAGCCGAGAAAGCTGGTAAAGAAATCAAAGTTCACCTTGCTCTGAACGACGGTGGTATGGGGCGTAATGGTGTTGATATGACGACAGAAGCGGGCAAGAAAGAAGCGCTAGAAATCGCTCAACAAGCTGGCGTTAATATTGTTGGTATCATGACTCATTTCCCTAACTACAATGCAGACGACGTGCGCCAAAAGTTAGCTTCATTCAAAGACAGTTCTGCATGGCTGATTAAAGAAGCGAATCTAAAACGCGACAACATTTTACTGCACGTAGCAAACTCTTACACCGCGCTTAATGTTCCTGAGGCGCAGCTTGATATGGTTCGTCCTGGTGGCGTTTTATACGGAGACTTACCAACTAACCCTGAGTACCCTTCTATCGTGTCTTTCAAAACACGCGTGGCATCCGTTCACCACCTGCCAAAAAATAGCACAGTCGGTTACGACAGCAGCTACACAACAAGCAAAGAAAGCTTAATGGCGAACATTCCTGTTGGTTACTCTGATGGTTATCCACGAAAAATGGGGAATACGGCAGAAGTTCTGATCAATGGCCAACGTGCAAAAGTTGCGGGCGTTGCTTCAATGAACACTACTATGGTAGATGTTACAGGTATCAAAGATGTTGAGCCTGGTTCTGAAGTTGTTTTGTTTGGCTCCCAACAAGGCAAAACGATTTCAGCTGCTGAGATGGAAAAACACGCAGAAGTCATCTTCCCTGAACTATACACGGTTTGGGGAAGCGCGAACCCTCGTGTCTACGTAAAATAAACCTATTCAGTTATTCGTAACAGAGCGAAAAAGCGAGCCTCGTGCTCGTTTTCTTTCTTATTTACTAATCTGTACTAGCTCGTGATGTTATCAATTAAACAGAGCTTACTATTTCTGTTGTTTTATTCTCCTTTAGCACTACCAAGCGCGACTCTCTACACTCTGTTTCTTAAAGCCGCTTGGATGGCTCAATTTTATATAGCACTTAGAGTTTGAAAGCCCCTCCAATTGATGTTAAACATGAAGTTTACAAAAGAATAACAAACACACTCGTATGGCACTGCCCCTTTGCCTGCTAGCTAGGTATCTCTATGACAGAAAATACTCAACATCTTCAACGCTCCTCCACTGAGTTGCACGAATTTAATCGGCTTGACGTCTGGAACGGCTTCACCCAACTTTTACCCCTCTCTATGTTCGTGGTCATATTTGGCCTCGCTTTCGGTGTTGCTGCGGTACAGACTGGACTAGATGTATTTCCCACTATGTTGATGAGCACACTGGTCTTCGCCGGTGCTTCACAATTTGCCACGTTAGAAATGTGGGGAGCAGAAGTCCCTCTCATTCCAGTTCTTATTACTGTATTTGCTATTAATGCTCGTCACCTCTTGATGGGAGCTACACTTTATCCATGGTTACGACAACTCCCACCAACAAAACGTTACGGTGTAATGCTGGTAGCATCAGACGCTAACTGGGCAATGGCACTCAATGCATTTGGTAGAAAAGAACCAGGCTTTGGCTTGCTTGTTGGTGGCGGCTTAGCGATGTGGTCTTTTTGGATTGTGGGCACCTGGATCGGCATTTATTTTGGTAGCGCAATCAAAGATCCGGTGGGCCTAGGGCTCGATATGGTTATGGGATGCTTCCTGCTGTCTATGGTGGTGGCCGGGCCGAAAGACTTAAGAATCTTTGCTATTTGGGCCATAGCAGCAGCCTCTTCTATGTTGGCGTATTGGTATTTGCCAGAGAATAGCCACGTAGTGGTTGGCGCCATTACTGGCGGAGTCTTGGGTGCTTGTTGGAAGGAGAAGAAAGCATGAACATCGAAACAACCTTAGGTGGCACACTGCTTATCATTATCGCTATGGCGTTAGTCACGCTCATAACCCGCTGGGGCGGAGTGTATGTTATGTCATTCATTCCAATTAGCGAACGGGTTCAACGTTTCATTACTGCGATGTCAGGCTCCGTATTGGTTGCCCTTTTAGCTCCGCTAGCAGTAGAGGGTGATAACGGTGCTAGAGCAGCACTGTTTTCTACTGCCGTTGTCATGTTCATCGTGAAAAAGCCTCTACCCGCAATCGCAGCAGGCATCATCGCCGCCGCTGCAGTACGTGCTCTTTAGTCGTTGTTTCAAAGCCGATACCAGTCATCAATAAAAGACCCAAAACACAAAGCCCTGATGTCACAAGTGTCATCAGGGCTTATCTTATGCTCATCATTTTAACGATGAACAACGATTATTAATCATGGTGAGACAGCACATTACGCACAGCAGTTACAATTGCGCTTATATTTGTCCATTTTACCAATACCAGGGTTAAAGGTATTGGTTGGGTCTAATTCGTGGTAAAACTTCTGCAACGAGTTTTCGGCTTCATACAAGTGACCCACGTTATGTTCTGCTGGGTATTTGGCACCACGGCTATTGAGGTGCTCAAGCATCAGCTTTTTCATCAACTTCGTGTCAGTCCCTTTTTTGAAAATGTAATCTTGATGGAAGACGTAACACATAAAGTGACCATAATAGAGCGCTTGAACAAGGTTCTTACTTACCTCTTCAGGCAAAGTTTCTAGCCACTCTTCATCATTACGTCGCAAAGCGATATCAAGTGCAACGATGTCTTCTACGTCTTTTCGGTGAATCGTCTCGTAACGAATTGCTGCACCTGCTGCTGCAAAGCGATGTAAATAAGCTTTTTTACCCTCTTCCGGCGTACACTCGAAGAAATCACAGTCGTCTTCAACAGCCCAAACTTCTTTGAGGTATTTTTGTGCTTCAGCAATACCACCATCACTCATTTTCAATACCAGGTGATGCTCATACTTGTCACGGAAATCCAGCATTCGCTCTGGTAAATGTTGTGGGAACAACTTGCTCGCGTAGTACAGAATGGTGTCTGGCAGATATTTACTGACAAACGGGATGCGCTCTAAGAAGTTTTCTACCTTAGCTTTAAGTGCGAACATTTTTGGCAGCTTATCTGTGCCTAACAAGTCGATGGATAAGAACACATCCTTGCCGTACTTCTCTGCCATGTTGAAGATATCTCGATGCAAGTATTCTCCCATCTCAGGCAAGTTATCAAACGTAGATAAGAAGTCTTTTCGCAACTTCGTTAGTTTCGCAGGGTCATTGGTGCCAAGGTAAAAAACCTGCTCTTTTTCGGGTACTGGGTAGCTGTCAACCCGAACGGCAAAAACACCCAACTTGCCAGCACAGCCACTGGCTTCAAATAATCGGCGTTCATCGGCATTAAAGCGAGAAGGAATGTCAGAAGTCACGTCTCGAACACGTTCATCGTATTCTCTGTCTGATGCCATTCGCTCATCATGAATGATCTTCGCTGGGTCAAAGTTCCCTTCTTGCAGGTTTGTTAGAATTTCTTCTGGCGTTTCACCTAATCCTTCAATACCAAGGTGGTTCACCAAATGTAACTGGCCTTGCTTATCGACCTGCGCGTAGATCGCCAGCTCCGTATAAGCAGGACCACGCTTAACTAGCGCACCGCCTGAGTTATTGGCGATACCACCGACCACAGTGGCACCTAGCGATGAAGAGCCGATGATAGAATGCGGTGCTCGGTTCACTGCCTTCAACTCTTTCTCCAAAGAGTGTAAGCTCGCACCAGGCAAGCAAACCGCCTGCTTACCACCATCTAATAAGTGAATCTTCTTGATTTTGGTAATATTGATCACAACCACATCGCGATCATAATCATTACCACTCGGAGCTGAGCCCTCTGTTAAACCTGTTTTAGCCGCCTGCATGATAATGATGCAGTTTGCTTCAACACACTGTTTAATAATCTTCCATTGTTCTAGAAGAGTGTTAGGAAACACGATAGCAAGCGCATTACCACTACCCGAACGAAACCCCGAGCGGTAATATTTCGTTTTAACCTCGTCGGTTAGAACATTTTCTTCCCCCACGATGGTTTTAAATTCTTCAATCAGCTGCTTTTGTTTCATATCCGTATCTCTAGTTATTGTACTTCGCTCACAACACCGCTTAGCGGCAGGCATGGCGTTTGAGCCACTATAAGCAGTCCATTTCTCTGCGTCTATGTCAGGCGGACGAACAATACGTAATCAATAAACAACAAACAAAATAATTCTTTATTTTTCTGTTACTTATCTTTCACATTTGAGAAATTTAACGTAAGAAACAGACCGTTTCTTAAAAGAAACAATAGCAAAACCATTTGTTAACAGTTGTGCGGGGTATCTTGTTATCAATATTAGTGAAGAAAACGAGGAGAAGCGTAAGCTCCTAAATTTAAGAGGACTCTTAGAAATGAAGATGGAAACATAAGCTCAACACCAACATAACGATCGGTGTTGAGTTATTGGCTTAAAATCGATGGTTTTGACTTTGAAAGCTTGTGTATAGATGATCGATAAAGATCTTAATTTTTTCTGGTTGCTGACGAGTGTAAGGGTACACCGCATAAATACCCAAACATTTGGCGGTTTCGTCTTTAAATAACTGAATCAGACTGCCTTGCTTTAAGTCTTCATAAACCAATACACGCGGCACATAGATGATTCCCTGCCCTAACAGCGCCACATTTCTCAATACAGAAGAATTGTTAGTACAGAGGTTACCGTCGACGGTGATTTGATATACCTCGTCTCCATCTTTAAACGCCCACTCATGCGCTCCGGTTTCTTGGTAGGAATAGACTAAACAATTGTGTTTAGCCAAGGCTTGAGGTTGTTTAGGTATGCCATGTTTAGCTAGGTATTGGGGTGACGCGCAAATGATCCAATTTGCATCCACCAGCTTTCTTGCAATCAGACTAGAATCTGGCAACACACCCGTTCTAATTGCCAAATCAAAACGTTCATTCACGATATCGACGAAACGATTATCTAGATCCATATCGATATTGATGTCTGGGTATTTCTGATTAAATTCATTAATCACTTGAGGAAGAATTAATTCACCAGAGATAGTAGGCACCGAAATTTTAATGTGTCCAGATAAGTTTTTACCTAAACCCACAATGGATTCTTCCGCCGTTGCCACCGCTTGATAAACCGCTTTTGCATGAGTAAAAAACGCTCGTCCTGCTTCAGTCAACGTTAGCGTTCGCGTTGTTCGGTAGAGAAGCTGTACACCAAGCTCTTGTTCAAGCTTGGCAATGCGTTTACTGACGACCGATTTAGTCAGTGACATATGTCTAGCGGCAGCACTGAATGAACCTTGCTCGATCAAGTGATAGAAAATGATGTAATCGTCGGTATTTCTCATGCGTCTTCGTCAAATCCTTTGGAAGCCCGTATTGTAAACTGAAATTGGCTGAGGTGCGAAGCATCGGGTCACACTTAATATCAGAAACTCGTGACAGAGATGGGGTTGCTAAGCTCACAGGTAATGAAAAAGAGATGGTGTGAATTTATCAGTCTTCAGATACAAAAAAACCAGCTTTCGCTGGTTTTAAGTTGATGCACTTGGCATCGAGATACCGCCATGGCCATATCTGAATAATTTGGAGCGACACACGAGGTTCGAACTCGTGACCTCAACCTTGGCAAGGTTGCGCTCTACCAACTGAGCTAGTGTCGCATTTATTCTCGAAAGCCATTCACTCTCAAAAGAATAATGGAGGCGCCTCCCGGAGTCGAACCGAGGTCCACGGATTTGCAATCCGCTGCATAGCCACTCTGCCAAGGCGCCTTTTTATTACGCTTCAGGGCTCTACCCCGTTGCGTTGGTGGCTACTTTACGGATTGAGAGAAGATAGTCAAACAAAAACATTTCATTTTCTGTTCGTTTGATTTCTTTTAAGTCAATTCGACCAAAGTTCGATCTTATTGGCTTAAAACGAAGCAATATAAATCTCGCTTTCAGTTCGTTTTGTCCCATGAAACATTAAGGCGTTTAATAGTTGCTGACCCTTTTTAGCAATCTTCCCACAACATTAGGGTGATAAGACCAAGTGTGATCAAACATCGACATTAATGCAGGATTTCCGTATTTCGATAAGCTAATCGCGTGAAAACGGTTTTTCTTCGCTTTGAGCGCATCCACTTTGGCCAGTAACTCGTCTTGTTGTTTTGGCGCGATAAAGTCGGAAATGACTACCATGTCTGCGTTTTTATATTTATCACCGCTCATCAAGTCGATAGATTTAATCAAAGTTGGCTCTAAGTCTGTACCACCATGGAAGCTATAAGTTAGAAAGTCCGCCGCCTCGCGCAGACCATCTTGTTTGGTTAGTTCGTAGGTAATGTGTTCCGTAGAAAAAATAATGACATAGCAATCACGTTGCTCCGCTAGTGCGATTTGCATCAGAGCATAAGCCATGGCTTTGGCGCATTGCTCAGGAAAGCCACTCATGGAACCGGACGCGTCCACACAAACAATGAAGGGGCCTTTTTCGATATCTACCGCTTTATGGTCAGGTCGGTGAGCTTTAACTTTACGTAACGTGCGCGATTTGCCTTGTGTACGATAGTTCATGAGCCGTTTATCAACTAAGTGTTTATAGAACACAACTTCAAGTTCAGGATACGCCAAAAACATCGTTTCGTTGGGAAGTAGCTTATTTAGATCATCGCTTTCGTGAATACCGACAATATCATCCGTCGCCTCATCACTTTTCTCTTCGACCAATTGAAGTTCTTCAGTGGGCGCACGATTTAGTTCAGGATCATTTACTTGCCCCGCCATACGACCGAGTTGCTCCGCAATTTCTTGCAAGCCTTGGTGCTTCTTCAGAAACTCAGCATGGCGCTTCATCACCGTTAAGTCTGTTTTACTCAACTTGGCAGATGCCATATCCCACAGGCGCCCTACACTTTCAGCGTCACCCGACTCCGTGACTTTATCCATATTACGCATGGTTTCCATACGTTGATACAGGTCATTCAGCACCTTTTCTTTATTGGCTTCAAGCTCGCTTACTTGCGCTTGTTTTATTGCATCGGTGAGGCTTTGGTACCATTGGTCACAAAAGTAATGTGGGAACATAGGGTTATTCATCCCTTTGTTCTTTTCCATCATTCGGCGAGCTTGCATGTAAAACGCAGAGTGCCATTCCAGCTTTTTAATCACATCTTCGATGTTTTCAAAAAACGCCTCTTCATCCCAATGAATAACCTCTTGATATAAAGACAGCTCTTGTTGGAAACGCTCTGTCTCACATACCTTGGTGATCCGTTTTTTAACGCTGCCTCGCCACTTTAACAAGTGACCTTTGACCGAAGATTTAACACCTCGGTTTTCTGCCATCATCATGACTTGTGAACGAGCCATCAAATCATTAACTGCGCTATCGATGATGCCGGAGTCGGCCACCATCAGCGCGAGGTTAAGTCCGTCTGCACCTAGCATGTCGTCTCCTTATGAGAAAAACTGATTTAAGTTTTTAAAGCGTTGGATAACTTTTTCACTTTCTGCTTGGATTGATTCAAGTCTCTGACTGACCTGTTGCAGACTCGACTCCATTAGGCGGGGTAATTCAGGATCAACAAAGCTATGCGGAAGCGCATCATGAAAGTTCGCTTTCACCTTACGCATATGGTGTTCTGCCTCACTAAGCTGATTTACGGCTTTTTCGCTCTGCGTTAACCACTTTTGGTAAAGCTCTACATCCAAGCCCTCTTGAGTCACTAGGCTAACCAGAATGCCTCGGTTCGCGATATCACGGATAACTAGGTTATTCGCCACGTCAACGTCAAATCGTAAACGGCACATGTTGGTGTTTTGATTGACGTAACCATACACATCACCGCTTCCCTCTTTAATGACTCGATCTAACTCATCTTTGGGTACATAAACCCAGCGGCTATCACCTTTTTCTGATTCTGAAACCGACATGTTGCTTTGCAAGACCACCAATTTAACTAAGTTAACGGCTGCGCCAACTTTGTACATCTTGGCTTTAGAGGTATCAAAGCGCATGGTTTCTTTGCGCAAAATACCCGTTGCCGCTTCAGACGTTAACGTCATGCGGTAGGCATCTTCAAGTTCATGTTGAACATCAACCAAAGACTCACGGCAGTACTCGATTTCCTGCTCCGCGTCTTGTTGATCAAATGCATGTTTTAAGGCGAACTCTTGAACCACTTCACGTACCACATCTCGCGATTCAGGACTGTTCCATAAACAATCTTGCAGCAGTAGAAGGTCAAGCGGATTGATTTCATCGCGACCATTAAAAAACGCGCTCGCTTTTAACAACTTCACGGCTTTCTTCCAGCGGCGGTCAGAGACATACATGTCGGTATTGGCCACATCACCAAACTGAGCTTCAACTTTGCTTTCTAACATCGTTTTAAGCTGGAAAAGCTTTTCGAATGCATTATCGGTTAGCGTCAATTTGTCGAGCTGTTGTTGCCATTGATGATATTCTTCATCAGTTATCGCTAGGCCTTCTGGTACTTGTGCCTCTTGCGATGTGCCCACAGTCAACATCGACTTAAAGTTTTGTTTATTCTGAATTCGATTCACAAACACACGCACCAACATGCGGTCGTAGAGGGCATCCAATCCACTATCTTCATCGGGTAATTCATTGGAAGCCGATACCAACAGGCGCATTGGCACACGCTCGATATCGCTGCCATTTTTGAATGTTTTCTCATTAACCACTGTCAGCAATGTGTTAAGAATTGCAGGCCCCGCCTTCCAGATTTCATCCAAAAATACGACTTGTGCAGTTGGCAAATACCCTTTAGTTAAGCGAACATAACGGCCGTTGTCTTTTAGCTCTTGGATACTCAGTGGCCCAAACACCTCTTCAGGGGTTGAGAAGCGCGTCATCAGGTATTCGAAGTAACTGCTGTTATCGAACGCTTGGATGAGTCGTTTGGCAATTAAGCTTTTTGCAATACCAGGGGGACCTAAAAGAAAAACACTTTCACCAGCAAGTGCAGCAAGAAGGCAGAGCTTGATCGTATGTTCACGCTCATAAACGCCATCCGTTAACGCTTTCGCCAATTTATTGATGCGTTCTGAGAGAAGCGCTTTTTCGGCATTTGAGGCAAATAAGGTTTGTGTCATACGTTCTCCGGCTGCTGAAGTGGTATTGCGTTAACATTTTTATACACTTGTTACCACTTTGTTACAAATGTATTTTGTCGAATTCCCCTTATAGCAGATGCTTTTCCCCATCTTGACGAAGCAATCAAAGTTTCCATTTATGAGACATTGCTCACTTAAAGTGCAAACGCTTTCGTCGTGTTGCAGTATTTTTTGCTTTTGTTTCCCACCATTTGTGGTTAATGTCGAAAAACGTCAAAAATGCGGTAACAGCTAGGGTTCATAACTGCATGAGCAAGGTAATTCATAAATGGAAGCAAATTTCTCTGATTGAAGAAGACGTTATGCTTCCTACAGGACAGGCAATTACGCACACCACAATCCATCATCCGGGTGCTGCGGTGATTCTCCCTATTACAGCGGAGGGTGAGATTGTCCTTGTCCACCAATTTCGGCCTTCACTTAATAAATGGCTATTGGAACTTCCTGCTGGTACCAGAGAAGGCAACGAAGAGCCACTCTGCTGCGCCAAAAGAGAGTTAGAGGAAGAAACTGGGTTTAGTGCAGAGAAATTCACGTCTCTCGGCCAAGTCACCCCTCTTGCCGGATTTTGTGATGAGATACAGTATCTATTTGTTGCCGAAAAGCTTAACAAAACGAACCGTTACGAGTGCGATGAAGACGAAGTGATTGAGGTCGTCACCTTGTCAATCAAGCAACTCGAAGAAAAGATTGTCGATGGCACGATCACCGATGCCAAAACGATCGCTTGCTTAAGCAAAGCGCGCCTTTGCGGATATATTTAGGACTTTGACCAAGGAGACATTCATGGATTTTCGATCAGATACCGTTACACAGCCCACCCAAGCCATGCGAGAAGCCATGTTTAAGGCCCCCGTTGGGGATGATGTTTATGGTGATGACCCTACGGTCAATGAGCTTGAAAAATTTGCTGCGCAGCTTGCTGGTTTCGAAGCAGCTTTGTTTACCACTTCAGGCACTCAAGCCAATCTGCTCGGTTTAATGGCGCATTGCGAGCGGGGAGATGAATATCTATGTGGGCAACAAGCACATAACTACAAATACGAAGCTGGTGGCGCGGCGGTTTTGGGATCAATTCAACCTCAACCAGTCGAAAATAACCCAGATGGCACGCTACCATTTGATAAACTGGCTGCTGCGATTAAACCAGATGATTGTCACTTTGCTCGCACTAAGCTTCTCAGCTTAGAAAACACAATTAATGGTAAAGTACTACCTCTGTCTTACTTAGCAGAAGCACGTGACTTCGTGAATAAACATAACTTGCAGATGCATCTAGATGGCGCTCGCGTTTTTAACGCAGCCGTTGCACTTGATGTTCCGGTAAAAGAGATCGGTCAGTACTTTGATTCAATGACGATCTGTCTGTCGAAAGGTCTGGCTGCCCCTGTAGGCTCGTTACTACTTGGTAGCAAAGACTACATCGCAAAAGCACGTCGCTTAAGAAAGATGGTCGGCGGTGGTATGCGTCAAGCGGGTATTCTTGCCGCAGCAGGCAAACTTGCCCTTACCGAACAAGTGGAACAGCTAAAACAAGATCACATCAACGCAAAAACCTTAGCGGAAGGTTTAGCAGAACTGCCTGGTTTTTCAGTCAACCCTGAATTTGTTCAAACGAACATCGTGTTCGCGAAGCTTGATCCTCAAGTGGACATAGTAAGTATCGCTGCGAAACTAAAGGAACAAAACATCACGATAACCCCTGGAAATCCAATTCGTTTTGTAACTCATAAAGATATTTCAGCGAAAGACATCGACACTTTCTTATCAAGTATAAAATCTCTACTTTAATTTGATTTTGATCATTGAGCTTCCCCTAAGGGGAAGCTTTATTGTATCGGCATGATTTTTAGCGAATAGATAACCTCCATGCTCAGATTTGTACTTCTAATCTCTTTTATTTTCTCTTCCGCTATCCATGCCGAGCCGTTTGGTGATGCTGATAAAGGTAAAATCAAATCACCTAGCTGTGTCTATTGTCACGGTGTTACAGGCATCGCAACGAACAACACCTATCCAAGCCTTGCTGGTCAAAATACTCAGTACCTTTACAATGCAATGAAATCTTATCAAGCCGGTGAGCGTAAAGGGCCACTTGCAGAAATGATGGCAGCACAGTTAAAAATGTTAAATGATGAAGACCTTCGTGATGTCGCTGCTTTTTATGCAGAACAGACAGAAATCAAGTGATTAGATCACCTGTAGATGTACTATGAAAGCTCGTGAATCATCCAAACTCAACACATATTGAAACATTAACCCAACATTTGACCACAAAACAATCAAATTAACTTCACTTCAAATATTTGATGAATTTATAGTTCAACATAAGCATTAATATTGACTTTTTATTCTATTTTATCGATATTTCATGCTTTATTGAATTTGACGTGAAGTAAGTTATGTCTCACACACATGCGCAACCAGCAGACTCGGTTGCTACCCCTAAGTCGTGGCAGATGCCAGATACCCTCATTTTGATCTTCATTGTTGGTATTCTTGCTGCGATTCTTACCTACTTAATTCCTGCTGGTCATTTTGATAGCCAACAGGTGACCTACATGGTCGACGGTGCAGAAAAAACTCGCACAGTTATCGATCCTTCTTCTTTCTCTTATGCAACCGACGAAAACGGTGAATTGGTTTACAACAAGGTTGGCCTGTTTGCTTCTGGTGGTGGCATTGGTTTGATGAACTTCCCTTTCGAAGGGCTAGTTTCTGGCTCTAAATGGGGCAGCGCGATCGGCGTGATTATGTTCATGTTGGTTATCGGCGGTGCTTTCGGCGTTGTAATGCGCACAGGCACAATCGATAACGGTATCCTGCGCCTTATCGATAAGACCAAAGGTAACGAAGCGCTATTCATTCCAGTGCTATTTTTGCTGTTCTCGCTAGGCGGTGCGGTATTTGGTATGGGTGAAGAAGCCGTAGCGTTTGCGATTATTATCGCGCCGCTTATGGTTCGCCTTGGTTATGATGGTATCACTACGGTAATGGTTACCTATGTTGCGACTCAAATTGGCTTCGCTACTTCTTGGATGAACCCTTTTTCCGTAGCTATTGCGCAAGGCATTGCGGGTGTACCTGTTTTATCCGGCATGACAGTACGCATGGGGTTATGGGCTGGCTTTACGTTAATCGGTATCGCTTTCACAATGATCTACGCCGCTCGTGTGAAGTCAAATCCTAAACTTTCTTACAGCCATCGCACAGACCAGTATTTCCGTCAGCAAGAGCTTGGCAATCAAGATTCTCGTTGGAACCTAGGTGACACACTCGTTATCCTTACGGTTATTGCGACCACGGTGTGGGTCGTTTGGGGCGTAGTCGCTAACGCATGGTACATCCCAGAAATCGCGTCTCAATTTTTCACTATGGGCTTTGTTGTCGCGATCATCGGTACGATTTTCCGCCTGAACGGTATGACGCTAAACTGCGCAGCTGATGCATTTAAAGAAGGTGCAGCTATTATGCTTGCACCTGCCCTGTTAGTGGGTTGTGCAAAAGGTGTATTGTTGATCCTTGGTGGTGGTACAACTGATGAAGCGAGTGTACTGAACTCAATTCTAAACAGTGCTGGCGGCGTGATTAGCGGGCTTCCTGACGTGGCTGCGGCATGGTTAATGTATGTATTCCAATCTATCTTCAACTTCTTCGTCACTTCAGGATCCGGACAAGCGGCACTAACGATGCCTCTACTGGCCCCTCTGGCAGACATTGCAGGAGTTACGCGCCAAGTGGCAGTTTTGTCATTCCAACTTGGCGATGGCTTTACTAACGTTATCGTCCCTACTTCGGCATCTCTCATGGCAACGCTTGGTGTCTGCCGTATCGACTGGGGTGACTGGGCAAAATTCTGCTGGCGATTTATTCTATTACTCTTTACCCTATCAAGTATCGTCGTTATCGCAGCTCATATTATGGGTTTTGCGTAAAACGAAGCCAATTGGTAATTAAGGCGAGACATGTTCTCGCCTTATTAATATTCATGGTATGACGACGCTAAGGTTTTAGATTAGCTCATGGTTTTGGAGTGGTAACTTTAATGGCAACACAATTTCTCGATGACATGATTCAGGGTCATCAAGTGATTCAATCTCTCAATGTAGCAGACCTAAATTCGGGCGAGCATAAGTTTTGGTTTCGCATCGCAACGAATGCTCTCTCTCAGTGGCAACACCTACCTGTGCTAGTGTTCAAAGGTGAAAAACCTGGCAAGAAAATCATGATTACCGCAGGGGTTCATGGTGATGAGTACAATGGTGTGTTAGCAGCGCAGCAAACTGCTCGAGAGCTCATCGGCACTGAAGTCGCTGGTACTGTCACTATTGTTCCAACCGTTAACATGCCAGGTATGCTAAACCACAGCCGTGATTTCTATTCCGCAGACCCTGATGCGTCTCCTGCAAACTTAAACCGCTTTTTTCCTGGTGACCAAAACGGCAATGAAGCCCAACGCTACTTATATGCATTGTGGAATGATTTGCTCAAACCAAATGCTGATTTAGCCATTGACCTTCACACTCAAACCAGTGGTGCGGCCTATCCGCTTTACGTGTTTGCAGATTTCCGAATCGAGCAATCATTAGAAATGGCTCGTCTCATTAATCCTGATGCGATTTTAAATGATCCTGGAGATGCTGGCGTCCTTGAAACGGTTTGGAATAACCACGGTGTCCCAAGCATTACAGTTGAAGTAGGTATGGGGCGATACACCGAGCAAGAGCTCATCAGTCGAACTGTAACAGGCATTTTTAATGTGCTGAAAGAGCATAACATTGTTGAAGGTGATGTGGACACTATTACGTCATGCTTGGAAGGAAACGAAATCGTCAGTGTGAAAGCGACACACGGCGGCTTTGTACTGCCTCATGTCAGTTTGATGAATTTTGTCGAGCAAGGCCAACTTCTTGCGATTCAATACGACAGCTTTGGCGCTGAGATTAAACGCTACACCGCCCCAACAAGCGGCACAGTACTTAGCCACAATATTGAATCTATTCGAGCACCAGGTTCCCTGATCGTTCGTTTGATTAAGTAAACCATAACCGTTTGTTGATAGATCAACCTTTCGACGCTCACTCAAATTTATATAAGCCCCATCACGAGTAATCACAAATGATGGGGCTATATCCATTTTGACCACATTAAGTTACGCGGTAACAAATTACTGTTAAGCGAAATGACAAACTGAGCTCTTAATTAGGAAGCTTCCCCTCTGTCCGCTTTTTCAGCCACGCTGATGAACTTAAAGCTGTCTTTGTTTCTCTTGTTCAACAAAAATGAGCTCGTCTATAGCGAAACCTTTCTCTTTAGCTACGTACTTAAAGCGCTCCACTACTTTCTCATCAACGTTAGGCGTTCTAGACAGTAGCCACAAATAGTCGTGGTTGTAACCGGAAACAAACGCATAGTCATAGTTTTCACCTAGCTCAAAAACAATGTAAGAAGAGTATATTGGCCCAAAAAAGGAAACCTTTAAGTGTCCAACCGTTTTATCTTCAACAAAATAAGCTTTGCCTTCAGCTTCTGACCACTGTCGCTCTTCTTCGGAATATCCACGGTTTATCACCTTAACCCCACCATCCTCGCGAACCTGATACTCAGCGGTAACGTTGGATAAGCCTCGCTCAAATGAATGGTCTAGGCGTGCAATTTCGTACCACTTACCTAGATATGGCTCTAAATCGAAATTATTCACGGGTTCCACCCCATCCGGCTTCGAGGTACAACCAAATAAAGTTGCAAGTGACAAAAGTAAAAATATTTTTATCGATTTCATACAACACCTAAATTTTAATTAGTGATTGATTTTACTCTAGAAGATAACAAATCGATCACTAAGCCGCACCATAGCCCTAATAGGGACACATCACAATTCTTCATCATCAATAGCGCGCTGAACACCGAAACCTCGTCATCTCAGCAAATCGTTAACAAGATTGCTCTATTTTTGACTTACAAGCTGACCATGCTTGTATATTTTGTCAGCATTTAACCCTATGCATATAGAAACTTTGCACAACATAGACATTCGTAGGCATATCACCCTCCTATAATACGTTGCGTTATAGACAGAGGTTATTGTTATGAAATTAAAAACAGTGTCAGTTTGTGCACTTTTGGTGTTACTTGCAGGTTGTCAGCAGGAAAAGCCGAGCGAAACGACACAATTAACGACCTCGGCAGATGTATGTAATGCACAAGGAAACATGCCAGGTGGGTGGAATGAGTTTAACGCGACCCCTGATGCACAAAAGGCAATGGCCTTTGTTTTAAAGAAAATGGACACAATAGCGTCGTTTAAACAAATACTGAATGTTCACGCGCAAATCGTTAGCGGCGTCAACTATGCTATTGAGTTTGAATTGGATGATGGCTCTGTTTGGAACACGATTGTTTATCGCAACCTCGATGGCGAATATGCGATTACCCAATCGCCAAAAGAAGGCCACTTTTGCGAACAGTAGCGACTTAGTCAGAAAGCCCCAACATTAGGGGCTTTTTGATCTAACAGTAGTCACTGAATTAGACAGCGAAGCGACATTGAGATTTAATCGACACCGTTGAACCAAGTCTTGATGGTTCTACATCAATCCTCTGCGCCATTTGTTCTTTCAACTCAGAAACGTGAGAAATAACACCGATCATGCGCCCAGTCTGTTGCAGGTCCACTAGCGTTTGAATAGCAAGATCTAAAGACTCTGGGTCTAAACTACCGAAGCCCTCATCAATAAATAAAGTGTCTAAACGAATACCGCCACTATAGGATTGCACAACATCCGACAAACCAAGTGCCAGAGCAAGCGCTGCCATAAATGATTCACCGCCGGAAAGTGTCGCAACATCACGCGTTTTTCCTGTGTAGCCATCTTCAACCATTAAATCTAAGCCGCGACCCGCAGCACCTTTGAAGCCCTCTGTTTTTCGAGCAAGAATATAGCGCCCTTTACTCATAAGGCTTAAACGTTGGGAGGCCTGAATCAGCACATCATCCAACAGTACACCAAGAACAAAGCGATGTAGGCTAACCCTGCTGCCTGTTTTACCACTAGCAACGTCGTACAACGTACCAAAGACTTTGTATTCTTCTTCTAACTTACTATTTTTCTCATGCAACACGGCAATATCTTTACGAACCTTTTCAAGACGTTCAAATATTGAGCGTGTGGTATCAAGTTGATTCCTTACTTCAATATATTGCGCCTGCAGAGTGGTTAACCTGTCATTAAACAACTCTAAATTAGGCCTTTCAAGATCTTTCAATGCATGATTTAAATCATGTAGTGTTTGCTCAAGCTTGGTTTGTGCCTGTTTGAAGCTGTCTATTTCTTGCTGCCAGGCTTGAAGTTCATCATCTCCCACTCGACTACTTAGATAATGGCTTTCATCCTCAAATTTACTCGCCTGTAGTGCCTCATTCCACGCTAATTCTGCTTGGCTAAGTTTTTGCTCTGACTCAGATAACCACTGCTTGTTCGTCGCTAAGTGACTTTCCGCATTTGATTTCTCCAATATCGCTTGCTGCAAAGCGGTTTGCGCCTTTTCTAAGCCTGTGTTCAAACTCAGAATTTGCTCTTTTGTCAGCAAAATTTCACGTTCAAGCAAGTCAGCGGAACTGTATTTTGGGTCAATAGAAGCTTGTAATTGAGCCAATTGTTCTTGGTTCGCTTCAACGGTTGATTCATTTGCCGCAATTTTATTCTGTAACTCATGAATTTTATTTTCACCCACGACGCAGCGTTGATTAAGCTGTTCAACGTTCCTTTCTATTTTTTCAATATCAATAGCTTGTAGACGTAGGAGTTGAGCATTAAGCGCTTGCAAATCATTTTGAACCGTCGAGATCTCAGATGTAGCATACTCACCCAACTCCTCTTTCAACTGGTTACACTGATTCTGATACTGACTAATGACAACGTTATGTTGTTCTAGCTGATTGCTTAGTTGGTTCAACAAGGTTTGAGCTTCTCGCTCTTTCGCTCTAGCCGCCTGAACTTGCTCTTTTGTCACGGCTTCTTCAACAAACGTTGCGGGGTTAGGATGCGTTTCGCTACCACACACCGGGCATGCTTCACCTGCTTTTAGTCGCTGCGCTAATACTGCTGCTTGAGCGTTGTGCCACTTAAGCTCTATCGTATCAGCGTCTTGTTGACACTGCATATAGCGCTGACTGGCTTCGTTTAGTGACTGCTGCTTACCTACAGTTAGCGCATTGAGTTTAGAGAGCTCTAAAGTAAGATCATGCAGCTTTTTTAGATCCTGTAGCAGCCGTTGTTTTTGTTTTATTTCCGCATCGATGCTTCCAATAAGCGCAACATCAACTCGTGCTTTCTCTAGCTCCTTCTGTCCCTGCTGGGCCTGTAACGTTAACTTATCTTTTAGTTCTATGTACTGTTTTAACGTTGCTTCAAATTGTTGTTTTTGTTGATAACCCGCCGTTATTTTACTTTCCAAATTGTCTTTCTCGACCAACTTGTTTTTCGTACTTTCAAGCTGATACTGCAGTTGCGTTAACTGCGGGACCTTTGCCGCGGCCTCTTTTGCACTTTGCTGCAAGTTTTCTTGTTCTCTCGCAACGACATGAGCTTTTTCGAGACTCTCTTTCAAAGCTACGATTTTTTGCCCAAGCTCTTGCGTTTGAGCTTTTGCATTTTGTAATGAGATATAGGGCAACTCTATCTTATTGGCATTTTTAGCGTTTTCTAATTGCTGTTGACGAGCTTTTATCGAATCTGAGTGTTCTAGATGCAGCTTGAGTGCGCTTTCTGCTTGCTCTCGTTTCGAAAACTCTCCATTCAAGGTTTCCGCTTTTTGCAATTCAGATTTAGCAGTATTGAGCTTATCTAACGCTGCTTGCTCATTCTTTTTATCAGACTCTAATTGCTTAGTTACTTGTTCCAGTTGTTGTAATAGTTCTTGTTCAGAACTCGCTTCTGCAACTTGTAAAGCACCTCGAATTTGATTATCAAATTCGCCTTTCGCTTTACTAATTGCACTCGCTTTATCTTTGAGCGCGTACTCAATTTTTTTATATATGTCAGTTTGAAAGAGCTGGCCAAAAATTTCTTCACGCTCTTTAGAGCTAGCAAGCAACAGTTCTCGGAATTTTCCTTGAGGCAACACCATAACTTGACGAAATTGAGTTTCATTCAAGCCAATAATATTGCTAACTTCAGTTTTAACCTGAGTCGTCTTGCTGGTGATAAGCGTTTCAGTCTCACCGAGTTCATAAAGAGCCGCAGTGTGCTTTTTAATCGTCATCCCTTCACCACGGGCCTTGGGCGCTTCCTGCTCAGGGGATCGAACAACTCGGTATTGTTTGCCGTGTAACGAAAATTCGAGAACTACTTCGGTTGGTAAATCTTGCGCGGATAAGTCACACCGCATCTGAATACCTTGTCGCTCATTACCTGTGGTTTCACCATAAAGGGCGAAGCAAATGGCATCTAAGATCGACGTTTTACCGGAACCTGTAGGACCATTAATCAAAAACAGAGGGTTACGGCCAAGCTTTTCAAAGTCAATGACTTCGGTTTTTGTAAACGGACCAAAGGCTTGCATGGTAAGTTTAATTGGTTTCATCTTTGGTCCCTATTGCTGTGATAATTGCTTAATAATGTCAGTAACAGCTTGCTCTTGCTCTTTAGACAACTGGCTATCTTGCGCCTCAATAAAAAAATCTCGGAACATATCAATTTCGCTTCGCGCCAACTTTGCTTGCGCCATTTCCTGCTCTACCCCAATTAACATGCCAGGTTTCTCAAGGTGTAAAACGTTTGGATACACTGAACGAAGTTTTTCCATTGGGTTTAAAATCGCATGTTTATCCATCAAACGAACTAACAAATAATCTTCATTCTTAGGGTCTGTTTTGCCTTGATCAATAACTTTATCCAGCTCGCCCTCTACAATGCGCATTTCATGAGGAGCCGTAAGATCAATATGCTCTGCAGAAACGAATCCTTTCTTGTCCAGTTCAACTAACGTGAAACCTTTTCTCTGGTTCTGTTCACCAAAGCTATACTTCATGAGAGAGCCAGAGTAACGGATATGCTCTGCGCCTTTCTTTTGAGGCTGATGCAAATGACCAAGTGCGACGTAGTCAAAATCTAAGAAGTGTTCATGACTCACGCGATCAGAGCCACCAATAGATAATGGTCGTTCAGAGTCTGACTCGATAGCCCCATCAACAAAACAGTGACTCACGAGCACGCGCTTTTGCTTAGAGATAAAGCGCTCTTTAATTTGCTCAACAAGCAATTGATGAGCCTCATCATGAGTGGATACCGAGGCTTTGTAGGCAAACCTAACCTGTTCAGGGTCGTTATAAGGCATACCATAAAACGCGACCTCGTCCGCAGAGTCCGTTTTTATGATGATGGGAGTGAGCATCTCTTCAAAGTTGCTAACAATATGGAGACCTGCATTTTTCATTTGCTCTGAGCCGAAACCTAACCTTTCTGCACCATCATGGTTGCCAGATATCAATATCATTGGTGTTTCTAACTCGGTACAAATGCGTTTCACGACTCGATTTAACAGTTCTATTGCAACCGTTGGTGGCACCGAACGGTCATAAATATCTCCCGCCACTACAACCGCATCGACGGGATTGTGTTCAATATAGTTAATCAGTTGTTCGAGTACTGCTTGTTGATCTTCGAGTAGTGATACGTTGTGGAATTGTCGACCAAGATGCCAATCTGAGGTGTGGATAAACTTCATTCGAATTCACTTTCCGCCAATTCTATGAGTAGGCTTGCTTCTGTCAGAGTCCATGTACCGTTTATAAAAAGGAATGCGTCACGGGTGGGATCTCGAACAAGCCAAAACTCAAGTTATTTTATATCGGTAAGGATATCTTGAGTCGAACAGCTTTTCATGTGGTTTGTGTTCTATGGCTGGCTATTTAATCAGAAAGCAAGAAGAACACTGTAAAAACGCGGTGAGCAAAGCTATTTTGAAAAGCAAGCTGCGCCTAGTCATTGTCCAAACATCATTAAAGGGCCAGTTTCGAGTCAATCCCCCATAACATTTGCATCACTAAAACCTCAGCTACTAGAAGGAAAAGCAATAGCCAGACCTATTATTCACTACGCCAATTGTATATTACTCCTACCGCATAGCCATCTGGCTCGATGTCGGCTTGCAACACGTTAAAGTCTGGGCAGGGGCTGCTTCTTTGAAGCTCATCAATCACTAACGCTTTTAAAACGCCGCCACATGCACCCGATCCGCCAAGTTTGATATCAACAAATTGGTACTGAGTATGATCAGTCACCCACGGAGACAAGAATTGCATTGAGTTTAACCATTGCGGTTCTTCCTTATTAACGGATAAATACAATTGACTGAGTGGATGTTCACAACTTACTCCTAATTGCTTAAACACCTTGTCCACGGCGATGCGTTGTTGTTTGGCATCTAAATCAATTCGAACAACATCAGGCACAAGACCTGAATGTCGAAAAAAACACTTGGTTAAAATGATAGAGCTTTGAGGTTTGACATGCCCTTCTACATCGCTCGTAATCTCTATAGCCAATATCCAAGTTGCTTGCGTTTCATTAACTTCACGATTTATCCGATTTAGTGCCATCAAAAATGCAGCTTGGCCATAAGGATAAAAGTAAATTTCAGTATTGACAGTTTGGCCAACGAAAATAGAAAGCTCGCTTATCAATGCTTTAAGCAAGCGTTTGTCTACCGAAGATGGTAAAAGAACACAGAGATTCCCCTTGATATCAGCTTGCTCAAGACTCTCGCGCTCAGAGCGCACGAGGCTTAATATATGCTCATCTATTGATTGAGCAAAGTCTTGGGGTCGGATTTCCTCGGACAATCTAAAAGAATCATCAGCTATCTCGCGAACGGTGTGTGAACGGCCATTAAAGGATAGAAGATGCGTTTGAAATGCGAGTGGCATCTAGCCTCCGATTAAAACCGTAGGCATACCAGATAGAATTTTGCCACCATGAGACGTTGAATCGCCGACTCTCGCGGCTGGTTTACCGTTGATTGTTACGCTAGAAGAACCTGCTGAGATACTATCCGGAGGACCGATACAAATAAGCTTGTCGCCTTGTCTTGCCGCAGGTATCCCGCCAATCGTTACGTTTGGTGAACCAACAACGACGGGACCACCGACATGCGGTATCTTTCCTGTTTTTTTAGGGCAAAGATGAAAGCTGCCCAAAATTGCGGCTGGTTTACCCACTTTAAATCACCTTAGTTCAATGAAATTTGCCCAGCTTTAAGAGCAATAGCTGAGCCGTTAATGGATATTTTATTACCTTTGATATTGATTTCTCCAGAGCTAGACATCTGAATAGAAGCACCACCTACTTTGATCTCGACGCTCTTTCCTGCATTAAAAGACAGTACTTCACCCGTTTCATTCGAAAAGTTTTTACCTACTTTCAAGCTCGCGTTCTGACCAACCTCTTGATTAACATCATTGGTCACTTTTTCGGTTTTACTGTTTTCAACGGCGATATCAACACAGTCTTCAACTAGCATTTGGAACAGTTTTTCAGCATGAAGATAAATGTGCTCTTCACCAGGCTTATCATCGAAGCGCAACTCATTAAAATTGGATGTACCTTTTTGTACAGAGCGTGATTTATAACCACTCTGAGAACTTTGCTCTGGTAAAGCGTAAGGAGGGAGTTGACTACCGTTATATAGTGACCCCGTAACGATTGGTTGATCAGGGTCTCCGTTAACAAACTCGACGATGACCTCTTGTCCGACTCTAGGGTGAAACACCGACCCCCATCCGTTACCTGCAATATTTTGCGCAACACGAATCCAACATGAACTATTTACATCGTATTTACCAACACGGTCCCAGTGAAACTGAACTTTGATACGGCCATGTTTGTCTATGTAAATTTCACCATCTTTGTTCCCCGTAACTACTGCGGTTTGCAAACCTTTCATCTGAGGTTTCGGGTAGTTAACTGAAGGACGCAGGATTGTCTTTGAGTCAACACAACTAAACGAGACTTTGACACCTTGCGCACCGGTCCCACCTTGACCAGTCTGGTTATAAACAGCAGCAGACAAAAAAACAGAAGACAGTACATATTCTTTGCCGACTCGAGATTTATCTTCATGCTTTTTAAACTTGAAGCACTTGCCCACACTGAATGTTCTGCACGTAGCCTCGCCACGACACAAATATGCATTTTGCTGTAGTGCTTCTATTGCATGCGTGTTTCTCAGTGCGTATTGATCATTGCTCTCCATTTCACCCATGTATTCAAAATACTCGCTTCCAGGTACTGTAAAAAAATCACTTTCACCCTTTGCAGTATTTTTAGGATTCGAAGAAGGCTTGAGCATGTTATAGCCTGACTTTTGACTCGCTTTAGTAGTCAGAATTTGCGTTTCATGCCAAGAAGAAATGTGGCTAGATTTCGCCGTACCTGTATCAAAATCGACTAAAAACTCAGTACCCGGCTTATAAAAACTGATGTCATCAAAAATATTGAGCGTATGGGCAGACTTAGTATGTGTAAAACAAAATGATAGCCCCTCCTCCGATAACAGACGTCGAACAAATTCAAGATCTGATTCTTCATATTGTACTTTGTATGTGTATTTAGGATAGGACTTGGTTAACTCAAAACTAAAGGCAACACTATGCTCCGATAGTACTTCAGAGATAATTTCCTTTATATCTTTATGCTGAAATATTCTGCAATTTTTTCGATATTCAGCGAAACGTAATTTAGGCTCTATTAATAATTCTATGTTTTTATAATTTTCGCCTTTATGTGTATTAGAAACCCTTTTCCCTTCTAATCTTGCAGCAGAAACATAACCATGCATATAACGAGGATTTGAAGAAACATCCTCATTATTTTCAAGGGTAATGGTAACTTCCTTACCAATAATTTCGTTTAACTCACTTCGTTGATCATTAAAGTAAGCTTTAGCACGCAATGAAAAAAGTTCTGAGATCTCTTCTCTATACTCAAACGAGTTTAGTATGATGGCATCTTTACCGAATGGCGAAGAAATTCGGATGAAATTGTTATCTTGAGTTGCTCTTTTCATTAAATACTTCTTTCAAAAAAATGCGGAGGAATACTCCCCCGCATGAAAATTACATTTGTTGACCTTTAACACCGCTGTAGCCGTATACCAATGGAGCAGAAGTGTTGTTCTTATCGTCAGTAGGAGTCACTGTCATCATCATTTCTGTGTAAGAAATTGTGATAGTTTCAACTGGACGATCGTCTTGGATAGAAACTGAGTAGTTAGAAATCATCGCATCAGTCAGTTCGATCTTCATGATCTCTTCAACCTTCTCACCCTGCTTAGTAATATGGAAAACCGCTGGTTTACCTTTACCAATCGTCGCTTCTTTAAATAAGTCAGGAGAAGAACGGTCTTGAAGTTTAGTGATAGTCAAATCATATAGACGAGTAGCGCTCGCTTCACGGTCCATCGCTGTACCAGTGTATGATGAGATCTCACGACCTACACTCCAATCTACAGATAGTAGTGTAATCAAATCTTTGTATTGCTCGGCTGTTGCCTCACCCTTAATATCTGCGTATTTAAGATACGTATTAGACTGCATGCTAATCTCCTATAGCATTATTAATTGACATATATCGTAATAATTTAATTATCTGACGTTTGGTGATAATTAGTGATTAATGTATCAAAAACTTCATTTTAAATACGCCCTGTTATATCTTTAAATAAGATTTAATTTAAGCGTTTTTTATAAAAAATAATAGTTAATATGAACCAACTCCCAATTATTATTGAGAGTGTAAAGGATGTTAAACTATTGAGACATCAAGTCCACTAGTTGTACCTTTAACAATAATTTCATCAAACGTCTTATCATTAAGAATTGCATGCAATATTTCATGAGAAATCTTCGGAAGCAATGTATTTTCTATGGTTGTTTGTACCACACGCGCACCACTCCCAGACTCATTGCTATTGTCTACAATATCATTAATTAGTTCCTCATCAAAAAACAGGTCAGCGTTATAGTGCTTACGAATACGAGTCGTAATTTTATCCAACTTTAATTTTGTTATTTCTATCAATACTTTTCTTGATAGAGGCAAATAAGGTAATACATTCACACGCCCTAAAAATGCTGGTTTAAAGTCAACCAACAAATCATCGCGTAAAGCATCTTTTAGTGCTGACGGCTCAGGAGCTAAGTCAGGATCAGAATACAAAGACATCGTCGTTTCGGTCCCTGTGTTCGCGGTCATAATAATAATAGTGTTTTTAAAGTCTATATCTCGACCTTCACCGTCTTTAATTGAGCCTTTATCAAATACCTGATAAAAAATATCTTGAACACCAGGGTGCGCTTTTTCCATTTCATCGAGGAGAATTACACTATAAGGTTTACGTCTAACAGCTTCAGTCAGTACACCTCCTTCTCCATAACCGACATAACCAGGAGGAGAACCTAATAGCAATGAGACTTTATGCTCTTCCTTAAATTCCGACATATTGATAGTCGTGACATTTTCTTCACTACCATACACTTTCTCTGCAATCGCCAAAGCCGATTCGGTTTTACCCACTCCGCTTGGTCCGGTTAGGAGAAATACACCATTTGGTCGTGTCTCATCCGTGAGCTGCGCACTCGCGGTTTTTATCACTTCAGACATGAGCTCTAAAGCGTGATCCTGCCCGACAACTCGCTTACACAAACTTTCTTTCAAACCCAATACTGCTTGGATTTCATCATCCTGAAGTTTACCCAGCGGTATACCGGTCCAATCCGAAATAACTTCTGCGATTAGCGCTTCATTTACATGCGAAAAAACTAACGGCTGTGAGTTAGCGGAAAGGTTATTTTCAAGCTCTTGTAACTTGTCTCTAGCAGTTTCAGAACCCTCCTGGATTATTTGGGTTCTAAGTGACTTAGCTTCACTTACCCATTCTTTTTCTTTTTCCCAAAGTACCTCTAATTCAATAATGTCATTAGATAGCGCATCAATCTCTTTTCGGACACCTTGGAGCTGCACATCAAGAGATGCTCCTAATCGATTCTCTTGGCTAAGATGCTCATACTCAGCTTGCTTTGCTTTAAGTTTGTTTCTTTTCGCATCTAGACCTCCCGGTGTAGATGACTGACTTAACGCAACTCGAGAACAGGCCGTATCCAAAACAGAAACCGCCTTATCTGGCAGTTGACGACCATTAATGTATCGAGCTGAGAGTTGGACCGCTGCATTGAGAGCTTGGTTAGTGATATGAACATCGTGGTGTTGTGCCATTACATCAAGTAAGCCTCGTAACATTTCGATCGCGAGCTCAGGGGCTGGCTCATCAACCTTTACGACTTGAAAACGCCTAGTTAAAGCTGCATCTTTTTCAAAATACTTTTTATACTCTGCCCACGTTGTTGCCGCGATCGTTCTGAGTTCGCCTCTCGCCAATGCTGGCTTCAGAATATTCGCCGCATCACCTTGGCCCGCTTGCCCACCACCGCCAATTAGGCCATGAGCTTCATCAATAAACAATATAATAGGCTGTGGAGCGTCGTTTACTTCCTTCACAAGGTTCTTAAGCCTGTTTTCAAACTCACCTTTCATGCCTGCACCGGCTTGCAGTAACGCCAAATCCAGAGACTTAATTGCCACATTTTGCAGAGCGGGAGGTACATCGCCATCAATGATCTTTTGCGCCAAACCTTCAACAACGGCTGTTTTTCCAACACCAGCTTCTCCCGTAAGAATCGGGTTGTTTTGTCGGCGTCTTAATAAAATATCGATCATTAGGCGAATTTCATTATCTCTGCCAATCACCGGATCTATTTTACCTTCCCTAGCTTGCTCAGTAAGGTCTGTTGTAAATTGATTCAAGGCGGAATTCGCGTTTGACTGCGCTAAGTCATTCGATCTTGATTGAGGCGCATTACTTTCTTTAAAGTTCAATAAGCGAGATGGTTCTATCTTGTTTAGTTCAGGACTAATCGAACCAGCCATGTTGACTAACGTATCATCAGACAAGTAGGCAAATAAAAGATGGATGCACCCCAACTGTTCTTGATTGAATTCAATGGTTGCAGATAACAAGGCATTTTGCATAACAGTCACCGTATGAGCTGATAGCCCAGGCACCGACTGGCATCCTGTTTTGTATTTTTCTAATGCCTTTTGAATATCGGTTTCAACCTTGATTTTATCGACATCAAATTCGTCAAAAACTTCAGAGTAAATATCGTCAGGATGGCGGATAATCATCATTAACCAGTGAGACATTTCAATACTGTGATGAGTTCGGGAGCTTGCCATCGCAGCTGCCTGTTCAAGTGTTTCCTTAGCCTGAGGAGACAATCTTTCGACCAACGCTGAAAGTGAGAGTGAAGCCATTACATTTCCTTTAAATAGTAATTGTTATAGTTCGATCTTTTGTACGTTCGTGTTTTTTAAGCACAGAACCAATACCTAACTGCCCCTGCTGTTTCGATAAACAAGCTTGTGGTAGCAAACTATGTTTGGTGGTGAGCTGCCACTTCAGTTGTTTATGTTTTCCAATCAACTCATAAGCAGCGTTCTTAATGATTTCTATATTGGGTTGGTTAGGAAGCAATTTACTAACTAGCTGTTTATCTTTTGGCAGAAATTCTATTGTTGTCCCCGCGTTGATATTCCATGCTTTCGAACCCAAAGAAGCTCCTAAACCAAGTTGAGCAAACTGCCCTTCAGGCATAGTTCGGGATGCAAGGCGTGTTTGCTCTTCTTTCGTAAGGTGTAACCATTGTCCTTGAAATTCATGAACTTTTACTTGGCATCCAGATAAACATTCAAGAATACTTTTTAGTCCACCTTTACTTCTCATTGGTGAAGCAAACACACCACCATAGTGCAGGGACAGTGAACTCCCTTCCCCAGTTAATGCCGATTTACAGCTTTCTAACGGCGAACGCGCGCCCTGCGCATGCGCACGAGATTGAACTGTCAGCTGACTCAGTTGCCAACATCGATAATAAAGAGATAATAAGCGATGATTGAAAATATCGTAGAAGTCCACCATAGCCGTATCGCCTTCTTTTTGGCGATGTAAAGCTAATTCACTATAGTGCTGGGGAAGCACACCTTGCTCACCCGTTAGGCCTATTAAATTGGTCTCAATCTCTAACTTGCTGTCATCTATATTTTTCAGTTCACAAAGCTGAGCATTTTCAAAACCTAATGATGGATTAACCTTTAAGTTTAGCTTTTCATGCTTCGGTAACGCATCTGTTCCTATTTGCGCCTCTGCTTGCAGAACTTCGTGTTCAATAAGATGAATCGCTTCAAACAATGGATGTTGCTTTAATTCTCGATAAAATTGTTCCGCGCTCATAGCAACACCTTATCGCCAGTTAATGCGGGCCATAGGTGGAAAAACTTTCCCGTGGACTTAAGTCTTATTTCTAACTGCGTAAAAATGTTAATTTCAGCATATTGCGAGAAGTAAACAGATAAAACACTACCTAAGAGAAAGATCTGCTCTTTAGGTAAAATTTGATCAGAAACCGTCAAAATAACTTTTATACCGTGCGCAAATCCAACTTTGCCTTTCTGACTAATTCTTCCTGTAGTAGGCTCAAACTCTAACTTAGTTAAAGCATCGATTACCGCTTTCGTTTCTGCTGTCCCAGAAAATGCATAGAGATTAAGGGTCTGCTTCAAAGTTGCTAAACCATCTTCCTCGGTAAAATGGTTTAAAGTTAAAAGCTTAGTTAACTGCCATCGTGTGCTTTCATCCATTTCTGGCCGAATAGTTTCTGATAAAGAGACTAAACAACGAACAGATTCGAAATTGTCATTTACCTCCGGTAAAGATACTTGCGGCAGCCCACCTCCAAATGGAAGTTTCTGCGCTAAGTTGCGGTTACAGCACTCAGCTTCCACGTACATTAACCAGTTTTCCCGGCTATCCGGGCTGAACAATTGATGTTTTTTATCAACAAAAGAAATGTAAGTTTCTCTACCTGGCTCATCATACCCACCAGCCCAGTTCTTATCCTCACGTCTCATCAACCAATAAATCTCACTAGTGTTCGTATAATGCGTGTGCTCACCAGCGTGATAACATGGCAAATTGTGGTACGTTTTGTTCCAATTTCTCAACGTTACGTCAGAAATTGAGACAACCTCATTACTTTCAGCTTCTTGGTATTGCGGAGACAAGTGGTAATCGTATTCAGTTGGTAGAATACGCTTAGGCTCCATAATACTTTTAAATAAGTTGATTACAGGCACACAACCTACCATTAAGCTTTCTTCGTCCACTTGCTTTGGAAGCCAGTCATCGTTGGTATCAAAGTAAAAATACAGTTCGAATTGCTCTCCAAGATCTAGCTCAGATAATCCAAGTTCGGTGATATCAAAGAACATAAACTTCTCAGGAAAGTGCAAATACTCAACAAGTAATCTTGCTCCTGAAAAGCTTCTTTTACTGTATGGCACAACTTTCTCATCTTCTGAAAATCCCACTTCAGAAAGATGCCTTTTGGTTAAAGGACGAACTTCTTTGCCATCCACAACAACAGATAAACCAATTAGGTTTTGAAACAGCATTTGGTAGAGCTTAAAAGTCAATTGAGATTGACCGTTTAAATAGAAGCGCAGCCGTTCTGCCCCCATTTCACCAAGAGGAGTCTCTTCATCTTGAGCCGTGAGCTGTACTTTCAAAACTGAATGAGCATTGCTTTCCCATCGTGAGCCAACTGGCTTGAAAGGCGCATTTTTAAAAACGCCAGAGGTCACATCAACAGGATACATTCTGACCGGATAACAAGTTCTAAACTCGCACTCATGATATCCAGGAGCACCGATAACAACTCGCTCGCCTTCTTCTACATCAAAATAAGAGGAAGTGGAGTTAGAACAGCTCATTTTAATGACTGACATTGACGGGATTGGGGCGTGAAAATCAGGATATAACTGTCCCATCAAAGACTCTGTAAATTGAGGGTAACTATTGTCTAAGCTTTGTCTAATCCTTGCTGTTAGAAATGCGCAGCCTTCTAACAATCTTTCTACGTGCGGATCGTCAACCTGTTCCTCACTAATACGAAGTCTCGCAGCAATCTTAGGATACTGCTCCCCAAATTCTTGCCCTTTGTGACGCAAATAAGCTAACTCGCGATTATAGTACTTGAGAAACTCTTCACTCATTTTGCTCTACTCAGTTTCATACCTAAATTTACCGGCTCTACTTCAGAATTGAATCGCACTTCATGAATACTGTTATCAATTAAGCAAGTGGCATTTATCTGTAACCTCAATACCCTATCAATAGCGTTTTTCTCGTCTGAAATCTGGACATGAGGGTTCCTTAACCTCGGCTCAAACTCTTTAATTGCATCATGAACGATGTCGCAAAGCTGATTCTGCCCTTCTTGGCTGCTATAGGGCATTGAGGAAAAATCTGGCAGCCCATAATTCAATATTGAATAACGAACCTCTAAAAGATCATCAGGAATGTTTTTCCATCCAATACGACTATTCAGCATCGACTCTAGATCTCTAAGTAAGCTGCTCAACATCTGTTGCTGGCTTGCAGGGAAGTCTTTCTCATCTCGAGTGAGAGGATCACTATCTATCAATTTGTCGAGCAGAGAAACGGTTAAAGACATGATATTTCTACGCTATTTGTTTCTGTTCTAATAATGTAGTCAAATCACAGATTGGAAGCGCTGAATCACCGACTAACCAACATTTTTGACCCAAGCCAACAAAAGATTCTTGCTCACCAATCTGCTTCCAATCCGTTTCTCGACCTAACTTTTGCGCATCGGTCTCTGAGTCAACATATGTCAACGGCATATGGCCTTCGCCTTCACCAAGTCCATCGATATCAAACTCGACAGGTCGCCAAATACTCTCTAACAATGAAGTAGGTGCTTTAACTTCTAGCGTATGGATGCTCGATATGGGTACAAGAAAATAGTTACCTGCTGTAGAAAACAGTTCAATGTAACCACCTAAACGATCATCAATATCTCTAGCATCTTCGTAGTTTGTGCCGTTTACGTTAAACCCTTTAATAGTACGATGCTCTTCAATGCGATGCGATAGACGTGACGCTTCTTCGTACTCTTGATTTCCGAGAGCAAGATTAAATCGAACAAGCTCTTTAGTTAATTCCTCATCACCTATTACTTTGGCACTAGCCGCACCATTGATAAAATCCTTTCTAGCTTGAGCTGCTTTCACTAAATGTCGTAGCTGACTTGCACCAGGCAGATACTCAGGAAACAATTTAATCGATTGCATGAGCTGAGCGTCCGCACGCTCGAAGTCCCCATCAATGCAAAGAAGCTCAATGAAGGAACTTCTCAAGCTCGCATCTTTAGGTGTTGCTTTAATTTCATCAGTTAATTGCTCTAGAGCGTGTTGCAATAGGCCTTGGGACAAAGCATTTTTCCATTGAGTCATTGTTATTTCCTTACACCATGTGCTCTGGTGATAATTCGGTAATTAATTTAATGCTAGATACCATTTGATCGAGTTGAAAATGCGGTCGCAAATGGATAACTGAGTAATAATGTCCAGGAGTTTCTCTTTTCTCTCGAACTGTAATTTTCGCTTCATTTAGGGGATATTTAGCTCGAAGCTCATCAGACGCTTCATCTGATGCGGTAGTGTACTGATGTAACCAGCGTTGAAAGTCACGCTCTAGGCTTTCTGCATCTTGATACCCACCAATTTTGTCACGCCCCATAACCTTGAGATAATGTGCGACTCGCGATACACACAATGTGTATTGCAACATCGATGTCAGTTTTGCATTCGTTGAAATATGCTTTTCTGCGTATTGTTTGGGCTTGTAGAGAGATACATTCGAGGTCATCCCTACCATATCAGTCTCAGGTATTGGAGAAATAGAAATAAAACCGCACTCAGACAATTCTTGTTCTTTTCTCTCAGAGATTTTCAAGTTTAACGGACATCTTTCACGATCATTCTTGCCGTTAACACGCATCTTGCTCCTTGTAGGAGCGACGATAATGCCCTGACTGTAATCGCCTTGTTTAATCCCTCGCATATGCGTGAACCAACCATGTTCCTGAAATGCTCTAATTGATACGGCAGCAAAACAGTACGCACTACTCCCCCATAGCAAATCTCGGTTGGAGTCGTAGATGTGTTCTTGAAAATTGAATTTATCATTCCGCGAGCCATCACTTTTGTATGGCTGACGGAACAAGACGTTAGGTGCAGTCAAACCAATAAATTTAGCGTCATCGTTATCTCTCAAACTACGCCACTTTGCATAATCTTCCTGTTCAAATTGGGCTGCTATATCTCTTATCGCAGAGAGTTGAGCGAAACTATCAACACCAAACATCTCTGGCGATGCAGACATGATAAATGGGCTGAATGCTGCAGCTGCAGACTGAGAGATCTTACTCAACACAGACAGATCTCTATCAAAATAATTTTTACTAGGATCACAGCGAAGCTGATAATCTCCAACCACCACACCAAAGGGTTCTCCCCCTGCCATGCCATATTCATTTTGATAGAGCAACTTAAATAGTGCTGATTGGTCAAACTCGATGGCTTTGAAAGCATCTTTACTGATTTCATTCCATGTCGCCGTTAAAACCTTAACTTTTACAGAGTCCGATGAACGAGAATCAACCTGTTCACATAAATACCTAACTCCAACCCACCCCCTTTCGAGCTGTTGAAACTCAGGATGATGTAATATTTCATTTAGTTGAGATTCTAATAGCTCATCAATGCGGTTAATTGTGTTCATCACACTATGACGAAAGCTGTCCAAATCTCTTGAACGTGTACCTTCTAGCCAAATTCGCGCTGACGCTACAAGATCAGAAGATTCATTGAATCGAGTCAACCACGGGCTATCAAGTTCAGCATAGCCTCCGGTACTGAACTCATGTTTTAGCTTGCTAGGGTCGCGAAAGTTAAGTGACACTGCTAATTCCATCTAGAACATAAAGATTGGTCATGGCTGGCCTTTCGACCAGCCAATTCATTTCTTATCCACCTGACTGAGGGATCTTTGCCACAAGTCGCAAAGATGTGGTCAGTTCTTCCATTTGTAACCAAGGCTTCAGCCATGCTACGGCATTGTAAGAACCAGGTGCGCCAGGAATTTCCTTAACCTGAACACGAGCGTCTGCTAGAGGGTATTTCGCTCTGATCTCTTGACCACCGCCTTCAGAAGCATTGACGTAACCTAGGATCCAGCGGTTCAGCCAAGACTCAACGTCTTCTGCTTCCATAAAGCTACCAATTTTATCTCGGGCCATTACTTTCAAATAATGCGCAAAACGAGATGTTGCCATCATATAAGGTAGGCGGGCAGAAATGGCCGCATTGGCCGTTGCTTCAGGGGATTCATGGTTCGCTGGTTTTTGACAGGTTTGCGCACCAAAGAACACTGCATAGTTGGTGTTTTTGTAGTGACAAAGCGGTAAGAAACCAAGCTTACCAAGCTCCGCCTCACGTCTGTCGGTAATACCAATCTCTGTTGGGCACTTCATATCAGGGTCGCCATCATCACTCATGAAGAAATGCGTTGGCAAGTTATCCACTCGACCGCCGCCTTCTGCACCACGGATGGCAGTACAAAATCCATATTTTGAAAATGCGTCGGTTAACTTAACACCAAGAACATACGAAGAGTTCATCCAACAGTAGTCGTTATGTTCAGCGTTAACAGCAATACCTGAAACAGGATCTACTTCGAACTCTTCAAACCCAAACTCTTCGACTGGAGCGGTAGCTTGTCCGTATGGCAAACGAGCAAGGACTTTTGGCATCGTCAGACTAACGAAGCGCGAATCGGCACTCTCGCGGAACGAACGCCATTGGGCGTATTCTAGTGATTCAAATACCTTATCTAGGTCGCGTGGTTTTGACAACTCAGTCCACTCATCAAAGCCGAATAGTGCTGGTGAAGCTGCGGACAAGAATGGAGAGAAGCCAGAAGCCGCTACATTTGACATTAGGCGTAACGACTCAATATCTTCTGGGTGGTTGGTAAACTCATAGTCTCCAATCAATGCACCATACGGTTCACCACCAGCACTACCAAACTCAGACTCGTAAACCTTTTTAAAGATCTGGCTTTGATCAAACTCAACAGCTTTGCTCAAGTCTTTATGTAGCTCTTTCTTGGTCATGCTCATCATGCGAACTTTCAGAGTAGAGCTGGTCTCTGAATTCATCACTAGATAATTTAAGCCGCGCCAAGAACCTTCGAGTTTCTGTAATTCTGGGTGATGCATTACTTCAGACAACTGATCAGAAATCTGCCTATCGAGCAAATTAATCGCTTCACGAAAAGTTACTGTTAGGTTTTTGTTCCAAGTAACTGTCCCTTTCATTGCTTCTTCAGCGAGCGTTTTAATCAGCTCCTCAGCACGAGAAGCTTCGGTCTGCTTAGTCGCACCAATAGCTTGATCTAAGAATGAAATTGTCTGTTCATTAACAGTTGGATCTAACTGTTTTTCAGCTTCAGTCGTCATTATTCCGCTCCTTCAGTACTGTCTGACTTCGCTTTCTTGCCAAGATCTAACTCGCCTGCAAGTCTTGCCAGATTGTCTGTATTGTTCAAAACATCCTCTAGGATATTTTCAAGCTCTTCTGAGCGGTCAACTTTTGTCATCAAATCACGCAGTTTATTACGCGTTTCCATCAATTGGCGTAGTGGATCAACTTGATTTACGATCGCAGCAGGCTCAAAGTCTTGCATTGATTTAAAGTTTAAATCGACCTCAAACTGTGAATCGTCATTCGCAAGCTTATTCGCAACTTTAAACTTCACCGATGGATTCATTTTTTTGAGTACATCGTCAAAGTTATCTCGATCGATCTGAATAAAACGGCGGTCTTTTAATGGCTTCAACGCTTCTGTGTTTTGACCAGCGAAGTCACCCATTACACCTACAACAAAAGGCAGTTCTTTCTTAAGAGTCGTACCTTCAGTTTCAACATCATAGGTAATGTGGACACGAGGCTTCCGTACTCGTGATAGTTTCGAGTGGATACTCGTCATACCATTCTCCCTTTATTAATTTTCATTTTGTTCTGCTATGCCAACCAAACGGAAGTAGCTTTTCTTTGCATCCCCGTCGGAGATAAGTTCCGCCAGTAACTCCGGCAGAGGCATCCCACACCAACGAATAATCTGTTCGATGGAGTAAGAAACTGGTGAGTGAGGTTCACTCTCTCGGAAGAAATCAGCTACTTGCTGCAATTGTCTAATTGCCTGCTCTCGTGATTTCATGTTTGTCGCTAATAATGCATCACAACTTTGTGAACTTAACGGTTGTTCAGAAGAAGATTCATCAAGATCCTCTAGCTCTTCAAACACGGCTTGTGGTTGATTGAAACGATCTCCTAGAAGGTGCTTTAATGCCGAGTGTATTGATTCAAGTCTTTTTGATATATAAGAGCTAGGAGTCACATCACCGGCCGCTTCGTCTAATCGCTGACTGAATTCATTAAATGATTCTGTAGCGAACTCCAAATCCGTGATTAATTCTTGATAAAACGTATCAGAAGTCGACTTAACCGTAGTTATAATTTCAGATAACTCAACAGCCCCAAGCTCGACTCGATTTCGGCGCTTATCTTCGTCTAAGCGCTCAAGCTCTATAGCTTGCTGATATTCCCAATAGGCATAAGCTTGCTCCACGCCTAAGTCAGTCAATGGTATACAAGCAATTGGAAAAATAAGTGTTCCTTCACTATCGATACCATTGAGGCCAATAATCGCCGATATTCTTGTCTCAATACCATCTTCATCAGGCATTGGGTACAGATCATCCCAAAAGTTCTCAATTAAACTGGTTGCGAGTTTGTAGCCAACGCCCATACCACGAAAACCATACAATCGAGTTAGGGCTTCTATAAGCCAGGCAACAAATTCCAAATCTTTAGACTGATTCGTGAGTATTTCTGGGACATCTTCAATAAATACTCGCCATAAATTACTGTGGGTATAGATACTTTCTTCTTCTATAAGAGCATTACGTTCAGCGTTGCGGGCGGCCATACGCTGATCTTTCAACCGATAGTAAGCAGACTGTGGTGATACATCCTCTCTAGGATCAACACCTGTAGGATTTTCTTGAGATATAGGAGCCAACGCTTGTTCATACCAATCAAACATTTCATTACTCATAAGCTCTCCCTCTTAGAAAGACAGGTATTGTCGCGTCTTCTCTAGTTACTGTTTCGCACTCCGTTTGCGCTTGGCGAACTTTGATCAAAGCACAAGTTACGTTATCACTTGCGCCCCGAACCAAAGCCGAATGCATGAGCGCTAATCCAGCTTGGTTGACTGAGTCTGCATACAATGTCCGATGAATTTCATCACTCGTAAGTTCCTTAGAGAGTCCATCGCTACAGAGTAGAAACTGATCGCCGTCAGCCAACTGCCCTGAAACTTGATCAATAGTGACACTTTCGTCGACCCCAACAGCTCTGGTAATAACATTTGCAAGAGGGTGAGATTCGGCATCTTCAAATGCCAATAAGCCCTGATCCACTAAGTCCATGACTTGACTATGATCACGTGTTTTTTGGACAAAATTACCACTTCTAAGCTGGTAAATTCGGCTATCCCCCACCCAAAGGCAGTGGTAATACCCATCCTGAATAAACAACAAAACAAGTGTTGTTCCCATCGTTTTACCGTCTAAGTGATTTTGTGCGTATTGGTAAATTTCTAAGTTCGCTTCTTGAACCACTCTTCGGATATCATCGATATTAGTATTGGAGACATCCTGCATGTGGCGCGCGACTCTATCCACTAGCATCTGGCTTGCTATATCGCCAGCACTGTGTCCACCCATTCCATCGGCAACCACCCAAATATGCTGCTCTGTCATATCCAACAGAGCATCCTCGTTATAAGGGCGTACTTTTCCTGCGTGCGATTTAGCAAAGGTAAAATAGTTCCAATTCATTCTTCTATCCTACCAATTCCACTTTTTCCAGCCGCCATCAAGCATGGCTGAAAACTGACCAATTGAAGGAAATCCACTAGTAATGAACATGCATGGTTCAACCTTCGTTGAACCTTCAGTCCACCAAAAACATGGTTTACTCAATTTTTCTTTAATGAGGTAATTCAAAAGCGTATTTTGATCAGTATTGCCGTGATCATGAAAAACTGTAGATATTTGGCTTTGATAAAGAAACTCTAGAGGCCTCACTTCACTTGTTACATTCGCAACGAGGTCATTTTTTTCTTGAGTACTCTTATGCCAAACATCAAAGACAAAGTCGTCCTCAAGTACTGAAAGAGCAAGAGCGGCACTGTCCTCTGTCCAAGCTCTGTCACCCCAATATTGCGCAGCTTCACCTTTTACGGCACGAGCTATAGTAAAGAAAAAGTATCTACCGCATGCATCAACACTAGGAATCATGCTACCAATGTAGGTTGAGTCTTCTAAATAGCTAATATCCAAAGCAAAGTGCCACACAGGAGCCGTTAAAAAGTGCTCATTCCAGCTTTCACCCAGTTGTTCCCTGCTGACTGCAATAACCGCCTGTTGCCAATCATGCCAACGCTCCGAGAAATCTTGTGATAAACCATCTTTCACAAAGTCCCCTTTTGCGGGCATTTTACCGATATAGCCCCAGCCTGATGTTATAAGGTTCGTGGACATCTGAACCTCTCCATTTCATTTGACCAAAAAGGATTAATGGCACTAGAAGGAATAAGCTCTAGCTGCACCTTATTTCCCTTTAAATCAATCATAACTATATTGTCTTTACGCGATTCTGGCCTTGCTTTAAGTGATTGATCCAAAAGCTTGAATATGCCCCACTCACCTTCATAGGTATGCGCAATTTCGCGTTTAGATTCAGGTGGTGTGAACACAATTCGAGTCTGATCTTGACCGGCAGGCCAACTCAACGATTTAGCTCTTGCTGGTCCATGCTTATAAACCAAATCTTGTCCACCCAACTCTAAGACAAATCGAGTAATGTGCTGGTCTAGATAAACAGGCTTCATCCCAAACTCTACGCGTAAGGAATTATCAGATTCAAAGAAAGACTGCCTGATACGTTGCGCTCTTTGAAAGACCATTAGTGTTTCTGGGCGAACTCCAATTTCCTTTTCTAATCGCCAACGACTTTTCGAAGTATCCACAAACGGTTCGAGGTATTCTTGGAAGAATGCGTCAAGCGTACCTCCATAACCAAAGAATCGCTTAAAGTCTTTCAATCTAACTTCTCTGCTCGCGTTGGGCTCGAATGGATATCTGCCAGCAATAGTCCGCTGATAAGGGCGGACCACTTGTGTTACCCAAAGTTGATTTAGATGATCCTTCGAACCGCTCTCCGCAAACTTAACCGACTCTTGAGAAAGCTCACCTAGCCATTGATTAAATGGTCTCGGCAAAAGTTCTTTAGCACGAGCAAAGGAAGCTGCGACATCTTGTGTAACGGTTCCATCTAAAATACTTTTGTAGGCAATTTTCTGATTGTTACCAGAGCTTGATAAGTCACTTAAATACGAACGCAAGTTAACCATTGCTTGTTGAATATCATCAAAGTCTTGCTCACCAAGGCGTAAGATCTCTGAAAAATGCGATTCGACTTCTTTACCTGGCAGAGCAACATTGAAACCGTTTTCTTCAGGTAAATACATGTCTAGTCTATCTGCCGTATTTGAAAACTTAACTTTGGCAACTTTACCAGCAACTTCAGAAGCGGCTTTTTGATTTTCTGACAATGATACTTTTGATAGAGCAACCTCTTTTTGGATTGCTCTCAACAAAGATTCGATTGGTCTTTCAACTCCAGATAAAACCCTCGCTTGCTCTGTCGCAAGTTCTAGGCTCGGAGCCTGCTTCAATTGAATATCTTCGATCAACGTTTTCCATTCATTAACATAATCTTGATAGTATCGAGACTGAACGCCTTGGATGGCACTATCTTGATCAATTTCATGAGCCTTAAGATCGTCACCATAAACCCAGTTCTCTTCCATTAAGCTTTTTACTGTACGGTTGATCTGAATCTGAAAAATGCTATGAAAACCATTGTACGTGTAGAAACCCGAAATGCCTTGTGATAGCGGTTTTCCACTAGCTCGCTCGAACTGCTCAAGCCCTTTAGGTCCCAATACATCAGTCAAGCGAAATGAAGGTACATGACTCTTAGAAAATTGTATTTTCATTCGCTGATAAGCACGTTCAGGTAGAGACATTTGAGTCAACACTTCTCGAGCACTCGTCACGGCAGCAGTGTTGTAAGTAAAGCCTTGTCCATCGTTGCCTAATAAATATTGAGTGTGCTGTAGCAAACGTCTTCTTAAGTCTGCGTTTAGCTCACCCGGATATTGACGTTCGAAATAAAAGTTAAACCAAGCCAACACTTCATCTTGTTGATATTTGTCTGGATTGAATAACATCAAATACGTTTTTAACGTTTCGTACAAATACTCACGATGCTGTTGATTGCTCTCCATTTCTGACACCAAGCTATCAAGAAGCAGAGGGGCGTAATATTGGGTCAAAGCATCAGAATATGCATTGTTTGCCGCCTGAGACACTTTGTCTCCTTGATAGAGACCAAACCTCTTTACAGAGTCGGCATCACCGTAGTCGCTTTGCTTTCCGAGAGGAAGCGTCATCAACCTATCTAATGTTTCTACAGCTGAAACAATATCCGCTTCAAAATCTAAACTTTGAGCGCCAATCATTGCATCAATATGGCTCGCTTGTTCATTGGTATCGACAATTAACTGTGAGTTCCACTTATAACTCATAAACCAAAGCGCAGAAGCTCCTAGCAGTAGCGTTGTACATCCAATGTAAACACCTCGACGCATCCAACCTGACTGCTTTTGATAGTGACGATTAACTGTTCCTAACAGTTGCTCTTTGAAAATAACCTTGTCAAAAAGATTCTTTACGAAATAACTATGAGAACCAGTCTGACTCTTTGCTAGAGCTAAACGATTTAACCCAAGTCCATTGGTTGATTCATTCATCAGCTTATCGACTGGTAAGCCTTCTTGAACCGAACTCAACATAAACACACCACGAATCAAGGCAGGCTCTTCAAAACTGTTTTGTGCAAAAATTTCAGCTAAAAACTCGTCAAGATTAGCTTGTAGCACTCTTAATTGCTTTGGAAATTCAAAGATAAGCGCGCGTTTATCTAAATCGTCCTCTGTTTCAAGTATTCTAAGCATACGGGCATCAAGGCGCTCCAACATGCCATGAAATTCTTTGTTGAATAGAGAAATAACGCCTCTTTCATCATCCACTTCACGAGGGAACATGAAACCAAATAATTCCTCTCGCTCTTCCTTACTTAAATCGGCAAAAAACTCATTGAAACCGGCAACTAAATCCATTTTGGTGAGCAATACGTAAATCGGAAACTGCATGCCTAACTGGTTTTTCAGTTCTTGAAGTCTCGACTTAATTGCTCGAGCATGAAGACTTCGCTCGGTTCGAGTCTGAGACATCACGCTGGCTAAACTTATCGTAACAATCGCACCATTAATTGGTCTTTGCGTTCTATACTTTTTCAACAATCCTAAGAAACCATGCCACGCTTTAGAGTCGACCTTTTCTTGACTGTCTTGTGTCGTATACCGGCCAGCCGTATCTATAAGAACTGCTTTATTTGCAAACCACCAATCACAGTGGCGAGTGCCACCTACACCGGCAATAGAGTCAGAGCCAAGGCTGTCTCCTAATGGAAACTCTAACCCCGACTGCTTTAATACGGTTGTTTTCCCCGTTCCAGGAGGGCCAATCAACACATACCACGGTAAGTCATACAAGCTTCTCTTGCCTTTGTGTGTTTTCGTCACTACTTTGACAGCTTGCTCAATACGCTCGCGCATTAAGTCAATTTCACTTGCCGCTTCTTTATCTGATAGGCTATCAACCTCAAGCAACGTTTGAATACTTTCGTCTTCTTTCACCTTTTGCTTATGCTGCTTGGTAACGTTAAATATCGCCCAAAGCAACACCAACACTAGAATAGTGACTAGCCGTTGAAAGTCACTCTTTAGGGGCTCATATCCCGCTATCGCAATAAGTGGACCAACAACCCAAATGAAAATAGAACAAGCAGCGACACCTATAAGACCGAGAAACCATCTTTGAGTAAATATTCTGCCAATTTCTTTAATACGCATCTCTATCTACCTATTATTAATTCGCGACAAGAAGGTCGATTTCAATCCGGCGGTTAATAGCTCGGTTTTCATCACTACTGTTTTCAACTAATGGTCTTGCATCCCCCAATCCCTCGGGTATCACTCGCCCTTCTAATGCACTATTCGAGATCAGTTGTTCAGACATAGCAGTGGCTCGAGCTAATGATAGGTGCCAGTTCGAGGGATATTTACTCGTGAAAATAGGCCTATCGTCGGTGTGACCAGTAACAATGATCTTGCCTTGGGTCGACTCCAATGTTCTCGCAAGCTTAGAAATAACGGGTTGGATGTAAGCGACAACATCAGCACTACCTGATTCAAATAGATCTTGAGACTTTAACGAAATTCTTACCCTGTCTTGCAGCGGCTCAACATTGATTAGCCCCTTACCGATCTCAGTTGCTAGATACATTGAAATCTTTTCTGCAATTGGCGCTGATTTTGATTCTGACGTTGCATCTTGGTTAAGTTGTTGCGGTTGAATCAAATTGACTAATTGAGAAAAGGTGCGATTGGATGCCTTATTTAGCTCATAACTAAAATACATATATATGCAGACCAATAGTGCCGCCGTTACAGAACATACAACCCAAAGAGGAGCTCTATCAGAAGCCTTTGAGCCATTCAAAATGTGTTGGTCGATACTATTGCTTAGTTCCTGAGGGACTCCTCTCCCATAAGTCTTAAGAGTAGCAATAACCTGTCTTCTCAATTTCCGGTGCGATTCCAGTCCATTTTTTTCTAAACGGTATTGACCCAGAAACCCGAGAGATAAGCACACATACATTAGTTCAAGCAAATCTAAGTTCACATCTGGTTTCGCCATGCACTTATCAAGATGCTTAAAGAACGCTTCCCCACCTTGACTGCTAGCATAGAAGGAGCTAAGTAATGAATCGTGACTCCAGAATGAATTCCCACCCCAATTGGTGTTAAGGACAACTTCATCTAGTGAACAGCATAAACAATAACGAGCTGTATCAATGGTATCCAAATCAACGTCATGCTGACGTAATCGGTTCTCATAATCTCTAAGCTTTTGTGCCAATGTCTCTTTTAGAAACAACGGATCGGAATGAGTCGCTGTCGAGCGAATTTGACCGATAATAGATAACAGGCCATTCGCCTCTGCTAGTAGAGAGTTATTCCCATAAGCGACCACTGAATCATTGTTCACCAATTCAGGACTTTTTGAGATAACTACGGTATTATCCACAGACTTTTCTGATTGTGGTTTCGATGCGGGTGCTCTTCCACCCGGTGTTGGTTTTACTATCGTTTGTTCCATACAGAGCGCGCCTATTGATTAATACTCCAAAGCTCAAGTTCAGCATTCGGAAAATGCCCTGATAGGTGAAGCGCAATACCGCCACTATCTTTTAGCCTCATCCAAAATGGCCCTTTCTTGACAACTTCGAAATAAACATAGCCCGTTTGGTAAGGAATCTGTCTCGGGACGACACTCAACGGCACTACGTTTATACCGTTGATCTGATTATTAATTAGATCGCGAATCTGTTCTGCCGGGCCAAACTTGAGTTGCGCTGGGACCAGGCGTCTTATTTCATCTGTTGTGGTGTCTGCTTTAATTGCTAGCACAAATTGGCATGACTCAAGCAAGCGTTTATCTGGAAGCGGCGTCACTTGAATACCGTATTGGCGAGGCTCCAACGGAAGTTTGGTCGCAGTTTGGTCAAGGACAACACTGAGGTACTGACTGAGTATCTGATTCAACTCGCTATAGACACTTGATACATCTAAGTGATCATACGCAAGCAAACTTGGGACTCTTTTAGTTTTATTAGAAAAAGTGGCTAACTCACCAATGTAACCTTTAAGTGTCGTCGCTAATTCCAGTGGATGTAACCTATCTAACTCACTGAAATGCTTTAACTTCGCCTCATATCGGTTCAGCATTTGGAGCATGATGAAATCAACAGCAGATGCCGATGCAGATTTACCCTTAATCAAGCGCTGTGCAATAACGTCAGCACGCATCTTTGTCATCGCGATAACGTTACGTAGATAAGCTGACATAACTTTGTCGCTAAGGAGGTTGATAAGCGGAGGAACGTACTCATCGTCTAGTATAACTTCCCCTTCAGGAGTTACCTCTTTGATCCTTAAGATAGGTAACTCCACATAACCCGCTAATTTGTCATTACTCGCTTTCAACTCTAGGTTAAGGGCTGCAACTTGGATGGTTTCTTCATCTTGTCCTGTAAGGTTATCTATCACGTCGATATCTTGAAGTACATAACGAGAGACGATCGATTCGCTTACATCCGAAACGTTTTTACCTGTAACACTTGAAAGAGGGAGAGTTATTTTTACTAACGTATTTTCAGTGTTTTTATCAATAAGTAGAGGCGAAACTGAATCGTTGGATATTAACGTATTAACCAACGTCATATCTGGCAAAACAGCTTCAAGATGCTCAAGTTCAATAAGACCATCTTTTAGCGCGTGTTTTTTTACTCGACATTTCCAAACTCCCCAATTGTAAGCCCCACCTAACTGATGTAAGCCCTTGAATTCTTGAGAGGTTGCGCGTTCTTGTTGTTGGAAGTGCTGGGGACGTAAAAACATTCCTTCGCACCAAGCCGTCTTGGAGTATTGCGTCATTTATAATTAGCCAACTAAACGTTATTTAACGACCAAAGACAGATCTTCTAACAATACTTGATATGTGTTGTAACCGGTCTTATCCACTTTAATGACTTGTCGCCAATTTGAGTTTTCAATATCTCGAAACGCTACGACAATGCCTAAATATTCTGTCTTTGGAGACATACTTGCTTGATATGTTTCTTTCTGACCTGGAGTTAATGAAACTTCATATTTATTCACTAAATCAGGTCCTAAGACTTTTTCACTTTCTTCATAAATAGAAAAAAAGTCCTGGCTTTCGAAAATGGTATTTGACGTTAATTCAAATACATACACCACTACAGGAGAAGGCCTGCCGTTTGAATCAGGATTAATGTTATGACTTGCTGCTATTTCTAAATCTGAGTATGGATCAACAACTAGGTTCGCTGCTGAGCACCCAAATAAAGCTATTGAAATTAATAACAAAATATATTGGTAAAACTTTTTCATCACCCTAATTCCTAGCCTTTGTTTTTTAATGCTAATTCATAGTGCTTAGCGAAGTCTTCTAAATAGAACGGAGACTCTTTATTGATAATATCATCGGATAACTTTTCATGAATATCCTCAAACCTCTTCCAACTTTGAGCATATTTTCTAGCTGGAATAACCATATTAATAACCGTGTCTTTCGCTAAAGCATCTGAGTATATAGAAGTAGGTTCAACAAGTGACATAACACTCGAAACCGTACCTTCAACACCTTTCATTAAGGCTTGCTCATGACTTTCGATGTCATTAAATGCTTCTTTAATGGCTGCATTTGGCTTTAAGAAGCTAGCGGTTTGACGGTTATATAAGTTATGAATCGCATCTTCTAAGTTTGCAGAAAACTTTAAAGGGTTATTTTCTGACTTACGAAATGCGGTATGACTAAGTCGATTTGTTTGTTTAAACACTGCTCTGTTATGCAGTGTTTCCATTAAACCAACTAGCATCAAAGAAAATGACTCCCCCAGTTGTTCGAACCATTCCTCTCGGTTATCGCTGGGAATCATCATTGGATCTATACCCACCCCTCTAACAAAAGCCGCAAGTTCACCCCCATTGGTATCAAAGTTGGGAGTCGATAGGTGTTCTGATTGTCGGTTAACTTTCGGTAAAGTTTCAGATACGGTGCTCTGTTTTTCGGGCTTTGGGATATCAATAAAATCATCGACTAAACCAATATCTAGCTGAAAGTCAGAAGGAACACTTTCGTTTAAGAGTTCACTAGCACTAAGGCCTAGGTCAACAAATTCTGCTTCCGATGGACTTGAGACTACTTCAGGGGGTGCGCTAGAAAGACTTTTACTTGTCTCAAGACTGAATACATCTGTATCTGTTTGAATAGAAACTGAAATTTGATAATCCCCTAAGCTAACCATATCGTCATCGCTTAGTGCTATTTCATTTCCTTGACCCACAGGAGTTACAGCATTATTTACAAAAGTACCATTAGTTGAGAGGTCTTTTATCAAGTATTTGTCACCAAACTTAATCAGTTCTCCGTGGGTTCCGGATACCACTCTTTCAGGATCTGGTAGTGTCCAATCACATTGTTCAGACCTACCAAATGTAACCTTGGCATGTTCATCACTTGATTCAAACACGAACTCACTCTCAATCTCTGGAGTAAATTTGTGAAAACTTGTTATGGTTAAAACCAACTTCATGTAAACCTCGCCAAAGACCTGCTAGATATTATTTTTAATTTTATTATTAACTGCTTTCTTATTAACAGTAAGATTAATAAAAATCTTAATACTGCCATTGAAAATCATGCACGGAATAATGAATCATTTTTTTATCAAAGCAATCACGTATTGTTCAACAATTTTAATTATCCAACCAAGTTCAAATTTTTGACACTTAGACTTTCATCAATAAAAAAACGAATGTTAGTTTGGCCGAGAAATTCTAACATAATGACTTTTCATTGAGCAGAAAGGTATATATTCCCCCATCATTTATACGGAGTTCTTGTGATGGAAGACAGTAATAAAAACAATTCTATAAATAACGAAGAAATCGGAGATAAAACTAAAATTGTAAAGACTCAAAAACGAGACAATGCAATTAAATCAACCAAACTCACTAATAATGAAACCTCCGTTAAAAATAAAAATGAAACAAATACAAAACTGTCTCAAAAAGAAAACACTCCGTTAGTTAATAAGAAAAAAAACAATAAAGATGACTCATTAAATAATAACAAAGATGTTATTAATGAAAGCTTAATAGGAACGACCGTTAAAAATCGGTATGAAATTGAGTCGGTTATTGGGCATGGTGGGCTTTGCGATGTTTACTTAGCTAAAGATAAGATTCTTGAATCTTCAGGTTCAGAGACACCCTACGTTGCGTTAAAAATATTACAGAAAGAGTTTGCTTCTCAACCAGAGACTGCACGTATGTTAATACGTGAAGCTCAACAAACTCAAAGGTTAAGCCACCCTAATATCATTAGGGTTTTTGATTTTGGTGTTGATGGCGAAATATACTTTTTAGTTATGGAGTATATTAACGGAGAAACATTAGAGAGTTTAATACAGCGTTCTAGGCCGCATGGGCTGAAGTTTAATGCAACTTTATCAATCCTAAATCAGGTACTCGATGCACTCTCATATGCTCACTCTCTTGGTGTAGTGCACGCCGACCTAAAGCCCGCTAATGTGATTTTAACGTCTGAGGGTAACGTTAAGTTGCTTGATTTTGGTGTCTCTAAAACTCATCAATTAAAGCAGGATCAATATGCGGCTAAACGTAAATCCGAAAATATTGAAACGCTTGGTTATACTCCCAACTATGCATCACTCAACCTGTTATCCGGTAAGGAACCGAACTTAAGCGACGATATGTTTGCTCTATTTTGTATTGCTTACGAGCTATTGAGTTGCAAACACCCTTACGCAAGAACTCCAGTTAATGAAGCTCTCAAAAAGAAGATCAAGGTCTCTAAACCAACTAACATGCCTGCATCTAAGTGGCCAATATTTTCAAGCGTATTTTCAACTGGCATCATTCCGAACGAGCTGACCCCTGAGCAGTTGAAACGCAAATTGAATATGCGCTATTGGCCTATCGCTAGCGGCGCGGCAGCGAGTATATTATTAGTTAGCGGCATTGTATTTGGTTATCAGCAGCAACAAGAAACCATCACCAATTTGGAAACCGTTATTAGCAAGCAAAATGATCAAATTGCCGGACAAGAGTGGCAGCTTGATACGCCAGCAGAAAAAAGTTTGGCACTGATTGATAGTGAAAAAAGCTTACATCCAGTCGTTAAGGCTGGCTTATTACGCTTACACAAGACCTATATTCTCAGCGAGTTTGAATCTGAAATTGATCAGGTTTTGAATTCTGATGCCAACAACTACCCGAATTATGATGAAATTGAGTCCATACTTGATAAAGCAAAAACCTACTACCCTGACTCACATAAAATAGAAGTTCTTGCCTTAGATATTCAGTCAAGCAAGCACTCCACGTTACTTTCGATAGCAAGGCAAATCAACAGTCAACTTGAAAAGTCTCGGTACAGTAAAGAAGATGGCAGTAAATCCATCTATGAGCTCAAGGATGAGTTAAATCAGATTCATCAAGGTTATCCTTTCACGCCAAGTTCGTTATCTAGCGATGTTTTCGGTCAGCACCTCACTGAAGCACTCCAAAAGAAAGACGCAGCTGCACTTGTTGCTCTTATTAAGGTTGGGAACACCTTCTTTTCAAACGTAGAAGAGCATCAAGAGAACTTACAGATAAGTAATGCGATGAAAGATGCAGTGCTGGAAATGAAATTATATGAGACAGCGTTAGATTCCAACAGCCCTCTACCGTTTCCAGAAGATGCCGCTAGAATCCTGTTCCAAGAAGAGTTTGAAAACTTTTATTCTCGCCTAGAAAAGGCAAGGACGACAACTCATCTCGATAACTTGGTGAAGGATGTGGATCTGTTCTCGAAAAACTTTCCTATTGGTTTTCAGGATGTTAACGATTTAAGATTCAAAACTGCTGATAAATACTTACGCTTCTCCGATATACTACTTAATAAGCGAAGGACTTCAAGCGCAAGACGCGCTATGAAGAAAGCCAACGAGCTTATGAAGCAAATAGAACAGGACTCTAAGCAAAGCTAGTAATACAAAAGGGACGCGAGTCCCTTTTTTGCCGCAGATTACTTGCCAATATGCAACTAGATTGCTAGTTTATACTTGTACTTAATGAGGAGAGTTAGCCTTGACTGAAGGAATAGTCAAAGTTGGCGAACGTCTGGCGTCCGTATGTAACGATAGCCTTAAACTAGGACTGCAAGACACTTACCGACTCAGCGTTTTACGTGGAAACGTCCCCTTTGCTACTTGTGTTAAAAACACGCGAGTTGAAGTTTTTTCATCCCTACATTTCGACCATTGCCGTTTGGATATAAGTCAAAATATCTTTAACAATGACTTTCTTTTTGTAAGTTTATCTCAAGCGACAAGCAAACTATTTCTGCTCAAATACTGGTTATGCCATTCATACCTTCGGCTAAGCCTTCTTTATCCGAAACATTCCTCTACCTCAACGTTTAATAGGGGTATACATGATTAATTTTGATGTTCTCAATACATACATGGATAACGACGTAGATCTCATCGTCACTGTTTTTTCTACATACCTTGAAGATCACACGAGTGATATAGAGCGTATAGATGAGCTATATGCAAGCAGATGTTGGTCAGAACTCTATCTATTAGCTCATAGTTTAAAGGGCATTCTAGAGAGTTTCGGAGAAGACACCGCGGTCATTGCGTTTCAAAGAATAGAAGAAAAAACCAGAAACGATACAGCGCCAGATAGCTCAGATATAGCTATAGTTACTAAAGAGCTAGCTGCAATTAATCAACAAATCTTCGCTTACTTGAAGAATATGCAATAAAGAAATTCAAGGCTTAACTGGGGGAAATATGGCAATGAATAATAGCAATTTCAGGGAGTTGATTGAGTCTCTCAAAGACCTAACACCAACTCAAAAAAGGTACTTACTTAGCCGTACAAAGATGGCGCTAGATGATGAAAGTAATATGTTAAACATCAGTGATATTCTAACACCAGAAGAGTTGGAGGCGTTACTATCACCGGCACCAACAACGAATACAAAATAACAATGATATACAACGCAACCGTCAGATTAACGCTAGGGACCAAGTGAAGGAAATCGACTTTGCTTGGTTGTTAGTTTCTCTCCCTATTCCTTTTCACTACAACAAACGTATTGTTTTCGAAACCTTTTTCCAATTTAAACAGGTCAGATAATTGAGCGACTAACATCAGTCCGCGACCAGAGGAGGACCAACTATCGTCATCCATTAAGTTAGGTGCCTCAATCTGTTTGTTTTTATGTTGGATGAACGTCTTTTCATTGATCGGCGCTCCGCAATCAGAGACTCTCAGTTCCACGAAACCGGACACTTGGTCATCCCCAACCCTACACTCCACTTCAATTGGCAGGCCTTCTATTTCACTGTAAGAATGAATATAAGCGTTATTCATGAGCTCAACGACACAAAGCTCCAATGATTGAATTGCATTTAAGGGGATTTGATGACCCATCAAAAACCGAACAACGTCTTTGCTCGCACTTCGTGAGTGAGTAAGGGAGCTCCCGTAAGTTCGTTTAAATTCGCTCTTTGACATTCTTTTCCTTAAATCGAGCCTCTCACCATGCCATTTTACCTGTAAAAGGCTGGCATCATCATCAAACTCATCTTCGTTATGCCAAGATTGTACTTTTTTAAAGACGTCTCCCACTTGGTCTTCAACTGTCAGCGTGCAAACAGCTTTTATACTCGATGCCAATCGTTGTAGTGAAAACATCTCCTCACCCTGCCTCGCTTCAATCAAACCATCCGAATAAAGCCACAATGCATCGCCCTCATCCAGACTAATTTGGTTACCGATATATTCCATCGGCTGCATTGCACCAACGATAAAGTTATCGTCACCTATCTGTTCCATCGTTTTCGTACTCGCTCGCCAAACTAAGATCCTGGGGTGGCCAGCCGTGCAATAGCTAAGTCGCCCTGATTTTGTGTTAAGAATGGCGTAAGCCATAGTAAAGTAAAGTTGACTGTTTCTAGTTTGCTGATAACGCCGATTTAGCCGTTCAATCACAGATGCAGGCTCACTTACGCAATAGCCGTCATCTCTCAACTCCATCGTGATCGAATCAGGCCCCTGACTTTGAGATAGCGTCTGTTGAATAGAAAAAGCCATCAAAGCTGGAGAAATACCATGACCAGAAACATCAAATACATAAAACGCAACATGTTGTTCATCGAGCTCCAAATACCCCAACATATCACCACCAATCTGGGAGCAAGGTTTGTAGACATAACTAAACTGTATATTTTGGATAGTTGATTCAGAAGGGAGTAGTTGCTCCATCAGATGACTCGCAGACTGCAGGTCTTGGTGAATTGTTTGATAGGCCGCATCTAGTTCTTTATTTCTCTCAACGAGTTTGTTGTGCAGTTCTAAAGTACGAAACCCCGCACGGATTCTGGCCTGAAGTTCCTCTACAGACGTCTTCTTATCTACGAAATCATCTGCGCCAGCATCAATGCCTTTCACGATCGAACTTTGGTCATTTCTAGAAGACAGTAGAACAAAGAAAATGTAACGTTCGCTAACTTTAGATTTTAATTGGCGACACAATTCAATACCATTAATTCCAGGCATCATTAAATCACTCAGCACAAACTGAATATCAGGGCGGTGGGTTAGCACCTCAAGCGCCGCTCGTCCGTCTTCAACAGCAAGCACTTCATAGCCTTGCTTTTCCAATGCACTGCTGATGTAAAGCAGGACTGTTTTACTATCATCGACCAAAAGAATGGGTTTCATCTTCCTCCTTAATACGGTTGCTTTACTGGCTAACGCAAAACACTAGTCACTGACTGCTCATTTCTAAAACGGCTGTAGTCTTCGGCTAATAATTGGTGTTGATATCGAGTGTAAGACAACGCTTCATTAGAAATTAGTATCTGATGCTCTTTTTCGATTAACTGACTTTGCAGCCTTTCAATCTGTTCATTCTGCTGTGTGTAATTGAGGTACAGTGCGAATAGACCAAAAACCGAAACCATTAACAGGGCGATTAGAATATTATTGATAGTTTTCACTTGAATATTCATGACCTCTCCTTGTCTATTATTAGACTTTCCATGATGAAAGAGAGCGTCTACGGACCAAGAGCTCGAGGCTCTAAAACGCAACGAAGCAAATTGAGGTTGTTTTTCCAATTATAGGCGATAGGAGAAAAAATAAGAAAAATCTGAAAAAATTTGAATATCCTGCTGAGTTAAGAATCGGTAAGGTAGTAGCAGCGAGCTATCATCCACTCGCTGCAATACATTAACTCTGAAATGCAGGTCTAGCTAAAATTTGGTTATACCATCGAGCAATGTTTGGCGACGTCGATAGTACATCAATTTCTAGGCCTTTAATTGCGAAACTGATCAAGATAAAGCCTGTTATATCGACAATAGTAAAATGGTCTACGGCGATAAAATCATTATGTTCAAGACGCTTGTCTAAGACAGGCAGAAATTCATAGACGCGTTGTTTTGATTCTTCGCCCCATGCTTCAACGCAACGTTCTCTGTCTCCATAAACTCCGGTCATGTTTCGAAACGCCTGAAATGCCGCATTTAGTCCTTGGAACTCCACCACACGATGCCACATTTCCACCTGAGCACGTTCAAGCTGGTTAGCACCAAACAGCGCCAGATCATTTTCAAACGCTTCATCTAGGTAGCGACAAATCGCAACGCTTTCACAGATCGTCGTACCATCATCCAATTCCAGCAGAGGCACTTTGCCGTTCACGCTTTTCGATTTAAACGGTTCAGATAGGTTATCGCCCTCACGAACGTTCAGCGCAATTCGCTCAACCTCGCCACCGATTTCCTTTAGAAAAATGCTAACTCGCTTACAACTTGGAGTCATTGCGGTTTCATAGAGCTTCATTTCACATCCTTTTATCTTTTTCTAACCGATTGGTTAGGATATACTGTAGCCAGTTTATAAACGATCAGTCAAGAACTTCACTATCAAAAATTTTCAAACAGTTGTGGGTCTGTTTGCTGAGCGAGATTTTTGATGCCGTTTGTGAGTTCACATGAATTTGGAGGCTGATACCCAAGAATAGATGGGTATTCATCATATTGGTTCAGTTCTAACGCTAGAGGTTCTCTGTACCATCCCTCCAAAGCAATTTAATTACCCGATAAGCAGACCCAGGCAGGTAATTTATGGCAAGAAAAGCCAACTTCGACCGAGATGAAAAGCTTCTCGTGGCTATGGATGTGTTTTGGCGCAAGGGCTTTGCGAACACGTCGATCTCGGATCTCACCGACGAGTTAAACATCAACCGCTTCAGTCTTTACAACACCTATGGTGACAAGCAACAGCTCTACTACGAAGCGCTCGATACTTACTTAAAAAAGGTCTCGCTACCGTCACTGAATGATTTGGAAAAAGACGATGCGTCTTTACCTGAGTTGGAATCGTTCCTTAAATCTTTTGCTGAGCTGCAACGCAAACGCAACTGTGGGTGTTTTATCCAAAATGCGTTGATTGAGCACGCTGGTGGAGACGATGATGTACTGCGTAAAGGGCATTTTTTGTTTGACCATCTTATCGACATCATTGCGGATGCGCTGACCAATGCACAAAAAGAAACCTTAGTGCCGAAAACGCTGAAACCAGAAGAGCTTGCTCGTTTTGTTCTCAACAACATGCAAGGCATGCGCGTGCTTGGCAAAGCCAAACGTTATGCCGACTTGGATACCGCGCTTTCCTGCTTACTGGTTTTGATTAGGAAATAACATGTCGATTGAAGTGATAGCAGTACGCCTTACCAAAGGCATGGACTTAAAGCTGAGCCTAGCGAAATTGGTCGAGCAGCATGGTATCAAAGCAGGCTCGATTGCTTCATGCGTTGGCTGTATCTCTCACCTCAACCTTCGTTTGGCAGGTGCAGAGAGTACGTTAACCAAACAAGAGCCATTTGAAATCGTCTCTGTGATGGGAACACTAACGCCTGAGCATCAGCACGTTCATATCTCAGTGTCTGATCGTGATGGACTAGTTTGGGGTGGGCATTTGCTGGAAGGCACAGTGATTGATACTACCGCAGAATTGATCATCCATTCTTACTCAGAACTTGAGTTTACCAGAACGATGGACGACTCGACTGGCTATACCGAGCTGAAAGTAAATCCTTCCAAATAGTAAAAAGCTCCAGAGCCATACTGTGCTGTCTCTGGAGCTTTATTCGCTTGTCTCTTACGCTAAGAATTTACTCATATCGAGCAAGCTAATTTCGAGGATCATTCTTCGGCTAAATAACAAACCTGATTATCGTCGATCGTTACTTGCCACGTTTTTAGACAGTGCGCTTCGTCTTCCAAACATTGCCCACTCTTTAAACTGAAGTGCTGTTTATACAGTGGTGATGCAACACACATCTCACCATCAATATCACCGACAATCCCTCGACTCATTACATAAGCCTTACCTATTGGGTCCCAGTCCTGAACAGCGTAAACACCGCTATCTGGAATGTAGAACAACGCCACATGCTCGCCTTCAATCAATACAGTAGCACCGATAAACGGCATTAAGTCATCAAGCTGACACAAATTCACTTTGGTTAACGCTGCCATTTACACCTCCTGTTTCACTGGAATACGCTGACCGCGCACACGCTGGTACGGCAAGACTTTGCTGCCCGACGTGCTGTTCAAGAAAGGACGGAAGCGTTGCAATTTTTGAGGATTATCCAACGTACTCTTCCACTCACATTGATAGGTATCTACGACGCGCGCCATTTGTTCATCCAACGAGTCACATAGATTCAGAGAGTCATCCAAAATCACTTGTTTAAGGTAATCTAAGCCCCCTTCCATGTTCTCCATCCACACCGACGTACGCTGCAAGCGATCTGCGGTGCTGACGTAGAACATCAATACTCGGTCGATCATGGTGATCAACTCTGATTTGGATAGGTCGGATGCAAACAAATCAGCGTGTCGTGGTCTCATGCCGCCATTACCACAAACGTATAGATTCCAGCCGTTTTCGGTGGCGATCACCCCAATGTCTTTACTTTGCGCTTCTGCACACTCGCGAGTACAGCCCGATACGGCAAACTTAAGCTTATGGGGCGCTCGCAATCCTTTGTAGCGGCTCTCTAACTCAATAGCTAATCCGACCGAGTCATCAACACCATAGCGACACCAAGTAGAGCCGACGCAAGATTTCACGGTGCGCACCGATTTACCGTAGGCATGCCCTGTTTCAAAACCAGCATCAATTAAGGTTTGCCAGATTTCAGGAAGCTGTTCTAACTGCGCGCCAAATAAATCCACGCGCTGACCGCCAGTGATTTTGGTGTACAGATCGTATTGCTGAGCAACTTCGCCTAGCACGATGAGTTTGTCTGGTGTAATTTCGCCGCCCGGAACACGAGGTACAATTGAGTAAGAGCCATCTTTTTGCAGGTTTGCCATAAAGGCATCGTTAGAATCTTGCAGAGATTGATGTTGAGGCTCCATGATGTGTTCATTCCACAAAGAAGCAAACACAGATGCTGCTGTTGGCTTACAAATATCACACCCATGCCCTTTGCCATGCAGTGCAATTAAGGTATCGAAGTCTTTGATCTGTTCCACTTGGCAAATATGAAACATCTCTTGGCGACTTAACTCAAAGTGCTCACAAAGGTGGTTGTTAACCTCTACCCCCATGGCTGCCAATTGAGTATCCAATACCGACTTCACCATATTGCTACAGCCACCACAGCCAGTACCGGCTTTGGTGTTCGCTTTAAGGTCCGTCAGGTTGGTGGTGCCAGCTTGAATCTCGGCAACTAAGTCGCCTTTTGTGACGTTGTGACAAGAACAGATGATGGCGCTGTCTGGCATCTCTCCGTCCAGCATTCCGGTATCAAACAGCAGGTTCGCCGCGTGGTCTGGCAGGACTGTTTTGTTCAAATAACACTGTAAGAGCGCATCGTAGTCGCTGTTGTCACCAACGAGAATCGCACCAAGCAATTGAGTGCCACTCGCATCAACTACCAGCTTTTTGTAGATGCCTGCGACCGCATCTTGCAAGACCATTTCTTGAGCACCTTCGGTTTGCATTTGTGCATCGCCGATAGACGCCACATCCACCCCAAGTAGCTTGAGCTTGGTGCTCATGTCTGCGCCTTTAAAACCTTCGCTTGGCATACCAGTCAAGACATCGGCAGTGGTTCTCGCCATGGTGTAACCGGGTGCGACCAAACCAAAGATCTTCTGCTCCCAAAGGGCACATTCGCCAATCGCGTATATGTTCTCATCGCTGGTTTGGCATTGGTTATTAATCACAATGCCGCCTCGCTCGCCTATTTCTAGCTCAGCCAGCCTTGCCAACTCATCTTGAGGGCGAATACCTGCGGAAAAGACAATCACATCCACTTCGAGAGGATCTTTGTCTTTAAACACCATGCGATGCTTAGCCGTTTCACCATCGCAGATTCGTTCCGTACCCGTTGAGGTGTGAACGGTTAGCCCTAGCGCTTCAATCTTCTCTTTTAGCACTAAGCCAGCACCATCATCTAACTGTACGGGCATCAGGCGAGGTGCAAACTCAATGACGTGAGTTTCTAGCCCCACTAGTTTGAGTGCATTTGCCGCTTCTAAACCCAACAAGCCGCCACCAATCACTGCGCCTGTTTTTGCGCCTTCACATGCCTTTTTGATTTGTGAAAGGTCATCAAGCGTGCGGTAGACAAACACATTGTCTCGGTCTTTACCTTCAATTGGAGGCACAAACGGGTAAGAACCGGTCGCGAGCACGAGTTGGTCGTAACCCAGCACATCTTCACCATCAAGCAGAATACGCTTTTGCTCTCTGTCGATGCCTGTTACTTGGCTGCCAAGTACGAGTTGGATGCCATGCATGTCGTACCATTCTTGGTTACTCAGCATCAAATCATCATGAGACTTACCCGCAAATAAAGAAGAAAGTTGTACACGGTCATACGCGATAAAGCGCTCTGCACCAATCACGGTAATTCGGTGCTCCAAATGTGCATTTTTCTGCACCAATTGCTCGACAAGGTGTTGCCCGACCATACCGTTACCTACCACAACAATGTGGCTTAATGCGTTCTTTACTGGAATCGTTAAAGGACTATTCATCACTGCCTCCTTATGCCGTTTGCGCTGCGGTTTTGGGCTTGCCTTCTTTCGAAGCAGGAATCTCGACTTTGGATTGCTTCTCGTAAAGGAACTTCAGCACCGCTTGTCGACACTTCTGATACTGCGCATCATCTGCCAGTGCGACACGCTCGCGAGGACGCGGTAGATTCACTTCCAACACTTCACCAATGGTCGCTGCCGGACCGTTAGTCATCATCACGATTTTGTCGGATAGCAGCACCGCTTCATCCACGTCATGTGTAATCATGATGACGGTATTGTTTAACTCGGCTTGAATCTTCATCAGTGCATCCTGTAAATGCGCACGAGTTAACGCATCCAACGCGCCAAATGGTTCATCCATCAATAAAACCTTTGGTTGAAGTGCCAGTGCTCTCGCAATGCCGACTCGCTGCTTCATACCACCCGAGATTTCATCCGGCTTTTTGTGCGCGGCATGCTGCATTTGAATCAGCTCCAAGTAGTGATTCACTTGTTCCTGAATCCACGCTTTGCCCTTTTTGCCTTCAATTTGTTTTACAGCTAGCTCAACGTTTTGATATACGGTGAGCCAAGGCAATAATGAATGGTTTTGGAACACCACTGCGCGGTCTGGTCCCGGTCCAGCTACTTCTCGTCCATCGACGATCACGCCGCCGTCTGTTGGCATGTGTAGCCCTGCGACTAAGTTCAATACCGTTGATTTACCACAGCCAGAGTGACCAATTAGGGATACAAACTCGCCTTTATTGATTTGTAAATCGACGTTGTTAAGCGCGATGAACTCGCCACCTGGCGTTGGGAATCGCATCCCTAAACGCGTTAGATCTAATAATGCTTTTTCCATGATCTTTTCCCTTATCTCAACGCTTGTTGTTTATTCCAAGACAGCCACTTTTGAAGTTGCAACATGCCTCTATCGAGCATCAATCCAATAAAGCCGATTGTGATGACTGCGACCATAATACGACCCAATGATGCCGAGCTGCCGTTCTGGAATTCATCCCAAACGAACTTGCCTAACCCAGGGTTCTGCGCGAGCATCTCTGCTGCAATCAATACCATCCAAGCGATACCTAAAGAGAGACGTAAACCGGTGAAGATCATTGGAATGGCAGAAGGTAAAACGATGGTACGAATGTGCTGCCACCACGAAAGTTGGAGCACTTTGCTCACGTTGATTAAGTCTTTATCAACGCTCGTTACACCCACAGCGGTATTAATCAGCGTCGGCCATAAGCTACACAGCGCCACGGTGATCAGAGAGTTAATGAACGACTTAGCAAACATCGGGTCATCACTCACATAAGTGGCACTCACCACCATAGTAACGATAGGCAGCCATGCCAAAGGTGATACAGGCTTGAGCAATTGAATGATTGGGTTGAACGCTTGATACAGCCCTTGATTAAGACCAAGCACGATGCCAAGTGGAATCGCGATAACCGTCGCCAGCAAAAAGCCCGCGGTTATAGTCACTAAGCTTGTTATGATTTGATCGAAGAACGTCGGTTTACCTGTGTAAGGACGAATCTTCACTTCCGCGTCTGGATTCTTCGCTAACTTCGCAGCATTGCGCTTTTCCTGACGCTCGATAAACGCTTGTTCCTTTTCTCGCTCTTGCCAATGGTCATCGACAAGGTTGCTGAACTGCTGAAAAGTTTGCACAGGCCCCGGTAGCGTACCTAATGAGGTTTGCACTTCTCTCGCTGCTAAGTGCCACATTGCCAAAAAGATCAGCAAACCAATGACGGGCAAAAGTACCAACCGACTTCGGTTCACTACCTGCTTAGCAGGAAAAAGGGAAATGACATTACTAGACATACTCACTCCTAAGAAATTTACATCCTTGTTGCCACAAGCGAATCCCCTCGCCTGTGGCGTTTATCGTTATGGTTAAACCTTGTCTTTTCCTTTAAGCCCGATAGAGAACTTCTCTAGATATTTATTTGGCTCGCGACCGTCATAAACGATGTTGTCGATAAAGTGTGTTTGTGGCGCACGGAAACCATCTTCAGCACTGAAATCTGGGAAGTCTTTTTTGCTCAACACACCATCTTCAATAAGCGCTTGAGCCGCTTGTTGGTAGATATCTGGACGGTAAACCTCTTTCGCCACATTCATGTACCAATCATCGGATTTCTCGCTTGAGATCTGTCCCCAGCGACGCATTTGGGTCAGATACCAAATCGCATCGCTGTAATACGGATAAGTGGCGTTATGACGGAAGAACACGTTGAAGTCTGGCACGTCTCGTTTGTCGCCTTTCTCGTATTCAAATGTGCCCGTCATTGAGTTGGCGATAACTTCGGCATCCGCTCCAACGTATTCGCTTTTTGATAGCATCTTCACTGCTTCTTGGCGGTTGGCATTGTCGTTTTCATCCAACCAATGTGCCGCTCGAATCAAGGCTTTCACTACGCGAATGTGCGTGTTTGGATACTTCTCAGCCCAAGCTTTAGAAACACCAAACACTTTCTCTGGGTTGTTCTTCCAGATCTCGTAATCGGTCACGACTGGTGTACCGATGCCTTTAAATACGGCTTGTTGGTTCCATGGTTCGCCTACGCAGTACCCTTTGATCGTGCCCGCTTCCATTGTTGCTGGCATTTGTGGTGGCGGTGTAACACTCAAAAGAACGTCAGCATCCAACTGACCACTGTTGTCACCGGATTCTGGTGCATAAAAACCTGGGTGAATCCCACCTGCCGCTAGCCAGTATCGCAACTCATAGTTGTGCGTCGATACAGGGAACACCATCCCCATATTGAATGGTTTGCCTTTATCCAGATAGCTGTCGACCACAGGCTTCAATGCATCCGCTTTGATTGGGTGAACAGGTTTGCCATCTGGTTGCTTTGGAATGTACTGCTTCATCTGCTCCCAAGTATCATTGGAAACCGTGATTGCGTTGCCGTTCAAATCCATACTGAACGCGGTAATCACTTCTGCTTTTGTGCCGACACCAATCGTTGCGCCCAATGGCTGACCAGCAAGCATGTGCGCGCCAGCAAGCTCACCATCGATGACTCGGTCTAAAAGCACCTTCCAGTTTGCTTGCGCTTCTAAAGTGACGTACAAGCCTTCGTCTTCAAAAAAGCCTTTCTCATAAGCAACCGCCAGCGGTGCCATATCGGTTAACTTAATAAAACCAAACTTCAGGTCTTCAATTTCTGGTTCACCCAACTCTGCCTTTACGCTGACCGTGGTGAATACCGATAACGAAATTGCTGACACTTTCAGCATCGAACTCCATTTCATTGGTTTGCTCCCATAAAAAAAGCGCCACTACTCCGAAGAGCAGTAGCGCCGTTGCTAAGTCTACAATTACCGCCGTTGATAATTGAGATAAGCGATTCAACAATAAACCCAATTCTACTAATCCAATTACTGTGCCAACTTATTTTTTACAGTAAATACAATAACTTAGATTATTCCACCGTTTCTTATTCCCTGTTATTGCTTGCTGATAGTGCAACACGCACCACGTTAGAAAACACACCCTAACCCCAAAGTGGTAGAGCAACTAATCCAACACTTCCAAAGTAGTTATCAAATTCTTGGCAACTTGTGCGAGCGTTTGGCTCGATTGCATGGCCGAATTTCTAAGCGCTTTATAAGCCTGATCTTCATCAACGCTGTGCATCTTCATCAGCAGACCTTTGGCTTTTTCCACCAGCTTGCGCTCTTCAATCTTATTGGTCAGCGATTCAATTTCCAATTGCATACTTTCGAATTTCGCTCTCACTAATGTCGCATGTTCAATCCAAGGTTGAAGTGCAAACTCACTATCATGCGGCATGAGCACATAGTCCATTTTTTCTGATAACCGATTGATATCATTAGATGATAACTGCTTTAAGACGATAAGAAGTGGTGTTGATTTTCTGCGGCAGAAATCGACGATCAAACGCAGTTCTGCCGTTGGCTGCTGCCATCCAACCACAACGCTTGCAGACGGTTCTCGTTGCATTAACGTTTCTAGTTGTGCCAATTGGCAACCGATGATGTTGTCGTAATCTTTGCTCAATAAGCCGGACAATCGAGCCTGCTCTTGGAGGCTATCACAGCATACTATGATGGGTGTTTTTGACGTTGATTGAGTCATGCACATTCCTTGTTTATATCTCACTCACTAAGAGAGACATAACAAGGAATGTGCCAACTAAAGCTGAAGCGTTTTAACTAGAGGCAAGATGTTCTTTGAAGAAGCCGAGTGTGCGCTCCCAAGCGAGTGCTGCTTCTTCCGGTGCGTAGCGTGCTGTTGAGTCGTTATGGAAGCCGTGGTTGACGTTCTCATACATTAACGCTTGATACTGTGCGTCGGTTGCGATCAATTGCTGCTCATAAGCAGGCCATGTGTCGTTAACACGCTTATCGAGCCCTGCAAAGTGAATCATCAACGGCCCTTTGACTTGCTTTTGGAGCTCTTGCGCAGCTGGTGTTCCATAAAAAGGCACACCTGCATCGAGCTCTTCAGGCATTACCGCTGCAAGCATATTGACAATGTATCCACCGAAGCAGAATCCAACCGCGCCCAATTTACCGTTGCCACCCTCGTATTGTTTGAGGAAGTTAGCGGCTGCAATAAAGTCTTGTTCGATCTTGGCTCTGTCCATCTCTTTCTGCATCGCGCGACCTTCATCGTCGTTCCCCGGATAGCCGCCGAGTGGATAAAGCGCGTCTGGAGCGAAAGCAATAAAGCCGTCTTTTGCAAGTCGTCTTGCGACATCTTTGATATAAGGGTTCAGACCTCGGTTTTCATGAATCACCAACACGGTCGGCGATTTTAAGGTCTTCTTCTGTGGCATCACCAAATAACCACGCCCTTCTCCATGCCCATTTGGAGATGGAAAGGTTTCGTAAGTTGCTTTGATGTCAGGATCGTTAAATGAAACTTGTTCTGCGAGTGCGTAATTCGGGGTTAACGCATCGACCAGTGCTGTCATGCTAAAGCCAAGCACCGCAAGGCCACCCAGCCTGTTAAGAAACTCACGGCGCGTGATTTTTCCGTGGGCGTATTCGTCGTACCAATCGAAGGCTTCTTGCGGGATTGGGTGAGAAGCCTTTTCATTAGGAGTGGTATGCTTTAGAACCATTATCCATGTCCTCTGTGTCTTACCATATGGGAATTTCTCATTCTCAAAAGCGCAGCGAGAAACGAACGCAATTGAGGCTAAAACTGCGGTTTCACCACTCTGATACGGAGCAAGGTGGTGAAACACATCATTGGCGAGCTAGGATCTTTTACCTTCTTCAAACAATAGATAATGGATTCAGATTCAACAACTTTGCGTCGTTGGTTTTACATTAATTGACAATAGTTCGTTATTGCTGGCCGCAATAGGCTTGCCAGTAAGAGAAGGCGCGTTCGAATGCTTTTTCTCTGTCGTGCATTTGTGCAAACAAGACCACTGTCATCGTAGCGAGAACCGTATTCGCCATTTGGTTCATGTCGTCTTCTGACGTCCCAAACGGGCAGTTTGCAAGCATTGGCACCTCAGACAGCATTTGTTCCGTCCAGTAATGCGATGTCACGCCGCTTGTTTGGCTTAACCATACTGTTTGGCTTACTTTCGGGTTGTATTCGGACTCACCCGATTGTCCTTTGAATGACACAACGGCATGAGCGGTTTTGCCAATCTCGAATTCGACTTCAGCATGAAGTTGTTGGAACCCAGGATGGAAGCTACCACGAATACCAACCGTCGCCTGCCCCGGATTCAGTGCTCGAACCACGGTATTAATCGGCGTTCTAAGCCCATAACGATTCTTCCAACCGATCATGGTTTCTGCTTGAGGAGCGAACGCACTGAGCGGCAGATACACAATGTTTTGTGTTTCTAACACACGCTTTGCGTCTTCTGCTGATTCCACTTTCTTGATAGCAAACTTGTCGAGGTAATCTTCGGCATGCAAACGACCAGATTGGCGGTCGTGATAGCCGTGCATCAGCACCTTATGACCATTATCGGCAAGGATCTTCGCTGCCAACAGGTGCCAAGGCTGACCTGCCGCTTCACGTTTGCCTGCATAACATGGCCAGTCAATGTCTGCACCAATGGCTGGCATGCGGGATTGGAATGCTTTCACAAAGCCAGCGATTTCTTGTTGAGTCTCGTTCTGTACGCGGATCAGCATCAACAGCATTGCCATCTGATCATCATCGCACTCACCGTTTAGGTATTCATCCATAACTCGAAACGCTTGGTCAAAGTTCAGTGGTTTTCTACCACGTTCGCCACGACCGACTGTTCTAATACATTCCAAAATGCTGCTCATATTCCCTCGTATTCCGTCACTGACTGTACGGTTTCTATTAGTTGTTCGCGCAGTTTGACAACTTCTCCCATCACAATCAATGCTGGGCTCACGCCTTTAAGTGTAATCGATAAATCATTGAGCTGATTGAGTTGTGTAACGTGCACTTGTTGTTGAGGGCTGCAACCATGAGTGATGATCGCGACTGGGAAATCTGCTCTCAAACCAGAGCCTATTAAACCCGTTTGTATTTGCGATGACTTTTCTAACCCCATATAGAAGACTAACGTTTGTCCGCTTTGCATCAGTTGGCTCCACGCCTCAAATGCGCCTGTTACCACTTGCCCTGTCACAAAGGTAACGCTGCGAGCAACGCCACGATGAGTCAGCGGAATCAAGCTGTTTGCTGAACATCCAATCGCAGCAGTAATACCGGGGATGACTTCGTAAGCGATTGAGTGTTTGACGAGTGCTAACGCCTCTTCGCCTCCACGGCCAAATACAAAAGGATCTCCCCCTTTTAAGCGTACAACTCGCTTCCCTTGCTGAGCGAGCGATACCATCAAATCACAGATTTCTTCCTGACCAATACTGGGTTGTCCGCATCGTTTGCCCACGTAAATCCAATCGGCTTGTGGCGAAGCCAACTCCAAAATATCTTTGTTAACCAAACGGTCGTACAGCAGAACCTCTGCCGACATAATCGCTTTCACAGCCTTCACGGTTAACAAGTCAGGATCGTGCGGCCCTGCTCCAACAATCGAGACAAAACCTTTGTGGTTCGCGTCGAGGTCTACTGAATGGTCTTCTAAAAGTTGGTTCAGTTTGCTTGCTTGGTCATGCTTAGAAAAGCGAGACGAGCTTTCTTGATTCTGACTCGCTTGTCCTTTCTTAAACCAAGACTTTTGATAAGGCGCTTCCATGTGCTTATCCTCTTTATGACTTACTTTATTTGAATAGCCAGACTTTGCTGGTTCGCTTGCTGTTTGCCCTTTTGATGCTGATGGCTGTCGACCATTTGTTTGATTTGAGAGACGCACGAGCCACAGTTAGTGCCGCATTTTAGTTTGTTTTGAAGTTGAGTCAGTGAAGTGCAGTCTTGTTTCTCCATCGCGTCATGTATTTGTTTATCGGTGACGCGGAAACAACTACAAACCAGTTTGGCGCAGCTTTGCGATTGAGTGATGGTAAGCAGTTGCGATAGCTCCATCGGTTTGCCAATCAAGCCGGTAAAGTTCGTGTAGCCGGTTTGAATCGGTTCACTAGACACCACCAAAACAGAGCGAATGATACGAACGTCTCCAACAAGGTCGTAATCCACCGCGAGCCAACCTTGGGCAATATCTATCGTAATTCTGCGGCTCTTTTCCGTTCGACAAAAACTCTGCTTCTTTGGTCGCTTATCGTGTGCAAAGCGCCAGATGCCCAAGTTGCTTTCTGCTTGAAATGCGCTGTAGAGAAATTTACCGGAATCAAACTGTGTACCGATGAACATACCGTAGGTTTTTACCGCCGCATCTTGCACTTCAACATAAGACGACTTAAATGCAGGCTGCCCGGAAATACGGTCTTTTGCGCTGTTTACTATAGCGTTAACACTGCTTTCACCGCCATATCGACCCGCCCAGTGCATTGACATAAATAGCTCTTGAAAACCCAAACCTTCATCAATGGCAACTTTGGCATAAATACTGGTGTTTGAAGCAGGCTGAAACAGCTTGGTGAGTTGTCCTGCTTTTAAGCGATTTTGAGTAGCAGAGAGTGTGTTCATGTACACGGTTGGTTCTAACTCAGAGGCGGCAAGGTGTGCGATATGACCTGTGCGCGTCATGGTATGCCATTGATCGCGTTGCCTGCCCGTATTGAGCCACCAGCCTTTTGTTCTTTCTAAACGCGTTGGAGATTCACTGGTCAAGACAAAACGCGCTTTTCCATCTTGGTGCGAATAGATTCCATCAGCAAAAGGACGCTCTCCTCCCCATTGTGTCGGCACCCACTCTTCGTATTCTTGCTCGGTTAAGTTGGCGTATTGAGAAAGATCTAGCTTCAATGGCGAATCTGCATTCATGCCTGTCATCGCCGCATATTCTCTGAATACCGCCCGCTCAGAAGTAAACGCAAAGCCATTTTGTGTCTTTTCCAATGCACACAAAGCTTGTCCAACTTGACTTATCGCCCACCAATCTGATTTTGCTTCACCCGGAGGCGTTTGAAACTGGCGCTGCCTTGAAAGTCGACGCTCAGAGTTGGTCACCATGCCTTGCTTCTCACCCCAACCAGCGGCGGGCAGCAACAGATCCGCAAAATGCGCTACATCCGAATCCGCTGTGATATCGGAAACAATCACAAACGGACAAATCTCTAGTGCACGTTTTACCAATTGGTTATCTGGTAAAGAGACAACGGGATTGGTTGCCATGATCCACAGAACTTTAATCTCACCACGTTCTACCGCCTCAAACAGCTCAACAGCTTTTAAACCGGGCTGAGTGGCAATTTCTGGCGAATCCCAAAACACCTGCACTTGCTTGATAGACTCTGCGTCAAAAGTACGATGAACCGCTAACTGATTGGCCAATCCACCGACTTCTCGCCCACCCATCGCATTCGGCTGACCTGTAATAGAAAATGGCCCACAACCTGACTTGGCAATTTTACCTGACGCCAAATGTGCATTAATAATGGCATTGCCTTTATCGACACCATTTTCGGCTTGGTTAACCCCTTGGCAAAACAACGTGATTGCGGTTGGGCTTTGTGCAAACCATTGGAAGAATGTCGTGAGTTTTTCTTCTGAAATCCCAATGGAAGACGTTAGATTGGTGACATCGTAACGCAAGTCAGAGACTTCTTCTGCAAGCGCATCAAACCCGTCGGTATAGGAATTTATGTATTCAGAATCAATGCATTGCTGCTCAATAAGAAACTTCAGCAGCCCATTGAAGAGTGACACATCACCATCGTTTTTAATCGGTAGATGCAAATCAGCTTGCTGCGCGGTGACCGTTTTACGCGGGTCAATGACCACCAGCTTGAGGTTAGGATTGTTTTCTCTCGCTTGTTGAATACGTCGGAATAAAACAGGATGCGTCCAAGCGGTATTAGCACCGCAAATTATCAATAGCTCAGTCTTATCAATGTCATCGTAATTGACGGGAACGACATCTTCACCAAATGCTCGTACATGAGCCGCAACCGCCGAAGACATACACAAACGGGAGTTCGTATCGATGTTTGCGCTGCCAACATAGCCTTTCATGAGTTTGTTGGCGACGTAATAGTCTTCCGTCAACAACTGGCCAGAAACATACATCGCGACGGAATCCGGTCCAAACTCCGCTTTCGCTTGATGAATCTTTTCTGCAATTAGATCCGTGGCTTGTTGCCATTGTACTTCTTGCCCTTGAGGTCGCTGCTTGGTGACAAGCTTTGGATACAGCAAACGTGAAGGCATATTCAAGCTCTCTGCCAACGCGACGCCCTTTACGCACAGTGATCCCGCATTTGCAGGATGACACGCATCCCCAACGATTCCTTTCGCATTGACCTCGACACCACATCCAACACCACAATAGGGACAAGTGGTTTTTTTGCATCCTTGCGACATAACACCTCCAGTGCGATTCAGCCCAACTTACTAGCAAAAAAAAGCCTCTCCCGAATCGAGAGAGGCAGCAATGCCTTTAACGCTGTTAGTACATTTTCAAAAAGTAATACCCTATACCGCTCTCGCCTGCTATTGAGAGCGGTGCATCGAGTTATCGATGAACGTTTATGTAAAGCAAGTGAGGTGCCAAGATTAAAAACCATTACTATACAAAAGGTTAGCTTAAAACCAATTATAGCAACGTAATGCTACGCACTGATTGTGTGCAAATTTCGGTCATTATCGTGCAGTATTACTTTACTAATTCCATGACTAACCTGGATTCTTCGTCACCAAAATAATGCGCTTCTTCTTCTAACGTTTTAAAGCCAAGGGAGAGGTATAAAGACAATGCAGGTTGGTTCTTAGGATCGACAGTCAATTTCACGCTTGAGCCTAACGTCAACGGCGCAATAACGTTTTCTAGGAGGGAACGCGCAATACCTTTACCTCTATGTTGAATATCGACGGCCAATGACATGATCCAATATTGATGTGCATTTGTGCTAGTCGTTAGCAATATATACCCTGCGACCTGCTCTCCCTCTTTTGCTACCAGTAAGGTCTCTCCCCAACAATCAAAAGCTTGCCGAAAGAAAAATTGAGGATAGGCGTGTTCTCCAAATAAAGTATTTTCGAGCTTATATATCGCAAATAAGTCCTCTTTTTGCGCAGACAAGATGTCCATTCAATGACTCCTTCTTTAACATGAATGGCAGCAGTATACCTAAATCTCATCTAAATGACGGGACACAAACATCTCAATTAAGTGCTTAAGAAATGTAATATTCTTCCTGAAAATTAGGCCTAACTCACTTAGAACATACATCCGTGATTAAGTTTTAACCGCAAAATCAAAAACCACACAGGATGAAAATTTCAACACATACAACCATTAAACGCATTAAATTTAAGAACTTTATTCTGGTTTATTGAAAAATTCATAGTTGGATAATTTACAACCACCCCAAATTCACAGCATTATTCACCAAGCTTCGCGTGTGATAATAAACACTAAAACCTTTACCATTTTCAGCATTATTATTTTTATAAAAGCGAGTTTTAAAGTGAAAGAATCTCGAAATGCCTTAAATCCTAGTGAAATAAACACAACCACAGCTTGGTCAAAACATGATACACATTGGGTTCTTAGCCTATTTGGAACAGCCGTTGGCGCAGGCATCCTGTTTCTGCCAATTAACCTTGGGATTGGTGGTTTTTGGCCTTTAGTCGCGATGGCAGTACTTGCTTTTCCAATGACCTATCTTGCGCACCGTGGCTTAGCTCGTTTTGTACTATCTTCTAAGATCAAAAACGCAGACTTCACTGATGTAGTGGAAGAGCACTTCGGCGCAAAAGCAGGCCGTTCTATTTCACTGCTGTATTTTCTTTCGATCTTCCCGATCCTGTTGATATATGGTGTTGGAATAACAAACACAGTAGATAGCTTCATGGTAAATCAGGCTGATATGGCTTCTTTACCTAGACCTTTGCTTTCTGGCGTACTAGTGTTTGCACTAATTGCTATTATGATGGCGGGTGAAAAAGTAATGCTACGGGCCTTTGCCATTATGGTGTTCCCACTTGTTGCCATTCTTGCCTTTCTATCATTTTACTTAATACCGAACTGGACCATGCCTGTCATGGATGTGCCAGAAGCGTCAGCTTTTGCTAGCACTATGTGGTTAGCAGTTCCTGTAGTGATTTTCTCGTTTAGTCACGCAGCTGCAATTTCAAGCTTTGCAAATGTACAACGTCGCCATTACGGTAAGCAGGCAGATGCCAAATCCGAAGTTATTCTTCGTCGCACTAGCATCATGCTGATTGCGTTTGTTCTTATTTTTGTATTTTCCTGTGTGCTAACACTGTCACCTGAACAATTGGCTCAAGCAAAAGAACAAAACGTATCCGTATTGTCTTACTTAGCGAACGCAACCGATAATCCATTTATTGCAACACTTGGTCCTTTAGTAGCGTTTGTCGCTATCACTTCATCTTTCCTTGGGCATTTTTTAGGTGCGCGTGAAAGCTTAAATGGTTTAATTAACAAGCATTTTAACCTACCTGAGAAGCGTGTTGATCGTATCAGCGTGGCAGCACTGTTCTTCTCAATCTGGGCGGCGGCGATCATGAACCCAAGTATTCTTGGTATGATGGAAGCATTGTCAGGGCCTGTTATTGCAATGATCTTATTTATTATGCCAATGTTAGCGGTGTATAAAATCGAGGCGATGAAACAATATCGAGGAAATATCTCTACTTACTTTGTTCTAGCAGCAGGCATTGTGGCGGTAAGTGCATTGATTTTTAGCTTCTTCAGCTAATAACTAAAGACTAGCTTGGATCTTCAGGGGAATACCTTACACAAGGTTAAGGTGATTCCCTGAATTTTCTTACTCTTTAAAAGGTAATCATCGTTACCCTTGGCTCTTAAATAAGAGCGAAAACACCCGCAATCATAAGTACTGAAGCGATGCAGGTACGGCCGATAATGCCGAAGTGCGAAGGTTGAATCATTTCATTATGCATAGTTAATCTCCTATTTATTATAAAAGCCATTTTTTATTGGCTTAATAACACTATGTCTAATATCCAGTTTTTTAACAACCCATACAAACATTAAATATTTATGACAGAAACGTAATTTTTTACACTTCACCCTGATTTCGAGCGATGAATCCGCGGCTTAAATCATTAGATTGAATCCACCGAGTATGCTCACTTACCTTCCATCGTTACCCTACCTATGCCATCTTCCAATCATTACATAAGTTTTCAATAGATTTTGTTTTTATAAATCATAATATTATAGAGATACTTCTCGTATCTCACTCCCAAAACACTTTGCCACTGGGAATCCATCCGCACTTAACCAACAAGAAATGGTAGACTTAACTGGTATTCGGTTAAGAGATCACATTTTATTAATACGCTCATGCACTTCTCAATTAAAACACTGGCTTGCGCAATTTGTACTGCACTTGGACTTTTCTTGCATCCCACCAACGTACTGGCGAGTACCGAAAAGCAAGCTTATCTGGAAGAACACATTTCAGCAGAAAGCAAGCCCATGTTAAAACTCTACTTTCGCTCGATGGGTAAGCCGCGATCAATTCAAAAAGATGAGTTAAATGCGCCACAGAATGCATCAGCGGAGTCTCTTGCTCTGTATTACTTTGCACGAAAGTACCTTAAGCGTTACGAAGGCGTTCCATTACCGAAAGATATGCCCGATTTAATCGAATTCGGTAAAAAGCACCATTTGGAATGGGTCGTCGCTGAAGCACAGCTCAATAAGGCTGTAACAATGATTGAGCAAGACGATAACTGGAACGCAGAATTGTTACTCCATGACGTTGTTTCTACAGCCCGTGATCTTGGTTATCTAGCATTAGAAGGCCGTGCTTACCGCTGGTTAGGCAATCTAGAAGTATCTCGAAATCAACTACGCAGTGGCCTAAAATATTATCGCAATGCCTATGAGTTATTAGAAAAAACAGTATTTGAAATACAAGTCGCGATGACACTGAACAACATTGGGACGGTCTACATCGACGCATCAGATTGGGCTCGGGCCAACAGCTACCTAACGCAAGCCCTCGACACTTACCTAGAGAGCGAATATCAATACGATAATAGCTTTTTTATGGGGGTTATCTACGCAAACCTTAGCATCGTTCACTCGAGCCTCGGAGATAACAAAAAAGCGGAATATTATTTCAATGAAGCCATTCGACTTTCAATGCAAACGGGGTCGGACACAGTCAAGCACCACTCTTTATCCAGCTTTTCACAAATGTTGAGCTCGGTAGGAAAAATTGATGATGCATTAATGGTCGCACAACGTTGCGTAGACCTGCCCATTCCAAAAAATCTAGAAATGCTAAAAACGTCTTGTTACGAGGCATTTGCAGAGGCTTACCTCGCAAACAAACAATACGATAGAGCTATTACAACAGCGCTTAACGTTCTAGAACAAACCAAATCAACCAGTGAATTAGAGCTGCGGCAGCGTATTGATATGCTTTCGGTACTGGTAAACGCTCATCAAATTCTTAATGACTATGAAGCTGCTTTTCATTATTTAACCCAATTAAGAGAGCTAGAGGCTGAGTTTTCTCATCATATTCATGGTGAAGAGATGATTAACATTAAGTTTGATCTCGAAGCTAAGTTAGCCCAGAAAGAACTCAAATTGCTAGAAACAAAAAATGCGCTACAAGCGTCTGAACTGCGTTCGCAGCGCTATCGAGAAATGTTCTACTTTATCGCTATTACGGCAATTGGTGTCGTTGGTTTTCGTTACGTACTGCGCGTTAGACGTATTAATAAAGCACTCACTCAAGAAAATACTACCGATCCGTTAACTCAACTGCATAACCGTCGCTATCTTCACATTTGGCTGGACAAAATGGCTCGTAGAAGCCCAGATAGAACATTTGCCTTAGCAGTTTTAGATGTTGATCATTTTAAAACCTTTAATGATCAATATGGACACGATATTGGCGATAAAATGCTGACTCATATTGCCACGCTATTTAATGAATCCACTCGCTCTGGTGACCTACTCATTCGTTGGGGTGGAGAAGAGTTTGTCCTATTATTCGAAGTACAGCGAGCTGAAGATTGCGCTAAGTTTTTGGAGCGATTGAGATATACTGTTGAAAACACGCCATTGGTGGTTGACTCTAAACCATTAAACGCGACAATTTCCCTTGGAGCAGTGGACAAACTGTCGGCACAAATAATTAAACAAGAATGGGATCAATGGTTTTTCTTGGCAGACCAAGCTTTGTATGATGCGAAGCAAGCTGGTAGAAACCAGTTCGTCATTCATCCTACATCATAAAAAAGCACACATGAAAAAAAATCTAATCATTATTACTTTTGCGCCTCTATTTCTTATGGCGTGTAGTAATCAGCAAGCATCTCAACTGGGAATGCGCAGCAGCAGTGTCAACGTATATGCCCAGCAAATGAGTAACACTCAACTATGTGAAACTCTCTACTACAACCGTGCAACTAACCAAACCAAAGTGGCGATTGGTGCTGAGTTCAATCGACGTGGATTAAACAAAAAGTGGTGTGATAAAGAATTCGATAAGTTGTACATTAAAAAGTGGATTGATAACGTGCTGCCTAAGGAAAAAGCCGAACCTAAGAAACCAATGGCAACTATTCAACCCGCTCCAACTAAATACCCCCCCTCTTGAAGCAGACGGTACACTCGTATTTTCTGCTTTTCACTTTTCATGCATGTTCGATGCGACATATAAAAACCTCATAGTTTCAGTAAATTAACAAAGACTTATGTTGTCCATCGAACTTTTAATGTAAACAAGTTGTAAATGGTTTTCGTCCTTATTCTTTGTCGTTAGCTTTGTTTGTTCCTGTTAGCGGAATATGAAACAGGAACTAAAAAATTCCAAACAAAGACATGAGGTCAAAAATGGAAATACGCATTAATCGCCTATTTGCTGCTATGTTGGCAGTAGGCATTGCACCTGCCGTCTCGGCGTTTGATCCACTCTATTCTGAACAATGGCACTTAGACAACACGGGGCAAACTGCGTTTGCGGCTAATCCTGCTGTTGCTGGGAACGACTTAAACACTAAGCTCACTCAGGCAATGGGGATTGCAGGTGTTGGTGTGAAAGTTGCCGTTATTGATTCTGGAGTGCAGATCGATCACCCCGACCTTGCAGGTAATATAGTTACAGGTAGCAGAAACTTCGTCGAAGACTCTTCATTCCCACCAAGTTATCCGGTTGATACTAATGGTCATGGCACTGCTGTAGCCGGTTTGATTAGCGCCGTCGGCAACAATGGTGAAGGCGGACGCGGTGTCGCTTCTCTCTCTTCCCTCATCGGTTTTAACTGGTTAGCCAACCAGACATTAGAAGGCTGGTTAATCTCCCATGGCATGGACCCAGCAACACGTGATGTTCGCGTATTTAACCAAAGTTACGGTTTCAGCCCTATAAACCCGATTACTTTTGATGAAAGCGACCCTCAACTAAAACTTGAAATGGACGTGATGAAAAACGTCAGCGAGAGTAACGCCTGGGGTCGAGGGGCTGTATTTGTAAAGTCAGCAGGTAATGGTTACCGTTATTTCAATGCAGGGCGATTCTTCGTATTGCCAAGTAACTTCTTTGCTGGTGGAGACAATCAAGGCTTACCGATGCACAACTCTGCTCAGTCTTATGATAACGCCAATTACTTCAATTTAGTCACTAGTGCACTACGAGCGGATGGTACGCGAGCGAGTTACTCATCTGTGGGTTCGAACGTGTGGGTTGCAGCACCAGCAGGTGAATATGGGCAAGATTTCCCTGCTATGGTCACCACTGATTTAATGGGTTGTGAAGAAGGGCAAAATACCAGTGATGGCCTTGGCATTAATGGGTTACACGGCGGAACGGAGCTCGATCCGAACTGTAACTATACCAGTACGATGAACGGAACCTCATCGGCTGCGCCGAACACATCGGGTGCCATCGCGGCAATCATGTCAACCAACCACGCACTTTCTGCTCGTGATGTACGTGCTTTACTAGCGGAGACAGCAAAAGTAACGGATAAAGCGCATCCAGGCGTACAGCTTGAATTTACTAACCATAAAGGTGAACAGGTTAGCTACGAGGCAATTGCCCCTTGGCAAAAAAACGCAGCAGGCGTAGATTTCCATACTTTTTATGGCTTCGGCGCTGTAGATTTAGATGAAGCGATGCAACGTGCTCGCATGACGAATCGTGTTTTGCCAACTCAAGTCATTACGCCATGGGTTAATAACGCTACAGAAGTAAGTGTACCCGATGCAAGTCTAGTTGGTGGTTCTTCAAGTATCGCCATTGCCGATGAGCTGACAGTAGAATCCGTTCAAGTGACATTGACACTGGACCACGCTCGTCTGCCCGACTTAGCTATCGAGCTCATTTCGCCATCAGGGACTCGTTCCGTTTTGCAAACACCGCGCAATGGTCTTGTTGGTCAATCTCTTGATTCATCGATTACTGGCTACAAAGATCAATTAATGTTGTCTAACCAATTTTATGGCGAAGATGCAAAAGGCGAATGGACGTTGCGAGCAATAGATACGAACGGCGATGAAGTCTATTCTTACATTGCATATTTCAACTCTTCCACCATCTATGACGTTCCGATGGCAAACAACGCTCAGCCCGGTGTTATTAAGAACTGGTCGATGCGCATATTTGGACACTAAGGAGTCAATAACATGAAATACAAATCATTTTCTATGCTGGCTCTCGTTATCATGACGTCGAGTGTATACGCTGAGCAACAGCTCTCTCAACAGCCTGCACCAGAACTGTTTGTGCCATCAGAAGCGGTTGAGATTAATGGCCAAGATTATCGAAAAGTGCAAACTGGCACTATTAGAACCCTATCTGAAGACGTAAAACTTCAAGCGGGTGATGAGGTGTTTAAGAATGCGTTTAGTAGCGTATCCAAAGCCACTGGACTGGTTTATATCACCGTAAACAATCCTAACGAAGCGAAAGCAGTCGCCAAAGAGTTAAAATTAGAAGTTATCTTCGCAGAGGGGGAATCAGCGGTGTTAAAAGCATCTCAAGATCAAGATCTGCTAAGTATTAGCGACTACCTAAACGCAGACAGCCGGGTAAAAGCGTCTAAAATTGAACTAAACAGCGGTAAATACCGTGCACAATAATTCTCTAACAAGAGAAGTTGGCCTGTAAAACCATGCCTCAGCGATTGCTGAGGCATTTTTATGGGTAGGAACAGATAGGCTATTATTCTTTAATAACATTTCGCATAACCAGTATGATACCTAAACACCCTACTCGCCTGCGCCTGTCATTTCTTAAACAAAATAATTTCCGTTCTTAGCTCTTCTTCCGTGGTTTCCTTCGGACTATTCAGGTAGCGTTCGATTCCTAAAGGACTGGTTTTGACTTTCATGCCACTCTGACGAACCAAGTTCATCGCTAAAGCCCATGCATTTCCCAAAAACTGATATTCACCTCGGTGTTCAACGACAAATATTTCACTCTCAGGAATGGTACCGGTAACCGCCCCTTGAGGCGCTGGTACTGAGTTATGAAGAGGAAAGCAAGTGATAAACTCGAATATTCCTTTCTGCATATTCATCGACTCGTAATAACAAAACAATTCACCATTCACGGATAGGGTTTCGTCACTAATTAACTGTTCTAGTTGCTGAACATGCTTCTCAATTACCGAACCTAATTCCTGCAAGCTAGCCACACCCTTGACCCCAATATAATGAATTTGAGGCAACGTTCGGTTACCAATTTCGACTAAGTCTGAATGCACTCTTCCGGTTTCAAGCTTACTTTTAAGCATGCGTAACCCACGTTGATAATCCATCTCTATCATCGACTTAAACATACTTTTCAGAAAGAACAGGTACCAAGGGACGCGAGATTGCATTTGCCATTCGACTAAACAGCCATTTTGTGACGGCGTCACGATTAGAGTCACCTTTCCATGGCTCTTGATTGGGCGAAAGAAATGCAGCTCCATATCTAATCGATGCTCTTGAGTACTTTCCAGTACAATCGCGCCAGTCCCAATACGCTGACCATTCCATTGATAACCAGCTCCAACGTGGCCCTGATTATCACTGAATGTCAGCTCGCAGCTTGGTTCAAGAATGATCCATGGTGACCAGCTGGGCCAGTTATTGAAGTTCTTGAGATAGCCAATAATTTCACTTTGATTCTTATTAATTTCAATACTTCGGCTGACCTGATAAGAGAGCATAACGGTTCCTCGAGTTTCCGCTTCACTAACTTCAGTCTAATTCAAATTCCAGTTTTTTCTTGTTTGACTGCGGGTTAGATGCGTACGACAAGAAAAATCCAGAGCGTTAATTCTCACTTGAATCAATACGCGCAAAGCTAAGAGCAGAACTCCACTTTTGCACTAAATCGAACACCATCATCGTCCAGTACTAACGCCCATCCCATCCGTTCACATATTCGTTGTACGATAACAAGCCCACAACCATAACCAGCGTTGTACGTCTCGTTGCCATCGTGACGATTTAGGATCTTAAGCGCATGACCTTTCAACTCAATTTCAATATCTCCCACACTATAGCTAAAGGCGTTTTTAATCAGATTGTTGATAACAATGGCCACAAAACTCTCTGGTGCCTTCACTACACCACTATGTTGTTCGTGCAAAGCGTAATTCGAATCTTGCTTGGCAAATAAAGGAGCTAGCTCTTCCAACTGTTTTTGTAAACAAGTGAGAAGCTGATGCTCTCCGTAATGCTGAGGCTCTATTTTCTCTTTACCAAGTAAGAGAAACGCTTCTGTCAGTACACGCATTTCGTCACAAGCTGACTGCATCCTCGTGATGGCTTTTTGCGCAATTCGAGGTTGATCAGGAATACGCGTCAGAATGTCTGTTGAGCCTTTTATCACCATAATTGGCGTTCTCAACTCATGTGATGCAAAACGACTAAATTCTTGTTCTCGTTTGAAATAGCCCGCGATATCGTTTTTATTATCCAGCAAAGTTTGCTCTATCTGGCGTGTTTCGCTGAACTTAGTTTCAACTTGGAAAGCGGGTTGATCCGGTGACATTTGGCTAATTTTTTCTTCGATTTGCGCTAGTGGTCGAGACAATATTCGCACCATATAAATGCCATACCCGACCATAACAAATGAAAATAAGCCACCGAGCAGTAGCGTAAACTGATGCAGCGAGCTTTCGTATTCGTCGAGGTAATCATCGGAGTCATCTTGAAATACAATGTACATAAGCCCCTTCCCTGAGGGATGGTTCAATACAACAAAGTGTTTGTCTTCTTCACCAAGCAGGTATTCGTAAAAACCAGGTGAAGTAAAAGAGAGCAACCAATCCGGTGTCGGAGCTTCACTCCAATATGAGTTGAACTCCAATACGTTTGGCAATGGCGCATCCCAGCCCTGTTTCTCGAAATTCTCACTATAAAGCGCAGCTTCAGTATCGAGCCAGTGATGTAAACTCAGCACTTCCAGTTTGTTTTCTGCCACATAAATCAGCGACCAAAAAAGAGTAAACATCACAAACGTCATGACCCCAAAACCCCAACGGATCTTGCGATAAATGCTTGGATATTCGTTATGCTTTAAGTCGGTAACCTTGTCCATGAATAGTCTCTAATCGTGATTCTTCAAAACCTTTGTCTAGTGCGGTTCTTAAACCATAAATATGGCTACGAAGTGCATCACTTCCAGGTGGTTCGTCTCCCCACACACTATCGATCACTTCTGTGCGCGAGACCGCTGCTGGAGCACGTTGGAGGAGCAATTTTAAAATTTTAGTTTGAATTCGACTCAGCTTAATTTCTTTGTCTTTTCTCGTTACTTTTCCTGTACGCGCATCTAAACAAATATCTGCAAATTTGAGCGTTCCGATATCTTGTCTTGGACCACGATTAGCCAAAGCATGAACACGCAAACTGAGCTCTTCCATCGCAAATGGCTTCATTAAATAGTCATCTCCCCCCGCTTTAAAAGCCGCGATTTTGTCATCTAGCGTATCTTTTGCCGTTAGGAAGAGAATTGGCGTTCCACATAACTTATCTTGTCGAAGCTTCTGTACCGTACTGATGCCATCGAGCTTCGGCATCATGATATCCATGATAATTACATCGTAATGATTTTCCTCGATTAACTTAATCGCAGCCTCTCCATGAAACGCACAATCGATAATCATGCCTTCGAGCTCAAGATAGTCTGCAATCGTCTCCGAGACGTTATGGTTGTCATCTACAATTAAAATTTTCATAAAATCACATTTCTTCACGATCTCTTCACGATATGCCCAATAAGATACAGGCAATTTCCTAAACTCGCTCGTAAATTGAGGTTAATACAATGAAAAAACTCGCTCTTATTTCTGTAGTAGGTTTGGCATTGTCTGGTTGTGGTGGTTCAGGTGGTGGCAGCAATAGCGATAGCACACCAACTCAACCAACAGTGAAACCAAGTGTAGCGATGGGCTCTGTTGAAGCGGTCAACGCTGAAGAAAGCACCTTAACCGTCAATGGACATACGTATCGTGTGTCTGAGGTGGTTTATGACGACACACAAGTGCAATTGGCCGATGTAAAACCAAAAATGGTGGTTCGCGTGGGGTCAGATATTCGGCAAGCTTCGAACAATGGCGTCCGAGTCACACTTGAACCAACCATTACAGGACGTGTCACAGCGATTGATCATGTGAAGAAAACATTTACGGTAAACGGCGTAGATCTGCAGTTTGACGGTTTAAGTGATGATATAGAGATCAACGACTGGGTGATGGTGTCATCCTTGCCGACTGCGGATGCGGGTTATCGAGTGTTGTCTGTGGTCGAACTCGACGTAGATAACGATTACCCAGTACTTGATAACGACTACGAACTGGAAGGCCGTATTACCAGTATCGATGAAAATGCTGGCACGTTTGAGCTTGGTACAAATATAACCGTATCTTACGACAACATTAGCCAACTTAGCATCGGCCAATGGGTGGAAGTAGAAGGTGAAATGCAAAACGGTATCTTCATGGCACATGAGGTACAAGTTGAAGACTACGACGATCTAAAAAATGACAGCGATGTGGAAGGTATCGTGACTTGGGTTGCCAAGGATTATAGTGAGTTCTCTCTAAACTACCGAGGAGCATTCTTCATCGATAACGCAACACGATTTGAAGACGGCAGCAAAGCGAACCTAAAACAAGGCCAAGAAGTGGAAGTAACGTCTGTCATGAAAAATGGCAAACGCATCGCTACCGTTATTGAGTTTGAGCAACCAGACTTTGACGATAACAACCAATGGCAAGGTAAAGAATTTGAATGTGAAGGATACGTATCAAACTACGATGCTGAAGCAAGCACATTTGAAATCGAGCGTTGCGAAAACGACGCAGATCAATTGCTAAACAACACGACCGTTGTGATTGATGCACAAACACGCTTCCAAGGCATCGAAGAACTTAACCTAAATGGTGCTCGTGTCGAAGTCGAAGGTGTGATCATTAACGACCAAAATATTGCCCGTGAAGTGGAGTTAGACGTTTACGACAACTAATCCCTTCTACGCTTAAGAAAAAGTGTCACTTCGATGGCACTTTTTCTTTTCACCTTACTTTGCTTCCCAAGCTCAAACCAACAAATTCTCAGCCAAAGCCTTTTCTCTCCGTTACACTTTACCTATGTTTCACAACATTGGTGACAACTATGAAAAAACGCAACCTCATTTTGTTAATCTTGTTTTTTGGTTCAGCCACGAGCTTAGCTAGCGTTATGGATCCTGATTGCGATGCAGAAAAGGCAGCTAAAGCCGCTGCGACAAAAGCCGTGGTTGGTGTTGGTGGTCGCTGTACGCCTAAAGAGGCACTGAAAGATACCGCAGTTGATGCAGGAAAAGACAAATTGCCAGATGAAGGGGTGGCGGGTAAAGCTGTTGATGCAATGACACCGGAAAAAGAGAAGAAAACGGTGAAAGATGTAACCAAAAAGCTCAATAAAGATTGATACGCTTTCTTGTAGTTAACTTTAATAGCGAAACTCCCCCCTCCCAAAAAAAAGAGCGCCGATTGACGCTCTTTCCGAACTCTAATAGATAACCAATTATGCGGTTTCTGCTTCACCTATCCAATGATAATGGTGGTTGGCTTTTTTCCCCACTAAACCGAGCTCTGCCAATTCTTCAAATACCTTGTCTACCTCTTCCGCAGACAGCCTAAACTGTTTAGCAACGGCTTTTTTGGTGCACGTAATTTGATGCGTTTTAAGTGCATCACTAACTTGCTCTAACAAGGCTTTCGGTTCCTTTGGTTCTTCTGGCTCCGGCGCAGCTGGTATTTCTTGCTCTTCTTCCTCTTTTATATGAGGAAGATAACCCGCAGGCGCTGGGTCTATATCGCGAACTGTTTTCAATATCATGCCCTCATTTCTGCGATAGAAATATCGGAACCGTTGCTCTTCACCAATCAAGCCAACAAAAAATGCAGCAAAGAAGTCCAAAAGAATCGAAAGAAATACAACCAAGCCAAGCTGAGCTTGCTGAGAGGTGGTACCAAATGCGTTGGCTAGGCTATCAATCAAACCAATCACTGAGCCTTGCGTAACCGGCGGTAAACTATCACGCTCCATAGCCAAGCGTTGCTGCTCTTCACGTAAGGTTTTGTTTTGATCCTGAATGCGAGTTACACCAGTCGCGATACGCTCCATCTCGATGTATTTCTGCGCTGCCATATTGTTGAGCTCAATCTGCTTATCGATTGCTGCAATCTGACGATTAAACGCTTCCACTTTCGCCTGCTCTACCGAAATATGACTTTGTGCACTATTTGTTGCACTATTAATGCCACCAATACTACCGCCAATGGAAATCGCAGCTAAGACTAAATAAAACACGAGAGCGGTTGCTGCTCCTGTGTAGTTGCGATGGGCTCGGCGCTCACCGTATTCATACCAAGCGTAAAATTTACCCGCTTCAAAAATGATCGCTAAACCACCAAATAACGTTTGCATCATCGGGTTTTCGTCGATCGACAAAAACAGCAATAGAGAAAAAATAGTCGATGCTAAAATCGCAGCACCGGTGAATGCATATACACTCACCATGGCAAATCGACCTTTAGGGTATCGATATCCAATCTGTTGTTCGTATTTCATTTGAGAAATTTCTTAAGATTAATCGCCCCTCCGACTAAGTAGGACGGACGTTTCTGGCATATACAAAGGAGCGCAGAATACCGTATCCTTTATTAAATTACTGTCATAATTCCGTTAATGGAAAACAAGTGAAGATTCGGTGTGCATTTTGAATCGATATCAGCCAAATCTAGCACGTAAAAACACCACCACGACACCCACTAACCGAAGCTTCAGTGACATATAAGAGAGATTAATTCGGTATCTTCAGAAGCGACTAAGCAAGACTGACAAGTTGAATTGGAGGTTGTGAATGTCAGCCGAATCAAGACATTAAAGCGTTAAAAATAGGCAACAAAACAAATAATGCACACTTGCATCACCTTTTAGTAAACTGATAATTACATTGTTTGGTTAATTTGTTAGTATCCCGCGCCGAAGAAGATAAGCACTCAATTGTATGGAAAACACTCTAATACAGCACAAACACCATCGCTTGCACGCTATTGCGGTTATTATCGCGGTGTTGTTTCAGTTGTATTTAGCGTCCACAGCCGCTCTTAATCCTACACAAGTTCACAGCACAACTTGGCTCAACAAAGTCCAAAGTGAAAAGGTTTTACTGTGTACCGCAGATGGTTTCAAATGGGTGGATATCAATACGTTGATTGAGGCTAACGCTCAATCTTCTTCTAAGCTCATCCAAGATCTTAACTTACACGACGGCTTCCAGTTTGAATGCCCGCTTCTTCAAGCTGTTCAATTCTTTCTTTTAGTTGCGATTGGGCTTTACCTGACAACCATCCATTGGCTGCGCCGAGTAAAGTATGCACTGACGACTTATCACTTTTCAAAATGCGATAAGCTCGTTTACAAACACATCGCGCCTAAGCACTCTCCGCCGAGTGTTTTTCCTGCCTAACAGGCATCTAATCATTGACAACTTTATTCAAAAATAACGATGACTCTGTTTGTTGTCCATTCAGAGAAGCTATTCATTCAAAAGGAAAAACACATGCTTAAATCATTTAAAACCGCCGCTATCGCGCTTATTGCTGTCATCGCTAGCCCACTGAGTTTAGCGCACGATTATGAAGCAGGAAAAATTCATATCGACCATCCATGGAGCCGCGAAGCGCCACCAAACGCACCTGTTATCGGTGGTTTTTTTCAATTAACCAACCACGGTGACAGTGAAGATACATTGATCGCAGCAGAAAGCCCTATCGCAGGGCATGTCGAAATTCACACGCATAAGAAAGAAGATGGTGTGATGAAAATGATTAAGATTGACGAAGTGCGCGTTCCAGCCAATGAGTCTGTGTTGTTTAAACCAGGCAGCTTCCATTTAATGATTTTTAACCCAACACAAACTCTTAAAGAGGGTGACCGCTTCCCTATGACATTAACCTTCAAAAACGCAGGTAAGGTTGAAGTGGAAATGGCGGTTGAGAAACAAGGCCACATGGAAAAACACATGCATCATTAATGACGCAAACAAAAGTGCCCGCTGATTTAGCGGGCATTTTTATCTCAGCTTAGTCAAAATCATTATCCAATAGGTCCTAACTCGACTCTTCAGAATAATGGTGATAAATAACGCTTGGCGAAACGGCGTCATATATCATAACAGCGAGCTCGGGCAAGAGATTCTAAATCACGCTCGTCCCTCGCTATTCAGAATGACCTTGAAAGACTTAAGATCCTAAAAAGGTTCCCTACCCGCTTAAAACTCAACCTCTCGACAAAGTTCTCCAACCATCACTTGGCAAGCCTAAATGAAATCATAAGTTTGGCAACAAAGACCCACGGTTAATCAGCTTTCTTTCTACTAGAAACAAACCTCAGCCCAACGAGCTAAGCCCGCAGCTATAAGCTCAATTGTTTATATATCCCGATTCTCCTGACTAGATACAAATCATGCACGACCGTAAAAGTCGATATATGCCACTGGATGAGTCAGCATCTCAAAAAAGTACGTGATCGACTTCTCATTGTTGGTGTTTCTCTGTTTATTAAAAACATTTGTATTACAATAATACTCTATGTTAAATAAAAAATCCTTTCCAACTCTACAAACATGAGAGAACACCATTATGTCTACTAAAATTGCATTTATTTCTGGTGCTACTGGCGGTATCGGCTTCCAAGTGGCAAAGCGTCTTGGTCAGGATGGATACACGGTCATTCTAAACGGCATTGAAGATGAAAAAGGTTCGGAGTGTGTCTCCAAACTACATAACGCAGGGATTGAGGCTGAATACTACGGTTTTGACGTTACAGATGAACATGCCGTCGATGAAAACATCAATGCTATTGGTGAAAAATACGGCAAAATCGATGTTGTCGTTAATAACGCAGGTGGTCTTGGTGGTCGTAGTCCTATTGAAGGTATGGAAACTGCTTTTTTCCGTAAAGTCATGGCTTTAAACCTCGATAGTGCATTCTTCGTATCACGCGCAGCGATTCCATTTCTAAAAAAGTCTGATAACGCATCAATTATCAACTTCACTTCAAACGCTGCTTGGAATGCAGGTGGTCCAGGTGCAGGTATTTACGGTACATCAAAAGCCGCCGTTCATACATTAACTCGCGCTTTAGCTAAAGAGTTAGCTCCGGCAGGAATTCGAGTCAATGCAGTATCTCCTGGCACTATCGATACACCATTCCATGCTCAAATCAAAGCAACCAAGCCTGAAGTATTTGCTTCTTGGGCAGACAGTATTATGCTTGGACGCCTAGGCCTGCCAGAGGAAGTCGCCTCTGCTATCTCTTTTCTGGTAAGTAAAGATGCATCATTCATTACCGCAGAAACACTGCAAATTGGTGGTGGTCAAGCTTTAGGCATTTAGTACCAATAAGTCTTTTTACCTATCAGTAAGTACGCTTTAGTACTGATTTGATAACGGCCGCAGTATGTTTGTACTGCGGCTTATCCTTATACCACCTCGCCTTTCACCCCATCTGGAACGTTTCACCCATTTTTGGTATAGACAGTATTCCTCTAGCTGAAACAAAATCACTTGTATTACAATAAATCTTATTTTTACGTTATTTAAGCCTCCTAAAGGCTTTGTTCACGATAAAATGGAAGCGTGATGAATCCGCTTTTCTTATATACACTGATGAATAAAACCCCCACAAACCTTACTTACATCTCACTTTTAGAAAAAATTCATCCCAAGCCCGCTATGCTCATAATTTTCAATTGCAAAAGCCACAATAGTCATTATGATTACTAACAAGCAATATAATCATACAATATTATTTTTGGAGTTAAAATGACTAAACCTATCATTGGTTTCATCGGCCTAGGCTTGATGGGCGGAAACATGGTTGAAAACCTACAGAAACGTGGTTACGAAGTTGCTGTAATGGACCTCAATAAAGATGCTGTTGACGCAGTACTAGCTCGTGGAAACGCTTCTGAAGCTTCTTCAGGTAAAGAGCTAGCAGAGAAAAGTGATATCGTGATGCTGTGCCTAACAACATCTGAAGTTGTCGAAAAAGTTGTTTACGGAGACATTGGTGTTCTAGCTGGCATGTCAGAAGGTAAAACACTCATCGACTTCGGTACATCTATTCCAGCTTCAACGAAGAAGATTGGCGCTGACCTTGCTAAGAAAGGGGCTGGTATGATTGATGCGCCTCTAGGTCGTACACCTGCCCACGCAAAAGATGGTTTACTGAACATCATGGCCGCAGGCGACGTCGAAACATTCAATAAGGTTAAGCCAGTGCTGGACGATCAAGGTGAAAACGTATTCCACCTTGGCACACTAGGCTCTGGTCACGTAACTAAGCTTGTGAATAACTTTATGGGTATGACAACCGTAGCAACAATGTCTCAGGCATTTGCTGTTGCTAAACGTGCTGGTGTTGATGGTCAACAATTATTCGACATCATGTCTGCAGGACCATCAAACTCACCATTTATGCAATTCTGTAAGTTTTACGCCGTAGATGGCGAAGAAAAACTAGGCTTCTCTGTCGCAAACGCAAACAAAGACCTCGGTTACTTCCTTGCTCTATGCGAAGAGCTTGGTACAACTTCCCTGATTGCAGAGGGCACTTCTAGGAGTCTACAAGCAGCAGTTGATAAAGGCCTTGGTCAAAATGACGTTCCAGTCATCTTCGACTACTTTGCAGAGCTAGAAGCTTAGTCACACTCAGTTGTAACTAAAAGCCCAGCTACCAATGTAGCTGGGCTTTTTTTGTTTTTCCCCAGACGCTCATCACTCCTTGATACCCTAGCCACTCCTTTAAAGTTTTGCAGGGCAGCCTCTTCCAATTCTCTTATATATTTTCCACTCACACTTCAAAACCTCTCTCCTATTTCTGGCGTACGCCTCATTAAAGCTACGTCTGATTTAATGCTTTTTCTTTGCTAAGAAGGCACACATATTTATTTAAATAGACAAAGCATCAGGTTTGGGGTGTAAAGTGTAAACACGGCGTGCAAAGAAAGTTAGATTGCTTTTTCGCTTTAGGCTGACGACTCTAATGTGAATATAGTCGCACCTTATTGGGAGTTCCCCAATACAACGAATAACAACAAACGATGCGCCACGCTTTCTCAGTCAGCTTGATCAAAAAATCCCACGGCTTTAACACCGCGGGATTTTTCATTGAGAGTCTTTAACTTTGGTTAGCTTTTCGCGTTAGCTAACTTTGGGCTTTTAGGCCCTCGGGCTGCGTTCACCAATAGAACACCCACCGAGAGAACAATCGCACCACACAAGATAAACAGTAGTCGACCAGATGGTTCATTTGGAATTAGAGCCATAGCTAGGATACCGAAGCCCGCTACGCTGATAAGCTTACCAAGCATGCCGCGCTGTTTTGTATCTAGGTTCTGCTGCTCTTCGCTGTCAGCCACAAGTGGCGTATTCCAGTTCTCGAACAATTGGTCCACTTCTTTCTCACGTTCAAGTGATAGACCTTTGTAGAAGCGCGTTGTCAGCAAGAAGAAACCACCGGTGAAGATAACGTGTGCCGCTAAGCTCAAGCCAACTTTTAGGTCTGCCCACTCACGTCCTGTAAACGCTTGCTCTAGACCGAATAGGCGCTCTACATCTTCTGCTTGTAGTGAGATACCGAAGATGTAAGAAACAAAGCCACCAACAACCAGTGTTGCCCAACCAGCCCAATCCGGCGTCTTACGAATCCACATACCAAGTAGTACAGGAATCAGCATTGGGAAGCCAATTAATGCACCGACGTTCAGTACGATATCGAACAGGCTCAAGTGACGTAGTGAGTTAATGAATAGACCGATACCAATGATGATGAAGCCCATCACGATAGTCGTTGCTTTACTCACGATAACCAGTTCTTTTTGCGACGCTTGTGGACGCACAATCGGGCTGTAGAAGTTCATCACAAAGATGCCCGCGTTACGGTTAAGACCAGAGTCCATTGAAGACATGGTCGCCGCAAACATTGCTGACATCAGAAGACCCACCATACCTGCTGGCATTACGTTTTGTACGAATGCTAGGTAAGCTGCATCACCACCTACTGAGCCGTATTGCTCTGCGAAATCAGGCATAAATGCCGCAACGTACCAAGGTGGTAGGAACCAGATGATAGGACCAACAATCATCAGCACACATGCAAGACCTGCAGCTTTACGTGCGTTTTCACTGTCTTTTGCACATAAGTAGCGGTAAGCGTTGATGCTGTTGTTCATGACACCGAACTGTTTAACAAAGATGAACACAACCCAAAGGATAAAGATACTGAAGTAGTTCAGGTTGTTACCCAGCATGAAGTCGCCGTGGAAGTTCGACACGATGTTGCCAATACCGCCACCATGGAAGTATGCCGCCACCGCACAAGTGATCGTCACTGCCATGATAACCAGCATCTGCATAAAGTCAGATGCAACAACTGCCCAAGAGCCACCCGTTACCGCCATTAGCATTAGCACTAAACCCGTAACGATGATGGTCGCTTCCATAGGAATGTTGAAGACCGCTGCCACGAAAATCGCAAGACCATTCAACCAAATACCGGCTGAGATCAAGCTGTCTGGCATACCAGCCCAAGTGAAGAACTGCTCTGAAGTCTTACCAAAACGTTGACGAATTGCTTCAATCGCCGTCACTACACGTAACTGACGGAACTTTGGAGCAAAGTAGAGATAGTTCATGAAGTAGCCAAATGCGTTGGCTAAGAATAGGATTACAACAACGAAACCGTCATTGAACGCGCGTCCTGCGGCACCTGTAAACGTCCATGCTGAAAATTGCGTCATGAAGGCGGTAGCACCTACCATCCACCATAACATCTTACCGCCCCCTCGGAAGTAGTCACTGGTTGAGGTAGTGAACTTACGGAACATCCAACCAATTGCAACTAAGAAGAAGAAGTAGGCAAGAACAACAAGAGTATCAATAGTCATTTTTTCAGCCTTTCAAGTTTGATCATTTTCTAACGTCTAGACTACTCTTCTCACAACTCCATTTGTACTACAATAAGCTTTAATTGTGATCTAAAGCATAAGTTATTCAACGAAAAGAATACGTCAAACCCCTTACTTTCTTAGACCAATGGCTTTCTAGGAGATAATTGCTACTCAGAACACCTCAATATATTGTAATACAAATTGTCTAGTTGAAATTTATTAGAGTATGGAATATTTTTCTTCTTCGCGCTTTGTCTGAAGATCAAAAATGCGCGGCATTTCTTTGAAGGAAACGTAATGAGATGTTTCGAAAAAATTTGATAGAAAGTAGGATTTATATGAATGCGATTCTTAACTCTCGCCTCTTTCAAACTTTCAAACACAAAAAAGCGAGCACTGAGGCTCGCTTTTCATTCTTTCGCTAGTTTTATCGGGGTGTTACGACACTTATGCTACGTGAGCTACTGCGTCGCGAACCAGTGTCCCTAGTTCATCCCACTTACCTTCATCGATAAGTTTTGTTGGAACCATCCAAGTACCGCCACATGCCAGTACTGAAGGGATAGACAGGTACTCGTCTACGTTACCTAGGCTCACGCCACCTGTTGGCATGAATTTCACTGGGTAAACCGCCGTTAGTGCTTTAAGCATACCAACGCCGCCAGATGGCTCAGCAGGGAAGAACTTAAGTGTACGCAAACCCATTTCCATCGCTTGCTCAACTAGGCTTGGGTTGTTTACGCCAGGTACGATAGCCACGCCTTTGTCTAGGCAGTATTGAACCGTGCGAGGGTTAAAGCCAGGGCTTACGATAAAGTCCACACCAGCTTCGATCGCTTGGTCAACTTGCTCGTTAGTCAAAACTGTACCCGCGCCAATCAGCATTTCAGGGAACTCAGCGCGCATCGCTGCGATTGCGTCCGCTGCACACTCTGTGCGGAACGTGATTTCTGCGCAAGGCATACCGTTTTCAACCAACGTGCGGCCTAGAGGGATCGCATCTTCTGCTTTGTTGATGGCAATAACAGGAATTACTTTTAGGTTTGCTAATTGTTCGTTTAATGTCGTCATAAGAGTGTACTCGTCGTCGTTAACTTGAGTTCAATAAATCACTGCGGAGCGCCGATTACTCAACGCTCCGCAAAAGAATTACAAAGGAAGATCTGGCATCACTTCACGTGGAATGATGGCACCTTTATGTTGAATTACCGCGCCAGCCATACAGTGGCCAGAGTAAGCCGATTCCGCTGCATTGCCGCCAGTCAAACGCTTCGCCAAGAAGCCCGCACTGAAAGAATCACCAGCCGCTGTTGTATCAATCACGTTGTCGACTTTGTTTGGCGCCACGTATTGCGCTTCGCCATTCGCCACAACCAAGCAATCTTTGCTACCACGTTTGATGATGATTTCATCCACGCCCAGTGCAGAGGTTCTCTCGATGCACTGTTCTAGATGCTCGTCACCGTAAAGCATTTGCTCATCTTCAAATGTGAGCAGTGCGATATCTGTGTGCTTAAGGATCTTAAGGTACCAAGACATGGCATTCTCGCGGCTCTCCCACAATTTAGGACGGTAGTTGTTATCGAAAATAACCTTACCACCTTGTGCCTTGAAGCGCTCAAGGAAGCCAAACAGTTGCGTCTTACCTTCTTCAGTAAGGATCGCTAATGTAATACCGCTCAAGTAAACCGCATCGTACGAGTAAAGTTTGTCGACTAATTGCGGAGACTCATTTTGCTCGAATAGGAACTTAGCGGCCGCTTCGTTACGCCAGTAGTGGAAGTAACGTTCGCCAGTTTCATCGGTTTCGATGTAGTAAATACCTGGTTGCTTTTCTTTAACGGAAAGAACCAGACTAGTATCGATGCCCTCTTCTTGCCATGCTGATAGCATTTCTTGGCTAAAAGGATCGTTACCCAGAGCCGTTACATAGCTGGTTTTGATATCGTGAGCTTTGGTCAAACGAGATAAATACAGTGCGGTATTCAACGTATCACCACCGAATGACTGCTTTAGCTGACCTTCCTTTTTCTGTAGCTCAACCATACATTCGCCAATGACCGCGATGTTTAATGATTTCATGTTGTCACCTTAGCAACTGAGGTTGCGCTATAGATTATTTTAAGAAGTCTTCACGAGCTGGGTTGAAGATGTCTAGAAGAATGCTGTCTTGCTCTAGTGCAACCGCACCGTGCATCATGTGCTTACGAGCAAAGTATGCGTCGCCTTCTTTAAGTACTTTCTTCTCGCCTTCGATTTCTGCTTCAAAGCTACCACGTACTACGTAGCCGATTTGATCATGGATTTCGTGAGTATGCGGAGCGCCAATCGCACCTTTGTCGAAACATAGGTGAACCGCCATTAGGTCATCTGTGTAAGCAACAATTTTACGTTTGATACCGCCGCCTAGCTCTTCCCACGGGTTCTCATCTAATACAAAGAAAGAATTCATCGTCATACTCCTAAAAAGTCTCTATTAAAGCGAACCCTACGGCACTTCATTCTTAACCATGCTTTTATTAAAAGGTTCTCTTAAAAAAGCGTCGTATTGATAAAAGTGAAACGCGAAGCGAAAGGGTCTGCTGTCGAATTGGTAACGAGCATATCCGATCTATTTTAATTGTCATACAATATATCTAAAAATATGTGATATTCATCAAACGGTGCTCGTTAAAGCATTCCACTTAACGATTGATAACGCCGAAACATCAGCCACAACAAGGATTACCACAACAATACAAATCAATAAGTTAGCTAAATTCGCGTGATTTCACTCTCCCTTTTTGCCACAAAAACTACACCCAAACTTAATATTGTATTACTTTATAGGAAGTTTAAGAAAACAACACACTTCATCTGAGGGTGGTAAAGAAATGACTACACAACCGATTTTGTTGACTGAAGCAGAAGTCGAACTACTAAGAAAGGAAGTCGGAAAGCCGAGCTTAATGGGCAAATCCATTGAAGCGAATCGCAAGGAACTTGAAGCCTTCATGCGTCTGCCTCTAGACGTACCAGGTCACGGCGAAGCAGGTGGCTACGAGCACAACCGCCACAAACAAAACTATACCTACATGAACTTAGCGGGTCGTTTGTTCTTGATCACTCAAGAAGAAAAGTACGCGCAGTTCGTTAAAGATCTTCTCGCTATTTACGCAGAGAAGTACCTCACTTTTGATTTCCACGTACAGAAAAACACTAACCCAACAGGTCGTCTTTTCCACCAGATCCTTAATGAACACTGTTGGTTAATGTTTACTAGCCTTGCTTACTCTTGCGTGGCATCAGTGATGACGGAAGAAGAGCGCACAGCCGTTGTTGAGCGCATTTTCGAACCAATGCTAGACATGTTCACAGTAAAATACGCGCACGATTTCGACCGTATTCACAACCACGGTATCTGGGCAGTTGCGGCTGTTGGTATTTGTGGTCTAGCTATTGGTAAACCTGAATATCTAGAGATGTCGGTATACGGTCAAGACCGTGATGATACCGGTGGCTTCCTAGCGCAAATCTCACAACTGTTCGCCCCTTCTGGTTACTACATGGAAGGCCCTTACTACCATCGTTATGCGATTCGTCCAACTTGTGTATTTGCAGAAGTAGTACACCGTCATATGCCTGAAGTAGACATCTACAACTACAAAGACAAAGTGATTGGCAACACAGTACAAGCGATGCTGGCAACGGCTTACCCGAATGGTGAGTTCCCTGCCCTAAACGACGCATCTCGTACCATGAGCATTACCGATATGGGTGTTCAAGTTGCGGTGAGCGTTTACAGCAAACACTACGGTATGGATGACAACATCCTAGGCATGGCGAAGATTCAAAACGCAGTTTGGATGCACCCATGCGGTCTAGAACTTTCTCAAGCCTACGATAAAGCCATCGCAGACCGTGAAATCGGCATGCCTTTCTGGCCGAGTGTGGAGCTTAACGAAGGTCCAACGGGTAACAACGGTGCACAAGGCTTTATCCGTATGCAGGATAAAACCGGTGATGTGTCACAGCTTGTGATGAACTACGGTCAACACGGCATGGGACATGGTAACTTCGATACGCTTGGCATTACCTTCTTCAACCGTGGTCAAGAAGTGCTGCGTGAATACGGCTTCTGTCGCTGGGTAAACGTAGAGCCTAAATTCGGCGGTCGTTACCTAGACGAAAACAAATCGTACGCACGTCAAACTATCGCGCATAACGCGGTAACGATTGATGAGCAATGTCAGAATGGTTTCGATGTAGACCGCGCTGATTCAGTACACGGTTTGCCTCACTTCTTCAAAGTAGAAGGCACTGAAATCAACGGTATGAGTGCGTTTGCGAACGACCATTACCCGAATACAGACATGCAGCGCAGTGTGTTCATGCTTAACCTCGATGAGCTTGAAGCACCGCTACTGCTAGACCTTTACCGCATCGAAGGTGAAGGCGAGCATCAGTACGACTACTCTCATCAATACGATGGTCAAATCGTACGTACTAACTTTGATTACCAAAGCTTTGGTGAACTGAACACGCTTGGCGATGACTTCGGTTACCAGCACCTTTGGAATGTAGCAAGCGGCAAAGTGCAAGATACGGCGCTGGTTAGCTGGCTACGAAACAACACCTACTACACTTGGTTAGGCACAAGCAGCAGCGCGAAACAGAACGGCGATAATGAAGTGATCTTCACTCGCACTGGCGCCAATGACCCAAGCTTTAACCTACGTAGCGAGCCGGCATTCATTCTGCGCAGCAAGGGCGAATCGACGCTATTTGCTTCTGTGCTAGAAACACACGGCTACTTCAACGAAGAGTTTGAGCAGTCGGTGAATGCACGTGGTCAGGTGAAAGATATCCGCGTCGTGGGTTACAACGCCGTTGGCAGCATCGTAGAAATCACGACTGAAAAATCACTGGTTACTGTGATGATCAGCAATGTTCTAGGCGCTGACGACCAAACCCCACACCAAGTAGAATTGAACGGTAAAACCTACAGCTGGAATGGCTTCTACTCTCTAGAAGTAAACGCATTCGGGCAGGAGAAATAATAATGAGCTACCAAACCCAGTCTTACCAACCGCTATTAATGAACTTTGAAGAAGCGGCAGAACTAAGCAAAGCACTTGGCACGGATAGCCTATTAGGAAATGCACTAGCACGTGACATCAAACAAACTGACGCTTACATGGCTGAGGTGGGCATTGAAGTTCCAGGTCACGGCGAAGGCGGCGGCTACGAGCATAACCGTCACAAGCAAAACTACATCCACATTGATCTAGCGGGTCGCCTATTCCTTATCACTGGCGAACAGAAATACCGCGATTACATCGTCGACATGCTAACGGCTTACGCGAAGGTATACCCGACGCTAGAAAGCAACACCAGCCGTGACTCTAACCCTCCGGGTAAGATCTTCCACCAAACTCTGAACGAGAACATGTGGATGCTATACGCGTCTTGTGCGTATAGCTGCATTTACCACACGTTGGAAGAAGAGCAAAAAACACTGATTGAAAACGACCTGTTCAAACAAATGATTGAACTGTTCGTAGTCACTTACGGTCACGACTTCGACATCGTACACAACCACGGTCTGTGGGCGGTAGCAGCAGTAGGTATCTGTGGTTACGCAATTAACGATCAAGATGCGGTAGACAAAGCGCTTTACGGCTTGAAACTGGACAAAGTGAGCGGCGGCTTCCTAGCTCAGTTAGACCAACTGTTCTCGCCAGACGGCTACTACATGGAAGGTCCTTACTACCACCGTTTCTCGCTACGTCCAATCTACCTATTCGCAGAAGCGATTGAACGTCGTCAGCCTGAGCTTGGTATTTACGAGTTCAACGACTCAGTCATCAAGACCACGTCTTACGCAGTATTTAAGACGGCATTCCCAGATGGCACTTTGCCAGCACTGAACGATTCATCGAAGACGATTTCGATCAACGATGAAGGCGTAATCATGGCAACGTCAGTATGCTTCCACCGTTACGAGCAGTCTGAAACGCTACTTGGCATGGCAGACCACCAGCAAGACGTTTGGGTTCATATCTCAGGTAAAACATTGTCTGACGCAGTTGCAGCCGCAGATAACATCAAACCATTCAACTGGGGTAGCCTATTCGTGACTGACGGTCCAGAAGGCGAAAAAGGCGGCGTAAGCATTCTTCGTCACCGTGACGAACAAGATGACGACACAATGGCGCTTATCTGGTTTGGTCAGCACGGCAGCGATCACCAGTACCACTCAGCGCTAGACCACGGTCACTACGATGGTCTTCACCTGAGCGTGTTTAACCGCGGTCATGAAGTGCTGCACGATTACGGCTTTGGTCGCTGGGTAAACGTTGAGCCTAAATTTGGCGGTCGTTACATTCCAGAGAACAAGTCTTACTGTAAGCAGACAGTCGCGCACAACACAGTAACAGTTGACCAAAAGACGCAAAACAACTTCGACACAGCCCTAGCAGAAACCAAGTTCGGCTCTAAGCACTTCTTCAAAGCTGATGACGAAAAGCTGCAAGGCATGAGCGGTCGTATTTCTGGTTACTACAACGGTGTAGACATGCAGCGCAGCATCATTCTTGCTGAATTGCCAGAATTCGAAAAACCACTTGTGATTGATGTTTACCGCATCGAAGCAGATCAAGAGCACCAATACGACCTGCCGGTGCACTACTCTGGTCAAATCATCCGTACGGATTTTGAATACGATGTAGAAAGCACGCTACGCCCAATGGGCGAAGACAACGGCTACCAACATCTATGGAATGTAGGTTCAGGCCAAGTTCAAGGCAGCTCGCTTGTTAGTTGGTTGCACGACAACAGTTACTACTCGCTAATCACAAGCGCAACAAACGGCGGCAAAGTGTTCTTCACTCGCACTGGCGCAAATGATCCAGACTTCAACTTGAAGAGCGAGCCTGCACTGATCCTACGTCAATCTGGTCAGAACCACGTGTTTGCTTCTGTGCTAGAGACACACGGTTACTTCAACGAGTCTATTGAAGCATCGGTTGGCGCTCGTGGCCTAGTAGACTCAGTAACCGTCGTTGGCAACAACGAAGTGGGCACCGTGATTCGTCTGCAAACCACAACAGGCAACGCTTACAACTTCGCTATCTGCAATCTAGACGAAGACAAGCAAAACGCGGCACATCGCGTTGAATTCGACGGTGTGGCTTACACTTGGGAAGGCGTATTCGCACAAATTTAATCTTTAGCTAGTCACTAAAAATTAATGTAAAAATCGGGAACTAATTCAAAGCCGGACGTCATGTTCGGCTTTTTTTGATTGTTTACATGACTCTACATGAGCTTATCAATTAGCGTTTAATCATAGTAAAACCGTTAATAACTCTTAGAAAAACAGACATAACTTAACCTTACGCCTTATCAAAGACACCACTTATAGATATAGAACTCTTCTGAGATTTAATTAACACTTTTACTATTTAACTTATGACTAAACTACTCCCCAACAACACCAAAATGATATTGTATTACAAATATTAAATAGTGTAAGAGGCTTACTACTGTGTTTATAAAATCAACTAAATTGCTTCTAATAAGCTTCTCTGGGCTTGGATTAATAGGATGTGGAGGAAATACCTCCCCTACAAGACAAGATGATAAACCAAATATTCCACACCAAGAGCATGTAGCACCATACTCAATAGCAAAATTTCAAAACATATTGAGAAATTCAGATTTACAAGTATCAGATCCCGATGGGAAGGAGGGAAATAAAACCAGTGACGTCAAAAATGGAGCATTCTCGGATTATAAGAGTGACCACTTTTACGCAGAAAAGGATTCCAATTACCTTGTCTTTAAAATGTCGAACTACAAAATGCGCTCAGAAGTTCGTGAGCGAGAAAACTTCAACATTTCAGAACAAGGCGTCTTTAGAACTTTGTATGCAGATGTTCGATTACCAGAGATTAACCTTGCAATGGCTAGCTCCCCTGCAAACCATGATGAAGTCACTTTCCTGCAAATTCATAACAAAGGCACAGATACTTCTGGTACAGGTGCTATCCCACACCCTTTGTTACGAATCGTTTGGGAACAAGAACGAAACAGTATCACTGGTCATTACTGGGCGGTAGTAAAGAACAATGCCATAGATTGCAGTCTACCTTCTAGCGCATCAGATTGTTATGCAACATCATACGATCGTTATGATTTAGGAAAAGCCGATCTCAACGCATTCACGCGATTCGAAGTAAAAATCGGAGAAAACACATTAACCATTAAAGTGAACGATGAGCAAAAGGTAAATGTAGATGTATCCTACTGGCAGCACCTCCTGAGCTACTTTAAAGCCGGAGTTTATAACCAGTTTGAAAACGGTGAAGCAAAGGTACAATTTAAGCAGTTAGGACTAACCAAAACTGACCATACTGATTCAATAGCTTGGAATATTGACGATTGGAAATTAACCATTCCTGCAAGCAAAAATGATTGGTATGGTTTTGGCGGTGACAGCGCGGCTGAATTAGAGCCTGAGCGTTGTAATTCAAGTAAAGATCTTCTGTCTAACGAAGAGAGCGTTTACCAACGCGAGATTGATTTATCATACTTCAATGTTATTGACGGTAGCATGCATTTCCGCGCCGATATGGGTTACGGCACGTCAACGGCCAACTCCAGTTACATCCGTTCAGAATTGCGAGAGCTCTACATCAGTACTAACTCCCCGGATTGCAGCACCAGCGATGAAGAGACAAGTTGGTATATTGAAGATAGTCGTACCGGTGCAACTTCGCATACGCTAAACGCAACACTAAGAATCAACGAATACCCTAAAATCGACGGTCAATTACCAAAAGTCGTGGTAGGCCAGATACATGGTTGGAAAATCAGCCAAGCACTCGTAAAGCTACTTTGGGAAGGTGAGAATAAGCCAGTCCGAGTTATTCTGAACGATAACTACAAACTTGATAACAACAAAGACTGTACTGATTGTAACGCATTCAGCGTTAAGCTTGGTACCTACGCGGTAAACGAAGACTGGCAATATACGATCCGTGCCGATAAGGAAGGACTGTTTTTAGCCACCTACGATGCAGATGGCAGTAATATGGTCTCGCACACACTGAAGTGGGGAGAAGCATACTCAGACACCGCTAACAACAAGTCCTATACTCTTACTGAAAGATGGGCGTCGCCTGATATTGCGTTTTACTTCAAAGCCGGAATTTACCCTCAGTTTAAACCTGATAATGCATATCGAGGAGAAATCTTTGATGTGAGCTTTAGTGTTTTGAGCACTCTTCATCAATAGTCATTTCAATCTCTTAGCAATAGGCTTGCTACTTTGCTCTAAAGCAACGAACAAAGCTCATACTGCCGCCACGGGAAATTTATTTTCTCGTGGCCTCTTCTTTTAGAACACCACAATTCAACTCGCTTCACGCATAGTGTTTCCTTCTACGATAAATATATAAATCAACCTCCACTTAGGCAGCTTAAAAACAGCGTCTATAGTTTCGTGAGATATTTATCTACCCTAACGCTGAGTTATTTTAAATTTAACCAATTAAACTACTCTAATATACATTAGCACTTAAAAATAAACATTGTCAGAAGATAAAAGCAATCAATAATTATTACCTATCTATGATGATAAATTTTTAAATTAATTTATCTATGTCAATTAAAATAACATTTGAGCTGTTTTATTCTTCTATAGAAAGAAAAAGCCCTCAGCTACAAAGCTGAGGGCAAAGGACTTCAATCAACTAAAAGTGATAGAACTAGCCTTGGTACTTACCAAAAGATTGTTTTAATTTATAGAAAGTAGCTTGTGCGTAATCATCTGGATTACCGTACATATTCTGGTTATAGACACCGGCTTTAAAGTACATATATCTGCCACCTTCGTCATAGCCACTGTCACTCATATCTACGACTTGAACAACATCATCTTTACCATCACGTTTTACCGTAACTGTCATTGTGTTGCCTTTCACATCAATGATGTAGCTGAATTTTTCACCTAGCGCGATGCCATCGTCACCGATTTCACCAGTCATATCACCCACTAAGCTGTAGTAATCCTCTGTTCCAGTTTTGGTTTTTTCGTGAGCAAAGTAAACTGTACCTGTTGGTTGGTCTGGTAGCTTACGATAATAAAGACGAATTGGCTCATCATCTTTGTCATGAATCTGGCCGATAATAAAGCGGCCAACTTCATGCGACTGACCAGTTGTGGTTGCGTGGTCAATCTTCAGAGTCGCTTCAAGCGTACCGTCTACACCACCCGCTTCTTTTTGATCTTCAACTGGTGCAGAACTGAATACCCAGTTATTAGGATTTACACCTTTTGTGCTGTAAGACTTATCACCAGCACGAAGCATGGTACGTAACTCAGTTCGCGCGTATTTAGTGTTTTCAGAAGTTCGAGCGCCTTTCACATAGCTCTTGAATACCATTCCGCCATCATCAGCTGTGTAGAATATATCAGAGTGTTGGAAGCCGTTAGCCAAGTCCCACTCATCAATATCATCAGCACGACCATCTTTGTCATGGTCGAAAGGTGTCGTCAGTTTCCAACGTGTTAAGTCAAAGTTTTCACCCGGTGCATTTGTAGCGAGTGGCTCTTTCGGTAACGTAGGGTAAGGCATCGCTTTAGAAAGATCACACGTCACAGTCGTTTCACAAGGACGGACGATTGGTGCTCCAAAGTCGCCTTTACGATTCTTTTTGAGTAAATCCTTTTGTGCCTTTTGCTCCGCTTTCATTTGCGCAATCATAGCCGCTTCAGCGTTAACGACGTCATCAGTAATGATGTGACTTGCCGGACAGGCATTAATTCCGCAATTAACTGCCGCTAACTCAGTAACTGAGTTCCATTGGTTTTTGCTATTACCGTGGCCAACGTAACGAACATAGCGTGCTTTTACTGCAGGCTCAAACTGGAAGCGCTCTAAGCCAAGTGCGCGACCAGAGCTTTGCGCACCCTCAATAACCGTCACCCAGTTTTCACCATCAGTACTAAACTGAACATCAAATTTGCTGACGCGTTCGTTACCTTTGCTGAACGAGGCTTGAATTGCGTCGAACTCATAAACCGAGCCGTAATCCAACATCGCCCACTCACCATCACCATTTGCTGACCAACGTGTCATAATATCTTGGTCAAACAACTGCTCTGGAACATTACCATCATGACTACTCGCCGTTATCGTAACGGGAGTCAGAATATCAGCACCAGTTTCTTGGTTGTTTGGAAATGGATCTACCATGGTCGCCGTACTATTACAGCCCACAGCAAGTAAAATAGAAGAAGCTAACAAGCTTTTGAAGAAAATATGCTTCATGTAATCTAACACCTACAATATAAAAATGAATTAACAGCTCTTTTGCTGTAACAACAATTAGGCAATAACACTCGGGTTAAAAGCTGTATTTAAGGCCAAGGCGTGTTCTCAATTGGCGGTCATCCGTGGTTGAACCATCCTTACCTTTGACATTCCACAATTCAAAGTAAGGACGGAAATCTCCCATTTGGTAACCAACAATTAAGCCAGCATCCCACTCAGAATCTTTCCAATCAGATAAACGCACTTCGTCATAGTTTTTGTTGTAGTTGATCTCATAGCTCAGCTTGACGTTATCAAGGTACTCGTTATCAAACTGACGCATATCGTAAGAGCCTGTCAGTGTCCACTTACCTTGTTCAACTGTTTTCCCAGCAACGCTTACCGAAGTACCATCCGTTAGTGTTTTGTTACCTGCACCATCTGAATAAACTTGAAATTCGTGTCGGTAACGTAAAGCGGTACTTAAGCCAAAAGAGGATTTGTAACCAACACGAACTTGTGGTTTATAAGTGGTTTTTTCGTCATCATCACCAAAAGTAATAGGCATCCCTGGTTGGATAAACCATTGTTTATTTATTTGGTAGCGAACTCCCCAATCAAACTCAGAATCACCAGCAACGAGTTGATCCCAAAAATGCGAGTTGTCGTAACTATGGAATTTTTGTTCAACACCAAAGTTCAGTTTGGTCTGATCGTTAATTTTAGAACTACCACTAATTTTGATACGTTGGGCATAAGTTTCACTCTCATGCTTATATTCTGCGCGATAGTCTAAAGTTGCTGCGGAAACCGCTCCCGCCATTAATGTGGAAGCAACGAATAGGGACATTGTTGTAACTGCTTTCATGATTATATCTCTCTGTATATATTTTTTGGGATACCACTTAAATCCCTGGATTTGATTCAACACTATTGAATTAATGTATGACAAATACTAGTTAATTCATCATGAGAGTTCTGTGATATTAATCATGTAAGTGCCCCTCAACTGACAATTTGTATTATTATATATTCAAAAGTGTTAGCTATGTCTGATTCTAAAACGACCTTTGTAGACATCACTTACAGAGAAATGTTTTAACTCGTTTCATATGATAAAGAAGAAGATTAAAAAAACATAAAAAACAATAAATTCAATAACTTAAAGCCAAAAATCTTGACATGAAATCAAAATTCCCTTGCTAAATCACCTTTAGTTTTTGCTGTTCCTCTATAAAGAAAGCTGTCAACCTCATAAAGGTTCAGCTCTTATTGATGTTGATATTCAACTATTTTGTGTGACTTATTCATCACTTCAGTGAGCAATCATTGTATCTAGTGTGAGTCGGATCATTCTATTGATAAAACCATCTAGATGACAGAAATTATTTGTCTAACAATATTACATAAATAAAAACACATAGAAGTGAGTACCTACCATGCAAGTAACAAAAATTGCAGCAGCAATTGCTATTTCCACAGGTTTGTTAACCGGATGTAACACTGATTTAAGGGATGCACCATCGGCCCCCCCACCAACAGAAACTGAGTCTGAGTTGAGCCAAGGTATGTGGGATATTTCAACACCAGCCACTGTGGCGAAATCCGATGATGAGCACGACCTGCCAAACGTCTATGTCTTTGAAGACGGTACGCAAAAGTATTATAACGATGATGATAACTTCGGTACTTACACAATCTACACTTCAACTTATACCGAAGATAAAGATACAGAGACGCTTACATTCAACCTTTATGACGAGAGCGATCTAAGTAACCCCACCGAGTTAACAGGGACTTATGAAGTTTCAAACGGCATGTTAACCATCTCAGGAACAAATGACGGAAACTTCACCGGTAACGATGAATCAGAAAACGATGCGGTGAAAGATGCAGTTGCAGCGGCAAATAATGACGCTGGCGATAACAACGTCGTACAAATTTTGGATACCAATAAAGGTGGAACAGAAGAAGACACCGGTGAGTTACGAATCAAGCTGTCTGATTCAACGAGTGTTTCAGAAATTTCAACAGGCCGACTAACTGTAGATCTAACTTACCAGCATCATGAAGAAACAGAACAGGAAGCCGACGGTTCTGGTGACAATGCTTACATCTCATTTTATGCAGCAAAAACCTCGAATTCCAACTTGCATGGCGAAGTGGCATTTGAAAACGGCAAAATCAAATACCGCGATGCAAGTGGAAACTTGACGGAAACAGGCGACACGTTTGAGTTAGGTGAAAACCTCGCGATAGAAGTCAGTTGGGTAGAAAACTTCTTCTCTTTTTCGGTTAACGGTAAACAAATAGGTGAAATGTTACCTGTCGCTGATGGCACCGCTGTAACTTATGTATCACTGAGACTAGGTGATAATGGCAACACTACAAACTTTGAATTAAATGCAGACAACTTGAAGATTTACTCTAGTGATTCGGGCTCTGAAGTGTTGGTTCTAGAAGAGGATTTTGACAACTACATTCCAGGCTTAGACCTCGCGACAATTTACAACAGTGCATCAAGCGAAGCGGTTGTCATTTCAGACGGAAGTTCTAATCCTGATAAACCGTCAGAAGACGTGAGTGAAAACTTTGACTCATACCCAGTAGGAACAAATATCAGTTCAGCAAACTCTAGTTGGAAAGAATACAATACGGTTGCTGATGACTCCTCCACCTTGACGTCCGTGGCTGTAGTAAGTGATGATGTATCAAAGAGCGGCGCTAACTCTCTGCTAATATCCGACACAGATACGACCAACAAACCATACGTTACGCGCGAGTTTTCAAACGGAGCAACATCAAACGGTAGCGTGTCATTCGATGTTTACATTCCGTCAGACAACGAAAAAACTACATACATTAATGTTGGCTCAGGTAAAAACAACTCAGATCGTTACTACGAATTGAGAATTTCGGGCAGTGGTAAAGTTGAAGCCGAAGCAGGATCAGATGACGTAGAAATAGGCACTATTACGACTGACGCTTGGAACTCAATGTCCCTAGCTTGGGATGGTGATGAGATTAACGTTTCTATTAATGGAAAAACGGTTGATGCGCCAAGCCAGTCCGAAACAGGCTTAGACGCAACGAATACACCATCACAACTGACTATTTATGTAGGGGACACAAGTGGTGCTTCAACAAAAGCATATTTCGATAACATCGATTCAAAGCAACTCTAGTGTTATTTTGTAGCACTTGATACTAGGCCAGGCTTTCGAGCCTGGCTTTATTTTTTTACCTCTTCAGAAGAACAAAATTCAACACAATACTCTAAATTCAAGCCAGTCCCAGTGATTGCTTGCTCTATCTTGTTTCTTACCTTTTAAAGAATTCCACTGAAAACAAAAGCCTCATCAAATCGATGAGGCTTAAGTAGAAATCGAGTAGCTCTTAGTTTTCTATTAGTTTCAATTTTGATTTAGCTTGAGCTTAGAAAATGTCACGCTGTTATAGTCACCGTTTTTCTTGTCGACTGAAAAATCACCGGTGCCCGCACATCCTGTACCCCACACAGGGTGAGACTCACTGACGCTACATTGACCATAAGCTCCTGCTTTAAAATAGAACATGTCTTCTGCGTAGCCATGCTCAAAGTCCTTACTATCAATCCCCTTACTGAGATCTATGGAATAATTCACTGTCTCGTGGCGTTCTGTTTCAAACGTCAAGTTCATCATAGTTCCTTGAACTTCTATCTTGTAGCTGAACTCTTCACCAAGAGCGATACCTGCTTGGCCTGGTTCTTCAAGGTTATCCCAAGTATTTCCCCATACTGGATATGCAATATCAATACGATTTGGATCTTCCTTCGCTAGGTTACGCTCGTAGTTCCAAAATACAGAGCCCATTTTGTGTTCTGGGAATTTTTTATAGAAGATTTTAATGGGTTCATTTCCATGTCCATAACCTTTACCCTCTTTTATTCTTGCATCAATTTTTTTCGCGTGGATTTGACCGACAACAACAGAATGAGCAGGCCCTTTTTCTGGAAATTTGGCGTGTTCAGAAACATGGTTCACTTTCAAGGTCGCTTCCAACGTTCCACCTACGCGACTGTGTTTAGCAGCCTGAGGGTGGCTCGATAAAGCCCAATGGTTTGCTAAATCATCGGTTTGAATAGAAAAGTCAGCGCCACGAGGCATTTCACGTAGTTCAGAGCGCGCATTCTTCGAGTTTTTTGTCGTTACCGCTTTATTCTGCACTTCAAATACCAAGTTGCCTTCTTCGTTCAAGAAGAAGAAGTCTTTGTGTGAATAACTCAGCATCGCCACACCCTCGATTTCGTCCACTTTTCCGTCTTCATTGATATCTGAAGGAATAGTGATCTTCCAGTTTCGCATATCAAATTTATCGGCAGGGACTGGATAATCAACGCCATTATTTAAATCAGAAGCGATAGCAAGAGTTGGTAAGGTAACAGCCATTGCGGCTACGAGTAGATTGAGTTTCATGTTTAAACCTTATTATATGTAATATTGTCATACATATAATAAGGTTTGCAAAGGAATGATTCGAGGAAAGAAGTTATGATGTGCTCTATTGATCACAATTTATAAACTCGATAAACCCCAAAATGATAAGCTAGACATACTCCTCTTTAGTCCATAGCATCTACGAATCTTTTCGACCTAATCCCAAAGTCATAGGATCAATCGTACATTAGCTTGTCTGCCTTATTAATATCGAAATCTTTCAGAGACTTACGTGCTAAATGCCTAAATGGCCATGCCTTAACAATTTCTTCAAACGGCATGATTGCAAACACCCAAAATACTGAAAGATCCAAGTATAAAATCATCAAAGCACATAACGGTATTGAGATTACCCACTGACCGGTAAAGTTAATCTTAAACACCTCCGTTGTTTTACCTAACGCTCTCAAAATATGACCATGAACGGTGTTATAGCCACGTACTATCGGTAGCAGTATGTAAAGTGGAGCAATCGCGGATAACGCTTTGTAAGTACTCGGGTCTAAGTCGGGATACAAATCAGGAAGCACGAAACTAAGTGCAAAAAAGAAAAATGCTGAAACGAACGAGATCATCACGGCCATATCAATACTAATATCGACATTGTTACGCAGCTCATCCATTTTTCTTGATCCAATTGCTTGGCTAATCGTGATTGCCGATGAATGCGCCCAAGCAGTAATGAACTGAGTACCCGCTTTGATCCAAGGCATCACGATAGTCATAGCGACATAAGCATTTAAGGTCAGTTGCGAGTACAGCAACATGTATATCGTTGCGCCAGTTTGTAACATTGTGACGTTCGCCGCGACGGGGAAAATCTCTTTAAAATGCTTATGTATATTGCTTTTCAATGACGCATCAAGCTTCTTAATAGACAAGATGATAGAATCATCAAGCTTAATGCACATGGTTAAATATAACAGCCGAATACTAATAGCAACCAAACTACCCGCCGCGGCGCCTTGAACGCCAATACCTTCAAAATTAGTCAGGCCGTGAATCAGAACATAAGACATCGCCACGTTGACTGGCAATTCAATCAAATAGCCTTTAAATGGAACTTTGGTCCGTCCAAGCGCATTGAACACCGCAATCATAACCTGAGTAATGGCATTGAATATGACGATGAACTTAGCAATTGCAAGGTAGCATTTTGTCTCCGCATAGAGATCAACGTTATCCGTCAACTTACTGATTAACGCTTCATCAAAGACAGTAATCAACAGCCAGAATAAGGATGCGACTAGAACGTTGATAACTAAAGCTGCCCAGAAACCTTTATTTAACGATAGATAATGACCAGAGCCTACGGCACGGCTAAGTACCAATTGAGACCCATTTGCTAGAGCCATTTGGATACCTAAAACAAAAGAAACTATTGTTGTAGCAATCCCCATAGCAGCAAGTGAAACTTCACCTAATGGCGTAACAAGCAGCGTATCAATCATAAGCATTGATTGCATCAACAAAGCATTAAGAGCAAGCGGCCAAGCAAGAGATAAGTTTTTCTTTATATATGGTTGAGAAAACATTAGTAAACCTTTGTAATGAGGTTAAACGTTTAAACTAAAGAGCTCTGTCATTAGGCAAAGTTCATGACAAAAAGAAACGACAGAAAACTCTTTTTAGTCAACAAAAATGTACGCAAGCTCTTAACTATTCACGGCGTCGGAAAGCCTCTGATTCTCATCATTTAACAGCGTTTGAGAGGCTAAACGAGCTTGAAATGAGTTTCCGACCATAATTGCATCATAAATTGCACGGTGCTCATTAAGGCAGAACCTCCCTCCTTCAACTGACTTGTCAATAAACACCTTAAATATGGTCGAAAGTATATTGCTGAAGGGAACGTAGAATTGATTATCGGTACAAAGGAATATCGTTTGATGAAACAAATGATCGTTAGCAATCCACTCATCATAATCGTGACATCGTGCTGCCATCGTCATTCTTTGAAATACAATTGACAACAGCTTTCTTTGCTCAGCATTGGCATTTTGGGCTGCCAGCGCACACGCCTCTGGTTCTATGGCTTTACGCAATCCTAAAAACTGAGATAGAAACGGCTTAGTATCTTCTAAATCTTGGATCCACTCTAAGAGTTGAGGATCAAGAAAATGCCAATAGTTTCTTGGTAGTACCGTAGTTCCAACTTTTGGTTTAGAGATAATTAAGCCTTTAGCAGACAGCAACTTCGTCGACTCTCGTAGTGCTGTCCGACTAACACCAAACAACTTACACAGTTCTATTTCACTCGGGAGTTTCTCATTTTGACTTAATTCTCCTGACAATATTTTGCGAGAAATCTGTCTTGCTACTTGTACATGTATCTTGTGATTTGAATTCCCGAGAAGTGAAAACTCTGCCATCTATATTCCTCATTGCCAGCAGCCTAAACGACTTGTTTAGCTAATAATTAGAAAAGGCCAAATGAAACACGCTTTGAAGGCGGAGACTTTCTGTGTAAATGTAAAGCACTGTTATTTAGCGTCTAAAATCTAACGATCTTATGAATATGATTTTTACTCGCGAGGTATATTGGCCAAACTCAATATTGAATGGTCGAGTAGTAACATCATACACACCGATCTTTAGTATATAATAATACAATATCACTTTATTTAACAAGAAACCTGACCTTCTATTCAAATTGTGTGCTGTGTATTGAAAATCAGTGAGTACAATAAGTAGGCGCGACTAGAGTTAACTAACATATTGAGCTAACAGATAAATAAGGAATGATGTAAGAATCGGTGGCCTCATCTGTTATACGCTAAGTATCATAATCATGAAGGCTTCATAAAGCAGTCGGAGATTCAAAATGGATTTGTGAAGACAACTGTTATTACGTAAACATCTTCTTGGTGAGCTACACTTTGGATGATATAGTCCAAGCTTAAATAATACAATTTTAACGATAAGTGATTTTATGTCTGGTGAATTTCATTCTATCTCCGGTTCCAAGCGCAGCTTACATGTACAAGTAGCTCGCGAAATTGCTCGTAGCATTTTGTCAGGCAAGATCCCTCAAGGGTCCATTCTTCCAGGAGAAATGTCCCTGTGTGAACAGTTTGGTATCAGTCGCACAGCTTTGCGTGAAGCCGTAAAACTTTTAACATCAAAAGGTTTACTCGAGTCACGTCCAAAAGTTGGTACTCGAGTCATCAACCGAGCGTACTGGAACTTTTTAGACCCACAATTAATTGAATGGATGGACGGTCTAACAGAGATAGATCAGTTCTGTCATCAATTTTTGGGGTTACGACGCGCTATAGAGCCTGAAGCTTGTGCACTCGCAGCGAAAAATGCCACTGCGGAACAGCGAATTCAGCTATCAGAAGCATTCCAAGATATGTTGGAAGTCGCTAAAGCAGACGAACTGGACAAAGCGCGCTGGATGGATGTAGATATTCGTTTCCATAGCATTATTTTTAACTCAACCGGAAACGACTTTTTCTTACCGTTTGGGCATGTTCTGACTACAATGTTCATTAACTTTATTGCTCACTCATCTGAGGAAGGCAATACGTGCATCGAAGAACATCGTGAGATTTATGAAGCAATAATGGCAGGCAATGCTGAAAAAGCACGTCAAGCTTCGGCTAACCACTTGTTGGAGTCAAAACATCGCTTACCCGAAGCCAGTTAAGCTTAGGGCTTGGGCGATCTAATAACTAGGCAAAAGCACGCATCTCGCGTGCTTTTTTAATTTCGTTTCCTCCAATTCTTTATGGCACACCATCAATATTTTGATATATAGTAATACAAATGTATTTTAAGAATGTTGTGTTATGACCGACTCGCTACTGCCAAATATCATACAGTTTATCAGCCAGATTGATCCGTTTGACAAGGTACCTAAAGGTGCACTTCGCGAGCTTGCTTCATCTGTTAAGATCACTTATTTAAGCAAGGGGGATGTTGTTGATCAGTATTCTTCTAAGAACGAAAAGTCACTTTATATTATTAGAACTGGCTCTATCGAACAGCGTAAATCTGATGGCATATTGAGAGCTAAACTTGGTCCGGAAGATTTGTTTGGCTTCACTTTTCTTGGTAACGAAGTCGAAAGCGGAAAAGAATACAAAGCAATTGCAATCGAAAATTCATTAGTTTATGTAATTCCAAATGCTGCGCTAAAAAAGTTGTGCACTTCTCATCCTGAATGTGCTGAACATTTTGCATCACAAGCTCAGGTACGGCTAAAGTCAGCATTAGATGTCGTGTGGTCTAACAAAGAAAAAGGGTTGTTTATTCGGCGTGTAGAGGAAGTTGCTAGTGGTCGAGTTGCAATTGTAACCGCTGAGCAATCCATTCAGTCAGTCGCCAACGAGATGATCGATAAGTGCTCTCCCTGCGCTGTCGTTTATCGTGATAATAAAATAGTTGGACTGATTACCGACCGAGATATGACAAAGCGAGTCATCGCCAAAGGATTAAGCATCTCAACACCAGTCGTCGAAGTCATGTCGCCTGATCCTAAAACAATTCATCCTGACGATTTAGTTCTGCACGCAGCCTCCATTATGATGCAGCACAACATAAGAAATTTACCCCTAGTCAGAGACAATAACGTCGTTGGCGTTTTGACAACAACGCACTTGGTTCAAAACCATCGAGTCCAAGCAATATTTTTAATTGAAAAGATCAAATATGCTGGCAGTGTCAAAGCTTTGTCTAGTTTTACGTCTGAGCGCCAAGCTATTTTTGAAGCATTAGTCGAAGGACGGGTTTCACCAGAAATCATTGGTAAAGTGATGACCATGATTATGGATGCGTACACTCGTAGGTTAATACAAATAGCCATTGATAAGTTGGGAACACCTCCCTGTGACTTCTCTTGGATTGTGGCAGGCTCTCATGCTCGCCAAGAAGTACATATGCTGTCAGATCAAGATAGCGCCATCGTATTAGATGATTCGGCAACAGATAACGACCGTATCTACTTCAAACATTTAGCAATGATAGTAAGTAATGGCCTGAATAAATGTAACTATCCATTGTGTCCAGGGAAATTTATGGCAGCGACCCCTAAATGGTGCCAGCCTCTCTCTGTTTGGAAAAAGTACTATAAGAAATGGGTGGCAAATCCTGAATACGAGCGCCTCCTCAATATCAGTGTCTTTTTAGAAATCCGAACCGTTTATGGAAACAAAGACTTTGAACAGATACTTCGCGATGAGCTTCACTCTAACATCAACGCTAATAGAGAATTCCTTACGATGTTAGTTAACGATGCGGTGAAAACAAACCCACCGCTAGGAATATTCAATAGCCTAGTATTACAAAAATCGGGAGAGAACAAGAAAACGCTCGACGTAAAAAAATACGCGATTAATCTAATCATTGATCTTGCAAGGATTTATGGTCTGGCAGTTGAATGTGACCTCACTGCAACTGATGAGCGTTTTAAAGCAGCTAACGAAAAAGGACTGCTCAGCCATGACGCGTACAAAAATATAATCAACGCATATCAATTCATCTTGTCGTTTCGATTTGCCCATCAATTAGAAGCACTAAAAAGTGGAGATGAGCCAAATAACCACATTGACCCCAATACGTTCGGTAGTTTTGAACGTCAACATTTAAAAGACGCGTTCCGCATCATTGCAGATCTACAAGAAGTCGCCAAACTCCGTTTTGGGAGCCGATAATGAAGCGCTTACTTGAGTACTTTCATCCATTGACACGAAAAAATCGTCAGAGACAAAAGCACTGTAAAAAGAAGCACATCCCTCTTTATCTTAAAAAGCTGCTTCGCTCGCCAAATCTGGACGTAAATCAACGAGCTTTTGACACTGAGTTCATCGTTCTAGATCTTGAAACAACTGGCTTAGACAGTGAGGAAGAAGTCATTCTTTCCATGGGCTGGGTAGAGATTCGACAAGGCCATATTGACTTAGCAACAAGTCAACACCTTTATGTACATAGCGACTCAAAAATTAAGCCCGAAACCATAGTTGTTAACCATATTACCCAACAAATGCTGACTGATGGAATCTCTATTCATGAAGCAATGCGGACATTCTTTAAAGCAGCAGAAAACAAAGTTATTGTTGCGCACGGATGTATAGTCGAAACTAGCTTTATTAATCAATATTTACAGCGAGTTTTCAACATAAAAGAGTTGCCGCTCATTTGGATAGACACCTTGCGAATAGAAAAAAGGTTACAAAGAGCTATCAATGCTTCCGATGAATCAGATGTGACTCTAGCAGCGACAAGGGAACGTTACGGGTTACCCGCTTACAACGGCCATAATGCACTTGCAGATGCAATTGCAACTGCAGAGTTACTATTAGTTCAACAAACCCGTATCGCACCTCAGACAAAAGCGACAGTCGGGCCCCTTTACCGGCTTAGCCTGTAATCATCCAGATCACAGGCCTATTTGCTAAACATGTTCTCTGTCACAATTTGGTATCATCAGCATTTACCTTAATTAATAATACAATATCATTAATGGAGGCGACGTTAGCAAAATGCAGCGAATAGCCATTGTCACTTGCCAACATCAGAGCGAGTGTAAACTGATTAGTTGCTCCATATCATAACTACATTTTAGAGAGCTTAGCATTGCATGTGCGCAATGATTGTCGAAGATCTAGCAGCGTTACATAAACAACCGAATTCAGGTGATGTCCCCTCGAACGTCATCTGCAGTGGTTAGTAATCATGTAAAGCCGCTGTTGCGAACTTCAGCCGACAGCTCGCGGTACTAGTACCGTTTGGCCCATGCAGTACAGGCTTGCATGGGCTTTTTTTTAACAATCCTACATCAATCGATGTTATATCCCTCTGCCAGATATGCATAAATCCGCGTCCATTCTTATTAGAGGACTTAAGATTCTTTATAAGTATATTCATAGAACCCATACCTAAACTCGACACTTTTAGCAGCTTCAGAGAAAAGCAATATCTGACACCGATCACTTGTATGATTAATTAAAGGGTTTATTACGCCTTACTGGTCACGGTTTTGAGTTATTGTACTACAAATAAGAGGAGCGAACGTTACTATTACTTAGGACAATAAACTACTTCAAAGGTCTAAAGATGGAACTCAATACTCTCATTGTGGGCATCTATTTTCTATTCTTAATCGCAATAGGTTGGATGTTCAGAACTTTTACTAGTACTACAAGCGACTACTTCCGAGGTGGCGGCAACATGCTTTGGTGGATGGTTGGAGCAACGGCGTTTATGACTCAATTCTCTGCTTGGACATTTACTGGCGCCGCTGGTAAAGCCTACAATGACGGTTTTGCTGTCGCTATTATTTTCCTTGCAAACGCGTTTGGTTACTTCATGAACTTCGCTTACTTTGCACCGAAATTTCGTCAGTTACGCGTCGTAACTGTCATAGAAGCCATTCGTATGCGTTTTGGTACAACAAACGAACAAGTATTTACTTGGTCTTCGATGCCAAACAGTGTTGTCTCTGCAGGTGTATGGCTTAACGCCCTCGCTATTATAGCTTCAGGTATTTTTGGTTTTGATATGACAGCAACCATCTGGATTACCGGTTTAGTTGTACTTGCGATGTCGGTAACTGGCGGCTCTTGGGCGGTTATCGCCTCCGATTTCATGCAAATGGTCATCATCATGGCGGTAACGATCACATGTGCAGCCGTTGCTATTGTTCAAGGTGGTGGAGTTACTGAAATTATCTCTAACTTCCCAGTCGCAGAAAGTGGCAGCTTTGTTGCAGGTAACAACCTGAACTACTTAAGCATCTTTAGTATTTGGGCGTTCTTTATCTTCGTTAAGCAGTTCTCTATTACAAACAATATGTTGAACTCTTACCGTTACCTAGCTGCAAAAGACTCTAAAAATGCAAAAAAAGCAGCTTTGCTAGCATGTGTATTGATGTTGGGTGGAGTTTTCATTTGGTTCATGCCTTCTTGGTATATTGCAGGCCAAGGTGTTGATTTAGCGGCAGCTTATCCAGATGCTGGTAACAAAGCAGGCGACTTCGCGTACCTATACTTCGTTCAAGAATACATGCCAGCAGGTATGGTTGGACTTCTGGTCGCTGCAATGTTTGCTGCTACGATGTCCTCTATGGACTCTGGTCTTAACCGCAATTCAGGTATTTTCGTAAAGAACTTTTATGAACCGATCGTTCGTAAAGGCCAAGCATCAGAGAAAGAGCTAGTCGCAGTTTCTAAAGCAACATCGGCGGTATTTGGCGTTGCAATTATTCTAATCGCGCAGTTTATAAACTCTCTAAAAGGTCTGAGTCTATTCGACACTATGATGTACGTTGGTGCGCTCATCGGGTTCCCAATGACAATTCCAGCGTTTTTAGGCTTCTTTATCAAGAAAACTCCAGACTGGGCCGGTTGGGGAACTCTAGTCGTGGGTGGCATCGTTTCCTACCTTGTTGGGTTTGTTATCACAGCTGATATGGTGTCATCGGCGTTTGGCCTTGAGGAGTTGACTAGCCGAGAATGGTCTGATGTGAAAGTAGCAATAGGTCTAATCGGACACATGACGCTAACTGGTGGCTTCTTCATGTTGTCGACTCTATTCTACAAGCCTCTAACTGACAAACGCCAAGCAGATGTCGATAAGTTCTTTGAAAACCTATCAACGCCTCTTGTAGCGGAATCAGTGGCACAGAGAAAACTCGATAACAAGCAACGTCAAATGCTGGGTAAACTTATCGCGGTCGCAGGTATAGGTGTCATGTTTATGGCTCTGCTACCTAACCCAGTATGGGGGCGCTTAGTGTTTATTCTATGTGGTGCCATCGTCGGAGGTGTTGGTCTACTACTTGTAAAAGCTGTGGATTCAAGCGCTGAACAAGCCTCTGAACCTGTGACAGAAAGTTAAATCTCTTATTCTAATAAACGCGGCTATTCTTTGGCCGCGTTTTTTAATTCTAAGTTCCCAGTACGAACACTTCCCCCTTTTACGAAGACATATCATCTTGTCTAGGGTTATCGAATTGCAGCTTTATTTTGTCATTCGATAAGGCTAAACCAGAACGTGATAATCTGATCGAGTTAAAAGTGCAGCCTACCTTGCTTAAGTAAACGCCCCAAAGCCATCCAAATATCTGATGAAGTAAAGATCTCGGCTCGTATACTTTGTTACCGCTTCGTGATTTAGACTCGCTAGTCCTTTACATCACCACCTAGTCTACAAGCCAAACTATTCCCGCTGAACAAACCATCTCGGGATTACTTAGGTACACTATTTTCTCTTTTTGCAGATGGCACAACAACCGCTACCAATAAAGCTAACAACAGGAACACGGGGCTAAGCATTAATCCATGCCAGATTGAATACCCATCATGGAACAGCCAGAATATACCAAGCGTCAGTAGGTACGAAAAGTAGCTGCAAAACACCAAGCTAATCGCGACAAAGCGCTTTTGATTAATAATAAGAATCCGCACTAGATACTGGCTAAGAATACCAGAGCAGCGCATGGCAAGTTGCCAATTAATGATAAAGAAAGCAAGCGCAATAAACCCAGCTACGACCAGTGCATCATGCGTGCTTAAAATGAAGTAGCTACCAAATCGGCTTATGATGACCGGATAATCGCCTTCGTATATCGTTGACCAAGATATTGCGTTCGCTGCTGCTACGTAATTGGCAAAATAAGCAATGGCGTAGAAAGTCGTTTGAGAACTGAACGGCTGAAATACATCCGTACAAAATCCTCGCCACTCTTCTTTGTTGGCGGTAGGCCCAACCCAGTCACGTTTTTTTTGAGCGGTACGCCCGGCAAACGCAGGCCCGTTGCGAAACAACAGCCAAAATATATAGAGTGCAAGTATAACCAAGAGTATTGAAAACATACCCTTCCCCCTCATAAATTATCGGCGCCACTGCCAATGGCGTTGGGGTCGTAAACTGCACTTCCCTGCTATACCTATTTGATTTATCAAAGACTTATTATTTTATTACCACCAAAATTCATTTAATGGCATGCTAAACAGCAACATTTTCACGCTTTGTGCGTGAAGTTCGAAAGCCTACTTTTAGGTTTAGCACAAAAATAACTACAGCAAAGCGTAAGAGAGGGATTCCGCACCCATCAATGAAGATGAGGCGTTAAGCAGAAGCTGCGACCGCAATGAGAAGAGAAGGATTCAAAGCGGTCATGCATGGGCGAGAAGAGCAACTATTTCTCTAACTTTTCTTCAAATACACCAATCTCTCTGCCCAACCAAATCGCGCGTTCTGTGTGATCGAGCAACTCTTCTTCGCTTACTGGGTGAATAAGCACAGAAAAATCGCCTCGAATCGTATCAAGCCACGCCAAGAACTCTTCACTCAATGATTCTAGGTGAATTTCAAACATCGGCATCTTGTGTGGGCCAACTAACCTTCCAACTAATGGAAACACACGCAGCACATCTTGACGCTCTTGACGGATGATCTCGTTCAAGGCTTGCGCTTTATCTTGTTCTCTTAGGGGAAAATAAACATGAGCGTGGTACATAACTTCTCCATAATCACTTCCGCTTGAGCACCACCTACTTTGGATAAGCTCAAGGACTGCCGAGGGTATACATTTGTAATGCCGTCACCCTACCTTGATTCCACTCAGTTGGGAAGAAGTTATGCATTCTCATAAGGTCGAGGCTTCGAGCACAACAAAAATTTGCAATTCATCATATAGCAACTGTTTGAGTTGATTCATTAATAATGACTCACTTTGTCAAATTTTACAGCCAAATTTTGTTGCAAATATGTTTCATTAACCAGTAATTAAATTCGAGTTTAAAAATACCACCAACAAAATAGCAGCATATTACTCTGCAAAATCAGGGTGTAAGCAAAACTTTACTACTGAGCGAAAGTCAAAATGAAGCATAATTTAACAATTTGTTTACACTTATTGTATCTGGCTATACCACGATTTAGTTAGAGGGTTAGATACAGAAAAGCCTTTCTCTGTATCTTGCGGTGAAATAGTCGCAGCGATGTTATCGACAAATAGTTTAAGGGACGAACAGATGCCTACCGCTATCGAAAGCACACGCAACCTTAGGTATGGCCTTTGCGCTGATATCAGAGTTTGAGTACCCATACAAACTCTGGTTTTGTATGAACAGCTGCAGTCCAAAAGACCCGCAGCGTCAAAAGGAGCTTGAGATGAACGTTCAGGCATTACCCATGCATCGGTTTATCGACCATCGTGGGGACCTAGTCGGCCAACTACCCAACTGGGCTGACACTGAAACATTGGTCGGGTTTTACCGAGATATGGTATTAACTCGCACTTACGACAACAAAGCAGTTGCCTTGCAACGCACCGGTAAGCTAGGGACCTATCCCTCACACTTAGGCGCGGAAGCCATAGGCATTGCGGTCGGCAGAGCACTTAAAGCCGATGATGTGTTTGTTCCTTACTACCGCGATATGCCTGCGATGTGGTGTCGTGGCATTGGCATGGAAAAGAACCTTCAATACTGGGGTGGCGATGAGCGCGGGAGTGATTTTGCTCCTGAAGGCAGTCCGGTTCCTAGCCGAGACCTTCCCTACTGTGTACCCATAGCGACGCAATGTACGCATGCTGTCGGGGTGGCTTCCGCGCTAAAAATTCAAGGTAACCATGAAGCTGCGCTAGTCATGTGCGGCGATGGTGGTACATCCAAAGGGGACTTTCTTGAGTCAATAAACTGCGCAGGTACTTGGAATATTCCACTTGTTTTCGTCGTAAACAATAACCAGTGGGCAATTTCAGTGCCGCGTAGTCTCCAATGTGCCGCCGATTTCTTATCAGAAAAAGCGCAAGGTGCAGGTATACCGGGTATTACTGTCGATGGTAACGATGTCGTCGCCGTTTATGATGCAACTAAAACCGCCCTTGAGAGAGCAAGAAAAGGGAAAGGTGCAACACTCATCGAAGCGGTGAGTTACCGACTGAGTGACCACACTACGGCCGATGATGCGACTCGTTATCGTAAAGAAGATGATGTTCAAACTGCATGGCAATACGAACCTATCGCACGTCTTAAAACGTACCTCCTTAATCAAGGCGCTTGGAGCGACGAACAAGAACAGCAATGGCTAGATTACTGTAAAGAGCAAGTAGAGTTAGCTGTTGAACGCTATCTGAGCTTACCGCCACAAGCACCAGAAACCGGTTTCGATTATTTGTATGAATCGCTACCTCAAGAGCTTCATGCACAAAGAGATGAACTCATCAACAAGGCAATGAGAATGCAGGGAGGCAGACATGGCTGAGCTAACGTTGGTTGAAGCAGTAAACCTTGCCCTGCACCACGAAATGCAACAAGACCCCAATGTTGTCGTATTAGGTGAAGACGTGGGCGATAATGGTGGTGTATTTCGTGCCACTGTTGGACTCAAGCAAGAGTTTGGTCTTAAACGAGTCATCGATACGCCACTCGCTGAAGCCTTAATCGGCGGGGTTGCGGTCGGTATGGCAACGCAAGGATTACGACCTGTCGCCGAATTTCAGTTTCAAGGTTTCGTTTTTCCTGCGATGGAGCACTTAATGTGCCACGCGGCTCGAATGCGTAACAGAACTCGCGGTCGGCTCACTTGTCCCGCGGTTTTCCGTGCGCCATTTGGCGGCGGTATCCACGCTCCGGAACACCACTCAGAAAGCGTGGAAGCGTTATTTGCTCACACTGCTGGATTTAAAGTGGTGATTCCTTCTTCTCCACAACGCGCATACGGCTTACTTCTCGCTGCAATTAGAAGCAATGATCCCGTCATGTTCTTCGAACCGAAGCGCATATATCGCACCGTTAAATCTGAAGTCGTTGATAACGGCGAAGCACTCCCACTCGACACCTGCTTCACCTTACGCAAGGGGCGAGATATCACGCTCGTTACTTGGGGCGCATGCGTCGTAGAGTCACTTCAGGCCGCGCAAACCTTGTCTAGTCAGGGAATTGAAGTCGAGGTGATTGATTTGGCGAGTATTAAGCCAATTGATACCGCGACGATTTTCAGCTCACTAGAAAAAACTGGACGTTTACTCGTTGTTCATGAAGCGAGTAAAACTTGTGGTGTGGGCTCTGAGCTATTAGCTCGAACCGCTGAACACGCCATGTGCTTACTTAAAGCCCCACCTAAACGAGTAACTGGAATGGACACCATTATGCCTTATTACCGTAACGAAGATTATTTCATGGTTCAGGAAGAAGACATTGTGACCGCGGCGCGCGAACTCGTGGAGGATTGGAAATGAAGACGTTTAATTTACCCGATCTCGGTGAAGGTCTCGCTGAGTCAGAAATTGTGAAATGGCACGTTAATGTCGGAGACATGGTTAAATTAGATCAAGTGATCTTAACCGTAGAGACAGCAAAAGCGACGGTAGACGTCCCTGCCCCTTATTCGGGCCGTGTGGTCAGCCGTCATGGTGAGGAAGGTGAAATCGTCAATATTGGTGCATTACTGCTAGAGATTGATGAAACAGGTGCCGGGAGAGAAGTAACGGCAGAGAAAAAAGCCACTGCTGACGCCGCAACCGTCGTCGGCAGCGTTTCTCACCAAGCGCATCATGTAAACGTTGATGATTTCTGGATTGGTGGCAACCACAACACGACAGAAAGTAACCTCGTTACCGCCCTGCCTTCGGCTCGCTTGTTGGCACAAAAACTTGGGGTAGATCTTAACCTCGTGTCAGGTAGTGGCCCGAACGGACTTATCGTAGATGCCGATATTTACGACGAAGCCGGAAAACAGCGTCCAGGCACCGAAGTTTTGAAAGGCGCTCGACGTACCATGGTATCGTCTATGACCGAGTCGCACGAACATGTTGCCGCCGTAACCATTACGGAAGAAGCGTTGTTGGAAGATTGGCTGCCAAACGAAGATATCAGTATCCGCCTTGTTCAAGCGATTGTTCATGCGTGTCAAGAAGAGCCTGCTTTAAACGCTTGGTTTGATGCCGAAACCATGACACGCTGTGTACACACAACGGTCAATGTAGGAATTGCAGTAGATAGCCGTCATGGATTGTACGTACCAGTCTTGCGCCACGCAGATGAATACGAGCCACAAGATGTTCGTCGTTGGCTCGATCAAACCGTTGAAGGGATCAGAGAGAGAAAAATCGGTCGTGAGCAATTGCAGCACGCAACGATTACGCTTTCCAACTTCGGCGCGATTGCCGGTATTTACGCAACACCTGTCGTCACACCGCCACAAGTCGCTATTGTCGGTGCGGGCCGAATACTCGACCGAGTTGTGATAAGAAATGGTCAAGCAATTTCGGTGAAAGCAATGCCGCTATCCGTAACGTTTGATCATCGCGCTTGTACTGGTGGTGAAGCTGCAAGGTTTACGAAAGTACTTGCAGAGCACCTGCAACGTCCGAGCGAAAAGTAACTTATAAAAATCAAATGATAAAGGCTTCCAGTCCGGAAGCCTTTTGTTTTAGGAAGCAAGACTATATCTACAGCTTCTCTAACAGCTCTGGCATTACCACAAACAAATCGCCGACCAATCCATAATCAGCAATGTCAAAAATAGGCGCATCAGGATCGCTATTAATTGCAACAATCACCTTGGAATCTTTCATTCCCGCCAAATGCTGGATCGCGCCAGAAATTCCGACGGCAATGTATAACTCCGGTGCAACAATTTTGCCGGTTTGCCCGACTTGATGGTCATTAGACACATAGCCCGCATCGACCGCCGCTCGTGACGCCCCTACCGCTCCACCTAGCTTGTCAGTCAATTGTTCTACTAAAACAAACTTCTCTTTACTCCCGAATGCACGACCACCCGACACTACTACTCTAGCCGCTGGCAATTCTGGTCGCTCACTTTCTGGCGTTTGTTGCGAAACAAACTCACTAAGTTTATTGATAATCACCGTGTCGACTTGAGTAAGCTTAGGGACAACTGGCGTGTCAGATAGCTCTGCGGCATCAAAAGCCGTACTTCTTATGGTCATCACTTTATAGGGATCATTCGACGTGACTCTCGCCAATGCATTTCCAGCATAAATTGGACGAATCACCGTATCGATAGACTCGATTGTCATCACGTCAGAAAGTTGACCAACATTAAGCAACGCCGCCACACGAGGCATCACATTCTTACCAAATGTACTGGCAGGAGAAAGAATGTGTGAGTAGTTTTTGGCTACTTGTGAGATCAAAGGTGCGATATTTTCCGCTAATCCATGTTCATATCCCTTCGCATCAACCCAGATAATTTCTGCAACACCCTGAACGCAATTCAACTCATCCAAAACTGATTGGCACTGATATCCAATAAGCAACACAGAAACAGGAAGCGATTTATCATCATCCTTAATCTCAAATGCCGCTTTAATTGCACACAGCGTCCCTACAGCCAACGATTGGTTGTCATGCTCTGCGAGCACAAGTGTTGCTAATGGTCGGTCTTCCATGGTCATGCCTCATATAACACGTCAGATCCATTACTTGAGCTTAGTCCACTTCACGTTAACGTCAACTGAGCTATAGTTTTCTGTATAGAAACCAAAACCTGTCACGCAGATGACGATAATAGAAAGGAAGCATAAAGATGGAACGAGAATGCATGGAGTTTGATGTCGTGATCGTGGGGGCCGGACCTGCAGGCTTAAGCGCCGCTTGTCGGCTAGCTCAACTCAACCAAGACAGTGAAGGTGACGCACTTTCAATTTGCGTTGTAGAAAAAGGCTCAGAAGTGGGCGCACATATTTTATCTGGCGCTGTTTTTGAAACTAGTGCCTTAGATGAGCTTTTCCCCAATTGGAAAGAAATGGAGGCCCCGCTAGCAGCCTCGGTTCAACGAGATAATTTCCTTTATCTTACTACTGAACAAAACCATATTCGCGTTCCCCACTTCCTTACACCGCGTCCAATGATAAATGGCGAGAATAATTACGTAATTAGCCTTGCCAACCTTTGCCGTTGGCTCGCTAACCAAGCAGAAAATCTTGGGGTGGAAGTTTTTCCGGGCTTTGCCGCTGCAAGCATCAATTATGATCAGACTGGCGCCGTGACAGGCATTAACACGAGCGATATGGGACTAGATAAGAACGGCCAGGCCAAACCTAACTTTGAACCAGGTATCGAGCTAAGGGCAAAATACACCCTTTTTGCTGAAGGTTGTCGCGGACATCTGGGTAAAGAACTTATTCAAAGGTTCGACCTAGACGCAGGAAAGCAACCACAGCACTACGCGCTTGGCCTAAAAGAGATATGGGAGTTACCCACTGACAGTAAGGATGTATCTGGCAGTGTTATCCACTCCGCTGGCTGGCCCTTGAGTGAAACAAATACTACAGGCGGCGGTTTTCTCTATCACATGGAGAACAACCAAATCGCCGTCGGGCTTATTGTCGACTTGAATTACAGCAATCCTTACTTGAGTCCGTTTGACGAATTTCAACGCTTTAAGCACCATCCTGCTATTGAACCACATTTGAAAGGTGCTCAGCGCATCGCTTACGGCGCAAGAGCCATTGCGAAAGGTGGGCTTTCCTCTCTGCCGAGACAGCAATTCCCTGGCGGTTTATTGATTGGTTGTGATGCGGGGACTTTGAACGTCGCAAAAATTAAAGGCAGCCACACAGCAATGAAGTCCGGAATCATTGCAGCAGAAGCGGTACATACGGCCCGACAAACTGGAGCTTCTGAGCCAGACTACCAGTCGTTGTTTGAATCATCATGGTTGTATGACGAACTCGCCGAAACGCGTAACTTTGGCGCGAACATTCATAAGTTTGGCAGCATACTTGGTGGTGCTCTTTCGACTTTTGAACACAACCTGTGGCAACCACTGGTTAAGAAGCCGTTACCTTGGTCTATCAAGGACTATTCGCACGATCATGAGCAGTTAAAACCTAAACAAGAGTGCCACCCAATTGCATACCCAAAACCAGATGGTGAAATCAGTTTTGATAAGCCTTCGTCGGTATTTTTGTCGGGAACACAGCACGAAGAGAATCAACCTTGTCACCTTGTTCTGACTTACCCTCACATTCCAATTGATGTGAATTTAGGTATGTATGACGAACCGAGTCAGCGCTATTGCCCCGCTGGGGTTTACGAAGTGGTGGAAGTGGACAATAAGTTGAAGTTTCAGATAAATGCCGCCAACTGCGTTCATTGCAAAACCTGTGACATCAAAGATCCTTCGCAAAACATCACGTGGAAAGCACCAGAAGGTGGCGGCGGACCAAGCTATCAAAACATGTAGATACGTTAGTATGTTGACGATCTAACAAATGGATAAACAAACCGATTGGCAGAGCCTCATTACTCCTGCCAATCGACAAAATGATCAAGCAAGAAGTCGATAGCCAATCGCGCTCGTAGTGGTAGAAAGTGACGATTCTGATAAACAATCCAGCTGCTGTTGCCGCTTCCCCAATACGGCTCTAGTATTGGCACCAAACGACCAGACGAAATAGCATCGTTGAAACTGCTCTTCGGTAAGTACGCCACACCTAATCCTTCTGCACAGGCTTGCAAGACCGTGTGTGCGTTATTGCTCTTCCATCTGCCCTGCACTTTTACGCCATCTAAAGGCTTGCCGTCTTTTTCAAACAACCAAACGTCCTTATTGGCAATAATGCAGCTATGACGCTTGAGTTGCTCTGGGTGCGTTGGCAAACCATGTTCATCGAGATAACGCTGACTGGCTGCCGCTGCCATGGGACGATCCACCAGCTTTCTCGCAACCAAGCCTGAATCACTCAACCTGCCGTAACGAATGGCAAAATCGAAACCATCTTCAATAAAGTTGACCATGCTGGTGTTGAAGTTAATTTCAACCGTGAGATTAGGATGTTGCTTGGCAAACGCCATCAAGGCAGGCGCTACATGGTTCTCAGAAAACGCACCAGCGGCACTCACACGTAACGTACCACTCAATTGAGTTTGCTGCGTGGTGAGTTGCTCATTGGCTTGCTGAAGCCCAATCACCAACTCTTTACACTGTTGATAATACGCTTGCCCCGCTTCCGTTAGACTCACCATTCTTGTCGAACGTGCTAACAAAGCGACACCTAATCTCTCTTCTAGTCTTGTGACTTGGCGACTGACGTGACTGGTACTGCAACCTAACTGTTTTGCCGCTGCAGAAAACCCTAAGCTCTCAGCAACCGTAACAAACTCATTGATGCCTTCAAAACTGTCCATACTTACCTTTGCTATATAGCAATAATGTTTTGCCAATTAATCATATTATCACTTATTTGTTTAGCAATTAGTATGAAGGTGTTCAACAAATATACGTAAGCCAAAAAGGAAACCATCATGAAAAAAGTACTCATCATTGTGACGAACCATGCGACCCTTGGTGAAACTGACCAAGCAAACGGAACTTACGCGCCAGAGCTCACTCATGCGCTTAGCGAGCTACTAGGTGCAGGCTTCGATTACGACATTGCCTCTATCAAAGGCGGGCAAGCACCACTGTACGGAACCGACATCGAAGGCGACGCAGTCAACGAGAAAATCTTAGCGGATGATGATTTCCAGAACCGCATCAACAACACGATTCCAGTATCACAAATCAACGGTGACAACTACGATGCGATCTTCTATCCGGGTGGCTTTGGTCTTCTTTCAGACCTAGCGAGCAACGAAGATTTTGCCAAGATTTCTGCAAAACACTATGAAGATGGCGGTATTGTGGCAGCAGTTTGTCATGGTCCAGGCGCTCTTCTCCCTATCACGCTTAGCAATGGCGAAAAGCTGCTTGCGTCTAAATCAGTAACAGGTTTCACTCGCGAAGAAGAGATCGACTTCGGCACCATCAACGACATCCCATTCCTATTGGAAGAGTCTCTTGCTCGTGGCGCAGCGCGCTACTCTAAAGTGCAACCATGGCAAGAGTTTGTAATTGTGGATGATCGTGTCATCACAGGTCAAAACCCAACGAGCGCACACGGCGTAGGCAGAGCGATTGTTGAACACCTAGCTTAAACGCGCCGGAAACTACAACCATCCTAGAAGAGGAAAGCGTGCTTTGTCATGCTTTCCCTTGCTACAGGCGATCGCAAGATGCGCTTATACTTCTACCCCTGCTTCATCTTCTTCTACGATATCCGTTTCTTGGTTCGCCTCTTCCAACCATTGCTGTAAAGATTCACTTGCTAGCACCTTTTGTTGGTAAGCTTTGGCACCTTCCGATAACTCGATGCCGTAAGTTTGGAAACGCAATGCCACAGGTGCATACATAGCATCCGCTATCGACCATTCTCCAAATAGCCAACCGTTTGGATGCAGTTCTGCTTGCTCTGCCCAAATGGCGTCAATACGAGCAATATCTTTACGTGCCCCCTCCGTTAGATCGACTTTTCTGCGTGCGCGGATGTTCATTGGGAGTTCGCTTCTTAAGTTAAAGAAACCCGAATGCATTTCTGATGCGATGGCGCGTGCTTTAGCCCGTTCCGCAGACTTACTTGGCCATGCTTTGCCTTGTAAGTATTGCTCGTTAACGTATTCCAAAATCGCTAATGAATCCCACACGGTTGCGTCATCATCCACTAAGGTAGGGACTTTCGCGGTTGGTGTAATACCTTCCAAGGTCTTATAAAAATCTTCCGTGAATAATTTGAGCTTGGTGACTTCGACATCTAGTTTGAATTGAGAAAAGATCAGCCATGCGCGCAGTGACCAGCTTGAGTAGTTTTGGTTAGCAATAAACAGTTTCATGACGCCTCCATGCGGTTTGTGTTTTGAGTACCCATTCACAATATCTGATTGTATTTAAGGGGACTAACGGATAGTTTTGATGGAACACTTCAACAAAAACGATGGATGAGTTTTAGATATGGATATCGATGCGTTACGCAGCTTTCTGGCTTTTGTCGAAACGGGCAGTTTCACTCGTGCAGCCAAGCAGATCAATCGCACCCAATCCGCATTCAGTGCGCAAATGCGTAAGCTAGAAGACGAACTCAGCGTCAGTTTGTTTGAAAAAGAAGGTCGCAATCTTGTCTTAAGTGAAGCGGGGTTGGCACTACGCTCTCACGCAGAGCAATTGGTTAGCTTGCACAATCAAGCACTGAAACAAGTGAGGCGCTATGAAAACAAGCGCCCTCTTCGCTTAGGTTGCCCAGAGGATTACAACGACAATATCTTGCCTAAAGTCATCCGCGTATTACAGCAATCTGAGCCCACATGTTCAATTCAAGTCTTCAGTGAGCCAAGCATCACCTTGAGAGAGAAACTCGATGAAGGAAAGCTAGACGCCGCTATTGTGACAAGAGCACCGGATAGTGAAGAAGGTTATTGGCTAGCGAGCGACAAAGGCGTGTGGATTGCTCATCCTGATTTTGACATTGAGAACGCCCAACCTCTCCCTCTCGCCCTATTCCAAACCGACTGTAAATACCATGCGGCAGCAGTAGACGGATTAACCAAACGTGGCACTCCTTATCAACTACTGGCATGTTGCAATACGGCTTCTGCACAACGAGCAATTGTACGTTCAGGCATGGCTATCGGTGCGATGGGCAGTATTAGCGTTAGCGAGGATCTTAAGATCTTAGACGATATGCCATCGCTACCTTCCGTGGATATCGTTTTGGTCACGGGCGTCGAGCCTCATCCGATACTGGATAAAGAATGCTTGGCGCAATTGGTTGAGTTAATGGCTTAACCGGATTAGCTAGCCAATCACAAAGTTAAATTGGCCAGTTAATCGCCCGTCGGTTCGTATGGTTTCAAACTGTAGATAATCTCGGGCTTTGCCACCCCACCATTCATCACCAGTATTGCCTTTTAAGTACAACTGAGTGGTCAGAAGCTCTTGGTTATCCCGCCACAACTTAACGTGAATGTGCGGTGGACGAGAGGCATAAGGCACGGGGTACAAAGTCTGGAATAAGTAGCGACCATCCGATTGAGTTTTTACCGCGCCAAAACCTGCAAAGTGAGCATCAAACTTATCGTTATTTGGTTGCTTAGGATGATCGTAAATCCCCTGCCCATCGCATTGCCAGATTTCTACTTTGATGCCTGAGACAGGGTTTCCCGATGTATCTACTACTCTGCCTTGCAACACGATAGGTTCACCGACCAAGCCTTCTGATTGTAGAATCAAGTTTTGACGAAGAGGAATATCCACTACTGGGTAAAATGGCCCTTCTGTTTGTGCTGGCGTCGGCCGCATTGGTGTCGTCGCTTTTAAAGAGGGTACGAACAACAATGTCCACAGCGCTAAAAAGTGTCTTCTTTCCATGGTGCCACCAATACAATTGCATTGAATTAAGTTTGGTGGAACTTGAGGGATTTGCCATAACGAATATAAAAAATGCCCCTGAAAGAGAGTCATTTGCAGAGGCACTGTGGAACTAAATTGAGTGTTGATTGAAGGTTTATGCAGCTTCGAACGCCAATGCTTTCTTCTCTACCTGACGGAAAATGAGAGTTAGCACACCATTTACTGCTAAGTAGAATGCGCCCGCAATACCAAATACCGTCAACGTATCGTAGGTTTGTGCGTTAATACGCTGCGCGTAACCCATCAGATCCATGATCGTAATCGTGCTTGCTAGTGACGTGCCTTTGAAGACCAAAATCACTTCGTTCGAGTAAGCAGGAACAGCACGACGAATAGCGTATGGTAGCAGCACTTTCAGCGTTGCGGTTTTGTTCATACCTAATGCAAGACACGCTTGCCATTGACCAGAAGGAATCGCGTTAAACGCTCCTTTGAACAACTGAGTGCTGTATGCAGCGGTATTGAGTGCTAGCGCTAACATCGCACAGAACCAAGGTTGGCTTAACCATGTCCAGAATACACTTTCTCTTACTGCGTCAAACTGACCCGGACCGTAGTACACCAAGAAGATCTGTACCAACAAAGGTGTACCAGTAAACAAGGTGATGATGCCACGACTTACCCAATGCAAACCCGGAGTACGTAGGATCAGAGTCAGCGTCATCATCAAAGCTAAGAGGCAGCCCACAACCAAGGAAGCGGCGGTCAATTGGAGGCTAGTGCCTAAGCCATCCAGCATTTGCCAAACGTGTTGTTCGTTCATGCGGTTGCCTCCTGTCCCATGCTCATACCTTGAATTGAGAACTTCTTATCAATCAGTTTGACGGCACGTTGTGTAATCAAAGTAATGCCTAAGTAAATCGCCGCAGCGGTCGCGTACCATGTAAACGCTTCATGCGTCGCTGCAGATGTTAGCTGCGCTTGCTTCAACAAATCCGTTACGCCAATCAGTGATACAAGTGCGGTATCTTTCAGCAAAACCAACCATTGGTTAGTTAAACCTGGTAGTGCGTGTCTTACTGCTTGTGGCAAAACAATGCGAACAAAAGCGTGTGCTTGACTGATGCCGAGTGCACTTGCTGCTTCTCTCTGCCCTCTTCCAACGGCTTTCAATGCGCCACGTAGAGTTTGAGAAGCGTAGGAAGCGAAGATCAATGACAACGCCACCACGCCAGACAAGAACGGGCTAACTTCAATAAAGTCGCCGGTGATTAAAAACAGAACCTGCGTCGAACCAAAATAGATAAACAACACGACAAGGATTTCTGGCAAACCGCGTACAATCGTCACAAACGCCGTCATTGGCCATTTAACGAAAACGCGGCGAGACATTTCACCACTGGCGAATACCACTGCCAGAATCAAACCGACTAAAAGGCTTGTGAAGGCTAGCTGGACAGTCATCCAACTAGCTTGAACAAGCGATAAAGAGTAACCCGTTAGTGCCATATTACTTACCGAAGTACTTGTTGTAGATTACGTCGTATTCGCCGTTCGCTTTCACTGTTTTCAGTGCCGTGTTCAGCTTGTTCACTAGCTCGTCGTTACCTTTGTTTACTGCGATACCGAAACCGTTACCGAAGTATTTAGGGTTGGTTACGTGCTCGCCCACGTATGCTAGATTGTCTTCTTTCTTGAACCATTCCGCTACGACTGCTGTGTCACCGAATACAGAATCAATACGGCCATTCTTCATATCGATGAATGCGTCTTGGTAGCTTGAGTAAGGAACCGCAGTTACACCTGGCATTTGCTCAATCAGGTAACTTTGGTGTGTTGAACCGTTTTGAACACCAACACGCTTACCTTCTAGTGCTTTTTGATCAGCCACTTTTTCTTTGATAGAAACAAACGCTGCTGAGTTGTCATAGTATGCATTCGTGAAATTCACTTGCTCCAAACGCGCCTCAGTAATGTCCATTGCAGAGATTGCCGCATCGTAGCGCTTGAATTTTAATGCTGGGATCAGGCTGTCAAAAGATTGGTTGTGGAAGGTGCATTTTGCTTCGATTTCTTTACATAGTGCATTCGCCAGATCCACATCAAAACCTCGGATTTGGTTGTTTTCATCCATGTATTCGAATGGGGCGTACGTCGCTTCCATCGCGAATTTGATCTCTTCTTGTGCTGCTGCGTTTGCCGCCATAGTTGCAGAAGAAAGGCCGATTAGTGAAGCTAGTAGAATCTTTTTCATTGCAATACTCCGTGTGTACTTAGTGGGCTGACACTCGCAATGACAGCCGAGCTTATCTGTTAAATAGACTGAACTTTAAAAACGTGATTTAGTGATTTAAGTAGTCAGCAAACTGGGCGGTTTGCGGGTTAGAAAACGAATCATTTGTGCCGTGCTCAACGATGTGTCCTTTTTCTAAATACAGTACGTGACTAGCGATTTTCTTGGCGAAATCCACTTCGTGCGTCACAACTACTTGTGTAATTCCGGTTTCGCTTAAATTTTTAATAATCTTAACGACTTGGTTAGTAATTTCCGGATCAAGCGCAGCGGTCGGTTCATCAAAAAGCAAGACTTCCGGTTTCATCATCAATGCACGAGCAATCGCCACACGTTGTTGCTGACCACCAGAAAGTTGCATCGGCCATGCATCCGCTTTGTCTGCCAAATGCAGCGTCGCAAGAATTTGCATTGCCTGCTTCTTCGCTTCTTCTTTATCCATGCCAGCGACTTTTACCGGAGCCTCAATCAGGTTCTCCATCACTGTCATATGCGGCCATAGGTTGTACTGTTGGAACACCATGCCCACTTTACGACGAAGCGCTAAACCTTGCTTCTCTTTGATTTCATTTGAAAAGTCGAATGCGTCATTAGCGATGTTTAACTGGCCGTTATCCGCTCCTTCAAGAAGGTTAAGAACACGTAGTAGAGAGCTCTTCCCTGCACCACTCGGACCGAGTAACACCAGTGTTTCGCCGCTTTCACACTTAAAGCTGACATCGTGAAGCACTTGTGTCTCACCGTAGGATTTATTGATTCCGCTTACCTGAATAGTCATGCTGACATACCGCATTAATTGTCACTTGGCATTTATATTACTCAAAAGGATTTTTTATGCAATAAAAATGTATAAAAATTAATTTTGTTAAATTTTTGTATGATAAGCAATCAATACAACAGAGAATATGACTGGTTTAATCAGTTGGTTTTAACTGAAATTGTTGATGAAAATCCAACAATATGATGGCAATCGAAACAAGGTTAAAATTCTGGTTACTTTTGTGCTTGTGTAGACGGAATTTTGAGTCTTTGAACGTACTACACCCGACGCAGACCTTCTCATTTTTGCCGGGCTTCCCCCTCGATTTACGGTAAAACCTTCTATCGGCGGGTTCCTGATTAGGACTTTGTGAATAGACTATAATTTCTCTTTGTATTCTGGCCCTTAATTCGAGTCATCTAAGTATAAGTGAGATAACCCCATGTTGAAGTCGCATTGTTTTTCTCTCATTGCACTTGCTTCTCTGAGCTTACTTTCTATACCCAGCGTTTGGAGTAGAACATCAATCGTGTTACCTGGATTGCATGAACAGGGTATTGATCTTCAAGATAAGCCTATCTCTGCTGTGGCTACACGTGAGTGGGAACTGGATTATGCTGATATCGTATTCGGCGCTTACGAAAGTAAAAGTCATAATGAGCGTGTACAAGCACTTGGTTACATGTACAACCAAAAACTCGACATGAACTCAAGCTGGCTTGAAAACGATATACGTAACCAAGCAGAACTGAATGGAATTGACTACGAAGATTTCTTTCTCCACTTTTCTGAAGACACTATCCTAGCTGAAGTCGACTCAAGCCATGGTGAAAATACATTACTCAATCGAAAACCGATGATTGTTGGTTATACGGCTAGTGCTGACCACGCCGGTTTTTGGCTATATCAACCACCGCCATGGGATGCTGATGTATTCGGTCAGGCGAATAATGGTGGTGCCCTCTATGTTTATCACTCAGAGAAGTTCGACCGCTTAACTTTTACGTTTTCTCAGTTTGCTCAGGGTGGCAGCTTTACGATTGAATACCCTTCTGCTATCGACTCGTTTGGTCAGGTAACTGAATGGAAAAGCTTCGCGATTAAAAAAGACAAAACTGAGAGCATGACTAAAAACCAAACAGTAAGCTGGTCTGTTCCTTTGGATTGGGTTCGCGCTACAACGCATGATGGTAGCGGAAAAACTTATGGTGGCGGTCAGTACTTTGGCTCCACCTTTTTACGCGACGGCGGCCGCCTTTACTTTGCGAAAATTACTTTGCATGACGACAACATAGAAAACCGCCCACGTCTCGAAAACATTCAACTCAAAAATAGCTTCCCTGCCGTCAATATCTCAGGAGCACCAACGGAGACACCGGAAGGTCAAACCATTCAACGCTGGCGTAAAATTCGTGGCTTCGACAAATCTGCAGATCGAAACCAAGACAATTATCTTTCTTGGAATGAATACAAAAACCGTTCGAATAAGAATGCAACGGCCCGATTTCGTTGGGAGTCACGGGTTATTCCATTTGGTCGTATGTGGAATCAAACCTCTTCTTGGGCATTGACCAATCTCGGTAATCCCGTTTTTACCAATACAATGCGCCACTATTACCAAGCTGAATGGGCGAAACAAGGTTTAAATGGTGCGTACAACGACGATACGAATAAGTTACTCGGTGCAAATCAGTTCTACATATATTCCGGAGGCACAGTGGATGAACTTGGTTTGGTGGCGGGTAGCCAAGCTGCTGACGATGCTTACAAAGCGCAATTCTCGGCGTTCTTGAATAAACTGGCAACGCTGGATGAAGATGCGTTAATTGGCCTCAACATAGGTACGGCAAACTTATTCGGTCGTAATGGGCAAAACCACTTGGTTAACGCTGGCTCCTTGTACTTGCGCGAGCACTACCTTTTCCCTGCTACCGGCTTTAGTGGCTATGCTGGCTTGGCTACATTTTGGGATAACTCTGCACTCGCCAAAGCGGGCCAGAAAGTGATTTATCAAGCGACCACGCGTTATGGTCGCGTTCAATACTTTGGTAACACAGAAAACAATTGGAAACAGGACCAATACTCTGCACTAGCGGTGTTCTACTTAAACTATCACCCTGAGCGCAGTTACTTTAATCAGTGGAACAATGGCTACTTATATGGAAGTAATAACACAACAAGTGACAACTTCTGGAAGGCAGGCGTACCAAAGAATATTGCTTATCAACCTAGCACCTTGCTTGCCATCGATTTAGGTACGCCAACCAATCAAATCCCAGATGGGTATCAGGCGACTCCGCTAATGATGTCCACCAGCACGCCCTATTCCGCCGATTACACGGTGATTGGAGATGCTTCTATGAGCAAAGTGGCTCATCCTGACTTGCCTAATGGCGCTATCGATTTGTTACCAACCCATACGTACTTTGCGTATCACTCAGACGATACGGTAGTGATGCATGGCCCTACAGAGATGGTGTTAGCCCGCGAATTCACCAAAGGCCGAGTGCTGTATCGGACTGATTTCTTTGGCAAAAATATCGATTACTTCTCCTCACCGAAGATAACTATCGCACTTCCAGAGCCTATGCGACCTGTAGATCAAGACGGTAACATCGGCGACTATGTTTCTCATATTGAGATTGGCGGCTACGAAGGAGTGTTCTTGCTGTATTAACGCCCTTTAAACCCCTCTCACCAAACGCTTCATAAATCACCGTTTTTATGCTTAACGTCACTGAAAAAAACTTGTTCACTGAATCTTTATAAACCGATGTATATACTGAAGTAAATGACAACGACAAGGAAATTCAGTCACATGAAGACGACACCTTCAATGCTCTCTGTTCTGCTGCTATCAGCATTATCTACTCATGCAAATGCGGACGAATGCGGAAAAATAACCATCGCAGACATGAATTGGAATTCGGCCAGCTTAATGGCGCACATCGACCAATTTGTCTTAAATGAAGGCTACCAGTGTGATGCGGAATTGATCCCTGGTGATAGCGTTCCTACAGGCACCTCAATGATTGAAAAGGGGCAACCTGACGTTGCGCCAGAGTTATGGACAAACGGCATTAAAGAAGCACTTGATAAAGGGATTGCGGATAAACGCTTGCGCATCGCTAGTGAATCGCTTGTCAATGGTGGTGAAGAAGGGTTTTGGGTTCCCGCCTATCTGGTAAAACAGTATCCAGAACTCGCGACGATAGAAGGCGTCATCAAGCACGCCAAACTATTTGAACACCCAGAGGATGATGACAAGTTCGCGTTTTATAGCTGCCCTGCTGGTTGGACATGCCAAATCACCTCCGGTCACTTGTTTAATGCATTAGGGTTAAGTGAGCACGGCTTTGAGATGGTTGACCCAGGATCTGGCGCAGCATTAGCTGGCACCATCGCCAAAGCCTATGATCGCAAAATGCCTTGGTTTGGTTACTACTGGTCACCGACCCCCGTATTGGGCAAGTATGATATGGTCAAAGTGGATTTTGGTAGCGGAACAGATTTAGAAGAGTATCGCAACTGTACCACTCAGCCTGATTGCGCTTCACCAAAAGTAACAATGTACCCACCTTCTCCAGTTCGCACAGTAACAACTGAGGCGTTTGCGAGCAAAGAACCCCAAGCATTCGCGTACTTGCAGAAACGCGGATTTACCAACGAGCAAATGAGTGAAATGCTGGCCTGGATGGAAGATAACTACGCGGACGGTGAAGAAGCGATGTTTTACTTCTTTAATACCTACCCTGACTTGTGGAAAGGCTGGGTATCTGAAGACGTCGCGGTGAGAATCGAAAAAGCGCTTTGATGATTAATACTTCGAGTGCCACAAATCATTTAACCTCCCATACCGTTTGAATAAACGGCATGGGAGGCTAATCAACGACTCGTTAATACATGGTGTGACCATTCAATGTTTCTTTGGGTATCTCTTGCAGAGCGTCCCAATGTTCAACGATCTTCCCATTGTGATCAAAACGAAAGAAATCCATCGTCACGTATTCAATATCATTAGGCCATGTTTGGTGAGTGTGTAGTGCCACCAAATTCCCTTCAGCAATGGCTCGCACAAACGTAATATCTTTATCGGGATACTCATTTTGCATCCGCTCAAAATACTCGATAAAAGCCTCGGGGCCATTTCCAACTAATGGATTGTGCTGGATGTACTCATCACCTACGTAGTCTTCAACTGCCTTTCTTGGGTTACCTCTATAGGCGGTTTCGTAAAACGCAATGGCATTTCTTTTATTCTCTTGCAGATCCATTTTTCTTACCTGTGTTGCTCCATCTTGCGGATAACGGTAATCATAGTCTTTGAACTTCAGAAGTGACCAAACATCGCGCACAAAAAAGGCCGCTAAACAGCAGCCTTCATCACTTCAACTTGGAATCATCGCCTTTCATCGCTTAAACCACACCACCAGCACCGAGCATAGAACGCTCACTGTTCTCCACCAGCAACGCGGTTGCGGTTTGTTTCAGTGTTTCCCATTCTTGGTCTTCGACAAAGATACCATTTTGCCAAGAAGCTTGTTGCGTGCGGCTTAACTCATCACCTTCAATGTGGGTGGTATACCCTTGTGCACTTTTCTCGATATCGAAATCGTTCACGGAGAGCTCGATAACCATACTATGCAAATCCGTATCATGCCCATCAAACTGATCCGAGAAAAAGACTTCTGGTGCGATTCGTCCGCGGTTTAACACATAAAGCGTTCGCTTGGGACTAGAGCCATTGACCCATTGTGCGCGACACGCGATGCCTTTCGCAGAGAGCTTCAACAACTCACTGAAACCCAACCAACGGTTATGACACTGCTTCAACGTGATAGTAATCGACTTACGGTTAATCATTTTCTCAAGTGCGAAATCCAACACAGCGGGTAAATGACACGCTACACTCCCGTTGTGCAGTTCTACCTCTATGCTTGACGGCGTAATGTTGGTCACCGATACGGCGCAGTCTGAATCTAACCCAAGAAATAGACTGGCGTTATTAAAATGACGAACTCCATGTAAGCCAACCATTTGCAAGTCCGCCACCATGTTCGCAATGACATCCGCCTCACCACAGTGACGGCGCATGCCAAGAAATGCCTTATTAACCGCGGCCACCAATTCGTTGTGAGAGACGATCATAATGCAAATCCTCCGTTGATTTTTTGATTGTCACTTTGCGCAATTTCGTCACGCGGCGGCATGCTAGGGAAAATCCATGTGTCTGCCAGTTTAGGGTCGTGAATTTCATCTAACAATGGCGCACCTTGGAAGAAAGTTACTCGAACCCAACGATCCGAGCGCGGATCAAACTTAGTCGCACCAAAGATAGCCAACTTACAGCGCAGTAAGTGCATTGGTAACGCATCTTTACGCAGCACATTCATTTGAATATCCCCCATCGCACGGTTGCCTAACGTCCATACGCGACGTGTGATCGAACGATAAGCCGGTTTTTGCAATAGAAACTCCGCTACGGACATTTCTACATCACAGTCAAGCAAGGCCTGGTACAAGCGATTCACTTGTCTGCCGATATCAAGCGGCAATTCTTTTTCTTCTCCAGCCTCTTCCCCGCGGACACCAAGCCTTGGCTCTTCTTTGTCTTGTGAGCGATACCAGAACCAATAATTGTTCTCGGCCAGTGAGTAATCCGCATCAATCGCCCAGCGGTACTTGCTTTGCAACACTTCCAGTAAATCTTGGATCTTTTTCCCGCCCGGAATAGATAACGTTTCATCCGTATTCATTTGGCTAGCAAATTCATCCACTAAAGATGGGTAGAGTTCGATCAAGCAAGAGGTGAGGATTTCTTGGGCTTCCACACTCATTGTTTTCTTATGCTCGACCAAACTCGCCCAGTTCGGATGTAATTCCATTAACGTTGTTAGCTTCGATAGCAGTTGTTTGATGTCTGCTATCGCTTGATGATTGAGCCTGTCTTGATGTTCATTGATGGTGATGACTTGCTCTAAATGACGCTGTGCTTTTTGCAGCAATCCTTGCAAAGGAGCATGGAACGACGCTTCACATGGCATGGCAAAGACTCGCGCTACCGCACGTTCGCGAGAGGTCATCCATTGGTCAACGATGCACGGGTGATTAATCAAGTATGGAGCCATGCCTAAGCCAGTAGCATTGCCGACACCAAGGTAGCGCTGCAAGCCACGATGCAAAGCCACCGCCTTGTCGCCACCTTGTTGAAGTGCCAGATAGTGCACCCAATCTAGGCTGAATTCACGCAACATATATACGGCACACATTTGCGCACTAAAAGACTGGCTGAAATCTGAGTTGTTCTCTAACAGTTTGAAATCGGCGATACCAAACTTTCCGTTACCATAAACAGCTGTGGTACGCAGGATATAACCCACTTCCGCTAACTCTTTCGGCTCAGGCTGCTCGCCTTGAGAAAGCGCGCTAACAATGTGCTCAAACACGCGCACACTTTTGTTTGCGCGAGCAAGAACAAGTACGTTGTTTGGATTACGTCCCGCTTCTTGCAGCGGTACATTTTCTCGCAATCTTTCCAACAAAGTAACATCAACATCGCCTTGAACCAGTGCAAATGTGACGTCCCACTTTTCAGCAATTACGCGATCATTACGCTCGTCGTCGGCAATTTCATCACAGAATACCACCAAATGATAAACGTGCTCTGGCGTGGTCAATTTGTAAATCACATGACCATAACCACGAGGACAAAGCTGCCACTCATGCTTGGTTACTTGCCAGTTTTGGCTTGCCATATTACGAATCAGACTGCGAACAAAGCTGATTCGGTTTTGGTGCATTGCGCCAAGCCTTTCGGCTGCCATGACAATCGCTGCATCGCGCATAGTTGCTTCCGTATAAGTAGAACGATGTGCATCCATTTTGCTCACCACCTATTTGTTATTGTAAGAATACTAGGGTTTGTGCGGATGCAGGAGGAAAACACCCGCACAAGCTCCACGTTGTTTGAATTGGATAATTGTTATAGCCCTTGCTCTTTCGCCATTTTGATTGCAATTTGTGGCGCATTCCAAAGTGACGGTAACAGAATCAACGAAACCGGAACCGCGGTAATAACAATGAAAGATTGCAGAGCAGAGATGCCGCCAGAGCCAAGGGAAATTAGGATCAATGCCGTCACACCCATCATTACTCCCCAGAAGGTACGGATGATCGCATTCGGCTCCGTTTCACCACTGATCACGACACTGATTGTGTAGGTCATTGAGTCGCCCGTCGTGACGATGAAGATCGTGGTTAAAATCAGAAATAGAATTGAAGTCAGCATTGGCATTGGTAGTTGCTGAGTCACTGCAAGCAAAGCACCTGGCAAGTTAAAGCCCTCAAACGCCGCACTCACGCTACCCGGTTCAGCAATTTCAAACGCAAGGCCTGAGCCGCCCACAATCGTGAACCAAAAACAGGTGGTTAACGGAGCCACAATACTGATGGTGGAAATAACTTGGCGAATAGTTCGACCACGGGAAATACGCGCAATAAAGATTGCCATCATCGGACCATAACCCAGGAACCAGCCCCAGAAAAATACTGTCCACCAACTTAGCCAACCTTCGTCACCGCGATAAGTCGCCATTGGGATAAAGTTATCTAGCATGCTCCCTACACCTTGAATGTATCCGTTAAAGATAAAATTCGTAGGGCCAAAAAACAGGATGTAAACCATCAATGCCATTGCCAGAATCACGTTGTAACGACTAAGCAGTTGCATGCCTCGACTTAATCCACTGAGTGCTGACAAGGTGTAAAGCGCAATCGCAAACAAAATGATAATAAGCTGAGTGGTAAAGCCATCAGGGATATCAAACAACGCATTTAACGCGTAGCTAACCTGCAAGCCCAGAAACCCAATTGGACCAATGGTGCCCGCGGCTACCGCGATAATGCAGCATGCGTCAATCAATGCACCGAGTTGGCCTTTAAGTGCTCGTTCGCCCAAGACTGGGTAAAGCAAAATACGGGGTTTTAGTGGTAAACCTTTGTCGTAATGTAGGTGCATCACCACGATGGAAGTTAAGCTACCTACAATCGCCCAAGCTAGAAAGCCCCAGTGCATAAAGGATTGCGACAACGCATTCACCGCACCTTGCTGCGGGTTATCTTGCGCGCCGTACAAAGGAGGTGGGCTAACATAATGCGCGATAGGCTCAGCCGCGGCCCAGAAAACGCCACCACCAGCCAATAAGGTACAGAAAATAATCGCCATCCAGCGGAAAGAATCCATTTCTGGTTTTGCAATCCCGCCCAACATCACCTTGCCTGTTCGCCCTGCAGCCAAGCCAAGACCAATAAGAAAAGTGAGAAGCAGCAGTAACTGCCAGTATGGACCAAATACCTGAACTGCCCAGCCAAAGCCAGCGTTAACGATCGTAGATAACAGCTCGCCGTCATAAAGTGCAATAGCAACGAACAACGCGATGAAACCACCGCTATACCAAAAGGCCGGGTTATTCAGTCCTAATTTGTCCGTCGTGTTTTCTGTTGTTGATGTGTTGTGTTTTGCTTTTGACTTGCCCGATGACACGCTCATCGTGGAAGCTTTCATGCTATTGGTTAAATCAGACATACTCTGGCTCCAGAGGTTCTTTGCAGCAGCCAAAGACTGGCTACAAATGTGAGTTTTACGCCTGCCGTATTGTTATTATGTGGGCAGGCGGTTCCTACTTTGGGGAATGCTATGAAATAGGCTCTAATCCTTCTTTAAGGAAGTTGAACCAGTTTTCACCCAATATTTTTCCAGCCTCAGATTCACTGAATCCGTGACCCATTAATCCGTTGTAGATGTTCTCCATCCCTGCGCTGCCGCAGAACCATGGCAGCGCATCTGGCCATCCCGAGTTACTTGCTGAACCTTCGCCGTAATCCATCGCTTTTGACCAACGCCCGTTGCGCATCCATTCCAATACTTGTTGCGGTTGGTTTAAGCACAGATCACTACCGATGCCTAAATGGTCGACGCCAAACATGTCTGCGGTTTTCGCTACCATCTGGCAGAAATCATCCAGCGTGCACTGGCTGCCATTTGGCAAATGGAATGGATATAAACTGAATCCAATCAAACCACCGCGCTCCGTCAGTGCTTTGATCACGGTGTTGGATTTGTTGCGCAGTGCGTCATGCGCAAACGTCGGGTTAGCATGGCTGATACAAATTGGACGCGAAGAAAGATCGATGGCTTCCAACGTAGAACGCTCCGCACTGTGGGACATATCAATGATCATCCCGACTCGGTTCATCTCTTCAATAGCTTGCTTACCAAAGCGAGTTACGCCGGAATCGTTTTGTTCGTAACAACCTGTCGCCAGTAAGCTTTGGTTGTTGTAGGTCAGTTGCATGATCAGCAGACCTTGGCGGCGCATCACTTCAATCAGACCAATTTCATCATCGATTGGTGAGCAATTTTGCGCGCCGAAGAAGATGCCGACTTTGCCTTCTGCTTTGGCTTTTTCTACATCTGCCATTGAATAAATAGGCATGATGAGGTCCGCATTTTGCTCGAAGCGCAAGTTCCACTCAGCAAAACGCGTTAAGGTTTCGCGCGCAGTTTCGTGGTAGACGATGGTGGCATGAACGGCAGTAATGCCACTCGCCTTAAGCGTTTGGAAATACTCTCGATCCCAATTGCAGTACTGCAATCCGTCAATCACAATCCGTTGTTGGTACATAACCACTCCTTAAACAATTTCTTAGCCTTTTCGTGCGGGCAACTGACACCATCAGTTACCCTGCCGATCTTAGTAAGGACGCTGATAAGCGGTTTTCACTACGGTGTAGAACTCTTTGGCGTACTGACCTTGCTCACGAGGACCAAAGCTAGATTCTTTACGGCCACCAAATGGAACGTGATAATCTGTACCCGCAGTTGGCAAGTTAACCATGACGCAGCCCGTTTGGACTTGCTGTTTGAAGATCGCGCTATTGCGCAAGCTTTGCGTGATAATGCCGCCTGTCAGGCCAAAGCGCGTATCGTTCGCGACTGCAATTGCCTCATCCAGATCAGAAACGCGAATCACGCTCGCCATTGGCGCAAAGACTTCTTCTTGGTTCACTTCCCAGCTGTTTTGTGTGTTCAAGAACAGGGTTGGTGACATGTAGTACCCGTCATGCTCTAGGCTCAGACGCTCGCCACCAAAAGCCAGCTCTGCGCCCGCTTGGCGAGCGTTTTCGATCCACTCAAAGTTCGCATTCAGCTGGTTACCATCAACAACAGGACCCATGAATACGCCCTCTTCTAGAGCGTGACCCACTTTAAGTTCGCTCATGCGTTTGATTAGCGCTTCAACATACGCGTCGTGAATTCCGTCCATAACCACAAGACGAGAAGACGCGGTACATTTTTGACCTGCACCCGAGAATGAGCCTGCGATTGTCGCTTCGACAGCAATTTGAATGTCTGCATCATCTGCCACTACGAGCGCATTTTTGCTACCCATCTCTAGCTGACAACGCACAAAATTTGGTGCTGTTGCCGCTGCAACTTTGCGGCCAGTGTCCACAGAACCAGTGAAGCTAACGCCGTTCACATCCTTCGAATTGATAAGGGTATTACCGACTTGCGAACCGCTACCCAAAACGAGGTTAAACGTGCCAGCAGGTAAACCTTGGCGATGGATAATCTCTGTCAGCGCAACGGCACTTGCTGGGGTGAGGTTGGCAGGCTTCCAGACGACGCTGTTGCCAAACGCAAGTGCTGGCGCGATTTTCCAAGCCGCTGTTGCTGTTGGGAAGTTCCAAGGAGAGATAATGGCGATAACGCCGACGGCTTCGCGAGTAACTTCAACGGAGACACCTGGACGGACGGAAGCAGCGTTATCGCCAATTTGACGCAGAACCTCAGCAGCAAAGTATTGGAAGAATTGGCCAGAACGGTATATCTCACCTCGACCTTCAGCAAATGGCTTGCCTTCTTCACGCGAAAGCAAGGTGCCCAATTCGTCACATCGTGCAATGAGCTCATCACCAATCGCTTGTAGCACTGCTTGCTTGCGCTCGATTGGTGTTTTTTCCCACTCTGGCTGCGCTGATTTAGCCGCTTGAATCGCTTGCTCTACTTGCGACACACTCGCTTGTGCGAAATCGCCAATGTTTTCGCTGATATCAGAAGGGTTAATATTGGCGATGGTGTCCATGCCCGATTGCCATTCACCTGCTATATAGAGGGATTTTTCTGCTTGAACATTGTTAATAAAAGTCATGGTTCTTTCCTTGTTCTTCCGATTTGTGATGGCAAGCCACCCACTCACTGATCTCTAATTGTTCTTATTGGATTTATTCTGGTTGGCTTGCCGACGCGTAGACAACAAACTCCACCAACATCTCTTCTCGCGCTAACCCTGCAACCACCATGGCGGCGCGATTTGGGTACGGCGCTTCAAAATATTCCGCGTACACTTGGTTAACGGTCTTTAAGTATTCTCTGTCGGTCACATAAATCAGGACCTGCAACACCGAGTCCAAAGACTCCCCTGCACACTCCAGGGTGTGAATGAGATTGTTAAAGGTTTGACGTGTTTGTGCTTCGATACCGCCTTCCACAACCGCGCCTGTGTCATCAATAGGAATTTGAGCCGTATACAGGGTTCCGTTGTTGACTATCGCCCATTCAAGCGGCGCTTTAGAAGCAAATAGACTGGTTTTAACTGGGTGTTTTTTAGTAGGAGTATTCACGTGCCTTTCAACCTTTGTAACAACTTTGTTTCAATATAGTTAAATGATGCACATTGACAGGCGATAAATCTAACGGTAAATTTTTGACATTTGATAAGTTAAACTTATCGCTCTATTTAAAATAACGTAAATAAAGGGATTAAGAGGCATTAGGGATGAGTATTAAGCTTCAACAATTAATGCATTTTGTGATGGTAGTCGAGGAAGGAGGCTTTCGAGCCGCTTCACATCGTGCAAATCGTTCTCAGGCGGCACTGTCAACATCGATAAAAGAGCTTGAAAGAATTCTAGGGCAAACGCTGTTTGAACCCGGAAACAAAACCAAATTGACCCCGTTTGGTGAAATTTGTCTTCCCAAAGTGGTTCAGTTTCTCAATATCTACAGTGCACTAGACAACGATCTCAAAGCAGCCGCTGCCGGACAGCAAGGGAGAGTGCGAATTGCGAGCGTTCCTTCTGTTGCAGCGAAGCTCATTCCTAGCGTGTTGGGCGCCTTTTGCGAACAGTATCCAAATGTAGAAGTAAGCTTGATAGACGATAATGCCGCTGGCGTCGAGGCTCGCCTACTCTCCGGTGAGGTCGACTTAGCGCTCGGTAACCCCTCTCACCTCGATGAGGGCGGCATTGACTTTACGCCGCTGTTAGCCGATCCAATAGGCGTGGTGTGTTTAAAGGACAACCCTATTGCGAGTCATCCAGAAGGAATCGAGTGGCAAACTTTGTTGGAACAACCCTTTATCCGTAACGGCACTTGTACACTTCTCGATCCAACCCCAGCAAGAGCTCTGAGTCAGCAAGCGCTCTATTCGGTCGAAAATATTACTTCGCTGTTTTCTGTCTTAGAACTTGGGATTGGTGTCACGACCCTACCTAAGCTTGCTTTCCCAACCAATGAAACACGCTTGGTTTGGATTCCGCTTATCGATCCACCACTTGAAAGGCAAATTGGTATATTTACGTTAACCGATCGCACGATCTCGCCTCAAGCTAAAGCATTTCACGATCTTTGTGTGCATTATTTAAACTATCAAAAAGAAGATAAATAATGGTTCGATTAACATGCGGATAATTAAAAGCCTCCATATTCAGAGTGGAGGCTAATTTGTATTTGTGTATTCGCTTCGTTCTATTTTTTGCGACGATTTCGGTTCTTATACACCACGCAAAAGTTACCACGCTTGGTACGACACTTTGAGCAACGTTCACAATCTACTGGTGCGCGATTGCCTTCTTTCCAACGTTTGATCAACTGTGGCTCAGCCAATAAAGGGCGTGACACAGCAAAAAATTGGATATCTGTGTTTTCTGCAATTTTCTCAATCGCATCAATGTCGCTCAGCCCGCCGACAGTAATCACCGGTATGCTAACGTCCTGGCTGATCACGTGACCATATTCGTGAAAGTAACCTTCTTCTTGTAGTGTGTAACCATCGAACGTTTGACCAACAAGTTCGTTTGCTTTGCCGTGAACATTGCCAGATACGATGATCGCATCAACGCCTATTTCTTCAAGTTTCTTGCAGACGACGCGAGTTTCATTGAACGTTAAACCGCCGTCAAAGAACTCTGTTGCCGTCAGTTTAACGAGGATGGGAAATTCGCTTCCAACCAGCTTTCTGGTTTCAGAATAAATTTCTAAAAGAAAGCGCATGCGATTTTCTAAGTCACCACCATATTCGTCTTCGCGACGATTATAGTACGGACTTAAAAACTGGTTAATTAAATAAGTGTGCGCCGCATGAATCTCTACGCCGTCAAAACCAGCGTCTTGAGCACGTTTACTCGCCAATGCGAATGCCTTTACGATGTAGTCTATTTCGTCCTTTGTCATCGCTTTGCCTTGCGTATTTGTACCACGCTCAGGCACGTCACTCGGAGCGAAGATGACACGCTCACCGACGTTATGGGTGGTTTTGGTGCCACCGTAAGCAATTTGCATCACGATTTTAGAATCTTGTTGATGTACTAGCTCTGTTAGCTTTTTGTATTCTTCAATAAAAGAGTCGTTGTAGATCCCCATCATACCTGCGTTGGGTTTCTCTTCTTCAACGATATTGGCATAACCCGTGACAATAAGCCCAACCTCCCCTTTCGCAAGCGTTTCGTAAATATCGTAAAGCTTTGCCGTCATGTGACCATCTTCGGTCGCCATGTTCTCCCACGTTGCGCTTCTCACAAAACGGTTCTTTAGGGTCATGTTGCCAATGCGGGCTTCGGAAAACAAAATGCTCAAAACCAGTCCTCTTAAAGTTGTCTTTATGTTTTATCTTTTCGCAAGTAAACAAGAACGAAAAAGGAACAGCGATACACGATGTATGGCTGTTCCTTCTCTGAATCCTTGAGACCTGCAAACTACAGGCGCACCTTAATGCCTCGGAGACGACAAAACTTTAATCTGGGTTAAGGTTTAGTGAGTTTTTAGATTATGTAAAAGGATGATTCTTAATCGTGTTCATTTCACTGGAGTTAAGATGCTTCCTCACCCACTTTCAGTCGTAAAACTTTTGTATTTCGCTAGCTGGTGATTCAACTTAAACATTCACATTGTTAGTTTGTATGCTGCTATGGGAACTAGCACTACCCCAAATGTTTACATTACAAACTATCGATATTGAATTCTCATATGGTAAGTAGAGTTATTGCGCTGTTTATACTTTTAGCTTAATCGTCGCTATCTCTTGGCATTATTACGCGTCAGCGGAAACGCGCGATCTACTATGTTTTACACACTGGTTGTTTTTGCTTTTAGATATGAATACGTGATAGTGAAGCTAGAGGAGGAACAGGGAAAATAAAGGACAATAGAAAGTTAAATGACCTTACTTCTAGGTAAGGTCATTCATGCATTCAGCAGCAAAAGATATTGGCGCGTAGCAAACGCTTAGGTCTGGTTGTTACAGAGCTAGAGGAATCAACTCGACACCAAGCACACCACTGATCCCCATCACCACTAGCAGTGAGACTTTAAACACCGACTTTGACCAAGCGATGTAGTTGTTCTCATCAATGCTGCGAAAGGTCACTTTCGTCCACATAAAGCAAACAACCGCTGCAACCGCTAAGTATTCATACCCGGCTTCACCTAGTAAAAATAACCCCAATGATGCTGCCCCAAAAGCCACGACATACGCTTTCATGTGTCGATGCGCTTTATGAATACCTTCTTTAACTGGCAATACGGGAATCCCGGCTTCTCGGTAGTCTTGCATGCGGAACATGGCAATGGCATAAGAGTGCGGCATTTGCCAGAGACAGAACATGGTAAAGAGTAAAATCGCTTCCAAGCTAATGAAGTTTGTTACCGCTAAGTAACCCACCAATGGCGGAACTGCGCCTGAGATACTTCCCACTAAGGTTCCATACACCGAGTTACGTTTGTACCACATCGTGTAAAAGAACACGTAATACACGTAGCCAAGCAACACGACGACAGCGGATAGTGGATTCACTCGGATAAATAAGAGTGCGGTTCCTACCAGCAATAAAGCAAGTGCATAAACAAACGCAATATCGATATTGATGTTGCCTTTCACTGTTTCACGATTTCGTGTACGTGCCATCTTTTGGTCGATATCACGATCGAAAATATTATTCACCACACAACCTGAAGCGATGACTAACCCAACACCAACTAACGTCGTAACGAACAACATTAGACTGGCTGGTTCTGTTTTTGCGGCGAGGAAGAACCCCGCCGCAACAGAAATCAGGTTGCCGAAAATAATGCCCGGTTTAGTGATAGACAAATAACTTTTCAGCATACCTTGGCCTACAACTTCATGTTGACGTTCATGTTGTAGATGATCCATACCGAGCCAGCGATAAGGATAAGTACAACAATGGCGGTAAACATCAGTGATACAAGGTTCCAACGTCCGTCGGATGTTTTTGTTTCCATGTGCAAGAAGTATTTAAAGTGAACAAATATCTGCACTAATGCACATCCAAATAGAATCGCATAGGTCGTTGTATCTGGTAATGATTTCGTCCAAACAAAGTAGAACGGAATTACCGTCAGAATCAGTGAGGCAATAAAACCTTTCACGTAATCTGACGAACTGGTTTCTACATGTTGATCCATTACATTACCCCCAGTAAGTAAACGATGGTAAAGACACAAATCCAAACGATATCTAGAAAGTGCCAGAATAGGCTTAAGCAGTTAAAGCGCATTGCCATATTGTCGTTCAGACCTTTCGTCGACAGTTGATGGTATGCTACCGCTAACCAAATCAGACCAAAGGTTACGTGCAGGCCGTGCGTACCAACCAACGTAAAGAATGCCGACAGGAATGCACTGGTTTGTGGGCCATAGCCTTCTTCAATCAGGTGATGGAACTCATAGACCTCCATACAGATAAAGCCAAGACCAAGCGCGAACGTGACTAACATCCAACGTTTGAGACCAGCAACGTTGTTGCGCTTCATCGCGATAATGCCAAAACCAAATGTGATACTGCTAAACAGCAGCAGCATGGTTTCGACAAAAACGAATGGGAGTTCGAAAATGTCTTTACCTGTTGGGCCCGCAATTGAATTGCTCGACAGCACAGCGTAAGTCGCGAACAAGGTCGCAAACAGTACACAGTCACTCATCAGGTAAACCCAGAAGCCAAATAGCTTGTTGCCATTCGTGTCATGGTGGTGATCATGGTCGTGATGTGCTGCGATATTAGTTTGCATACGTCACCTCCAGATCATCTTTACTTTCGCTGTCTTTCACTGAGTTTTTCTTCGCTTCTTCAAGCTGAGCTCGACGTTCAGCCTCAATTGCTTTGATCTCTTCAACTTCCACGTAGTAATCCACATCATCGTTATAGCTATGCTGAATACACGTCACGATAATACCGACCAAACTTGCCGCCGCTAGCCACCAGATGTACCAAATCATGCCGAAGCCAAATAGGAGCGACCAAGCCGACACGTAGATGCCTGTTGCCGTGTTTTTTGGCATATGAATACGTTCGTATTCCACTTCTTTAGTTGGATCGAACTCGCCACTTTGTTTCTGGTACCAGAAGGCATCTAGCACATCACCTTTTGGTAGGTGCGCAAAGTTGTAGAACGGCGGTGGAGACGATGTTGCCCACTCAAGAGTACGACCACCCCACGGGTCACCAGTTAAATCACGGTTTTGCTCGCGGTCACGGATACTCACGTAAATTTGGATGAACTGAGACAATACGCCCAGCGCAATCACAACCGTACCTGCTGCGGCAATCGACAACAGTGGGAAGTATTCTGGGTTGATGTCTTGGCTTAAACGACGAGTCATCCCCATAAAGCCCAGCGCGTAAAGCGGCAGGAACGCCATTAAGAAACCAATAATCCAAAGATAGAACGCACGTTTGCCCCAAGTTTCATTCATGGTGAAACCGGTCGCTTTCGGGAACCAGTAAGTGATCGCAGCGAAACATCCAAACACGACACCACCGATGATAACGTTGTGGAAGTGAGCGATAAGGAATACTGAGTTATGCAGAACGAAATCTGCGCCCGGAACAGCCATTAGTACGCCCGTCATACCACCAACAGTAAAGGTGATCAGGAAACCCACCGTCCACATCATTGGCGTCGTAAAGCGGATGCGGCCTTTGTACATGGTGAATAACCAGTTGAAGATCTTCACCCCAGTTGGGATAGAAATGATCATCGTGGCAATACCGAAGAAGGCATTTACGTTCGCGCCAGACCCCATCGTAAAGAAGTGGTGTAGCCAAACAACAAAGGCAAGAATCGTGATAACTACGGTAGCCCAAACTAGCGATGTGTAACCGAACAACTTTTTACGTGAGAAGGTTGCGGTGACTTCTGAGAACACACCAAAAATTGGCAAGATCAAAATGTACACTTCTGGGTGACCCCAAGCCCAAATCAGGTTGACGTACATCATTACGTTGCCGCCAAGATCATTGGTAAAGAAGTGCATGCCTAGGTATCTATCCAGCGTAAGCAGAGCGATAGTCACCGTTAGGATTGGGAATGAAATGATGATCAAAATGTTTGCACACAGAGACGCCCAAGTGAAAACTGGCATCTTCATCATTGGCATAGACGGTGTACGCATACGCAAAATGGTCGCGAAGAAGTTCACGCCTGTTAACGTCGTACCAACACCTGATATCTGCAGCGCCCAAATCCAATAGTCGACCCCGACTCCTGGGCTTGCCTCAATACCTGAAAGCGGCGGATACGCTAGCCAACCTGTACGACCAAATTCACCTAAGCCGAGAGACATGTTTGTTAGGATGACACCAACAACAAACAGCCAGAAGCTCAAGTTATTCAGATACGGGAAAGCCACGTCACGTGCACCAATCTGCAATGGCACGATGATGTTCATCAAACCAATGACCAATGGCATCGCTACAAAAAAGATCATGATCACGCCGTGGGCAGTAAAAATTTGATCGTAGTGATGCGGTGGCAAGTAACCTGCTTCACCCGCAGAAGAAAGGAGTTGCTGACTACGCATCATGACTGCGTCAGCAAAACCACGAACAAGCATCACCATCGCTACTGCGATGTACATGAAGCCAAGTTTTTTATGGTCTACTGAAGTAAACCATTCATTCCACAAATATTGCCACTTTCCGGCTTTGGTCACCGCGTAAACTACGGCTAAACCAACCAGCGCCACAACCGCTAGGGTGATGACGATAATAGGTTCGTGGAATGGAACTGAATCAAGAGTTAATCTTCCAAACATTACGATTATCCTTGGTTTTCAGGCAAACAGTTCATTGAACCAGGATGCTGAGTCACAACGTCGGTGAACAAGAACGGAGGAACGCTAGAGAACAAAGTGACTGGCTCTGCGATACTTGGCGCTGCCAGTGAGCTGTATTGCTCCCAATCTTCAATACGATCAGGGCTCGCCTTCACTTTCTGCACCCAATTTAGGAACGCAGCACGATCAGACATTGCTGAAGCTGTGAACTTCATTTGCGAAAAGCCTTCGCCGCTGTAGTTCGATGCAAAACCCTTGTAGTCACCTTCGTGGTTCGCTATCAGGTTGAGCTTGGTTACCATGCCTGGCATCGCGTAGATCTGTGTACCTAAGCGAGGGATGAAAAAAGCGTTCATGATGTTGTCCGAAGTCAGTTTGAACTGCACTGGCACGTCTTTCGGGAACGCCACATAGTTCACCGTCGCAATGTTTTCTTCTGGATAAATGAACAACCATTTCCAATCGAGTGACACCACTTCGATGGTCATTGGTTTAACATCACTTTCCAAAGGTTTGGATGGCTCTAGTTCATGAGTCGAACGCCATGTGATCGTCGCAAGAATCGCAATGATGATGATTGGAATTGTCCATACCACCACTTCGATTTTGGTCGAGTGTGACCACTCGGGTGCGTACTCTTCTTCAGTGTTAGAGGCGCGGTATCGGTAAGCGAAGTAAATCGTCATTAAAATCACAGGGATTACAACGATCAACATCAGCAAAAGAGCAGTAATAATTAACTCTTTTTCTTGCACACCAATGGCACCTTTGGGGTCAAGTAAAGCTGAATTACATCCTGAGAGCATAAGTATGACGGACGCCAAACTTCCCCTCGACAAGATGCGTTTATATCTTGAGGCTTCCATTAACTTTCTCGATGGTTGTCTGGTTTCAAAGCAGATGCCAATCAAAGTAAATAAAAGCTCACAAATAGCGCAGAGGTAATGTATGAGAACAAGAAAAAACTTCGATAAGTAGTTATTCTACTTACAATTTTTCAACTTCGTCATCAAGCATTTAACCAGCTAGAATGAACCGTTATTTGCTACGATACGATTGGTATCAAGCCAAGAACCAGTTGTTATAGTCATTAGAATGTTTATGTGTTGAGCATGAGTAACGTCGGGCTCAGAGCGAAACAAAACGGAATTGAGTGGAGATCAAAACCACACTCTTAGTGTGAGTTTATTGTTACACTTTGAAACACTATGTTACATTTGGCGCATTATGAGGAGTAAAAAGTTAAAGCTCATTAGCCACAACTGGAAACTAACCTTCCATTAATGGAAGTTACACACTTTAAATCGAATATTAACCTCAACACGAATTTCTCGTGCTTCAACAATTAATTATTTAAAAACAAATAGTTGAAACTTAAAATTGATGAGACTGACTATCAACTTCATTTACGCAGATAGCCTTAATCAGAAGCGGAAACTAAAAAACCAAAAGTGTGATAAGAATCAAATTAATGATTTCACTTAATATTTGAGTGGTATTTACATCTCTTTATTGGATTGTGAGAAATCATTCTCAAGGTAAATCCAAACATAAGTTGTAAATACATTTGGGTTGCGCAGAATTAGCACTCCACAACATAGAAAATGTTGAAATGGAAAGAGACTTATTATTCAGGTCTATCAGAGCCTTATTTCAGTGATCACTTACATACGAATGCCGCCATCCACTTCTAAAACCCTGCCAGTAAAGTAATCACTCTCAATAATGTATTTTACTGCATGCGCGATTTCGCTTGTTTCGCCCATCCTGCCAACTGGGATCATCTTTTCTAATCGCTCTATGGCTTCGGGTTTCATTTGCTCTGCCATCGCGGTATGAACTACACCTGGTGCAACCGCCGCCGCGCGAATACCGTATCTTGCGAGCTCACGAGCCCATGTTGTCGCCATGGTCGCGACCGCCGCTTTTGACGCAGAATAATTGGTTTGTCCGATATTCCCAGCTCTCGCAACACTAGAAATATTGATGATAACGCCTTGGGAGCCACTCTCAATCATCTTGACGGCAGCTTCACGCCCACACAAAAACGTTCCTGTCACGTTAACGTTCATGACCAAGTTGAATTGATCCAAAGACATCTTACTGATCACGCCATCTTTTGCTTTTACAAGTAACCCATCTCTTAACACGCCAGCGTTATTGACTAAGCCATTGAGTTGACCAAAATCTTGGATAATCGCTTCAAACGTGGTTTCAACGTCGATTTCGTTGGTGACATCCACTTGATATGTCAACGCTTTCGCACTCAGCATTCGACACTGCTCTTGTGTTTCCATTAAGCCACTGGCGTTTACATCCAATAACGCTAAATCAGCGCCAGCTTGAGCAAGGGTAATGGCCATCATTTGCCCAAGCCCCTGCCCTGCTCCTGTAATGGCAATAACACTACTTTTTATGTCCATATTGGTGCACTCCATAGCTCGTAATGTTCTCTATCTCAACCAGTCTAAGTTGACCGAAATGATGCGCATTTTAGGTCACCATCTCGGGCTGGTTTGTCACAAAACTCGGTCTAGCCTTTCTTACTCTTGTATAACTCAAATAAGCTTGAGAAATCGAGTTCGCCGTGGCCGCTCGCGTTGTGGAAAGAATATAAGTTGCGCGCTAACGACCCCATCGGAACCGAAGAATGTGTTTGTAACGCCGCATCTAACCCCAAGCCGAGATCTTTTAGCATGAGTTTGCTCATAAAGCCCGGTTGGTAATCGTGACTGGCTGGCGCACTGTCCATCACGCCTGGGCAAGGATTGTAAAGTTCCAATGCCCAATTTCGGCCAGAGCTTTGCAGCATAATGTTTGATAGCACTTTTGGATCGAGTCCATGATCGATACCTAGGTTTAATGCCTCGCACGTACCAGACATTAAAATGCCGAGCATAAGGTTGTTACAGATTTTCGCCATTTGACCATCGCCTGCTTTGCCAGCATGGAAAACATTTTTTCCCATATACTGCAAAATCGCATTGGCTTTAGAAAACGCTTGATCCGAACCACCAACAATAAAGGTTAATGTCGCCGCTTTAGCGCCAGCAACGCCCCCCGAAACGGGCGCGTCGACAAACAACACGCGTTTATTTGCCGCTTCATTGGCGACTAATCGCGCAGAGTCCGGATCAATGGTTGAACAATCAATCATCAAGGTACTTGGCGAGACAAGATTGAGGACACCTACGCCGCCGTGTAAGTCGCCAAGATACACGGAACGAACGTGAGATCCTGCTGGTAGCATCGTGATGACCGTGCTTGCACCATCCACGACTTCCTCGATAGAGCTCGCCACCACCGCACCAAAAGGTGCAAGTTGCTTTGCCGCTTCGCTATCGACATCAAATACTTGCACGTTAAATCCAGACGCTAATAAGTTTTGCGCCATCGGATGCCCCATTCTTCCTAAACCGATAAATGCGATGGTACTCATGATCATTCTCCTTATTGACCTAGTGTTTGTTCACCCAAATCAGCAAGCGGATGTTCGTCATCCGGCCAAAGTGAGGTAAACAAGGTATCGATGACATCTTCATCGACTTCACTGACACTGTTAAATATCCAGCTCGGCTCGCCATCCCGGTCAATGAGCCGAGAACGGACGCCCTCTTTAAACTCACCTAATAAGGCACTGCGAACCGACAAACTCAACTCTAAACGGAAACAATCTGCAAGCGGTAAGCTGTGGTACTCTTTCACTTGTCTAAAGCAAATATGCGCGGTGATCGCACTGCCCGATGCGAACGTTTGTTTCGCGTTTTCTATCCACTGGCTATTCCCTTCGATAGCCATGATTCGCTGTGCTATCGCATTAAGATCAAAGCCTTTGCACGCTTCCTCTATCTGATCTAAATATGGACAAATTTGCGTGGTTGGTTTGCTATCAATAACTTGTTCTTCCATTAACTGTAGTAGTGCAGTTACCAACTCTTTCGCATCTTCTTTGCCCCACTGGAGCCGCTTTAGCTCATCCAGTAAGGTGGGATACTGCTCTTCCAACAGTGACCAATCGGCCAAACCAATAGTGACAGCGTCACTTGAATTTACCATTGAACCTGTCAATCCGAGGAATAAACCCACTTGCGGATCTATCTGGCTTAAAAACCACGTACCTCCCACATCGGGATACAGTCCAATATTGATTTCTGGCATAGCAAGGCGTGATGTTGTTGTCACAACTTTATGGCTGGTTCCCATAAAAAGCCCCATCCCACCGCCCATGACAATACCTTCTCCCCAACCGATAATGGGTTTGTTGTAAGTGTGGATGAGATAGTCACACTCATACTCCAACGAGAAATAGTTCGTACAGAACTCTACGATTTTTTCTTTACTCTCGTTATGCATGACGTGATACATAGCTCGAACATCACCACCAGCACAGAATGCTTTTTCTCCAGCGCCAGTCAGTACCACACAAGCCATATGTGGATCATCTTGCCACTTGATAAGCTGATCGTTAAGTTGGACCAACATGTCATACGTCAATGCATTCAATGAAGCGGTGTTGTCTAACGTTGCGATACCAATGCGGTGCACGCCATCTAAGCACTCTATTTCACTGATGGTTACCATCCCTGCCATGTGGCCTCCTATCGGTTTTTCCATTGCGGTGGGCGTTTTTCTAAAAAGGCGCGAACACCCTCGACTTGATCTTCCGTATCAAAAAGATTCAGAAACAACTCTCGCTCTTTCATTAAGCCGTGCTGAAGTGGCGCAGAGCGCATATTTTGAATGAGCGCCTTACATGCGGCGACAGAAGATGGCGACTGGTTCGAAACAGATTCAGCAAGCTCCATCGCTTTACTTAAAGCTTCGCCTTTGGGAACCAACTCCTCAACTAGGCCTAGTTCTTTTGCTTTGTCAGCGCTGACTTGCTCTCCACATAAAATGATGCGCTTTGCCCAGCCTTCCCCCACTAACGCTGTGAGGTTTTGGGTACCACCAGCACAGGGCAAAAGTCCGACTTTGGCTTCTGGTAAAGCAAGTACCGCTTGCTCTTCAACGACTCGAATGTCACAAGCTAATGCCACTTCTAACCCTCCGCCCATGGCGTAACCATTAATGGCGGCAATGGAAACACCACGGAATTCAGAGAGCGTTTCAAAAGCTTCACCAAAGCATCGCGCCATGTCTAACGCAACCACTTTGTCACCATCAGAAAATAGCTTGAGATCCGCACCAGCAGAGAAAAACTTTTCTCCACTGCCGGTTAAAACCAGTGCGTAGACCTGCTTATCATTGTTAAGTGTGAGTATCAGCGACTTCAGTACCTTGAGGCTCTCTGCTGTCCACGTATTGGCTGGCGGGTTGTTCATCGTCACCACCGCAACGTGATTAGTGATCGTATGTTGAATGGCTGCTTGGGTTAATGGCATATCTGAATCCTTTCTCAATGAGCAAATACCATACTTTGCTAAAGCAAAGCCGACTCCTCAGAGAGCAAACGACGTGCGATGATTAAACGCATAATTTCGTTCGTTCCCTCCAGAATTTGATGCACACGCACATCTCTGAAATGACGCTCCATTGGATACTCTTTGATGTAACCATAGCCACCATAAAGCTGCAGCGCGTGGTCGCAAACCTGAAAGCCCACATCGGTTGCGAACCGTTTTGCCATCGCGCAATAAGCCGTAGCATCAGGGTCATTTCGGTCGAGTTTACTGGCGGCATAGCGCACCAACTGCCGCGCAGCCACTAGCTCTGTCGCCATGTCTGCCAATTTGAATTGTAAGGCTTGAAACTGCGCAAGCGGCTTGCCGAACTGCTTACGCTCTTGAATGTACCGTGCCGCCTGATTAAGGGCCTGTTGAGCCGTACCGACGGAACAGGTCGCAATATTTATACGCCCTCCATCAAGCCCTTTCATCGCAAAGACAAAACCTTGCCCTTCTTCGCCCAGTAAATGGCTAGCTGGAATAACGACATTTTCAAAAGTAACCGCTCGTGTTGGTTGGCTGTTCCAACCCATTTTGGGTTCTTTGCGCCCATAGCTGATACCATCAGCGTGAGCAGGAACAACAAATGCGGACACGCCTTTAGCACCCTCATCTCCGGTTCGCGCCATCACGACCAAAACATCTGTCTCTCCTGCGCCAGAGATAAAGGTTTTGCCGCCATTCAGCACGTAAGTATCACCTTTTTTGCTCGCGGTTGTGGCCAACGAAGCGGCATCCGACCCCGCATTAGGCTCGGTTAAGCAATAGGAGCCTAACCACTCCCCCGTAACTAATTTCGGACAGAACTGCGTTTTGGCTTCATCGGTAGCAAAACTGGCTATCATCCAACTGACCATGTTGTGAATCGTCATAAACGCCGTAGTGGACGTACATCCCATGGCCAGTTGTTCAAAGATAATTGAAGCATCCAAGCGACTCAGCCCTAGGCCACCTTGCGCTTCTGGAGTGTAGAGACTGAGAAACCCCAGTTCCCCCGCCTCTCTCAATACGTCTTTGGGGAAGATCTGCTTTTCATCCCACTCCGCCGCCATCGGTGCTAAACACTCATCGGCAAATTGCTGAGCGGTATCGGCAAATGCACGTTGATCTTCATTAAGTTCAAAGTCCATAAAAGCTCCTTCTATTCACTCAGCGCAGTTGGATGGTCAAATTAGGCCCCGTTGGAATATCGTCATCAAACCAACGTGCCGTCACCGTTTTAGTCTCGGTATAAAAACGTACCGCTTGTTTACCATACGCATGTAAATCACCATAGAAACTGCCTCTCCAACCAGTAAAGGAGAAAAATGGTAAAGGGACTGGAATAGGCACATTGATCCCAACCTGACCGACTTGAATGTCATGCTGATATTTTCTCGCAGCAGCGCCATTAGCCGTAAAAATGGAAGTGCCGTTCCCGTATGGGTTGCGATTCACCAACTCAATGGCCTCTTGCAACGTTTCGACTTCCATACAAACTAAAACAGGGCCAAATATCTCTTGCGTGTAAATCGACATATTCGCTGTTACACCGCTAAACAAGGTTGGGCCAATCCAGTTTCCATCGGGAAAGCCTTCCACTTCACACTGACTGCCATCCAGTTCACACACTGCGCCTTGTTGTTTGCCATCTTCGATTAGGTCCAATACGCGTTGTTTGGCTTGCTCACTGATCAGTGGGCCATAAGCAGCTTGCTCATCGTCCCAAGGCCCTGGGTGTACTTTCGCCATTGCCTGTTTAAGGTCTGTAATCCATTGTTTTGAATCGCCGACAAATACCGCAACAGAAATTGCCATACAACGCTGCCCCGCCGCCCCAACGGAGGACCCCACTAAGTTATTCACCACTTGTTCCTTGTTCGCATCAGGCATGATCACCATGTGATTTTTAGCACCAGCAAAAGCTTGAACGCGTTTAAAGTGTTTCGTACCCGTAGTGTAGATATAACGGGCAACAGGAACCGAGCCAACAAATGACACCGCTCGAATATCAGGATGAGCCAGCAGAAAGTCGACTTGCTCTTTGCGGCCATGAACGATCTGCAACACCCCTTTTGGCGCGCCGGCTTGCTCAAATAGTTCGGCTAAACGAATAGAGGTCAATGGCACTTGTTCGGAGGGTTTGAGCACAAACGTATTGCCCGCAGCGATGGCGATTGGGAACATCCACAACGGAATCATGGCAGGAAAGTTAAACGGCGTGATCCCACAACACACACCTAAGGGCTGAATCATTGAGTAACTATCAATATCCGTGGCAACGTTTTCGACGGTTTCTCCCATCATGTTGCTAGCAATGTTTGCCGCCTGCTCAACCACCTCGATACCACGCCACACATCGCCTTTGGCATCCGCTAAAATCTTACCCGTCTCATGAGAAAGCAGTGTGGCAAGCTCATCATGATGTTCTTTGAGCAAGTGCTGATAGCGAAGTATGACTCTGGCACGCTCGGATACTGCCACTTCCTTCCAAGATTGAAATGTCTCTTTCGCATTATCAATGGCGGCTTCCATCTCGTGCTCTGTGGAACATGGAACGTACGCAATGACATCATTAGTGGCGGGATTGGTTACCTCAACCCAATCCGATGTTTGAGCTTCACGAAACTCGCCACCAATAAACAAGGGAACCAAACGAGTCATCATTTACTCCTTTCTGATTTCAATTAAAGCGGTATTTCAATGCCTATCGCCGTGGCTTCTCCACCACCGATACAAAGTGACGCAACACCCCGCATCACTTTTTTGGCTTCGAGATCACCATTGGTGCCTAACGCTTGTAGCTGACGCAAACTGTGAATCAATGTCACCAGAATTCGTGCGCCACTAGCCCCTATCGGATGCCCAAGCGCACAGGCTCCACCTTTAATATTTACTTTGCTCGTATCTAGTCCAAGTTCCGCCACCGCTATTTGTGTCACGACGGCAAAGGCTTCATTGATTTCCCACAGGTCCACTTCATAAATGGACCAATCTAGCTGGAACAGCAGTTGCTCAATTGCGTAGACGGGGGCCAAAGTAAATTCTGCAGGTTTTCTGGCATGTGTAGAGTGCGCCTTGATGATCGCAAGTGGTTTAAGCCCCTGATGACGCGCAGTGTCTTCATCCATAAGCACAAGAGCCGCCGCGCCATCTGAAATGGCACTCGAATTAGCAGCGGTCACCGTACCTTTTTCATCGAATGCAGGTTTGAGTTGAGGAATTTTACCAAGGTCAATCGAGCGTGGGTGCTCATCGTAGTCCAGCACCGCTTGTTCTGACTTGGTATTGAGTGAAACCGGCGAAAGTTCATCGGCAAACAAGCCTCGCTCTTGAGCTTCCAACGCACGTTTTGCCGACATCACGGCCCATTCATCCATTTGCTCTCTGGTGAACTTAAGCCTGTCAGCGACTTGCTGAGCATAAACACCCATTAAGTGCCCTTCGTAAGCATCTTGTAGCCCATCGAGAAACATGTGGTCATACGCAGACTGGTGCCCCATACGCATTCCCTTTCTCGCCTCCCTCAGCAAATACGGCGCATTGGTCATACTTTCCATACCACCAGCAATGGCAGAGCGAATCGTTCCAGCTTTAATGAGATCGTGCGCTAACATGACGCTCTTCATGCCAGAGCCACACACTTTGTTAATGGTGGTGCACCCTACGCCCAAAGGAAGATCTGCCCCCATAGATGCTTGCCTAGCAGGAGCTTGTCCACACCCTGCTGGAAGCACACATCCCATGAACACTTCATCCACCGAAGTCACATTCACTTCGTGCATTGCCGCCTTGATCGCCAGTGCGCCTAATTGAGGAGCAGAGTAAGTTTGCAACTTGCCTTGAAAGCGCCCAATTGGCGTTCTTTTCGCGCTGACAATCCAGATGTCTTTTCCCATGATTCGCATTCCCTTAAGGTATATGTGAACACTTGGCAGACTGATGACACCCTACATAGAATTACTCACCAAGCGCCACACCAGCCTTTATCGCCTTTTTCACTAACAAACTTTCATTCCGCGATTTCTTGACGTTTACGTAAGCATAGCACTAGCCTTTACAATGAGATGAAAAAACACACCAAGCAGACGTTTATATTTCAAAGTTGATGTTCGGCCTTCCCATTTAAGGTTCGATTTCCAGAAACTGGATTTTTATTCGAGGTAAGTATGTTATGGAAAAATACAAGATCAGTGACCTCGCCAAGGAGTTTGATATTACTACTCGCAGTATCCGGTTTTATGAAGACGTGGGTCTGATTGAACCAGAGCGAAAAGGCAATATGCGCGTTTATCAACGCAGGGATAGAATTCGCCTCAAACTGATTTTAAGAGGGAAACGACTCGGTTTTTCATTGGCAGAAATTCGTGAACTTTTCGAGCTCTACGACATGCAACAAACCGAAGGACAGTTATTGAAAATGCTCAATATCATTGAAGAGAAACAAGCCGTCCTACAGCAACAACTCAACGACATCAGCGTCGTTATGGCAGAGTTGAATGCCGCTAAGGAGCGTTGTATTCAAACACTCAAAAGCAAGCAGACATAAACGCTATACTCAATTAGCAACACCGCTACAGGCTTTTCCACCTTACCTCTGAAACCGGGAGACGTTATGAAAAGCACCTATACCCCACTCAATTTCGGACTTGGTGATACCATCGATATGCTCCGAGAACACGTTAATGCCTTTGCTACGGAACATATTGCGCCCATCGCCGCTGAGATAGACCGCGATAACCAGTTCCCGAATCATTTATGGCCTTTGTTGGGAGAAATGGGGTTGCTTGGTGTGACCGTCGATGAAGAGCTTGGTGGTGCAGGCATGGGATACCTCGCTCATGTTGTTGCCATGGAAGAAATCAGCCGTGCCTCTGCGTCTGTCGCTTTAAGCTACGGCGCTCATTCTAACCTGTGCGTCAACCAAATCTTTCGTAACGGCACGCCTTCTCAACGCGAAAAATACCTTCCAAAACTCATTGATGGTACGCACGTTGGCGCCCTAGCGATGAGTGAGCCCAATGCCGGTTCAGACGTGATAAGCATGCAACTGAAAGCGGAGAACAAGGGCGACCATTTTGTACTGAATGGCAACAAAATGTGGATAACAAACGGGCCCGATGCTGACGTAGTGGTGCTTTACGCTAAAACAGATGTCAGCGCAGGTTCACGTGGCATTACCGCATTCATTATTGAACGTAACTTCGCAGGTTTCACTCATGCTCAAAAGCTGGACAAGCTAGGCATGAGAGGCTCGAATACTTGCGAACTTGTATTTAACCATTGCGTAGTGCCAAAAGAGAATATTCTTGGCGAGTTGAATCAAGGCGTCGAGGTGTTAATGAGTGGGCTGGATTACGAGCGCGTCGTCCTCGCTGCCGGACCACTCGGGATAATGCAAGCTTGCATGGACATTGTGGTCCCGTACGTACATGAACGAGAGCAGTTTGGAAAATCCATTGGCGAGTTTCAGTTAGTTCAGGGCAAGATCGCCGATATGTACTCTCGAATGAGTGCAGCAAAAGCTTATGTATATACCGTCGCAGCGGCTTGTGATCGAGGTAACGCAACACGCAAAGACGCCGCTGGCGCGATTTTGTACAGTGCAGAACTCGCCACACAAATGGCACTCGATGCAATACAACTGCTCGGTGGGAATGGCTACATCAATGAATACCCTGCTGGTCGTTTGCTACGTGATGCAAAGCTTTATGAAATCGGCGCGGGTACCTCTGAGATTCGCCGCATGTTAATAGGCCGAGAGCTGTTCGAAGAATCTCGCTAACGGAACATACGACAAGGAAGTCATTATGGCCATTATCAAAAGTAAAACTAAGCCAACTGACGAGTTATTTCTTTCCAATAAAGCTGCGATGGAAACGTTGGTCACTCAACTTAATCAACACATCGAGACCATCAAACAGGGCGGCGGTGAAAAAGCCATTCAGCACCAGAGGCAAAAAGGAAAACTCCCCGCACGAGAACGCATCGCGCGCTTGCTTGATGACAACACTGACTTTCTTGAAATCAGCCAGTTTGCCGCCTGGCAAGTGTATGACGAAGCGATCCCCTGTGCTGGCGTTATCGCCGGCATTGGTATCATAGAGGGAATTCAATGCATGGTCATCTCCAACGATGCTTCGGTAAAAGGCGGAACCTACTACCCACTCACGGTAAAAAAACACCTTAGAGCGCAAGAGATAGCCCAACGTTGCCAACTCCCCTGCGTGTACTTGGTGGACTCCGGTGGCGCAAATCTCCCTCATCAGTCCGACGTCTTCCCCGATAAAGAACACTTTGGTCGCATTTTCTTTAACCAAGCGAGAATGTCGGCGAAAGGCATCCCCCAAGTTGCTGTTGTGATGGGGCTTTGCACTGCTGGGGGCGCGTACGTTCCTGCCATGGCGGATGTCTCCATTATGGTTAAAGAGCAAGGCACCATTTTTTTGGCGGGACCACCTTTGGTGAAAGCGGCCACTGGCGAAGTCGTGACGGGTGAAGAGCTCGGCGGTGCAGACGTGCATTGTCGAAAATCTGGTGTCGCAGATTATTACGCTGAAAATGATGAACATGCCCTAATGCTTGCGAGAGAAGCCATTGCCAATGCCAATAGAACAAGACCTGTTAAGCCAGAAAACACCGTACTTCCTCCCCGCTACGACGCAGAAGAAATCTACGGAATCGTGAATGCAAACTTAAGACTGTCATTCGACGTTCGAGAAATTATTGCCCGCATCGTCGATGATTCTGATTTCGACGAATTCAAAGCCTTGTACGGCAGAACGCTAGTGTGTGGCTTCGCTCGTATTCAAGGACACTTGATTGGTATTGTGGCAAACAACGGTATCTTGTTTTCTGAATCGGCACAAAAAGGCGCGCACTTTATTGAGCTGTGCGCCAAACGGAAAACACCGCTTCTCTTTCTCCAAAACATTACCGGCTTTATGGTCGGAAAAAAGGTTGAAGAAGAAGGCATCGCAAAACATGGCGCCAAGCTAGTGATGGCCGTCGCTTGTGCTGACGTGCCGAAGTTTACCGTGATCATCGGTGGATCGTACGGCGCTGGTAATTACGGCATGTGCGGCCGAGCGTATGATCCAACCATGATGTGGATGTGGCCGAACGCGCGTATTTCTGTGATGGGCGGAGAACAAGCAGCAGGCGTTTTAACACAAGTTCGAAAAGACGCGAAGGAACGTCAGGGGGAAGCGTGGTCAGAGCAAGAAGAGCACATTTTTAGAGAATCGATCATAGACTTGTATGAAACACAAGGACATCCCTATTTTGCGAGTGCTCGGCTATGGGATGACGGAATTATTGACCCTAAAAAAACGCGTCAGGTGTTGAGTCAAGCGTTAATGGCAGCATTAAACGCCCCCATTCCTGATAGCGAGTTTGGCGTCTTCAGAATGTAAATATCCAAAGATGAATTAAGGAAGTAAGCATGCAGGAAATGCAACCAAGCATTGTTCCCAACGCCCAAAGGCAAGATGATGTTCTTTGGCATGTCGATGATAATGGCGTAGCGACCATTACCCTAAACAGAACAGCCAAACACAATGCTTTTGACGCTTGTACGATCGACTTGCTGATCCACCGCCTAGATTATCTCGCTTTACGAACGGATGTGCGGTGCTTGGTATTAAGAAGTAACGGTAAGCATTTTTCATCCGGGGCCGATTTGAATTGGATGCAGTCGATGGCCGACAGCACGAGGCAAGATAACTTCGTTGATGCCCAAAACTTGGCAAGACTCATGGAAACATTAGATTCGTTCCCTCAACCCACCATCGCAGTTGTTCAAGGTTCCGCTTATGGTGGTGCTTTAGGGTTGATTTGTTGTAGTGATATCGCCATCGCAAGCCAAAGTGCCAACTTTTGCTTAAGTGAAGTTAGGCTTGGTTTAGTTCCAGCAACCATTGCGCCTTACGTCATGCGCGCGATGGGGAATAGACAAGCTAGACGCTATATCTTGAGTGGTGAAGTCATTTCAGCCGAAGATGCCGAACGGTTTGGTATTGTGCACGAAGTGAAAGAAGCCAAACAGCTTGAAAGTGCGGTCGGTAGCGTAATCAAGACGTTGCTACTGAATAGCCCAGATGCGATGCGTAAAGCAAAAACGCTCTGCCATCAATGTCATCAAAACCCCATCGATCAACAACTGATTCACTATACTAGCAAGCTCATTGCGGACATTAGAGTATCACCCCAAGGTCAAGATGGGCTGCAAGCGTTTCTTGAAAAACGTAGCCCAAGTTGGGTCACCAAGTCACAGGACAAGTAATGCTACCTTCCAAAGTAAAGATTGTCGAAGTAGGTCCTAGAGATGGGTTGCAAAATGAATCTCCTGTTGCGACCCAAACTAAAATCCGGCTGATCAACTTACTCTCTGATACTGGGTTAACGCATATTGAGGCGGGCTCTTTTGTCTCACCCAAATGGGTGCCACAAATGGCGGACTCAATAGAGGTCATGAAAGCAATAACACGGCGAAATCATGTTACCTACTCTGCCCTGACTCCAAACCTAAAAGGCTTAGAACAAGCGTTGGAGGCTGACGCCAATCAGGTCGCAATTTTCACTTCATCCTCAGAAGGATTCTGCCAACACAATATCAATTGCTCGATTGCAGAAAGCCTAACTCGCTTCGAACCTGTAATGCGATTAGCCACCAAACACGGCATCCCTGTTCGTGGCTATCTATCCTGCGTTGCCGACTGCCCTTACGATGGCCCGACAGCCCCTAAACAGGTGGCGAGCGTGGTCAAATCACTCATCGATTTAGGGTGTTATGAGGTGTCTCTAGGCGACACAATCGGTACAGGCACGCCAAACCGTATCGCTGCTATGCTAGAAGCCGTCATGTTGGTTGCACCTCTTCCCCAGCTTGCTGTCCATTTCCACGATACATGGGGACAAGCTCTCACCAACATTCATCAAGCCTTGAGTATGGGCATCAATACCATCGACAGCAGTGTCGCTGGGCTGGGTGGATGTCCATACGCTCATGGCGCATCAGGAAATGTCGCAACGGAGGATGTACTATATTTATGCCAAGGGTTAGGAATAGAAACGGGGATCGACTTAGAGCTACTGGCTAAAGCTGGCTGGATGATCAGCGAAGAGCTGGGTCGGCAGCCTACATCAAAAGTGTCATTAGCATTGCGTAACCGCGTATTATCACTTTCGTAGAAGGCCATCCGGCACCTCAAATTCTCCCAACCCAAGTTAATTTGCTCTACTTTCGAGTTGGGAAGCGAAACCGCCCGCCAGTACGATAAATAATTAGAGAAAATAAGATAAGCACACAACCTACTAGTTTATTTGCCGTTAGCACTTCGCCATACCACAGCACGCTCAGAATAACCGTCCAAACTGGTTCTAATATCATAATTAGAGCAGCGTTACCTGCCTGAACAAATTTTTGCCCCATGGTTTGCATTACGTAACGCAAGCTCGTCGCTAATAAGGTACTCAACGCAAACCACCACCAAATAGAGGAGTCCACCTCTGCCGGGAAAGATTCCATAAAAAATGAAACCAACAAACCTAAACAACCTGCTGAAAAAAGTTGCACGCAAGTAAGCAGCAACACTGGTAGTTTTTGAGAGTATTTGCTGTTCACATTAAAATGAAGCGCCAAAACCAGTGCTGCACCAAGAAACCACAATTGACTGGCCGATTGTTTCCAGCCACCAACTAAAGAAAGACAAGCAAGACCTAATACAGCGATAGGCAAAGAAAGCCAGAAAATTCGTTGTGGTCGTTGACGAAACATAACCCATGCAACAATCGGCACAAACAGCATGGAAAGGCTCATGATAAATGCGCCTTCCCCGAGAGTATCACTGATAGAAATAGCGTAAATCCATGTCATAACGGCACTGCCTAACAGGAGCCCGACACCACCAGCAGAAAGCACATCTTTTAAGTTTGCTTTCAGCAAAGGTCGGTAACATAGAGGCAGTAAGCAGAGCGAAGCGATAGTAAATCGCGCCCCAATAAAGCCAAAAGGTGGTAAACCCTGTATTGTTTCCTTAGAGAATATCCAGCCAAGTGCCGCGATCATCGTCGTCGCAACCAGAATAACCGTCGCTTTGCGTTCTGAGTTAAACATAAGTACTCACAAAATATGGAACACACAATAGCGCAGCAAGAGAGTTTTACTGCGCTATTGTGTAAATTTGAAAGGGGTTTGTGTCGAGCGAAAAAGTGAAAGCCCGATCCTCTCCTGTATTGTTGTCACGCAGATTGAAGTTCTGCTGCTAGATACATTAAATGCAGGCAAAGTCTTAAGGCAAGCCTTTTCGCATACTAAATTACTTTGGCATTCTATACAGCAAGCAAACTGGCTAAAACCTGTACCGGGTGTCGAACTACCTCCCCTTCAAAACGCTTAACTTGACTGCGGCAGGAGTAGTATTGCGACTTAAGCGCTCCTCAATACAGGTTGAATAAGGCGAATTGCTTTTTACCAATCGCCTCTGCAATGAAAACTTATTGATTAACTACAACGAGCGGTTAAATTGCTCCACGGCCTCTACAACACGGCTAGCGCCATCTTGTATTTCATTCATCACATTGCCTGCTTTTTCAGAGAGCTCTAGCGTATCTAGTGCTTCTTTTTGGCATTTAGCGATCAGCTTAACTGCGTTATCTGTTCGCTGTAGGTTTTCACTGACCATTGTGACAATTTCATCGGTGGTTGCATTGGTTCTTGTAGCAAGCTGTCTGACTTCATCAGCAACAACGGCAAAACCTCTGCCATGCTCACCCGCGCGAGCCGCTTCTATCGCCGCATTTAACGCCAATAAGTTAGTTTGGTCAGCGATACCACTGATGCTATTTACCAACTCGCTAATACGCGATGAGTGCGCTTTAAGCTCGTCAATCGCGGTGTTCGCTTGCTGCATTTGCTCGGAAAGTATCTGCATCTTTTCTAACGTTGAGCCTATAACCTCTTGCCCTTGCAGGGTTTGTGTTCCAGTTTCTTGGGAGATTTCGTTCGCCAATTGCGCAGCCTGGGCCATTTTCTGTTCCTGCATCACCTGCTGGGTAATATCTGTCGCGAACTTAACGACCTTGTAGAGCTCTCCTCTGTCGTTATGGATAGGGTTATATGAAGCCTCTAACCACACCTCTTCACCATAACGGTTAACTCGTTTGAATCGCTCTGATGAAAATTGCCCTTTTGCTAAACGTTGCCAAAACTCACGGTAAGCTTGAGAGCTCGACTCTTCCTGATCACAAAACATGCGATGATGCTTCCCTAGAATCTGATCAAGCGCATAACCCATTGTGTTTAGGAAATTATCGTTGGCTTTTAAAACATGGCCATCTAATGTGAACTCAATCACCGCCATAGAACGACTTAATGCATTTAGCATGTCCTCTTGCTCACGGGATGATTTGATCGTTCGCGTAAGTTCAGAAGCAAAAACAAAAAAGCTTTCTACTTCTCTGCGCTCATTTAAAACAGGCTGGATAATCGTTCTTAACCAGGCTTCCTCACCATTACCTTTCCGTACTTGCAATGCCCCATTCCAGAACACTTTATCTTGGACGGCTTTCTTCATTCGATGAAAGTGGTCTGTATTGCGCGAATTTGACGGTACCAATTCAGTAATTGATTTCGTTAAGATCTCATCATCATGTAAGAAAAGTTCTTGCTGTAGTTTGGTATTTGCAGAAGTAATGAGGCCTTTACTATCCAATGTTAAGCGGATCATCTCTTCATCTAAACTGGTTTGGATTTGCTGCAGGATTTGCAACTCCTGCTTTAATCGTTGATTTTCTTGTTGAAGCGACTTATTAAAAAACATGACTTTCTCTCATTTGACCGACCTTCGGATTAGTCAAAGGTTTATTATTTGTATACCGAATAAACTGCAAGCGGCAAAATCGTTTGGTTGCATATTCAAACGCGATTTCTATTTCTTATCAAAGGACCCCGCTGGGAATACGGCGATTTTTTCTCCAGTGTAACCTAAGCGCAGTATACTGAAATTTCTTCAGCACCCAAGTTGTTTATATATTTATCAATATTAAAGCTCTTTATCGCCAATTTGAGGTTTGTATTTGTGGATATACTTATATGGAGAAGTGGTGTGTTCAGATCAATAAGCCTTTTCATTTAAAAAAAGGGCCTTGACTTAGTTCCAATAATTTTCGCCGTTTTACCGCTTTTCCACCCGACTTTTGAGCGATTACCCACTCCTTATTCGCTTGTATTTCTATTAACAACGCACGGAGGAACCAGCAACAAGCGCATCGATTTGCCCAGTATCAATACGTTGTGGTATCCGCTCATTCAGTTTGCCGTGAAGGTGATGAATCACCAGCTCACCAGTCGACTCGTCACGATCAGAAATGAGGCAATGAGGTAATGAGGTAATGAGGTAATGAGGTAATAACGCATGACACCAGAGATTACATTGTGTGTCCAACATTGTGCTCACTCCTAAGTTTCATAACTTCCTTCCCTCGGGCGCTTCTATCTCTCACCACAGCAACTATGCTTAAAACGACATGTATTCAATTGTCTAGCTTCAACATATGAAGGTTAAGTGAACATAAACAAGCGAAGGAAACAGGGCCATGGAAGTCGATAAAAATGATAAGTTAACAAAAAAATTACAGATAGTGATTCATTGGTCTGTAAGAGTATTGTCGATAGTTATGTTGTTTGTAATCGTCATGGGTGTGATAGATGTTGCATGGACGATATATCAAAAACTTATCACGCCACCTAAACTCATTCTGACGATTTCAGATATGCTAGCCACTTTTGGTGCTTTTATGGCCGTTTTAATTGCTATTGAAATTTTCATCAATATAACTATTTACCTGAGAGAAAATGTTATTCATGTAAAAATCGTCATGGCCACCGCGCTGATGGCAATCTCCCGAAAGGTCATTATTATAGACTTTGAAACCTTGTCTCCAATGTACCTGATTGGAATTGCGGCTGTAGTTCTTAGTATGAGTCTTGGTTACTGGCTGATCCATAAACTGCCCAATAAGAGCCATACTGAATAAACTTCTCAGCCTCCCGAATTTTTAGATACTCTCAAGGCATGAAAAAGTCTTGTCTTGGCACGTTGGAAGCTAATAAATTCCTCCATGCTAGGCTCTATATACTGCTAGACTACAAGATTATAGAGTAGTGCCTAGGCGGAGAAATTATCGATATTATTTTCTAGCAGCTAATCTTTGAGTATTGGCACAGCTCAATGGGGCAAGTGTTGCTCCAGTTCCCCATCTGATTTATACCCTCAACATCTATGTATTTTAATTTCAACTTTTCCGTGATCCTCTTAAACAAGGTCGTCACGAATAGCCTGAAGGATTACATCCGGCTAAAAGTAACCGCCAGAAAAGTGATTGTCAGGTGGTCGGTCATCTCGCCGTAAAATTAGCTCTTAACGCATACCTTCAGCTCAGTTTGCGAAAAAGCCTTAAAGGTCAAAGTAACTTTCAATCCCATTCAGAGTGTTGGTCGTGGCCACAGCGGCTAATATCAACCCCATGATCCGACTTACAGCACTAGCTCCTGTATTCCCAATAATCCTGTGTATGCCGCTGGCCATTAATAGCAAGATATAAACAACCAATAGTACAAGCAGCATCATAGCCACTGTCTGGACTTGCTCCCAAATATTAAACCGCACGTTCTCTGTGAGTAAAACGGCGGCTAATATTGCGCCAGGGCTAGCAATTGATGGAATGGCTAGAGGAAAAACTGCTGTATCATGATGACTATTGAGCGTTCTGATTTCTTCTGCTGGTTTACTCTCACCAAATATCATAGTCAAAGCAAACAAGAACAATACGATACCGCCCGAGATTTGAAACGCAGACAAGGGAATACGCATTGCTGTAAGTATGATTTCACCAGCAACAACAAAAAACAGTAGGATAGCAGCGGAGAATAGAGTCGCAAACAGAGCGACCTTACGCTTTGCCACTTCTTCATAGCTTTTTGTGGCTGCGATAAAAACGGGCACAGTACCTATGGGATCGATGACAGCAAAGAAAAAGATAAAAGTTGCCACAAAGTCAATCATGCTACTTTCTCCAGTACCAATTTAGCTTTAAGGATAGAAGATCAGCTTGAAGTAGCAGAGAAAATGTTTGACGCTAACATAGCGAGAGCTCATTCAGAAAAACAAAAATGGTGCGTTATTTACAATACAGAACTTACTTCTATCCTATCGATAACTATTAATATCTCAAAGGTAATGACTACCATACCTAACGGTAGTCGCCATCGCTTTAGACTTCTCAGAGAACATCAAAAAAAACAAGTGAACGAGAAGAATATCGACGTCATAAGATAGTGAGGCTTTAGTGTTTATACCAGTGCTCTTTTGACTCCATTTGAGCTTTTACTTCTGCACTATATTCAGCAGTAGGTCGTGCCAATAACCTTGGAATGCCGATAGGTTCTCCGGACTCTAAACAATAGCCATACTCCCCTGCGCGCAAGCGAGCCAACGATCGTTGAATCTTAGGTAACAGCTTTTGCTCTCTATCTATGATTCTTAATGCGATTGCAGATTGCTCCTCACTGGACGCCCTATCGCTTTCGTCACTGAATTCCATTGGCGCAATCATCTCTTCTTTCGCGCGTTCAATATGCGCTAACGTCAATTCATAAAGCTCAAATAATCGGTTTTCAAAAAACGCGAGCTGAGCTTCATTCATATAATCCGCCTCGGGCGCTGCAAGAATTTCTTCTTCTGTCATGACATGCTTTTTCTCTTCGTTCATAGAACCTCCACACCGAGATAAGAGTTCGATCTCTAAATTCCGGACATCTGAACCTGTGCAACTAAACGACAAATAAAGCCGCCAATAAGGTGCAGTGCTCGACACACTCACAAACTGCTTGATGCCAGAGTTAAGATCACCGACTATATTAATTGTTATATTATAACATTACACTATAAAGAGCATGAGCATGAACACCCAGAAACTCCCTGTTACGGTTTTGTCCGGCTTTCTAGGCGCAGGAAAAACAACCGTTTTAAGTCATATTCTTAACAATAGACAAGGCAGAAAAGTCGCGGTCATCGTCAACGACATGAGCGAAGTCAACATCGATGCAGCGACCGTTCAGAATGAAGTTTCTCTCAACCACAGTGAAGAAAAGTTGGTTGAAATGAGTAACGGTTGCATCTGTTGTACCCTGCGTGAAGATCTGCTTGAAGAAGTCACTAAACTCGCGCAAGAAGGCAGATTCGATTACTTAGTTATCGAGTCCACTGGCATCGCCGAGCCACTTCCCGTTGCAGAGACTTTTACGTTTGCTGATGAAAACGGGCTATCACTTTCAGACGTTGCACGTTTAGACACCATGGTTACGGTGGTTGATGCGATTAACTTTCTGCGTGATTACGATGAAGCTAAGTTCTTAACAGAGACAGCCGAATCATTAGGTGAAGACGATGAACGCAGCGTTGCTGACTTACTCGTTGATCAAGTAGAGTTCGCTGACGTTATCTTGATAAGTAAAACCGACCTTGCTGAGAAATCAGAAATCGAAAGGCTTCTTGCGATTCTTAAAACTCTTAATACATCGGCCACTATTCTTCCTATCTCGAATGGTGAAGTAGAACTTGATGCGGTACTCGACACACAAAGCTTCAGTTTTGAAAAGGCACAACAAGCCCCAGGTTGGTTGAAGGAAATGCGAGGCGAGCACATACCGGAAACCGAAGAATACGGCATTTCCAGCTTTGCCTATCATGCGAGACGCCCTTTCCATCCAGAGAAGTTTTACGACTTCCTCCACAATGCGAAAGATTACGGCAAACTGATTCGTTCCAAGGGTTACTTTTGGCTAGCAACCAGACCAGAGTTTGTCGGTCAATGGAGCCAAGCGGGAGGCATCGCACGTTATGGTGTTGCGGGTATGTTTTGGAAAGCGATTCCGAAGGAGGAATGGCCGACGGTTCAAGATTACCTAGATGCTATAAACGACATTTGGCAAGAACCATACGGCGATATGCGACAAGAATTGGTGTTTATTGGTCAGGGATTAGAGCAAGAGAAATTGATTGCTCGTCTTAACGAATGCTTGTTAACAGAAGATGAGATGGAGCAAGGGCTCGACTATTGGTTATCTCTGGAAGACCCTTTCCCTGAATGGGAACAGTAAACGACTGAGATACAAAAAGCCTCCCACCATTCGGGAGGCTTTTTCGTTACACAGAGCCAATTTTGGTATACCGAGCCAATTCAGTAAGTCCGTTCTCGAAACAACCCGAGATTCAAACATGTAGCGAGGGAATCCTCACCAGTGCATTCAAACCGTCTTCTTCTGGCTCAACTTAGCTATTTTCTTTGGCCAAGGATCTTCAAATGTTGCCCCTTGTTGCCATTGCTCCAGTTCCGCATCCGTTAAAAAGCAGTTTTCCAGCGCATCAATAAACACATCGACTTCGTTTTCTTGCCCAATCACCGTTAAGCGACAACGACGATCACCAAAGCGGCTTTCAACGCTGTCTATCTTATCTTGCAGGATTTGACGATGTTCCTCAGTGAAGTTTTGCGATTCGTCATTGATTACCGAAGCGCGCCAAAAGCCTGTAATTTCAAGCCCCACATTGCCGCTTGCTTGGCTCCAAAGCAGTGAAACATCGTCTCGAGTTGGAAACCAAAAGAACCCTTTACTGCGGAACACACCTTTAGTTAAATACTGGTGGCAGGTATTCCACAAACGCGCAGGATGAAAAGGTCGATCATCTTTGATCACTTTCGCGACAAGGCTTTGTTCGTCTTTATCAGAGAGATTCAACGGCTCATTCACCGTCTCACGAAGTTCTGCGATTAACTGCTCAACAAGGAAGAAATTGTAGTCTTGCTCACCTTTCAACATGCGGATATCCAAGTTTCCCCACGACGTTTTGATTATCTCGGTGTAAACGTTAAGCGGGTGAATCGCCTGCGCGATGTTGCGAACGGTATTGTCGTCCACTTTGTCCGTCTTGGTGAGCATGATACGGTTTGAGAACATGATTTGCTCTACCAACAAGTTTTCAACGCCGCGAACACCCTGCTGCACGTTCTCCTGCCACTTAGGGATTAAGGCAGAACCTTGTCGATAGTCATCTCGCAACCAAGTCGCATCCACCAACGTAATTACGTCTTTGAGTGCGAATTGTGCGTTACTTTTGAAGTACTCGACCAAAGGTAAAGGATGACTACTGCCCGACGTTTCAATCACAACCCATTCTGGCGATTTTTCTGCGCAGAGCTTTTTAAGGGCTTTATCGAGCTGCTTTACACCACTCAGGCTGCTGATGCTGTCTCCACTGATCGTAACAAAGTTGCCCTGCTCTTCACTCACCGCATCGGTATTTAAGATAAGCACGCCATCGACGTCTAACTCACTCATGTCATTAACAATAACGGACAGATCAATACCAGAAGAATCGGCTTGTTGAAGAATGTTGCGTAAAAACGTGGTTTTCCCGGACCCGAGAAACCCATGCAAAATGGTGACTGGAATTGATGGCATACTTTTGACCTACAAACTCTGGATGAACGCATGTTATAACATAACAACTTAGTGAGTTATAGAAGGAATCCAATTGCTGTCTTAGACGCAAAACTTAAGAATCGGTAAAGATCACAGGGGCTGATTTCTCAGAACTCTCCTTCGTTTCTCATCACGTTTCATCACCAGCAAAGGTCTGACTATTGATAAAAATAATAAGTGGTTACAAAACGACCATTGCTTTGTTTATAAAATTGGAGAAAGATGACAATACAGCGATTTATAGGAGGTGGTGTTATGACTTTAGTTCTTACCGTTCTTATTTTCCTAAGTTGTATTGCGATGCTCGCGATTGGTGTGATGTTTTCACGTAGGCCGATCAAAGGCGGAGGTTGTTGCAAAGCGTCCGATGTTGCGGATGTGGACGCACGTAAAAGAAAAAATCGCAGTCATTATTCTTCTAGGAACACATATTGAGACTCACCTATTGCTCCAACCTCATAACACAAAATAGCATAACTGAGCCCTAACAAATTGTCGGGACTCAGTTTTTCGTTTCTACTAGATAATCAAACTCTGATACTCGCGCCAAAAATGAAGGTTTTTGGATGTTAGGAAGCGACTTCGCGATAGGTAAGTCGGCTTTCATTGCATCAACCGGACGATTACGAACTAAAACTTCAAAATGTAAATGTGGTCCGGTTGAACGACCAGTATTCCCAGAGAGGGCTATTTTTTGCCCACGCTTTATAACTTGACCTTTTTTAACCAAGATTTTATTCAAGTGTAGGTAACGAGTTTTGTACACACTGTTATGTTCAATCACTAAATAATTACCGGCATAAGGGTGCTTGCGGACCGCAATTACTTTTCCATCCCCAGTAGAATAAACTGGCGCACCGATTGGTGTCGCGAAATCCGTTCCGTTATGCGGGGTGACTCTTCCCGTCACTGGGTGTTTACGCTTAGGGTTAAACCCAGAGGTGATTCGGCGGTATGCCCTATCGACAGGATAACGGTTAAACGCTCGCTCCAAACTGTTACCAGCTCTATCATAGAACCGTCCATCCTCGGCTAGAAATGCAGCGACTTCTCCCTTCGCTAAGTTAAAAGAAATAGCCTTAATCTCACTATTGCCAGTTTTGTGTTCACCTAAATATTGCTGTTTCACTAATATATCGAAACGGTCACCGGCTCTAAGAGATCGCGCAAAATCAATCTTATCTTTCATCACCTGCGTAATATTTGCGACGTGGCCTGATGCCAATCCTACTCGATGTGCCGAGACTGAAAAACTCCCTTTGATTTCTCCCGAAAATAAGGTTTCACGCCATTCCCCTGAAATTTCCTGAAATTCGTAAGAGAAGGAGCCATCGTTTTCTCTAGTGTAGAGAGCCTTCTCTACAAGGCTCATATGATAAATTAGTCGACTCAATTGCCCCATGTCATCCATCACTAATTCAAGCTCTTCTCCGGGCTTAATCATATCTAGCTGGAGGTGATCAAGATCAACTGAGAGAATTTGCTGCAAAATACCGTAAGGGAGACCCAATTGAGCGAAGATACCACTGAGCGTATCTCCCACTTTAACTATGTAGTGTATTTGTTTAGGTTTAGGCAACGGAGTCAAACTGCTATCTGAGGGAACCACTATCTTTGATGATGGAGGTGGTGACGAATCACTGCTTTGATTCAGTTGAGTGCTGTGACTATCTTGATTTGGCTCATCCTCTGTAGGTAGAAGCAAAGCGACCGAAAAACAAAACACAGCAACGATTAAAGCAATAAATTTAAACTGACTCATGAGAAACTAAGTATCAATAACAACGATTGTTATGTTATAACATATCTATGATTGTTTTTACTCAGTTTAGTAAACGTTTATTCAGTTCACTGGATTGGCTAAGAGAAGACCAGTCATTCAACCCATTCTCTTTGAGAAGGCTCAATAATGAACACATTCAATTCAGCACTTATCGTTGCAGGAACACACGGAAACGAACTTTCTGGTATTTATTTACATAAACTAATCAAAGAAAAACGTTACTCTGTCAATAGATCAACCTTTTCAGCCTGCTCGATCATCGCAAACTCCGAAGCAGCAAAACACAACGTCCGATACATCGATACAGACTTAAATCGCGAGTTCTCAGCAATGAATAGCAATCATTGTCCTGATTTGCATGAAAGCAAGATTGCACATCAATTTATCGAGAAATATGCAAACCAAGAAAAACTGTTGATTGTTGACCTGCACAATACAACAAGCAATATGGGAGCGACGTTGATTTTGCTTTCTAACGATGTGTTTTATCGGAAACTGGGCGCGTACGTCAAACAACGAATGCCATCAGCACATGTCATTTTCGAAGAGCGAAAAGAATGGCAAGAGCAACCTTACCTTTGTACTGCTGGGCAATATGGAATAATGATTGAGGTCGGGGCGCAAGCACATGGTGCGCTAGAGTACAGTACGTTGGAGTTGATGAAACAGATGCTTACCGCAGTATTGGACTATGTTGAAAAGCACAACCTCAACCAAATAGGCTTACTGAGCGATTATGAGGCGTTTTTTTACACCGAAGAAATCAGGGTTCCACTTGATCAAGAGGGTATGCGGCAAGCACTAGTACACCCTACTATTTGTGGCAGAGATTTTGAGGCGGTCAAACCAGGAGCACCTTTATTAGCGACTTTCGCTGGTTATGATATCCATTGGAATGGCAAAGGGGAAATTTACCCGCACTTTATCAATGAGAGCGCCTACAGTACCGCAAATATAGCAATGGCCCTCGCTAAAAAAAGACGTGTTTCTTCCGTGTAACTTAAAGCAAGTAATTAGGCCACGTGTAACGTGGATACCTCACCCCATGAATAAAACTGTGCCTGAACCGCATAGGCAGAAAATACGGGTACTAACCCCACCCTAATACGGCAGCATAAGTGCCCTAAGCGCAGCTTTAAAAGAAACCCCACTAGAATTTTAAGGAGGTAAGACATTATGGTTAAAAGGAGAGTTTTCTCTTTTCTATCATGATGCCTTCTCCAAACATCGAAATAATCTATCTTCAAATTGGTCATCTAGACCGGAAGAGATCAGTTCTAGGCGGCTTTCTGAACACTCGTCTAGTTCAAACTCTGTTAGTCCATCTGATGTTAGATTGTAACCAAAAATACCGCTTCCCGTGATAAAAACCGCTTTCATTCGTTCGACCTTGAGGTCGAGCAGCAATAATCTCAGCTTTTGATGATCGAACACGTTTTCAGCGGATATACGCCAACCGATACTGTAGAAACCTTCCCCCTGATTGGTTGCTTTTAGAATGCCGCTCTCAGGCATAGGCAACTCAGGAACAAGTGACTTTTTCTCTCTTTCACGATAAAGAACAGAGGGCGTTTTTTGCACGTCAATACGAGTCGCTCCCTCACATTCATGAAAAGGGATAGCGCCATGTTCAGCGAAAATCACTTTTGTTTCCCGCAGACCGAGCTTTGCTATATAAGCCGTCAGCTTTTGCTCATCTTCATCTTGATAGAGATCGCGCTTATTACCTACCACTGTATCTGCGATAGTGATTTGCTGGTTAAACGTTTCATGCTCAGTGTACTTAGGATCCGATAGTTTACGTGCATCGACTAAAGTAATGTTTTTTTGCAAAGCGAGAATTTGACGATAATACTCGGTCGATAGCACTTGCAGTACTTCTTTAGGATGACCAAGGCCTGTAGGTTCAATCAACAATCGATCTGGCCTTGCTTCAGACAATAATTGATTTAAGGCGATTTGCATCGGAAGACCTGCTGCACAGCACATACATCCCCCGGGGACCTCTCGAATAAACACTTGGTCTTGTTGTTTTTTTTGGCCTTGTAACAAGCTGCCATCAATACCAACTTCGCCAAATTCATTGACCAATACAGCCCAACGTTCATGACTCGGTTTATGGGTCAATAAGTGCATTATTGCCGATGTTTTCCCCACCCCGAGAAAGCCAGTGATGATGTTAGTCGGCACTCGCGAAATCAGTGGCTTATTAAAGTTCATTGGCAATTCTCCGGTAGCCTTGGACTAGTTCATGGTTGGCAGAAACGACGGATTCGGAAAAAGCTGAATATTCTGGCGGCACTTTAGAGATACTCTCTAAATCAAAACCGACACCAATATTGGTCATCGGTGGTACATGGAAATAAGCGGGTAAATCGAGGCCATCGACGACACAGTTATGACGAATAACACACCTCTCACCGATGACGCTATTGAACACGACGGAGTTGAAGCCAATGAAAACATCATCACAAACCTGGCAAGGACCATGAATAATCGAACGATGAGCAATGGATGAGCGCTCACCAATGGTCACCGCAGCCCCTGCCTTAGAGTGAATTACGACACCATCTTGGATATTGGTGTCACGTTTGATGACGATAGCTTCCATGTCTCCATGGTTATTAACTTCGTCAGCTCGAATAACAGCATAGGGTCCAATAAAAACGTTATCCTCAATAATGACTTTGCCACAGATAATAGCGGTTGGATCGATAAAGGCTGTTGAGGACACCTGTGGCATATGGCCCGTTGGGTTTCTTCTTAACATAATGCTTCCAGTTTGTTTATGGCTCTTTTTTTACGGTCAGCGACTTAACGATTGAAGGATAAACGCATCGCTCCAGCTGGTTTATCGATGACTTTGTTATTGTCATAAACTAGCGCGCCATTGACCCAAGTCTTTTGAATTTGAGCTGAAAATTCATGTCCAGCAAAAGGCGACCAACCACAATGATATAAACTGTTTTCGTTGCTAACTCGTGTTGGGGTATGAGCATCAACCAACACCAAATCGGCGTAGTAACCTTCACGGATAAAACCTCGGCCTTGAATGCCATAGCGAATGGCCGGGTTGTGCGCAGTTTTTTCGACTACTTGAGTCAAACTCATATGACCTAAACGGACATGCTCGAAGAGAGTAAGTAATGCATGCTGAACTAACGGCAGTCCGGCTGGAGCCTGCTCGTAAGGCACTTGTTTTTCTTGCCAAGTGTGAGGAGCGTGGTCTGTTGCAATGATATCTATTTGCCCCGTATTTAACGCTTTTAACAACGCATCGCGGTCACTAGGAAACTTGATTGAAGGATTACATTTGATCAAGTTACCAAGAGCGCCATAATCTTTGTTGCTGAACCAAAGATGGTGAACACAAGCCTCCGCGGTGATTGATTTGTCTCGAATGTCTCCCTCGTCAAAAAGTGCTAGCTCCTTCGCCGTTGTGATGTGCAGCACATGCAGTTGGCTGTGATACTTTTTGGCAAGTTCTACCGCATAAGAAGATGAAGCGTAACAGGCCTCTTCGTCACGCAAAATGGGATGGTCTTCGATAGTGAAACCTGGCTTCTTAAGCCTTTGCTTTTGCTGGTTTTGTTTAATAACAGTCCCACTTTCACAATGAGTAACAATGAGTACTGGAGAGTCACGAAAAATTGACTCTAACGCTTGCGGATCTTCGACTAACAAATTTCCTGTTGATGCCCCCATAAATACTTTCACACCACAATGTTGTTTGGGGTTAAGTTGTTTAATCTGTTCAAGATTGTCTTCGGTTGCACCGAGGTAGAAAGAATAATTCGCAAACGAGCTTTCTTTAGCGAGAGCGAACTTGCGCTCTAACGAGTCAATAGTCGTTGTAGCCGGACTAACATTGGGCATTTCCATGTAGCTTGTAATACCGCCGGCCACCGCTGCCCGCGACTCACTTGCAATTGTGCCTTTATGTGTCAGCCCAGGTTCTCGGAAATGCACTTGATCGTCAATCATGCCTGGCAGTAAGTAAGCCCCTTTAGCATCAATTACAATATCTCCGTGTTGTACGGATATATTAGTAGCAATCTTGTCAATTCTTTGATCAACAATACGTAAATCTGTTTCGGTAATGGCTCTTTCGTTGACCACCCGAGCGTTTTTAATCAATGTTGCTGACATAATTCATTCTTTTAGATAATTTGAAAAGGTGGCCAATACTCGGTCACCTTGTGAAGCTATAAGGGGAGATCGTGTGTCTGCCTCATAGGGGGCGGTTTGCGCATTCATCGCAAACACAGGAAATCTCAAATTGTGGGCTAAGAACGGTGAAGCCTTCTTGTATGGCTTTCGCACATACGCTAGAAATAACATTGGCTTCAACCGCTATTTCACTAACCTTTCCACACTGAGAGCAAATCAAAAACTGTGGAACGCCATGCTTCTGATCGCACGCGATTTGAGAACAAACGACGTATTTACTAGATGTATTGAGCTTATGGACAAAGTGCTCTGCTTCAAGGAAATCGAGTATTCGATAAACCGACATCGCTTGAATGTTTTGAGAAAAGTTGTGATTGCAGTAGTCAACTAGTTCGTAGGCAGAAAGCGGCTTCTCCGCATATAGCAGTGAAGTCAGTATCAATTTCCGTTTAGTAGTGAGTTGTTTACCTCGCAGCAGGCAGATTTTCTCTACCTGCTTCATGACGTCATCTACCGTTTTGAGCTTTCTCATATCTCTAGATGAAATCCAATGTGAGTAGTAAGCGACGTTCATTGTCTGCAACATGTGGAGAGCGATGTATAAGTCCAGTGGCTTCATTGCCTTCCCAACCACTTCCTTTGAGCAGGGCAACATCGCCAGGCTGCATTCGTCGTATGGCACTTTCAGAGTCGTATAAGCCCGATAGGTGATCAGGTTGACCAAGACTACCGGCACCGAGTTTAGTGCGATCAATGGTATCGTTGGTTAACCATTCGGTCGCTCGGCCGGTATAAGTTATGACAAGTCTGCAAGGCACACGATCAAAGTGAAATTTCGGGCACATCGGGCTGTCTAGGCGAGTTAGCCTCAAACCTGCTTCTTTAACCTCAAACAAACAGCAGAACATATCGACGATTAAAGCAACATCTTCACTCAGCGCATCAGCACACGCATAGCCCTTTAACTTGCTTCGTACCCATTGTGCAGCATCATCTGGCGTGACACTTTGTACCAGTGCCAATCTAGGCTCCTGTGCCAGCATCAGATTAATGTCCTTCGTCAACTCTTTCGAGAGCGTTCGCTGCCATATGGCAATATTGTGCTCTGGTTTGTAGATGTCGCTAAGTATGTTCGCTGATGTCGATATCGCCAACGATGATGTTGTTTGGACACGAAGCGGGTTCTCAACTACATCAATGCTCATATATCTTCCTCCCAAGCGTTAAAAAGGTCAGGTAAAGGTTTTAATAACGTTGATTTTCTAGGGCTATGAGACCTAGTAATCGTTACGATTTCGCTCTAGTTCACGGACATATTGACACAGTCCCACCCCATGTAGAGTCAAGTCAGACAACGCTTGTGAAGAAATCAACGTTTACTCTCTCTCAATAGGAGACTACTGGTTGTGAGATCAATTCTTTAAACAACAAATTGTAGAGCCCCAAACAAAGCAATGTTATAACATAACAATTAATCTTTTCAATATTTACCTTTTTTGATTAAAAATAATTAGGGGAACATCATGAGCATGCGAGCACGGAAATTATATTCCGCGATTAGAAAAGTAACGCGTAGGTGAATCGCCATAGACCCGACGAAACATCGCGATAAAGTTGCTGGGCGTCGAATAACCCAAAGCATGTGCAACCGCTCCTACAGATTCCCCTCGAGCTATCATTTCTAATGAATGTATTAGCAGTACTTGTTGCCGCCATTCATTAAAACTCATGTTTAACTCACTTCGAATCAATCGTCTTAACGTCCGAGATGAGACTGCCCCAATATTGGCCCAATGCTCCACAGAATGTTTGCTGTTTGGGTCTATTAAAATTGCTTGAGTAACTTTTTGCAGTCTCGGATCTCTGGGCAGCGGGATGTGGAGTGACTCATGAGGGCTATTGACGATTTCATCGGATATTACGGCAAGAATACGTAAAGACTGTATGGATAGATCGTCTGTTTTGCTCCATATCGATGCTCTAACCGATAGGGCTTTCAACACATCGCTCATTTGGATAACACAAGGTCTCATTGGAAACCGCTCACAACTCTCTGGAGTAAACAGTAATGAACGACCTTTCAGAGAACCACAAAAATAAACACTGTGCATCGCACCCGGGGGGATCCAACCAGCTCGGTGAGGTGGTAGTATCCACGTTCCTTCATCGGTTTTGACCTGAATTAGCCCTTCATCTATACACAGTAACTGGCCTCGATGATGACTGTGCCAATTATGTGGCCGTTGATCCAAATGGTTGAAGTCGCTCCTTTCATGCTGCCACTCCTTAACGATCAGTGCGGCGCCATTTTTCCATTCGCTGTAATCAGAGTTTGTCACTTTATTTACTCAATTCCATTTTGGCCATTATTCATTATTTTCTGTCCTCTTAACGTTACCATAGCAAGTTAGCGTTCGAGTAACATTTTAGCAACGACCATTTTATCGAAGGCAGAACCATCATGAACGAACCTATCTTTATTATCTATTACATTACGGCAGGCTTGGGCATTGGCTTTCTCGCAGGACTCGTTGGTGTGGGTGGTGGTGGAATGGCCGTCCCTATTTTTGCGTTTCTATTTTCACTACAGGGAATAGCTGATACGGAAGTAGTGCATCTTGCGTTGGGGACATCAATGGCTTCGATGATTGTTACAACATTGGGCAGCATGCGCGCTCACTACAAAAAAGAGAATGTAGACTCGACAATGGTAGTAAAAATGTTGAGCGGAGTTCTAGTCGGAACATTTTGCGCCACATTCGTAGCATCGTATCTACAAGGAGTCTATCTGGCAGGCTTTTTCAGCGTATTCATGTTGTATGTTGCTTATAAGATGTTTCTCAACACTGAAAATGAGTACAACCCTAACCCACATGGGGCTATCGGTAATATCACTGTAGGCTCGGTCATTGGCTCTGTATCAGCACTTGTCTCTATAAGCGGTGCGGGGTTGATCATCCCCTATCTTGTCCAGCAAAATTTTGAAGTAAAACGTGCTATTGGAACCTCTGCTGCGATAGGTTTCCCTATCGCGCTGTCAGGAAGCCTCGGTTACATGTTAAACGGATGGGAAAATACAGATTGGAACAACTTAGTCTTAGGATACATATACCTTCCTGCAATGCTCAGCTTCTCCATTAGTAGCTACTTAACTACTAGCCTCGGCGTGCGTTGTGCAGCGTATTTCCCAAATAAAGTTCTTAAGAAAATCGTTGGTATTTTGTGTGTTCTTCTAAGTTTCAAAATGTTGGTACAAGTACTTAGTTAGAGCAAATAACACGGTCACTAGTAGGCCTTGCACTATGGTGAAAGGATAAGCCTGCAAAAACTTACTTCTCGCTTTGCTGGTCCAAGCACACAATGTGTAAGAAAGCTCCTCATTGTTGCACTCTTATGACTTTGTTAACCTGGCCAGAATTACATCCAAAATGTGCTGATGATTGTCCTTTCTGGAAACCTCGTCACGCTCCTGGCAAAGTGCTTCCTCCCCTTCTGATGCGAGAATTTTAATGCCACGCTCAGTACATTCTGCGAACGCACTAAACTGACTCGCACTGGGGATCTCTTGAAATGTTACATTGGGAAGAGCAACAAGTGATTCGGCTGGTGTCAGTGCGGGATATAGCCGATCAGAGAGCGCCACCACGGTGATAGCATTGTTCATCAAGGCCAGAGTTTCAGGGACAAAAGTTTTCGTTAGCTCAGGGTTGATAACGACGACCGATTTCAGTTTGTTTTCAGACTGAAATCGGGGAAATTTTTGATCCGGGATGCTGGTAATATCAACGTTATTTTCACGTAACCAATGACAGTCTACATTGGTGGCGTTGTGACACGATGTTCGATATTTCTCCGGGCTTATTTGCGCTCCGGAGAGCATCAGCATAGATGTGCCGCCCAGAAAAAAGCCGACCCCCTGCACTGCATCAGTATCTACGCCTCCGGACAGTATCCCGACCGAACTTAATTCGTTCAGCCCAAGCACCAAATCACTGGTTCTGAATGTGATTTCATCGACAGCCATTTCTGCATTGATTTCGTTCGGTGCAGGAGGCTTTGGTACCACAACGACATAACCTTGTTGCGCCAGGCTCGAGGCTATCCAACCACTGTGGGAAAACGCTGACCGTGTTCCGCCCTGCGACAAAAGCACAACGGGAAATTTTCCACTTGCTAAAGGGGCATCTAACTGCGTTTCGACTGATTTAAAAATGTTCCCCCTACCAAACGTGAAATTGTTTTTTTCGTTCGTTGTGGGATACCAATAATAGACTTCTACTGGCTTATCTCTGTCTTCACTGAATCCCGTTTTGATTGTTAGCGCAGAATGGTATTTCGGCTCATTCGTACTGGCGCTGGCACTGACACACAATGTAGCGAGTAGAAACGACATTATTATTTTGGTTTTCATTTTTCCCTCAGCCGGTCAACACATTATTCTGCACGGCATCTAGAAAAATAACGCGCAGGAGATTCTCCATATATTTTGCGAAACATAGCAATTAAGCTATTCATAGTCGAGGTAACCCAAAGAAAATGATAGACCGCTCCAGCTAGAGCCTTTCTTTTCAATAATTTTCTGCGGATATCCACCATGCAGAAGTTTGTACTTTACTCATTGTAAACGACTAATCATGGCCTCTTAAGGCAACATTAGAAAACCAACCGTATTCACAATCCATAACTCCATAACTCATAGTTACACCGATGTATATCTAAGTGAGCTGAAGCTTCATTGCCCATCCAGTGCCCTTTGCATTTTTATAGCAAGGTAGCCAAGCACCATTTTATTACGGACCATTGCTGCCTGCGCTAATGCTTTTGTTTTGTATCGTAACTGATTTGCTTACTGACGTTCTTTAGTTGCACTCCTACCTTATTAAATGCCTTTTGAATAGTTGTGGAAACATGCTGGCGGCCCTCTCCTTCAAAAAAGTTAGCTCGATCTTGCTTCGTTTCGAATACACAGACTATTTCTAAACTTTGTGGAAAAGAAGAGAATTTGACGGTATGAGTCACCCAAAGAAAGCCATCGTAGCCTTTTAGCGTATCTTCACAAACTTCGGTCAACACTTCTCTAATTAGATTCTCGACCTTCTTATCTGATTTGCGCATGAATTAAACTGCCTTCCTATCTAACGCCTTTAATTAGGTCTCAGTCTACATTGTCTTAAACAGTATTTGGCAGTGGTATTTAGTCAATAGCCTGTAGATGAGGTTATTCGCACGAAGATTTACCGACCTACTCGCTTCGAACTACATCTTACGCTGTTAAAAATAAGCGCTTTGCAACTCTACAAAACGCTTCTAACTTATTAGATTATTTTAAGTGTGTTTCAAGGAATGCAGAAACCTTGTCCATTGCAATGCCGACTGCTTCTGGATGGTCATACAGTTCATAGTGAGACCAATTTTCCAAATTAACCAGCTGTCGGTCTTTTGATTGAACAGAGCGGCCATAAATTTCCTGCCCATCACGATAAGCACCAAACGCCCCGACTTTTTGCCCTACCACGGCCATAACAGGCTGAGTCAATAACGTTTCGGCAAATGCAAAGGCATCCCAGCTCAGTGTTTTCTGTGCATGTGAAAACAGCATACGAGTTGCACCACCTTCGGTTTGTCCACGTGATGTTTTGTAGTATTCAGTAGCTTCGAACACGTCTCGTTCTGTTAATCCATTTTCTTTTGCAAATTCAATATTTGGAGGAAGAAGTTCATCGATTTTCAGCTCTGAGCCGCGAGCTTCGGCTGTTCTCTGTGCAGCCATAGCTTCAAGATTGGCGATAGGGTCGTACATACTAAAGCCTTCACGGAACAAGCGGCCTAAGTTAACAGGCGTAATACCTACGACAGCTTTCAAGCGCTTTTCGGTTAGGGCTGAATTGATCATGTAACCACCACCGCCGCAGATACCGAGTCCACCAATTCTATTCTCATCGACATATGGTAAAGTTACTGCATAGTCGATAACGCGACTGATATCTTCAACACGTTGACTTGGGTCTTCTACGTAGCGAGGCAATCCTCCCGATTCTCCTTGGAAGCTCGCGTCAAATGCGATCACGACGTAACCTAACTCAGCAAGGGCTTTACCATAGACAGCGCTGGATGTTTGTTCTTTACAACTACCAAAAGGATGAACGCTTATCATTGTTGGGTAGCGTTTCGATTCATTGAAGCCTTCTGGAAATAAAATTAATGCAGACATATCCCAAGCCATATCAGCATTTCTAAAAGTGATTTTTTGCATATTCATAATCAATACCTTAAGAGTAAAAAGCCTTTCATCGGGAATATTAAAGAGTGCGTTGGAAGAAAGATGCGAGTTGGGATACTGCGTCATCGACGTATTCGGCAACATCATAAAGCGACATATGGTTTGCACCATCAATGGCATACAAGGTTTTATCTGAACTCGCTGCACGTTCTATCAGGTCATCACTCATCCATTTGCTGCCTGCGTCACTACCAACGACAGCAAGAATTGGCTGAGTTAGGAATGCTTCCGCTTTGTGGTACGCATCGTAAGTAATGATCTGGTTTAAGTTACGAGTTAGAGCAAAACCCGGCGCATTTGGATGTTCACAACGTGGTGTGTGGTAATACTCCCAAGCTTCGCGTAGCTCTGCATTTGAGGCATCTTCTTCACGCATCGGAGCTAGAGGAATAGTCGCGAATTCTGTACCATTCGTGTCGGTTGTGCGAGCATTCGAACCAAATTCTAAGTAACCAACAGCGTCAGCATCGTTAACCGAATTATCCCAACCATTACGGAACATTTGGCCAATGTTTACGGCACTAACCATACCCAGTGCTTTGATTCGACGATCATTGATCGCTGCATTTGCACTATAGCCCGCACCAGCACAAATCCCCATTGCGCCAATTTTATCGTTATCGACGTACTCTAACGTTGTCAGATAGTCGACGACTGCGCTCACGTCTTCAGTACTCGTGTAAGGGTTTTCCATTTGGCGAGGCTCACCTGTACTTTCACCTTGATACGAACGGTCAAACGCAATGGCAATTATGCCGCTTTTTGCAAGTTTACTCGCATATAGGCCTGCGGTTTGCTCTTTTACGCCACCACCTGGGTGTGAAACAACAACCGCCGCATATTGTTTACTTGCATCAAAATCTGTAGGGAAGTTGATAACCGCTGAAATCTCAATACCTTGACCATTGAGATTTTTGAAAGTGACTTTAGACATAGCGACATTCTCCATTAGAGGTTAACTGTTCATCTCAGGCTGACCTAAGCTTCGATGTAATATTAGTCAACACACTGTTTCGGATAAATATCGTTTTATCTACATGACTGTTTAGTTATACTTAACAAATGAGAATAGAACCTTCTTTAATTTCATCACTGACGTGGTTTGCACATATTGCTCGCCATCGCAGTTTCACTAAAGCAGCCTTAGAAATGGGGGTAACCCGTGCTGCCTTATCACAACACCTAAAAGCGTTAGAACAACAGCTACAAGTTCGGTTAATTAATCGAACCACCAGAAGTATGTCGCTGACGGAAGAAGGCCAACGTCTGCTTGATATTTTGCAACCTTCATTGGTGAACATTGAGCAGGTCGTTAACGAATTGAACGACTCTCATCTTGAGCCTTCGGGATTAATCCGTATCAGTGTATCAAGAACCGCTGCTCGGCTGCTTATTGAGCCCTATCTAGGTGAGTTCCTCTCTCGTTATCCTAAAATACGCCTAGAGCTAATCATGGATGATGGGTTTTCTAACATCGTCGCAGAAGGCGTTGACGCTGGCATTCGCTTAGGATTAAGCTTAGATGAACATATGGTTGCGATCCCTATTACTCCGCCGTTAACAACGGCAATAGTGAGCTCTCCTGAATACTTTAGGCAAAATGGACTACCTCAAACTCCTGAGGATTTAGAAGATCACAATTGCCTTGCTTATCGTTTTACCTCTAGCGGAACAATTGATCATTGGTCGCTAACCTCTCCAGATGTTGCAAAGCGCACCCTCGTTTTCGAGCCTAAAGGCAATGCTATTTTTAATGATGACTATAGTATGTTACAAGCTGCAATACAGGGTGTGGGTTTAGTGAAGCATATTGATTTATGGGTGGAAAAGCACATAAATGAGGGAAGATTGACCCGAGTTCTGACACCTTGGTGCAAAGAGTTTCCAGGGTTTTATTTGTATATACCTTCACGAGAGCATATGCCGAAAAAAATCCGCGTCTTGATGGATTTTTTAATCGAAAAGCGCGAAGCTCTGAAACCCAAAGAGTAATTGTCAAATTGCTTTAAGTAAAAAAAGCGAGCACGAGGCTCGCTTTTAACTTTCTGTTTTCGTTATATATTACAATAGCTCAACCGATTGTTTGGCTATCACAAATTCCTCGTTAGTAGGAATAACAAGAGCTTTGGCACCTAACAACTCAGATGTTGCAATAACACCTGCGTTACCAAATCTTGCATCTTCGTTACCTTTCTGATCTTCAACAAAACCTAACAGTTTTAGGTTTTTCAAGATTTCACGACGAATTGGTAGTGAGTTTTCACCAATACCACCAGTGAAGATGATGCCGTCTAATGAATCCAGAGCCGCGAGGTAGGATGTAATGTATTTCGCAACGCGGTAAGTGAAGATCTCAAATGCCAACTTCGCACGTGAATTCCCCGCTTCCATTGCTTCTAGTACGCCACGAGCATCACTTGTCACACCAGATACACCTAAGAAACCTGACTTCTTGTTCATCATCTCGAACACTTCGTCTTTTTCCCAGCCTTTACGGAAAAGGAACTCGATAACACTTGGGTCTAGGTCACCACAGCGAGTGCCCATCATTAGGCCAGCTAACGGCGTCAAACCCATACTTGTATCAACACATTCGCCATTTTTAACCGCACTCACTGATGCACCGTTACCTAAGTGCACAGTGATAAAGCTGCTTTCTTCAACCGGCTTATCTAGCATTTTCGCTGCTTCACGGCTTACGTAATAGTGGCTTGTGCCGTGAGCACCGTAACGACGCACTTTATGCTCTTCGTAAAGCTCGTAAGGAAGTGCGTACATAAAGGCTTTGGCTGGCATTGTTTGGTGGAAAGCAGTGTCGAATACAGCAAATTGAGGCAGTGAAGGGAACGCCGCCATTGCCGCTCTCATGCCTTCAGCGTTCGCTTTGTTATGAAGTGGTGCAAGTTCAGCAAGGCGCTCTACTTCTTGAATAACTGTTTCATCAACTTTCACAGTTCCTTTAAAGGTTTCACCGCCTGCGACAATGCGATGGCCTACAGCGACAAATTTTGAGCTCAAACCTAGAGTTTCGAGTAGTTTTACCACTCGCTCAACAGCGTACTGATGATGGTTACCGCCAGCTGGAATTGCTTCAACGGTTTTTTCTCCCTGATATTTCCAACTGATTTCAGCTTCAGGTAGGCCAAAACACTCACCAATACCTGATACCAAAGCTTCACCGGTTTCAGAATCAATAACAGCAAATTTTAATGAAGAGCTACCAGAGTTGATCACCAGTACAAACGAATTAGACATGAAATAGTTATCCTGTTGTAGAGCAGAGGTTGTAATAGCGCTTGTGCGCTGCGTACTTCTTGTTTGCCCCTCTATTATTCAATAATTTTTTAATCTTTCAACAATCTTTTAGTAAAAGCGATTTGATTGAACAAATTTTGTTGATCTGTAGCAAGTTTTGATTTTATTTGAAGACTAAAAAATATCACTTGTTAAACATAATTTATGAATAGGTCAATTTGTACAAAGTCAGATATATAAGCTACGTTGTTTATTGGGTGAACAAAAATAACAAACCAATCAATAAATCGGGGTAATAATGTGCCCACTATTGCATTTCTATTAGTGATCTTAGGTTTGATTTTGCTCTGCTGGGGATGGCAGATGACAAAAAACATCTGCTCGAAAACTGACGTAACCGGGTGGACTTTCCTATTATTGTTAATCAGCTGTTTCATTTTTGCTTATGCCGTTTTTTTGCACGCTATCATGCAAAAACCTATTACTTCTCTCTTAGAAACGGGGGTTTCTCTTATACTTTTTGGCGGCAGTATCTTTGTCGTGCTGGTGATTAAGTGGAGCAACGATTCGATATTAAAGCTTCATACTGTTGCTGAAAGAGAGAAGCGCAATGCCGTCCATGACGCTCTTACTGGGCTCCCTTATCGTAAATACTACTTTGAGTCTATCGAAGACATGACACAACCTGAAGGCCAATGACTGATTCAAATTATGAGATAACCTCAAAAACGTCGAAAGATTGATAATACGTTTCAAGGTAAGCTGGTTAATTTCTTTTCACAGCAAGCCGCACTGAAGGCTCCCGCTCTATCGTTGAGAACACGATTGCGCTAGCACATGGATTAGGGTATTCGGTCGTAGCAGAAGGCGTTCAAGACATGGACACACTGCATTTTTTGAGAAGTCGAGGCTGTGACATCATTCAGGGTTACTTGTTCTGCCCTGCCCTTAGACGAAGTAATAAGTTGGGTAAACAAACACGATGAAAAGCAAAACCGTATTAGACGCGCATAAAAAAGCCGAGCGCTTTGCTCGGCTTTCAATTCTTTTTGTAGCAACTTAAACCGTCGCTTTAATCACTCGTGATTATGCGTCTGTACGACGGCCACGACCGTGACCACGTTCACCACGATGTGCACCACGGTGATCACCACCACGGTTGCGATCGAAACGACGTTCGCCACCTTCACGATTACCATCGCGGTTGCCGTCACGGTTACCACGGAAACCACCTTCGCGACGACCGCCTTCACGACGTTCACCACCACGGTTGCCGCCTTCGCGGTTGCCACGGTAACCGCCGCCATCACGACGACCACCTTCGCGACGACCACCGTCACGGCGACCACCACGAGACTCGCGGAAATCATCGAAATCACATACTACAGCACCAACATCTTGTTGACGGATACGTAGTTTGCTTAGCTTGTTCGCCGCGTCTGAAGTCATTGCTTTAGGTAGCTGTACGAATGTGTGGCCTTGAGCTAGCTTGATCGCACCGATAGAACCTTTACCTAGACCTAGTTCGTTTGCTAGAGCGCCAACGATGTCTTTAACTTGAACGCCTTGCTCACGACCAACTTGAAGCTGGTAAGTATCCCAGTCTTGGTTGTTGAAGTTACGACCGCCATCGCGACCACCTTCACGACGCTCTTTACGACGTTGCTTGTCACGCTCAATTGCTTCAACCATTGGGTCTTCGCCAATGTAGAACAGAGGACGTTTGCCTTGCTGACGCTTAAGAAGCATAGCAGCAAGTGTTGCTGGGTCGATGTCTAGAGAAGTTTGTAGTTTCTCTACCAACTCAGCAAATTTGTCTAGTGCTTTGTGCTCTTTCTCTGCTTCAAGCTCAGCGCCTAGCTTAGCTAGACGAGCTTCAGCAACTTGGTCACGTAGAGGAAGTTGGATTTCTTCCATAGATGACTTAGTTACACGCTCGATAGTGCGAAGCATACGAATTTGGTTAGTGCGAACTAGAAGGATCGCTTTACCCTTACGTCCAGCACGGCCAGTACGACCGATACGGTGGATGTATGACTCAACATCAAATGGGATGTCGTAGTTGAATACGTGCGTAATACGTGGAACGTCAAGACCACGAGCTACAACATCAGTTGCAACTAGGATGTCAATAACACCTTGTTTGATGTGATCAACAGTACGCTCACGTAGAGACTGAGGAATGTCACCGTGCAGTGCAGCTGCTTTGAAGCCACGTGCAGATAGCCAGTCAGCCAGACGCTCAGTATCTTGACGAGTACGTACGAATACGATTGACGCGTCAGTTTCTTCAGTTTCAAGAAGACGAGACATTGCTTCATCTTTCTCTACACCTTTCACTACCCAGAACTGTTGTTGAACTTTGTCTACAGTGTGGTTTTTACCAGCAACGTCAACCGTTACAGGGTCACGAAGGAAACGTTCAACGATCTTCTTCAGCATTGGAGGCATAGTTGCAGAAAACAGAACGCGTTGTGCTGACTCTGGAGCGTGCTCCATGATCGCAGTTACGTCATCTACGAAACCCATGTTTAGCATTTCGTCTGCTTCATCAAGAACGAAAGTACTAACTTCGTCTAGGTGTAGACGTTCGCGATTGATAAGATCTTGAACACGGCCTGGAGTACCGACAACTACATGAGCGCCACTTTTAAGAGCACGCATTTGGTCGACAATAGATGCGCCACCGTAAATCTCTAGAACTTTCAAACCTTTGATGTTTTTACCAAGGTTTTTCATTTCCGCTGCAACCTGAATTGCCAGCTCACGAGTCGGAGCAAGTACAATCGCTTGCGGTTTGCGTTGGTTTAGATCGAGTTTGTTGAGAAGAGGCAGAGAGAACGCTGCTGTTTTACCTGTACCTGTTTGAGCTTTACCCAGCGCGTCAGCACCTTCCAATAGGTGTGGGATTGCCGCAGCCTGAATTGGAGTTGGTGACACGAAACCCATTCCGTCTAGAGCAGAAAGGATAGAATCATTCAGAGATAAATCACTGAATTGAATAACAGAATCTTGCATTGGGATCCTACTTAATTAAACAAAAAAACAGTCCCATATGCTCTTCCAATTCGATACTGATCCATCCAGATACTGATTCCATTCAGACGGGAACACAGCACAGTACACAACCGCGATAAGCCATTAGGGACGACTAAGGGAGGCGGATTATTCCTTAAAAGCATAAAAAAATCCAGAAAAAATTGAATTACATCACAATTTATTCTCAACAATGGTATTTTTAGCATATTTTTCCACCAACCCTACCATTCCCCGTAGATTCGCGTAACTCACAGATGAGAATTTCATCAATATTTAAGCCAATTTCTCGTGGTTAAATTGGCAAAATTCACGGCGAAATTACGCTCCACAGGTAGTAATAATAGCTCGCAATGATTATAGTGTGCCCAAGTCCATCGGTAATTTAAGAAAAGATGTTTCAAGATAACCCACTACTCGCTCAGCTTAAGCAGCAAATCCAAGAAAACCTGCCTAAAAAAGAAGGCTCAATAAAAGCCACAGATAAAGGCTTTGGCTTTTTGGAAGTGGACAGTAAGACGAGCTTCTTCATCCCGCCTGCGTACATGAAAAAGTGCATGCACGGTGACAAAGTCATCGCCATTATCCGCACCGAAAATGAACGCGAAGTTGCAGAGCCACAAGAGCTGCTAGAACAAGCCGTGACTCGCTTTATTGGTCGAGTAAAAATGTTCAAAGGCAAGCTCAACGTAGCACCTGATCACCCACAGCTTAAAAAGCTATCTCTTAAAGCGAAACTAAAGAAAGGTCTAAAACCTGACGAGTTCGCCGAAGGTGATTGGGTTGTCGCACATCTTATTCGCCACCCTCTAAAAGGCGATAACTCTTTCTTCGTAGAAATTTCTGAAAAAATCACTGACGCGAATGATAAAATTGCGCCTTGGTGGGTAACGCTTGCTCAAAACGATCTACCAAACTCTGAGCCAGCAGGCATCGATAACTGGGAACTGAAAGACGACGCGGAGCTAGAACGCGTAGACATGACTCATGTTCCATTCGTCACTATCGACGGTGAATCGACTAAAGATATGGACGATGCGCTGTACGCGAAGAAAACCGTATCTGGCGATTTCGAACTCACCATCGCTATTGCGGACCCAACCGCTTACATCACACCTGAAGATGAAATGGATAAAGTAGCGCGTGAGCGTGGCTATACTATCTATCTTCCAGGACGCAACATCCCGATGCTACCTCGCGATTTAGCGGACAACCTATGTTCTCTGATTGAAGGTGAAACCCGCCCTGCTATTTGCTGTACCGTAACGGTAAGTAAAGATGGTGTGATTGGCGACGATATTAAATTCTTCGCGGCAAACATCAAATCACATGCACGCCTAGCATACGATCACGTGTCTGATTGGTTAGAAAACGGCAGCTCTGAAGCATGGACGCCATCTGAAGAGATCGCGACCATCGTTCGTGATCTTTATGAGTTCTCTCTTGCTCGCGCTGAATGGCGTGAGAAAAACGCAGTGGTCTTCCCTGATCGTCCTGACTACCGTTTTGAGCTCAGTGAAGATAACGATGTAATCGCTATCCACGCAGACATGCGCCGCAGTGCAAACCGTCTTGTTGAAGAATCCATGATTACCGCAAACATCTGTGCAGGTCGTACATTACGCGATAAATTTGAAACAGGTGTCTTCAATACGCATGCAGGTATCAAGAACGAGAAGATTGAAGAAGTGGTTCAACTTGTCAATCCAGAAGGCCAGTTGGAGTTCACAGCGGAGTCTATTGCTACGCTAGAAGGCTTTGCTGCGTTGCGCCGCTGGTTGGCAGCTCAAGAAACGTCTTATCTAGATAACCGCATTCGTAAGTTCCAAGCATACAGTGAGGTGGGTAATCAGCCTCTGCCTCATTACGCAATGGGTTTAGACATCTATGCAACTTGGACATCACCAATTCGTAAATACGGTGATATGATCAACCACCGTATGTTGAAGGCCGTCATCCTTGGTAAAGAACCCGTACAAAAACCAGATGACCAAGTAGGCGAAGAGCTAGCTCTACATCGTAAACATCATAAAATCGCTGAGCGAAATGTCTCAGATTGGCTATATGCACGCACGCTTGCTGATGAGCCGAGTAAGAAAACTTGTTTCACAGGTGAGATTTTCGATATTAATCGTGCAGGCGCACGTGTCCGACTTCTCGAAAATGGCGCAGCAGCCTTTATTCCTGGTGCACTAATTCTTGATAATAAAGAAAGAATTGAGTGCAATGGCGACAACGGTACCATCTCTATCGATAAAGAGGTCGTATACAAACTTGGGGATACATTGGAAATTGTCCTTACGGACGTAAACCAAGAAAACCGCAGTTTAGTTGCAAAGCCAACCCAGGTATTCGCTGAACAACCAGCAGCACAAACAGAACAGACTGTAAGTGAGTAATACCGAATGAAGTTAAAAGGCGCTCTATTGAGCGCCTTTTTTATTTGTTATGTAAAACGATAAGAAAGAGTATGCCGAACATTGAGATCATTCGCTTTAATCACTTCACTGCGCGCAAAAGTGAGCGTTACACTGCAACACATAATGGGTTATATATTGTTGAAGAAGGTGCCCTATTAGTTCATCAACCTAATGGCGAGCAATTTGAACTTAAAGCCGGAGATTTCACACTCTATAACTCCGCAGATCTGAGCAGTGCAGAAGCCGTCTCTAGTGACGGAGGCTTTAAAGCACTGGCTTTAGTCTTCAATCCAAATATATTCTGTGACTTTAAGAAAGCGCACCCGATGCTACGTTCCAAAACGGAAGAAAGGCGCTTCTATCCTTTTTCAACGCAATCCAGTAGCGAAGTAGCACAATTGAAGGACATGTTGGTTAAGTTAGCGAGTCGCAATGCTCCAGACTACACACAAAGCCATATCGCAATGGCATTGCTGTCGTTGATGGTTGAGGTAGAGCCAAACATCCTATCTATCATAGATGATGCAAGTAGCCTGAGCGACTCTCAAAAAGCCATTAAGTACATTGAGGGTAATATTGAAAAAGACATCACGCTAGAAGGCTTAGCGGCTCATATGAGCATGTCCATCGCAACCTTAAAACGTCGCCTCGCCGCAGATGATCTTTCGTTTTCTCAGATATTAAAGGTGAAACGGATAAACTTCGCAGCAACCCAACTGCGCAAGTCAGAAAAATCAATAACAGAAATAGCGTTTGAGTCTGGCTTTAAAAGTGCAGCGCATTTCAGTACAGCATTTAAATCCGTTTACAACATGACCCCCAAAGACTTTAGAAACCAAGTTGTTAGGCCTAAAGTATAAATCATGTCGGCATTCGCATCCGTTGGGCTCGCCCTATTCCCAAAAACACGCTTGAGGATCGCGCTCCAACTCGTTGAGTAAGTCCTCAAGCATTCGGCTAAATGGAAGTGGCTTATAAGGCACCCACCTTAACAGCTCGTTGTGATATGTGGGAACATAGAAATACCAAAGTTGGTTTTCCTCATCAAACATGATCTTCGCGACGGGAGAAGTATACTCGCTATGCTGGGAGTCGAGGAGAAAATGCGCCCGATGAAGCTCAACGCCATTTTCTACTAGCTCATAGAGGCACTTGCCCTGTTCGACAGGCAAGTTAGCATTACGCGCAGAGCAGAGCGATTGAACTGATTTGTATAAACGACTTGTCGCCATTTGGGACACTGACATCAACGTTCTCCCGATGGATGATAGTTAGAGCTGTCGATCCTAGTATATAACCTTTACATCATCACCGATGGTAGTTATCTACCTAACTCAAGTATAAGATAGCTATATTATCATTTGCCCAGATTATCATCTCAGTCCACTTGGAAACGCTAGCTCCATCACCTCTTGACTAGAAACAATTCCCCTGTTTAGCGCTAACAGTTCACAAAAGTGTAACCTGAACGCAATATCATAAACTCTGCTTTATCCCGTATATGGAGTTTAATATGTTACGTTTTACTGTGGCGACGTTATTGGCCATAGCAGTCTCCCTCCCTACCATTGCAAAAGAAATCAACATCTCGGGTTCAACGTCGGTTGCTCGTGTGATGGATGTACTTGCTGAGGAATACAACAAAACACACCCAGACGATTACGTTGCTGTTCAGGGCATTGGTTCGAGTGCTGGTATCACCATGGTCAATAAAGGAGTAGCCGAAATAGGCATGAGCTCTCGCTATCTGACTGAAAGCGAAAAAGGTGAAGATCTCAATGTATACCCTATCGCTTATGATGGCCTCGCTGTTGTTGTAAACCGTACCAACTCTGTAGAAAACCTTTCTCAGCAACAGCTGTTTGATATTTACAAAGGTAAGATTAAGAATTGGAAAGAGGTCGGGGGCGCAGATCAGCCTATCGCGGTGGTTACTAGAGAAGCGTCTTCAGGTTCACGTTACAGCTTCGAAAGCTTGCTGGGACTGACCAAAATCGTTAATGATCGCCTTGTCTCGGATATCAGCCCAAACAACTTGGTTGTAAACAGCAACAGCATGGTAAAAACCATTGTTAACCATAACACTCGCGCCATTGGTTTTATCTCTGTAGGGTCAGTAGATCGCTCGATCAAGGCGATTCAGTTAGATGGTATTGACCCAACCTCGACAAACATTAGCAATCATAAGTACAAGTTGGCGCGACCATTCCTAGTGCTATACAAAGTAGATAAGATTAGCGATGCAGGTAAAGGTTTTATCGCTTTCCTTCGTTCAGAGCAGGGACAAAAAGCGATTGCAGATTACGGTTATACGCCAGTAAAAAACTTTAATCAGTAAAAATGAAAAAGAGAGCACCCTGATGCTCTCTTTTACTATGTCGTGTTCTATCCGGTTTCGGAATTAGAAATGCAGTTGAATTACAGAGACCACAACCGCACCAGGTCGACGAATACCTTCAATTTCCACTTTAATTTCGCGCTCAATCTCCAAACCTTTTTTGATTGGCGTTACTTTTGTTAACGTGCTGACTGCACGAACATTATTGCCTGCTTTGACAGGGTAAGGGAAACGGACTTGGTTTAAACCCAAGTTAACTACCATTTTAGCTGTTGGGAACATTGGCTTGTCTGGATCGACTGAATCCGTCAGTTTAGGCAGCAATGCTAATGTTAAAAAGCCATGAGCGATAGTTGTCTTAAATGGAGATTCAGTTGAAGCACGCTCTGGATCGGTATGAATCCATTGCATGTCTTCCGTTACCGCACCAAATTGGTTAATACGTTCTTGAGACACATGAACCCAATCACCAGTGTGAATAACTTCGCCAATTTTTTCACTTAACTCGTCATAAAGCTTTTGAGCCTCAGGTGCCATTACGATCGGTGCAGGTTGAGGTGCAACTTCTTCGTTGACGGCTGGCTGCTGGTGATCACGAACTTTTGAGAAAAGAAAGCTATTTTGAGCTTTCCCCAAAAAGTCACTCCAATAATCGCGTAACGTTGGAGACATCCAATTCATAAACTCGGATTGATGAGCAGAAATCGCATCAACTTTGTCTTTAAATAGATTTGTGACCTTCATAAACACCCTTAAGAATTCTAAGCACAACTGGCTATACCAGTTAATTTTGAATTAGTTCACAAAGTCTTGCAAATACTTTCGGGCGAACACATGTACCCTAAAAGCATGTTATGTCTTATATATCAGCAAGATAACAATAAAACACCATTTTATTGACGTGCGCCAATATAAAGTAAAAACTCTATAAATTGGTACTTTTTGTCCCTTTTTCACTCCGTTTTCAAACTGTCCAACATCACATCAGTGATCATAAAACAAGCAAACAGTACTTCTATTATAATTCAGCACTTTACAAGTCGGACTATGCTCCTTATTATACCGCCCACAACGGAGAGATGGCTGAGTGGTTGAAAGCACCGGTCTTGAAAACCGGCATACGTTAATAGCGTATCTAGGGTTCAAATCCCTATCTCTCCGCCACTTATTTAGAGAGCTCGCATTTATTGCGAGCTTTCGTCGTTTTAGCTCTTAAAAAACGAGATTTAGAAATCCTCGCTCGTAAGCGAATCCAGCACTTCACTATATTCCAGTTAAAAGCCCGCTAATGTTTAGCGGGCTTTTAACTTCGATTTTCTAAAGTTTAAGCAAACTTCTTAATCATTTCAGACAGATCATTGGTGCAATTTTGCACTTTGGTGTTCATATGATTCGTTTCAGTCATCAGTTCATACGATTCACTGTACTTTAAATTAAGCGACTGGATGTTTTCATTTATTTCATCCGTTACATAAACCTGCTCTTCTATCGCGACCGCAATTTGTTGGTTTCGTTCGACGACGTCCTGAACAAGGGACTCCAGTTGTTGAATGCTATCCAAAGCAGTACCTAGCAATGTTACCGTTCCGGTCGACATTTCATTACCTTTCTCTAACGCAGAAACCGCTGATTTGCTCCCATTTTGAATCCCTTCAATGGCCGATTTAATCTCTGTTGTCGATTCCTGAGTTCTTTTAGCTAAGGTTCTCACTTCATCTGCTACAACGGCAAACCCTCTGCCTTGTTCGCCTGCCCTCGCGGCTTCAATTGCAGCGTTCAACGCTAATAAATTAGTTTGTTCGGCAATACCATTGATGACTTCAACAACGGTTCCAATTTGCTCGGTTTGTTGGTTCAAACGTATGACCACTTTAGATATTTCGCCGAGCTCACCCACCAGCTCTAGTACCGATTGGTTAACATTATCGATAACGCTACGGCTGTCTATCATCGTATTTTGCGCTTCTAACGTAGCCTCGGCGGTCGCTTGAGCATTATTTGATATCTCAGATGAAGAGGCTTGCATCTCGTTGACCGCTGTTGCGACCGAGTCAATCTCCACTTTCTGTGCGCTTAAGTTCTCCGTCACTTGCTGGCTATTTGTCGCAGCACTGTTAGCACTTGCGCGCGTTTTTTCGCAAGAGTCTTTTACAGACACGCCAACGCGCCCCAATAGCGCATTGGCAAATTGCTTACGCATCTTCATACCCAGCTCAATCTCAGCCAGATCGTTGATTCTTCCGCAATAAATATATTCCATGAGTGGATTGTTGAAGTCTTGCCTAGCCTGTTTAGCGAGCTTCTCAACTGGTCTGGTTAATACATAAATAGAGAAAACGGAAAGTAACGCAACAACGCCAAACGCTATCACTGGTGATTGATTCATTTGTAGAATGAGTAAGCCAAGAAGGTTTGAAATTAAAAGGAAGAAGGCCGATCTCATCCACAAACGTGTACGAGGAAGATACATTTTCCACGGCTTACGATTATTTCGAAGCTTCGAATACGCTTTTTCCGCTCGCTGGATGTGTATACGCTCAGGTTTAAATCTCACTGATTGGTATTCCACAACTTCACCATTAGATTTTATAGGAGAAGCAAACGCGTCAACCCAATAATAGCCGCCGTTTTTACGTCGATTTTTGACCATTCCCATCCAGTGTTTGCCAGTTTTCAGGTGAGTCCATAAATCTTTAAAAGCCTGTTTTGGCATATCAGGATGACGCACAACATTGTGGGGTTTACCGATAAGCTCCCCTTCATCAAACCCCGCGACTTCATTAAAGTTTTCACTGGCATATTTGATGTAACTGGAGGTATCGGTAATGGAAACTAGGCTGTAACTCGAAGGGTAATCGTATTCCGTTTCACTCATAAACATGTGTCCTTACATTGATTAATTAACAAACGGCAAATATGAATTTATCAGCATAACATATACATGCATAATGATAGGTTGATTCAAAAATAAAACAAAATTATTGACAAGTTTACTTGTTACTTAATGACTCTAGTCGCATTTTTATCCTCTAATACAAGGCTTCGTTAATATGCACAAGACTGAGCACTGTTCAAAATTAATACACAAAAGCGCTTCCGTACTGAGTTCGTAAATTGTTATAAGTAATCCACTAAAACGAAAACAGGGAAGACAAACACAATGACTATTCACTTTCGTCAGCTTGCAGCTAAGAGAAACACGACACACTTGTTTATTGACGATTGGAAAATTAACACTCAGCAGTCTTGGGGGATATTCAGCGCGGATGGAGATATTGGCTCTCTGCTTGGAGACCTTATTTGTGATGAAATGTCACCAAATAGTGGGGAAATTGAGCTAAATGGGCTGTCCGTTGCGCAAGTGTCGTTATCAGAGCAACAGCGATTACTGGAAAGAGAATTAGAAAAGGATGATACGGATTTTCTTGATCGTATCGACCAAGGGAGCACTGTTTATTCATTAATCCTAGAGCAGAGCCAAGACACCAACTTAACTGAACAGCTAATTAATGATCTCGACCTAAGTCATCTTAAAGATAGTGGCTTCCGCGTTCTCTCTACCGGAGAAACCAGAAGAGTAATGCTCGCCCGAGCTTTAGCCACACAACCTGACTTAGTATTACTCGATAATCCATTTACTGGCTTAGATATTGCGCACCGAGCTGCTCTCGCTCGCTATTTACACTCGCTTTCTCAAAATGTGCAACTACTCGTAACCTTCTCTCGCGAATCTGACATGCCTGAGTGGATCAATAGCATCGCGCTTTTCAGTGCAGGAAAGCTTGATAGTACAATGGATAAGTCCAGTTGGGATAATCATCCAATCATTGGACAAATAAAATCTCAGTCAGAGCAACAGAGTGAAGAAATGATGAGCTTGATACGTCAGCATCAGCACTCGACGCCATTCAACAACCCAATATTTGAACTAAAGAATGGAACTGTTGAATACACCGATAAGAAGATTTTTACTGACTTGAACTGGCGCATAGACAAGGGCCAACATTGGCAGGTCAAAGGCCCAAATGGTTGTGGAAAGAGTACCTTACTTGGATTGATCTTTGGCGATCATCCGCAATGCTACAGCAATGACATTGATATTTTTGGTAAAAAGCGTGGTACTGGCGAGACAATCTGGGAAATTAAGCAGCATATCGGTATGGTGTCTTCAGCGCTACACCTCCAATATCGAGTCAATTGCAGCGCATTAGAAGTCATTTTGTCAGGATTTTACGATTCGATTGGGTTGTATAACCAGCCAACTCGCAAAGAGATGAATATTGCAAACGAGTGGCTCGATATCTTACATATGAGCCAGTACAAAAAAACCTCATTCAAGCAATTAGAGTACGGTCAGCAGCGACTATTACTGATTGCAAGAGCCATCGTGAAACAACCCACATTATTGATTTTGGACGAGCCGTATCAAGGGTTAGATTTTTTGGGTAGACGGTTAGTTAAGAACACACTTGAGCTCATCGCTAGAGAGAATTTAAGCCAACTATTGTATGTGTCTCACTACCAAGAAGACCGCTTAGATAGCATCAAAAATGAGTTAGAGTTTGTGTTTGATGAAAATGCTCAGTGTTATAGAGCTAACGTCTACCAATCATAATGACTTCGCTGCGCAAGCTGCTCATAAGGTAATGGTTTGGAGTACAGGTATCCCTGATGATATCTCACTCCCATCTTCTTTAAGTGTTCAGCTTGCGCTATGGTTTCCACGCCTTCAGCGATCAATTGTACTTGTAATTCTTCCGCGAAGTGAACCATCGCTTTTAAGACAGAAGCACTAAGGCTAGGAATACCAATGGTTTCGACAAAGCACTTATCGATTTTTAAGTAATCTATGCGCATGTGCTGTAGAAATGCTAACGAGGTTTGGCCAGTTCCAAAATCATCGATCAGCACATCAATACCATGCACTCGCAGCGCTGCAATGCATTTTCTCGCCTCTGAATCAATGAGCTGACGCTCCGTTATCTCTACCCCTAATGAGACTTTGTTTCGGCTCAACTGTCTGTCGAGCAATTGAATTTTTCTGATCGCGTTTGGTCCGACTAAATAACCAGGCGGCACGTTAATACCAAGGTGGACAGGCTGATCAAAGCCTAATTTACTGAAGTCCTCTGCCGCTTTATCCAGAACGAAATCAGTAAGTAAAAAAACCAATCCACTTTGCTCTGCCGCAGGGACAAACTCATCCGGAGAAATGAACCCCTTACTTTGATGCTCCCATCGCACAAGCGCTTCAAACCCGAATAACTGGCCGGTATCAACGTTAACTTGCGGTTGGTAATACAGGGTCAACTCTCCTCTTTTTATCGCTCTTTTAAGATCCAGTATCAAATTGCGATGGGGATCAATAAACTTATTCAACGCATACAAGCAAAGGTAGATAACGAAAATAATTGGAATTGAGTACAAAAAATAGGAAAGTGTTCTCTGTTTGACGAAAAGATCGCTGGCTTCGCTCAAAGCTTCATACTCAAACATTTGCGACGATTTGATACCGATAGGATTACTTCCCGCTCTTAATGCTCCTTCAGGTGAAACTTGATCATGGATAAACAGCGCAGAGCGTTTTAGGCGTAAATCGTTGTTAAACCCTATTGTCGCATTAAAGTAGTCATGATCGATAATCGTTACGGCTTGATAACCCCGCTCTCCCTCCGTTACCACAAGCAAGAACTGATCGTACAAGCTATCAACACTACCAAACGCTAGCGTTTGTCCCTTAGGAAAGGTGATGTGCTCAGCTAACGGTTTAGAGATACTTCCCAATTTCGAAGAACAAGTAATGACTCCCTCTTTCACAATGAGCATTTCTTCAATATCTCGTTCAAACATTAAGCTTTGCTGGAGCTCTTCACATCGTTCAGGGTGTAGCAACGCCGTGCGGTTTTCTGTCTCTATTTGGAATAAAATTTCATCTGCAATTTGCACATTTTTTTCTAATAAATGATTGAGATTGTTTTGCACGCTTTCACGAGCTAAATACAAAACCTCTCCAATAACCAAGGGAATAGGCAGAAGAAAAATGATGGCTTTTTTAAAAATCGCCTTATTCAGCATATAAAAGTAACCTTTTATAAAACCGATTTACTGAGATGGTACCTCGATTCCGATACCCGCTAGCAACTCACGTTTTTTAACATTATTTGTTTGGATTAACTCAGTATGCGAAACGCTGAGTAATACCGCAAACTAAACAATGTCTTATTCACTCCTGTTCCAATTTAGTATCAAGCGCCTCAAACCTGAGACTTTAATTCGACACCATGTTATGTCTATCGGTACTTGCGAAAGTCTTTACCTGTCTGTTTCTCATCATGTAAGAATTACCCATTAAAATTATTTTTCTTTTCTCAGTGATTAAGAATTATATTTGTCGTAACTCCTACAACACGTTACAACACTCTCATGACGACAAACAAAGCTAATGCTAACCAGGTAAACGAAAAATCACTGCAGTTGTTAATGCAAGTTGCAGTTAGTCCGTTCCCAGTTTCTGCGAAAACGCTAAGCGAGCAATTGAACGTTCCTTTAAGCAGCCTTTACCGACACTTAAAACTGCTTAAAGAGTGGAACTTGATCGAAGAAAGCGTTCACGACAAGACATTTGTAGTTGGTCCGGCGGCATTATTACTCATGCACAGCTATGAGACCGCGCAACATGGGCTCGACATGGTCGAAACCATACTGGCTAGGTTGGTACAACAAACCGGGGAAATGGCCGCTTATATGGTACCAGCGGGTTATCGTGCGCTTTGTGTCAGACAGAAAGAAAGTATGCAGGCGCTGCGTTGCAGCTTCGTCCAGGGTCAAAGTCAACCTCTGCTGCGCGGTGCCTCATCTAAAGTGATGCTTGCTTTTATGCCTCAAAGTCGATGCGAGAAAATCTTGAGATATTTTAATCAAGATCACCGACGTGACGAGTGGGAAAAAGAGCTCACAACCATCCGTAAACACGGATATGCCGTCAGTACTTCTGAGATTGACCCTGGTGTTTCAGGTATTAGCGCACCGGTAATGAAAGGAAGCAAACTGATTGGCGCAGTCTCGGTGATGGCTCCGGCCCACCGAGTCGAAAAGGATAAGCAGCGCATTATTTTACATGTACTGCAAGCGGCAAGGGCACTACCACCAGAAAGGTAATTCATCATGTTAAGCTTTTTCAAACGCTATAAACTCCACCACACCGTGAAACAGCCGCAGCATTACCCTTTTTCTTTTATGACAGTGTGTGAGTATTTGCCACCCATGTCTAAGGGCGCGTTTGAATTAGCTGATCAAAGTTTGGAAAATGCTAGCGATTGGCTATACCAACAGCATGATCATGAAACCGCTGAAAACTTTGGTCACTTCAACCACGACAAGCTGGAAAATGGCGAGTTTCAGGAAGCATTAAGCCTTTCGCTTTCTCGCCACTCAATTCCTGTTTTAGTAACTAACTGTACCGAGGCAATCTTGTCCATGTTACCTGTGGTCGTGTCCTATCGAGACGAAGTGGGTGTGGTAAATATTGGACATGACATGAACTTGAAACCAACACTTGAACCACGTTTAGGCTCGGCATTCCATTTTGCTCTTTCTCGCTATCAAAACGTGCGATTATTTTTTGCTGGTGTTAGCGAACAAGATACAAAGCAAGAAACGTGGGAATACGCGGAGGATCAAGGTTGTGACTGGGTAACCGATAAAGAGTTTTCTTTTCGTCATCGCAATAATGTTAAGCAACAGATCGGCAATTACCTAGACCACTGCGACCAAATAATCATTAGTATCGACCTTGGATCTCTAAAAACCAAAAACAGCCTTGATGGCGCGTCAGAAATTGATATCCAAATGGTTCTACGCACGATTAGGCAATGTTTGGTTGCAGGTAAAGTGAGAGCAATTCAGCTCGTTGGCGATCGAGATTGCCTGGTCTATTCGAGACAAACGAAAGCCATACTAGAAGAGTTATATCAGATGGCTCCACTCATCGTTCACGCTGCCTAGCGTTATAAACATTCAGAATCAGGATCGCGTCCTTCCTGATTCTGAACCAACATGCTTACTTATTATCCTTAACTAACAAATAGTTACACATATAAATCGACACACATCACACTTGCCTCTTGAACTAACCTGACACTTACGTTGTAATAAGGCCGCTAAACTTTGGTATGACATACGAAATAAAAAACAACCAAAGTTCAATAACTAAGCGGCTTCAAAACAAAAAGTACCGCAGCTATTCCAATTTCAGTGAGCATTTGCTCACGCTCGCTTGATGCCATCTTGTTCCACTCATTAGGACATTTGATGATGCGTCTTTGCAGTATTTTCACTGCGGTTCTTTTTTTACCGCTAACCTCACACGCCACCACTTATGACGTAAAAGATCTATCTGAGTTAGCTCAACTTTGCTCACACAAGAGTTTTAGTATCGAAAGCGATGGCACGACTTATCGCTGTACAGGGAAACTAGTCCTACCCGCTGGTGATAAAATTGTCTCCTCATTACCGGAAAAAGAGATAACGTTAAAAGCAGATTATGGAATTGTGTTAGAGGGGAATAATACGATTGGTGAACCCAATAAACGTATCTCTCTACACGCCCTCGCTACCGGATTAACGGTTAACAATGAGAAAGCATCAAACCTCGACGATTACCAAAACAAACACACTGTCATCTATGGTGATCTTCTATCGGCATACCCAACAAAGCTGCATAACATTCTCATAGACGGGAATATTAAGCTAACAGGTTCGACACTTAACATTGATGGAACGTACAACACCATTATTGGTGATATTTCGACACACAGCACGACCAATATACTTAATACAAACATCTGTGGTAAGGTCGAATCACAAGGCGAAACACTACACCTAAAAACAAACCATCCTTTACGAGACCATTTTGTCGTCGGTGATGTTTCTGCGCACAACTCTCTGATTATAAAAGATATATCGATCTATGGCACAGCTGAATCTGTAGGATCGTCAGCTACATTAAGTGGCTCATTCTATAGTTCCATCGCAGCAATTAAATACTTCCAAACATTGAACTTCAACAACGCTCCAAATCAGCCTAGTCAAGTTTGTGGTGAAATCCAACAAACGCCAGGAAGTGCACAAACGAAAGCACGAGACAACAAATACACGCAATACTGTGGATTGGGCGAGGCTGATTGTCACTACTCTTCCCAAATCTGTCCAATCACCCCTCAAGATGTTCCGAATTGCAGCATGCAGCCTCCATCGGAGAACGACTTAAACCTCAGCGTCACACCATCGGACGACATGGCACTGATGTGCGGCGACGATCTTCCGCAATTTACAGCAATGACAACCAATAATGGAGAAGTTGTAAGCGCAGAAGTCAGTGCAGCCCTATCACACCCTGACTTGTTCACTTTAGAGGTGATCAAAGGTCAGCAGACATTAAAAGCAAACCAATTTATGTCTGACGACAATGGTGAGCTCGTTGTTCGAGTGGTCCCGAACGATATTGATACCATCGCGTTAGGTACTAACTACACGCTGACTTTCACTATGGCAGAAGACACCAGCAAACATCAAACGGTTAGCTTTATGTTTACGCCATTTATGTTTGAGGCCTACTCAAAGACGAAAAGCGCCACTTTAAATGAAATACGCGTTATTGCAGGTAAACCAGAAAACGTGCATACGCGATTGCTTGCTTGTGCCTCCACCGGCGAACCTGTAGTGGCAAGCAACTACAATGGTACGCCTAAGGTTTTTCATCCATTGGTTCAACCATTAGGAGGAAGTGAAGGAAACTTTAGCTATTCAGCGGAATTTAAAGACGGCTTGTCTGAACATGGTCTTATCACGAACGAGTCCGGCATATTTGAAGTGACATTGTCCGATCATTTTGAATGTGAGGGATTTGAAGAGTGCCCTGAAGAAGGCAAAGTGGAAGTGAAAGGGACATTTAATGTGCACTCGCGACCATGGACACTCGCTATTTGTGACAACCAACGTGCTTTGCCTTCTGGCACCTCTGAACAAGGAGAAGGGTTTCTTGCTGCTGGAGAACTTTTCTCTCTAACGGTGAAACCAATCATTTGGCAACCTGACGGTTCTGTAAGTGGGTCTGTTGAATCAGCACGCTATTGTGATGCTTCTATCACCCGTAATTTTACGCTTGATGATGCTCCAGCAGCATCGGTTGTCTTGTCGAGTGAGCAACATACGCCATCAGAGACAGCGAACCAAACCTCAAAATTGCTAAAAAGTAGTGACTCACTGGCTCAGGCGCATAATTCAGCCAAGAATGATCAATTCGTCTTTAATGGATTATATTGGGAAGAAGTCGGGAGCTTGAGAGTAAAAGCAAACCTAGAAAGTAAATATCTAGGTATGACTGTGAACGAAGGCTATCGTTACGTTGGTCGTTTTTATCCAAAATATTTTCAAGTGCAAGACCAAGAATGGCACTACCCACATGGCCAAACTTTTGCTTACATGAATCAACCTTTTGAGAAAGTCACTTACGATGTTGTCGCACTCAATGCGAATAAGGAAAACGTGAAGAATTACGTCCACTTTTCGTCTAACCTTCAACAACATTTCGATTTAGGCGAGCTAAGCTCATACTCCGATCGGTTTTTGCCGCCTAAGCCTAAGAAGGTAGACTGGAAACTACTGGGTAGCGCGAGTGTTGGAACGTTTGTTATAGAGAAGCCCTCGACCAATGCGACTTGTAACAATAGCCCATGCTGGAAAAAGAACACGACAGATAAGCAATATCCTGATGGTCCATTCAATACCGAGACTAATAGTGATATCAGCCAAATAGGTTTAGTCTCAGTAAAAGCCGTTGATGAGGTAAACTTCTTCGACGATAGCGAAGTGCTCACAAAACAACCAGACATTCGATTCGGTCGTTTGAACTTTCAAGATGTAGGTGGCAACCAAGGCATGGTGATCAAAGTGCCACTTGCTGTAGAAACTTGGCAAAACGGTCGATTTACGACTAACTTCGATGACAGCTCAACAACGGCGAGTGGTGAATATTACTTCAGCACGCCAATTTGGTCTCATGCGCCAGCAAACAACGCCCTGCTTTCTGGCGTTGGAACGATGAGTATTGGCAGAATGACCGATATCGTTGCAAGCCAAATTGACTCAGCACGCGAGCAAATACAATTCCACCTGGATTTAGACGGCTCAGGTAATCGCATCCCTTGGCTGAAATACGACTGGGATAGCTCTACAAGTGAAGAGGAAAACCCACCCGTCATTGTTACGTTTGGTATTCACCGAGGAAACGATCGCATTATTTATCGTGGTGAGCCAAATATGCTTGGCCTAAATTAACGCGAAACGACAAAACAAAAAAAGCCCCTCAATTGAGGGGCTCTTTTCACACAGACTGTGTAATTTACTTTGCGCCACGACGCGCTTTCAGGCGCTTCACCATAGCAAGACGACGCTCTGCCGACCCTTGGTCTGTTGCCGACTGGTTCGGGTTATTACGACGACCTTGACGATTCTTAAACGCTGGTTTTGAGTGCAGCTTTTCAATGTAAGATTCACGCTGTTTTGGTTCATAGCCTGCAAGCTCAATACGGCGAATGCGTTGCTGGATTAGATTTTCAACCTGAACAACCGTGAGCTCTTCATCTCGATTTACAAATGAAACGGCATGACCTTGTTTACCTGCACGGCCTGTACGACCAATTCGGTGAACGTAATCTTCCGCTAGGAAAGGCATGTCATAGTTCACAACGTGAGGTAAATCTTCAATATCTAGACCTCGAGCAGCGACATCGGTAGCCACCATGACACGTGCTTTACCGGACTTGAACTCTTCTAACGCACGACGACGAGCACTTTGAGCACGGTCACCATGACAAACCACCGCTTTGATACCATCAAGTTTCAGCTCTTTTACAACGTCGTTTGCGGTCTCTTTGTAGTTCACAAATACCAACACTTGTTTCCAGTTCTTACGACCAATCAGCTCCGAAAGCAGTTCCGTTTTTCGCTCTTGATCAACTGGATATAACACGTGAGCAACTGTCTGTGCTGTCGTATTCGCTCGCTCAACTTCAATACGCTTAGGCTTACGTAGGATATCTTTTGCTAACAGATTTAGTTGGCTCGAAGTCGTTGCTGAAAACATCATAATTTGCGGATCAGTATCCACATCTAGCATGATCTTACGTACTGCGTGAATAAAGCCCATGTCCAAGATACGGTCTGCTTCATCAAACACTAAAAACTCTAAATGTGCGACCGAGACATTACCTTGTTCAATGTGCTCTTCCAATCGACCGGGTGTAGCCACTAGGATATCTACACCGTTTTCTAATGCCGTTACTTGAGAAGACATTTTACGGCCACCGAAAATCGCAGCCACCGACAGGTTCGTGTACTTCGTGTAAGCTTTGATGTTGTCAGCAATTTGTTCAGCAAGCTCGCGAGTTGGAGCCAAGATAAGTGCGCGAGCAGTCTTACGAGAAGCGCTACGGTTACTGTCTAGCAACTGCTGAATCATAGGCAGAGAAAACGCAGCCGTTTTACCAGTACCTGTTTGTGCTGTAGCGAAAATATCATGGCCTTTGCGAGCCATTGGAATCGCCTTCTGTTGAATTGGCGTTAACTTTTCATAACCGCATTCTGCCAGTGCTTTAACCACTTCTGGCGCAAAACCTTGAGATGAAAATGACATTGAGCGTATTCCTTAAACAAACCACTAAAAATAGCTTTAAAAATTTAGCCGTGCACTATACCCGAATTTGAGTGATTTATCTCACTTTTCTCATTGAAATCCTACAAAAGAAAAAACGGTGAGCACAGATATATTAGTGGTTCACCGTTTTCGTTTAACCTTTGTTCGATTTAACGCTTGATGCCAGATAACTGAAGGAGAATTCGCTCAAGCTCATCCCATGGCAACAGCTGAGAATCTATCACTTCTAATCGTGATTCAAAGCCTTCTAAGCTGATTTCATTCACCGACACGACTCGGTTGGCAACATTAAACGCGTAACAACCTTGATCCGTATTGACCACCGCTTTAACACGCTCTGCGGTCAAGTCCGAAAGCATAGAGAAAAGCTTTTCAAAATCAAACTTATACTCTGCCCCAAACAACCACCCACAACTAAAATAACCCTGCCCTTTGTTCTCTTTGCGCACAAAGGCTTCACCAGGCGCCAACTGGAATTGAGGCTCTTGATGAGCGTGGTCATGATGATGTGACTCGATATGGGAAGAAGCGCTGCCGTAAACCCGCTCAATATCCAAGACTTCTATCGGTAACTCACCGTCATGAATAAGCTTACTGAATACTTTTGAAGGGGATTGGTCCGTCACCCAGTCATTAAACACATCAAGATCGTGGCTGGAACATAGGTCAACCTTACTACCAATAACCACATCTGCACTGTCTAACTGGTCCACGAAGTTTTGGTTAGAAAGATACTTTTCATCACTTAAGTTACGCGGATCAACCAAGGCAATCGTCGCTTTAAGATCAACGTAAGGTTCATACTGCTGTGAGGTAAGCGTCGCGATAACCTGTTTTGGATGACCAAGGCCTGTTGGCTCAATCAATAAACGGTCCGGTTTTTGACGCAATAATGCGGTGATACCTACCGACATCGGCACACCCGCAGTGCAGCACATACAACCACCTGGCACTTCTTTAATCAGCGCGCCTTGGTCGGTCATCAATGCACCGTCGATGCCAATCTCACCAAATTCATTGACCAAAACCGCCCAGTTTTCTATTTCCGGTTTGTTCTTCAGTAGATTTAAAATCGTGGTCGTTTTACCGACACCCAAAAATCCGGTCAGTATGTTGGTTGGTACTCGATTTGACATGCTTATCTCCGACACGTTAGTGCATTAATGCTCCAGCAAAGTATACGGAGAATGTGACTCGCTTCAACGCTTTTTATCGCACGCATCAAGCTCATTGCGTGATGCGTTGGCACACATTTTTCGAGCTTGTTTGGGTTGACTTATCAACTCTGAACGCTTCATATCAGACAGGTATCTACTGGTATAAATAACGCAAGTAAAAAACGCGATAATAGCGACTACGATGGGAAGAACTCCGAGCGTGTTTTCGAATTTAAGCGCAGCAATAGCCAATGCGAAAACAGCGACAGAGATAAGTGCGATTGACTTACTTTTGTTGCTTTTCATAATAACTCGCCTTTCGTAAAGTTAGCCCCCTAACACCTCCTGTACTAGAGGAATGCCAGTTTGGAACAACATCCAACCTGACTATTCAATGCTACTCCTTTCGCTACTTGTGAAATTTGACGAAGCTAACATTTACTACGACATCAAACGACGAGCTTATTATTATCTTTCAAACACTTACTGAATTTTAAAACACTTACTAGCAAATCGTTCCACCGCTTACCAGGATATCGCTATCATTGGCAATACAAACTTGCGCCACCAGCTTTAGTCCTTCGACTATCATGTCCAAAGACATAGAAGGCTGACTGCCATCTGCTGCTTGTTCTGGCAATAATGGAATATGAACAAACCCGTGACGAATCGGATTGTCTTTCAAGTAATGTTGGATCCCATAAAAGAGATGGTTACATACAAATGTTCCAGCACTGTTGGAAATCTGGCTAGGTATACCCTGCGTTTGCAACGTTTGCACAACACGCTTTATCGGTAGTGTCGAGAAGTAAGCATCAGGACCCTCAGCCACCACGGGTTCATCAATCGGTTGATAACCAACGTTATCTGGAATACGAAAATCATCGACATTAATTGCGACACGCTCTGGGGTTATCGCGCTACGCCCGGCCGCTTGCCCTACAGTAATCACACAGTCTGGCTGGTGCGCTTCTATTGCTTCAATAACGACTTTCACCGAGTCGTATCGAGCTACGGGGACTGGGCAAGTAACTATCACACCGCCTTTTATGGCCGCAGCCTCTAATTGCTTGACCGCTTCTAAGGCGGGGTTAATGGCGTCACCACCAAAAGGTTCAAAACCGGTAATCAGGACTTTCTTCATAACAGCCTTTAGGAAAAGAGTTTTACAAATTATTGCACTCCCCTTCACCCCATCCAATAGCAAAAGTATTGATGAGATAAACCAGACAACATTATGTGACTCATGTCTAACCAGAGAGTGTTTTCTGCCTCATTGAATCTAGGCAAGTTCCGGACTATCGAGACTAACTTATTGATGATTAGTGGCAAGGCAAGGTTCTCTCATTACATGACGCACGTAGAAGCTTGGTTTCCACGCTTAACTTAGGTAGAGTACGCGACCGCAATGCAATTCGAAGAGATTGAATACAATGAATATTGATAACCATGTAATCGAAACGATTGAAGAGTTGGAGGCATTTCTGCATTTAGTAGAAAGCGGCGCTCTAGGCCTTGAAGGTGTCACAGGCGTTGCGCTAGCCACCTCTAATACCGATGGCCGTCCATTTGTTGCCGTATTAGGAGAAAAGCACCAATTGCTCCTCGGTCGCTGGGTTTCGCAGCACGTATATGACAATGGTAAAGACATCGTTCGTAACGGCCCAACCAGAAAACACTAAGCGCTCGACGCCACCTATAACATCACGCCGTCTTATACACCAAGCGTATGCTTTGAAAGCAATGCGCTTGGTGTACTCAAAAAATAAAAAAAGAAAAGGCTAGCCTTTATTAATTTTGTCGGTATACTGCACACCAGCTCTTACGGAAAGAGCTATTAATGTAATTAAAGATCAAAGTTTCTCTCAGTTCCACATCGAATTCCTCGTTTACGTTCCTGCGACAAAATAGTTATCTCTAAAATCATATAGTAGCACTTGATATTAGCTAAAAATTCAATATTTAAAACAATCAAATATAGAGGTATCTATGTCTAATAAATTAACTGGTTCAGTAAAATGGTTCAACGAAACTAAAGGTTTTGGTTTTATTTCTCAAGACAATGGCGGTGATGACGTATTCGTTCACTTCCGTTCTATTGTTTCTGAAGGCTTCAAAACTCTTACTGAAGGCCAAAAAGTATCGTTCGTTGTTGAACAAGGTAACAAAGGTTTACAAGCTGCTGAAGTAACTGCACTGTAATTCTTTGTGTGGCATCAATGTTGTTGGTGCCACAATCCCCTTCCACTTATTACTGCCCTTACTATTCTCTATCTGAGTTTATATAGCCAAATCACTTACCTCTCCCACACCATCATTAATCACTTTCAATAAAGTCACTTTGGTATACATCTTTAGGTAATCACACAGTCTACCTTGCAATTCCAGTTTGGAACTAAATTAATCTCATTCATATCTGAATCACTTCGCCTCATGCTTTGCTCATAAAAATAAAGTTTATAAAATAAAAGCGATTGGCGAATATAAGAGAAAAAATGAAATTAAATATATCTGCTCAATCAATAAATTCTAATAACTACGAGCACATAATCCCTAGCTGAGAGATTGAGTTTGCACTGAAATGTCATTACATGAAGCCATTTATCGGACAACACTTCATAGGGACAGCGTCTGGAGTCACACACTTCGGGGTATTTGTTGAGTTAGAGGAACCGAACCGAAGGTCTCATTCCTTTATCAACTTTCCAAAATGGTGAGTTCGAATTTGATGCAGTCAAACAAAAAATTTCCAGCCAGAGCGCCACGTTTACTTTAGGGACCAAAGTGCACGCGTTGGTTAAAGACGTCGATTCGAAACAAAGAAAGATCATGTTCAACTTAAAAGATGCGGAACACGCGGTAGGCTAGCCTGTTTTAGGTTACTTTCTAATCCATTAATCAAAAATAAAAAATAAGCTTTTAATACCGCAATTAACTTGTGACATTTCGCTGACATCGACTCATTCTAAAACCCTAATATCTGACAAAGGAAACGAATCTAATTTTTGTTTCCAGACACCATCGCAGAGTGTATTTCCAGCACTCTGTTTGCCTCGAGAGGTTCTTATGACAGCCTAGGATCTCTCGAGGCTTTTTTGCACCTATTCAAACCACCTGATTCTACATCACAACTATTATCCCCTACCCAAGCTGCACTTTTTAACTAGTGCACTAGATCGCGAACTCTGATTTAAGCAACTGATCACACAACCACTTCTAAATTTTGGGTATAAAAGTATCAATACTTTCGTTAACTAGGATGTAAATAATGAAAAACTCGTTTGATCTCACTATGCCCAACGAAGAAGGATACTTTGGTGAATACGGTGGTAGCTTTGTTCCACCTGAGCTCGAACAAATCATGCATGACATCAACGCAGCTTATGAGGAATGCAGCAAAGATCCTGAATTTAAAGCGGAACTCGCTCGCCTGTATAAGCACTTTGTTGGACGACCTAGCCCAATCTTCCATGCGGAAAACTTGTCTAAAAAATACGGAGCAGACATCTACCTAAAGCGCGAAGACTTAAACCATACAGGCGCACATAAAATTAACCACTGCTTAGGGGAAGCCATTCTCGCTAAAAAGATGGGTAAGAAGAAACTGATTGCTGAAACTGGCGCAGGGCAACACGGTGTTGCGCTTGCTACAGCCGCGGCATTGGTTGGCTTGAAATGCGATATTTACATGGGTGAAGTTGATATCGCCAAAGAACATCCGAATGTCGTCCGCATGAGAATCCTTGGTGCTAATATCATTCCTGCCACTCATGGGCGCAAGACTCTCAAAGAAGCGGTAGATTCTGCATTCGAAGCTTATCTGAAAGATCCTGATACACAACTTTATGCGATAGGCTCTGTCGTTGGCCCTCACCCATTCCCTAAAATGGTGAGAGATTTCCAATCAATTATCGGTAACGAAGCACGAGTTCAATTCAAAGAAATGACCGGCAAGTTACCCAATAATCTCGTCGCATGCGTTGGAGGTGGTTCTAACGCGATGGGGCTATTTACTGCTTTCTTAGAGGATGAACAAGTCGCCATTCACGGCGTTGAACCTGCGGGCCGCTCTTTGCAAAAGGTTGGCGAGCATGCTGCAACACTCACACTCGGTGAGCCAGGTATCATGCACGGATTTAAGTCTTACATGCTTAAAGATGCGCAAGGCGAACCTCAGGAAGTGTACTCTGTAGCAAGTGGCTTGGATTACCCATCGGTTGGACCTCAGCATAGTTACTTAAAAGACATTGGCCGTGTCAATTACGGCTCAATCAGTGATGACGAAGCGATTGATGCCTTCTTTGAGCTGTCTCGTGAAGAGGGAATAATTCCTGCTATTGAATCCTCACACGCTGTCGCTTACGCGATTAAACTCGCGAAGCAAGGAGAAACCGGCTCGATTTTAATCAACCTATCAGGCCGCGGTGACAAAGACATTGATTTTGTCGTTGAACACTACGGCAAAAAATATGGCATTGAATCACTCATATAGCCTAACTCCGTAGCCTAACCCTACATGCAAAAAGCTACCTGGTACTAGGTAGCTTTTTGTTTTTGTCTACTATTTTAAGAAGCAAGTCCCTTTACTCACTGTTCTCACTATACCTTTAGAGCATAATTCGATTAACCGATAAGAGCTGGAATGCCTGGAAGCTGACCAACAATAGCAAGGGAGCCTGCACAAACGATAAACGCAGTGCCAGGAATCAGATATTTATCTTTGCGCGATAGTTCGTTAGCACGCTCATGGTCGCCGATAAGCCCGAGGTTATCCAACAGCATCGTGATTGCCCAACCGAAGACTGGATTAACGAATGCACAGGCAAAAATACAGATACCTGCACTGAGTGAATCTTTATGCTTATGGATCATCTGCATACCCGCTTCAAGGAGTGGTAAGAATACACCCACAATCAAAGCAACGCGCAGAACAGGTTCCCACATTGCTAGATCCATTGGGTAGCCAATTACCGCCGCCGCAATACACATGAAACCCGTCAACAGAGCGCCACCTGGAATAGGACGCTTGGCAATTGCGGCAGGAATCATGTACGTTCCCCAAGAAGAAGCTAGGTTTCCGCCCCCTAAGAGTGAACCAACCCCCTGACGAACAGATGCTCCGACCATCGTGTCGTCGACATCCATGAGTACGCCTTTCGCTTCTTTTGGGTAGTTAAGTTCTTGAAACACACGATGGCCGAGATAATCAGGGGACCACATAGCGACTGCCAATAGAGCAAATGGAGTCACGGCAATAAAGTGCTCTAGAGTTGGCCAGCCTAGTTGCCAACCAGTATTTTCACCCCACCAATAAAATGGACTGAAATTAGGCAGGCCCGGCTCTGTGGTAAAAGCAAACTCAGCGCCCATCAAATAAGCAACAATACCCGCGAGTGCAGAGCACAATGGGATAGCGAGCCAACGTTTATTGATCTTGGCTAAGTAAGCGTAAACCATAACGGTTAGGCCTATGACCACAAACGAAATGTAACCTTGGTCCGTACTTGCAGCCCACGCTTCCGTCTTATTAATTTGCCCGAGCAACCCAACGGCACCAAGGTAGATCAACAACCCTCCTCGAACCCCGATACCAGTCAGAGTCATGAGTTTAGAGCCACCTTTGGTTAAGGCGAGAATTAACCCAAAAACACATACCATCAAACCTAGCGCGAGAGGGTGCCCTCCTGCAGCTGCAATCATAGGAATCAGCGGTATCATTGGGCCATGGGTTCCCGCTAAGTTTGCATTCGGGTTTAGGATGGCAGAAAACAGGATGACGAACAGGGCTCCAGCGATAAGTAATTCGTAACGCACGTTTTCTGCAATGAATTCCGGAGATAAACCAAACTGAGCAGCAAAAGCGGAAACCATGGCAGTGACCATAACCACTTTACCAATGGTTGCTGCTAATGCCGGTACCCAGTCTTCGATTTCAATACTGTAATCACGTGAGGGCAAATGAATTCCCCAGCGACGGAAACTCATGACGGTTAAATCATGATTTAGAAAGTCTTCTCGGTTTTCAAATTCATGCGGTTTTTTGCGCACATCCTTGTAAAAAGTCTTACTTTTGTCAGACATTGAGTCATCCTTTTATGTTTCAACGTTGAACTACGTCAACTAGAGTTTCGCTTGGTAGACAGACCTTCGACCAATACGAGACAACACCCACATCAAACTTCTAGGCCATACTAAGAAAGCGGCATGAACCAATTTTGATTTTGAGCTTATTAAGCATGTGTTGCTATGGGTAGGAATATTAGACATTAGTAAAAGAACAACAAGAATCTCACTTATTATACAATAATTTAACATCGAGCTAGGACGCTTGAACTTTTATGAGTCATTTTTGAGCAGAGAGCCAAGTAGAACGGCTAATTCCGATTTATACTTTCAAGGTAGAGAGCACTGTGCTCGCATCCATCGCAAAGTAACTATCGATATCTCTGCATTGTATACTTTGTTAAACTCCGCCCTTTAATGAGTAAGGCCCTTAAAAATGATGACTGACGAAGAGAGAATCGAGCTGCAACAGAACAATCCACTGCACGGGTTGAAGCTAGAGACTATGTTGCAAGAGTTAGTGGATTTTTACGGCTGGGACATTCTAGATACAGCAATGCGCTTTAATTGCTTTAACACTAAGCCTTCGATTGCAAGTAGCGTGAAGTATTTAAAGAAAACCGAATGGGCGAGAGAAAAATTAGAAAACTTTTACCTTTATCGCTTTAAGCGCATGCCACGCGCGAGCGAAGAAGAATACAACTTACCACCAAGAGCTCGTACCTTCCCTCATGGCCTTGAACCTAAAGAGCCAATGCCGCTAACCGTTGACTCTATTCTTAAGTCACAAGCCAAAGCAGCGTCTGCATTTAAAAAGCGTTCACCTCGCGGACGCCCTGCTCGTCGCCAATAACACTATCTTGAAAAGCAATAGAGCCCTACTGGTAGCTCCAGCAGGGCTCTATTGTTCTTTAAAGGAATGGCTAGAAGCGAAGACTCAAGCTAGTGAGCATTCCTTTTCTCTAACAACTCCCGTAAGTAAACTCACATGTAGTTTACGTTTTCTATTGATTACGCTTTTTCTTCTTTTTACCCGTACCTGCCGGCTTCGCTCGCGGCTTCATTGGTAAAAAGTAGGCTTCACTCTGATCGTCTTCCACTTCAAAACCGACTACCTGCTCGCGTTCAAGTTGGAACTTATTTTTCTTTTCTATCACTTTGAAATGGTGGTAGTCGTCGTAATCGATAAGAGATAACCCTAAACCTACTTCACCAGCACGACCACTACGACCGATTCGATGCATATAATCAGCAGGGCTACGCGGAAGATCGAAGTTAATCACCACTGGAAGTTTTTCTATATCAAGGCCGCGTGCTGCGATATCGGTGGCAATAAGAACTTGAATCTCGCCAGACTTAAAACCGTCAAGGACACGAGTACGAGCGCCCTGCCCTTTATCACCATGGAAAACTTCAGCGGTAATACCGCGTTTTGACAACTTTTGAGCTAAATGATTACAGGCATTCTTAGCATTCACAAAAATCAAAGTCTGTCGCCACTGATGCTGTTTGATTAAGTGCGCGAGTACCGCCGTCTTCTCACCTTTATTTACACTAAACACGCGCTGCACCAAAGTGCTGGCTTCTGCGCTCTGCAACTGAACTTCAACAGGGTCGCGGAGCAACTGCTGAGCCAGCGTCGTGACTTTATCAGGGAAAGTAGCAGAAAATAACAGCGTCTGTTTCTTCTCTGGTAGTAACGCAAGAATCTTATTCAGTTCTTCGGTAAATCCGAGGCTCAACATACGGTCGGCTTCGTCAAGAACAAGCGTTTTTACTTGGTCCAACTTAATCGCGTTACTGGATACCAGATCAAGTAATCGACCCGGCGTTGCAACAATGATGTCACAGCCACCACGAAGCGCCAGCATTTGTGGGTTCACCGATACACCACCAAATACGGCAACCGTTTTGATCTTATCTCTGAGATGGTATGAGTAAGATTTGACGTTATATGCCACCTGTGATGCCAACTCACGAGTTGGTACTAAAATCAGGTGGGAAACGAAGTTGCCACGGCGATTGTTTGATTCGTCTTGCTGAACAATTTTTTGCAAGATTGGCAGCGAAAAAGCAGCGGTTTTACCAGACCCCGTATTGGCACCACCAATAATATCTTTCCCTTCAAGGATATCAGGAATAGAACGGGATTGAATGGGCGTCGGTTGGCTGTATTCCAACGCTTCTAGTCGCTCGACTAATGTTGGAATCAGGCCAAGATCGGCAAATGTCGCTTGCTGTGTTTTATCTGTCATTACAATGAGTGGCTCAGTGCTAGTAAAGGCCGTGTATCTTATGCTATTTCGCGTCTGGATGTTAGAGATAATGGCCCAAACAGAAGATTGGTGAAAGAAGCACTATAGGGTTCAGGAACTTCCTTTCACTAACATGAGTTAATGGTTTCGATAACCAATACTCTACGACCAAGATGGTAAAGCTCACGACAAGCAAAGTGAAAAGGAGTCAGGCATTCTGACTCCTGTAAAACAAAACACATTGTATTTTGGGGAAAGAGATTACAAAGGCAGGCCACACCCGAATCAAAGGCTTAACCACACTATTTAAGCTCTGCGGTTTTGAGAGCTTAATATAGCTTGAGAAAACTCCAGGTCACTAATGTCCATCGTTGTCTATTTAACTAATGTAGTGGACTCGGTTGTATAGATTACTTTCTCCCAATACCACGGTTCTTCTTAGGGCAAATTTGACTGCTATAGCCACAATCGTTACTGATGTCGTATATGGAAATACCTGTTGTCAGAAAGGTAACGCGCCAAGATGAGTAATGTTGCATATCATCCTCGTAAGCCCAATTCCTTCACGAGGTAGTAATGGAAAAAATTAATTTATCCCGATATCTGATATGTAGCTTCGCCTTTGTGTTGCTTTATCCTACGGCAATAGATCTCTACTTGGTTGCTTTACCACAAATCGCCCATGACCTGTCTGCCAGCGAATCACAACTTCATATTGCTTTTTCTATTTACCTCGCTGGTCTAGCATCGACTATGGTTTTTGTTGGGCGAACTGCTGATTGTTTAGGACGCAAACCTGTTGCCATTTGCGGTGCAGTGATTTTTACCCTTGCATCAATGTTCGCGGGCTCTGCTGAGACCAGTAATAGCTTCCTAATAATGCGCTTTTTCCAAGGCGTAGGTGCCGCATGTTGCTATTTAGTGGCCTTTGCCATTTTGCGTGACACTCTAGGGGACCCAGAGCGAGCTAAGGTTCTATCGATGCTTAATGGAATTATCTGCTCTATTCCAGTACTTGCCCCCGTGATCGGCAATCTGATTATGATCAAGTTTCCGTGGCCCGTGTTATTCACTGCCATGGCGATAATGGGTGTTGTGATAGGTTTAATTGCTTGCTTTGTCTTGAAAGAAACCTTGCCTAAAACCAAGCGCACAACTTTAAAGGTGAGTGAAGCTTCGAACGAATCACTATCTAACCGCTTTTTCATATCGCGCGTTATTTATACATCTTTAGGCGTCACAGCTATTCTCTCTTATGTAAATACGTCACCAATGATAATAATGGATTCAATTGGTTTTACTCGAGGCGAATATTCAACAACGATGGCACTACTCGCGATGGTAGGTATGACGACATCGTTTTCAGTTCCATTTGCTCTTTCTTGCTTCAAACAAACCACATTGATGTTCGCTGCACAAATGACCAATTTTCTGTCGGCTATCGTTATTCTCGCGGCTCACTTGAATAGCGATAGTCCGACACTTTATATGGTAGGATTCACTCTGCTCAGCATGAGTTTTCCAATGGGGTTTGGTGTGGCGATGAGCCAAGCGTTAAGCCAGTTCTCACGCAAAGCTGGACTTGCAAGCTCTATGCTTGGCATAGGTCAGGTTTCTTGGTCTGCACTTTACATTTGGTTGATGGCGACGCTAGGTGTGTCGGCCGTGATGATGTTAATGATAGCGTTGGTTGCTAGTGGCGTTATTGGACTCTCCGTAATATTATTATTTCCAAATCATAACGTTAGTGAGCCTCATGAAGAAATCTCTTGCCCGACTTGATCTTAATTTACTGCTCACTCTGCAACTGCTACTGCAAGAGCAGAGTGTTACTAAAACGGCGAAAAAACTTAATGTAACTCCCTCAACCGTGAGTAAGTCTCTAGGCAAACTACGCGCTTGGTTTGATGACCCGCTTTTTGTGAATACGCCGCAAGGCCTAAAACCAACAAATCTCGCGACAAACGTGCAAGTGCTTTTGTCAGACTGGATGCAGATCGGTAACCAGATTGTTTCACTCAGAGGTGATGATGTTCCAAGCGGAGTTAAATTTCATCTTGGAGTAGAGTCGCCATTGTCACTCATCATGGTCGACGAACTGACCAAACGAATCCATGACTTTTACCCAGACTCAACGGTAAAGTACCATAACTGGGATGAGGACTCATTAGATGCCATCACTAGCGGTGAAGTGGATATTGGTTTTACTGGCCGCGAAAGCCATCCTCGCTCCAAAGAGTCGTTAGAACTGCTACCGTATTTCATTAACTTCGAAGTGTTGTTCTCAGATTTACCTATGGTGTATGTCCGCAAAGATCATCCTGCGCTCAAGCAAGAGTGGAATTTGGATACTTTCTTAAGCTATGCCCATATCAATGTAGCATGGGAGAAAAATGACAGTTGGGTGTTGGATGAGATCTTGGCTGAGCAGGGACACACTCGAAACGTTAGCCTAACGATGGCGAGTTTCGAGCAAGCTTTATTTGTTGCAGAAAAGCCCGACCATCAAATGTTAACCACAGCACCAAAATATTGTCAGCGATACTGCGAACAGCTTCACCCCAACTTAATAGCGTTGCCTATCCCCGTTGCTGAAGATTATCAGCACAAGCTACTGATTCCATTTACTATGATTTGGCACAAGCGCAATAACCAGAACCCTAAAATCGTGTGGTTGAGGGAGACGATAAAGAGCCTGTATGGCACAAGTTGAACAGTTAATGTTTAAGTACATTTAAAGTAAAGGAATAGACATTCTCCCCCTTTATGTTGTCAATAAGCGTAGGAGTGTGATCTTGCCTTCTATTAGATTAAATACTTGAAAATCTTGAACTCTATTATCCACTTCGAAATTGATTTCAGCTCATTTGGGGACAAAAAAGAGTCAGCCTAACGGTCTGGCTCTTTTGAATGAAAAAATAGTCTGGTGGGAGAACTTGTAAGGCTGTGGCAGGTTACACTCACTTACTCCTTAGGCAGGTGACCAGTTTCCTTCGCAAGCTTTTGCATCGCCTCGGCAAACGTTGTTGTCCCGCCTTTAGCTTTAACCTGTATTACCTTATATCCCAACTTTTCCAACGCTTGGCGCTCTGCCAAAACAGCTTTGTCATCTTGCTGGCTACCTTGAGCTGGCTGATGAATGTAACATCCCTCTAATTTACCATCTTCGACCAATTGGTGGTGTTTCAGTGCATCGATATCAAAATTCATAATAAGTCTTTTCATCAAGAGTGGGCGTTTCTGTAGCTAATTACATGCGCTTCAAAGGCTTCACGACACTATCTAAGCCTTCAATTTTGAGCGCTAAACATAGCTTGAGCAAATCCCCTAGCTCGCCGCTTGGCCAGCCCTTTTTATCAACCCATTATAAAAGTAAATTCTTCGGGATTCGTCACATTTTTAGGTTCAGTAGGTAGAGTCATACCGCGTCTACTTTCTGAGCAATCTGCAAACAACCAAGAGCAACTGCCTAAATTTCGCACAAACCCATTCCCTAACATATAGAAAAGAAAGAAACCTTTATTTTCTTTCACTTCATAGTCTTATGAAATTTATGGAAAAAAAATGGCAAATTCATTTGCATTTCCCGTTTAAGAAATTCTATTCAATTGGTGTCGGCATAACGCTGAAACAGAAAAAACTAATTAAAAAAAACAAAAATGAATCAACTTTATTTAAATTTCGGTCGTGAATTTGAAGCAGTAAAAAGCTATGTAGAAACAGAAACATTCCAATACACCTATGGGTCGGAAGGTTATGAGCAACATGTAGATTGGCTAGTTAAAGGGCTTATACCGATGAATTCGACCGTGGCACTGGTTGGTGCGTCTGGCGAAGGTAAGAGCTTTGCTGTTCAAGAATTAGCTTGCTGCGTATGCACAGGTAAAAAGTTTCTAGGTAATAAAACAAAACTAGGCTCAGCACTAATCATTGCTGGTGAAGGTGCTTCTGGCTTTAAAAAACGTATTAAAGGCTGGGAACTGGCTAATAATAAGAAAGTAAAAAATCTTGCTGTTTTGCCCCACGGTGTTTTTGTAACAGAAGAAGAACAATCCTTAATGCTCGAGAAAACGCTAACACAAATTGAGTTTGAAACAGGCCTTCCGGTGGCACTTATTGTTGTTGATACATTAAATCGTTCTTTTAAAGGAGATGAAAATACACCTTCTGATATGTCAAAGTTCCTTCAGGACTGGGACAAAATACGCCTGAAGTTCCCAAATACTTCAATTGTTTTTGTCCACCACACAGGCAAAGATGCGACAAAGGGAGCAAGAGGACACAGCTCTTTTAAAGCGACAATGGATGTTGAGCTAATGCTTAAAAAGGGTACTACTCATCCATCGTACATTCTCACAAATACCAAGCAAAAAGATGATGATGAAGCCAAAAGCGTATTGGTTAAACTATCACCTATAGAGCTGGGAATTACTTGCGATGAAGGTTTTCCGATCACAACACTTTCACGCATTGAGCCAGCAGAGATTGTCTCTGAGAAAAACAATATTGATAAACCTTGCCCGTACTTAAACTGCATTAAGCAACTAGGGAGCGGCTGTACGAGGAGAGAGCTTAGGGAGTACATCCGCAAAGAGTTGCATCCAGACTTTACACCTGCGGAACGTACTAAGTTAAGTAAAGCTCTATCCAAGCTAATTGCAAATGGTAACATTGCACTATCAAAAGATGTTTTTAAGTCTGACGACGACAAGTTCATTTTATTAATTGATTAGTTAACCATGTAATATGTTACCCGTTACCTCAATATATATTGAGGTAACGGGTAACAACATACATTAGCTCTACTTAGTATACTAATTTTTATAGTTTTTTAATTCTTTCGGATAACTTTAATTCTAGAAACTTTGCCATTTGACTTAAAACATCACTAAGTAGATCTTGGTAGCAATCGTCATAGTTATTTTCATCAAACTCCATATTTTTTCCATTTTCAAGCCAAGCGATCGTAAATGATAGTTCAATAAGCTCATCTAGCTGATTTTTTGATAATTCTTCAAACAAAGGCATTATCAAAGGATTGCAAAAGTTATTCACATCTAGCAATACTTTCACCTTAACTCCAGATTTATTTATTTTCTCTAAAAAATCTTCACTCATTTTTTATTTTAGTTTAGCAATCTTTATGAATATTATTAAGGGGTGTCTGAGGGGTTTCCACTCAGCAAGAGGGATCAATAGCTATTTCAATATGCAATTGTCCTATCTTGAACTCCGCGTCACCAGCACTAATTTGTATTCACTGATCAAAATTCTTAAGCTAATAAAAAATGCTTAAGAATTGGATAGTAATCACCAAGCCCGTCAAGAATGGTAGTGACGGCATCATCGCAAGAGAAAGGTACTTAAATAGCAGAAAACATAAGAATCATACAAATACAGAAGCAATACTCGATATTGTTGGAAACGAATCAACATCAAAAAGAATTATTGTCGCTGGTGAAAAATATCGGCTGAGAAGCAAATTAAAATCTAACCGTCGTGGTAGGCCACTTTCTTCATTTGCAATAGAATTTTGTTTGACGCTACCAAAACAGTACCGCCCTACTCCAAATCAATGGCGCGCTGTTATTGCTGAGTGCTGTAGAGCCCTTGCTGATCACCTAGAGCTTTCAGGAGACGATAGAAAGACGTTTTTCAATCATATTCGTGGTGTATGCCATCAACAGCAACAAACAGGCACACGAGGTGCTGGTGACCATGTTCATCTCATAGTTTCAAAAGTACTAAAAGATAGGGTGCTCGCTGGACTTCAAAAGAAGGCCGCCACCAAAGTACTTAAAAGAGCATTCACAGCTGCCACTACAAAACATATAGGATTGTCTATCGATGAATACAAACCATACGAACTAGATAAAGGTCATAGGCTTGAAAAATGGCAGTATGAGTCGCAAAAGATGGAAGCGGCAAATGCCGAACACACTAAGCTACAAAAAAAGTTAGAAAAGCAAATTAGCAAGTGGGAGGAAGCCGTTAGGGCGGCAGATCTAAAGCAAATTAAGCGTCAGAAAAATCGTATTGATAAGTCTCTGTCACAACTTGCGAGCCTTAAACCCAATCTGAAATAGCAATTCGCTAGATTTTAATCACAGCGTAAAATATCTATGGACAACAAATCGCCCGGTCTCGCCGCTGGGCATAGGTGTCTTAGAGCTTTTGAGCGAATATGCTTAAGAATTTGTTCAATGAACAGCGGATAACTTGGATGTTCTAGGAAGATCTGGTACATGCACCGCAAAGTATATTATTATCTAGATTCACGAAATACCTTTGAGATTCTTACTAAATAAATTTTTGAGTTTATTTAACATGAACAACATGAATACCTCTAGTGACTTCCCCTTCCAACGAAAATCAGCTCTATATGAAGTCCTAATGCTCGCAATATAATGTTCATTATTTGTATGATTTGGTCAGATATTAAAGTTCTCCCCCCCAAAATGGCAACACATCAACGCAGCAACATAAGAACACCCTTACAACCTTAAACTAACATCCATTACAACTTCAACGTCTAAACTTGCACTGCTTAGTAGCTAAGCAACTAATTTATGTGATAAAAGTTGGTAAATATGCAACTAAGCCATTCCAAATCATTGCCCACACATATATGATATTGATTGACCATAAGCTGTCAACACTGGTTAGCGAATAGCTTTCAAGAATTTTGTGGCATGCAACAGAAGAAAATCACTTTGAATTAGCAGCAAGCCTTCTAACTTATGTTGCGATACTGCTAAATCCATGAAGGCACTTTGTTTACTTGGAATAAGTTTATTTCATAGCATGAGGTTTTGTTTATGCACGTCGTTTACGGAGAAACAATTAACGATGTTATAGTGAAGGTCCTAGAAAAAGTGCTCACTGAAGGCGTTAATGTATCTACTAGAAATGGAGATGCGGTAAGTCTCTATGATGTCAGTATGATCTTACAAAATCCTAGATCAAGACACCTAAGCCTAGTGGGGCGAAAAAACAACATATTCTCCACTTTCGCGGAAACAATGTGGGTTCTAGCTGGCGACAATAGAATAAAACCCTATTTGACATTTTTTCTTCCAAGAGCACCAGAATATTCAGATGATGGTATCACTTGGCGAGCAGCTTATGGAGAAAGGCTATACGCCTATAGGCAATTAGATAATGTTATAGAACTATTCAAAGAAGAAGGAATATTTACTAGACGTGCTGTCATTAGCTTATATATGCCTGAAAGAGACACGAGAGAAAGCCTAAAGACGGTATACAACTTAAACAACAGCTTAGATATACCCTGTAACAATCTCATACATTTCTTTATCACCCCAGACAAAAAGCTAAACATTAAAATTATTCAAAGAAGTGGGGATCTCATATTTGGTGTAAGTAACATAAACATCTTTGAATTTAGTTTACTTCAGGAAATGGTTCTTTACATATTACAAAGGGAAGTAGACAGTCAGCTAGAATTGGGTTATCTGCATCAATCCGTAACAAACCTACATATATACAATAACAGACTTCAACAAGCCAAGGAAATAATTAGAAACAAAGAACAGCAGATAACAAAACAAATTAATAATGATAAAATAGAATTCCCGCAGTCATTATCAAAAACAAAAAACATGTTTCAAGAAATAGTTTCATTTTTAGAGAAAAAAATATTAGCAAAACCTGAAGATATAAATAACTTTAGTGATGCCATTTCGGAAATGAAATGCATATTCAATAATCATTCTTTAAAAACTAAAGAAAACTTGCTTTGGGGGTATGCAGAAGCAACTCTATCATATATTTATCAAGAAAAGGTTAATCAACCAATCTTATTAAATACCAAATTTAGCGATGATTTTAACTTAAGTGTAGATTCAAATCATTTCAATCGTATGACTAAGGTAAGTAGATGAAAATCGCATTCATGGGAGTGTCCGGTAGCGGAAAAGATTTTTTAGCCGACTACTTAATATCAAATCATAACTTTATCCGATTATCATTTAGCGATCAACTAAAGAAACTAAGCAAATATATTTATCCATGGATGGAAGAAGACTACCCTCCTGAAAGAAAGATGCTGCCACTAAATATTACTCTCTCTACTGGAGAATCAATCCATCATTCACCAAGAGATATATGGCTGAATCTCAACAATCTAAGGAATATTGAAGAAAAAATATTCATCAGAATGCTTTCAGATGAGATACAACTTTTAGAAAAAACTGGAAATTCAGACAATAACATAATAATCACTGACATAAGATCCAATGAAGAGTTTTTATGGTGTAAGGAAAACCATTTTACTATAGTTCATATAAACAGGAATGATAATAATTATGAAACATATGATATTGATAAACACGTAATAGAGAACAAATCAAAGGCAGATTATCAATTTAATAATGATACGAAAGGAATAATCAGATTTAAATCTTTCTTTGAAAAGGTATTGTGTGGTGAATAATAAAAATGATCAGCTTTATTGTAACGTGCAAGAAAGAAAAATCAAACTTGCTAATCCTACTTTGAATGAAAATGTTATCAAGGAATGGTTTCATCATCAAAGGGAACGAACATCTATATATCATAAAAAAGAGATACTTAATCTTCCCCCATTTTGGACAAATGATGAAATATTAAAGACATACAAGTTTGTAAACACTAAAAGAACATGGGATAGAGAAACAAAATGGTTACTAAAAAATGTAATTGAAAATAATCTTGTAACATATGAAAATAAGTTACTAAATTCATTCTTGTTTAGAGTGATAAACAAAAGCAGTACCTTAGAAAAAATTAATGCTCCTTTTGATTTTTCCAATATGAATATAGATTATATCAATACGATAATCAGGGAAAAGACTCACAGTATATCTTTAATCAATCCAGACTATGTATTTTTCAGTGCAGCTTATATCCTAGGAGGGCCAAAAGTTAACTTTGGAAGATATTTGGAAGCAATGGAAGGTAGAACTGAAACAGACATGATTCTGAGGATGATAAAGTTTGTGTTTTATAACCAAGAAAAAATAGTAAAAGGCGTAAAATCAGCGACGAATCAACTCGAAGTATTTAATCACCTGAAATCATTCCCCGGAATAGGTAAATTTCTTGCATATCAGATATTTATAGACTTTACATACATTGTAAACTTTCCATTTACGGAAATGAACTTTGTTGTGGCAGGCCCCGGATGTGAAAGAGGGATAAATTGGATTTTTTCTAACAGAGACGGAATGAATAGCGAAGAGTGTTTATTTTGGTTCACTATAAACCAACACAGAATCGCAGAGAATTACAAAGAGAAATGGGACATGGATGAAATTTTCCACTTTCTACCTAAAGAAGAAAGAACTTACACCCTAATGGATATGGAAAACAGTGGCGCATGTGAAATAGATAAACGGTGCCGAACAAAGTTTAGCAACAAAAGGCCAAAACAAAAATATCACTACCAAGAGAATAATAACTTGAAGTTATTTTGATTTAACTAGTAACTTATGAAGGTTTATAAATGACTAAAGAAATTAAGAAAAACGTCTTTGTTAGTCATCATCACAAAGACGATGCTAGCGTTGATGGTGTTGCACGTTTAGCTGCTGCAAAGGGTTATCAACTACGAAATAGTTCTGTACGAATGAAACCAGAAAACCAAAGACGTGTAGAGGAAAAAAAGGTTAGTGATAGAACAATAGCACGTTTGCTTAGAATGAAAATGAGATGGGCTAGTCAAGTTATAGTTGTTATCGGCAAAGAGACTCATACAAGACCTTGGGTCAACTGGGAAATTAAAGCAGCTCACCAGCTTGGAAAACCAATCATAGGCGTATATGAGAATGGTTTAAAAGAGGATGTCAAGCTGCCGGAAAATCTAGAGAAATACGCAACCTCTATCGTAGGTTGGAGGGGGGACTCCATTATCAGCGCACTGGAGGGGAACACTAGCTTTCAAAATCCCGACGGTACAGAGCGAGATAAAATTCAAGGGGAGAATGTCGTATGCTAATCGAACCTGACTCCCACCTTTATGCCTATGCGATAACACGAGACTTCGGTTTTGCCCCTAACCCATTCCATGGCAGTTGTACGCTGGCCACATGCAAACCTAGAATTAGGAAATCTGCTAACGTGGGTGATTGGATTTTAGGTCTTGGTGGGGCTAAATTAAAATCAGTTCAAAAGAAGTGTATTCTGTTGATGAAAGTTACTGAAAAAATTAGCTTTCATGATTATTGGACAGATCCTAGGTTCTCTATAAAAAAGCCAGCTCGAAATGGGAGTCACGTACAGATGTTGGGTGACAATATCTACCATCAAGATGGCAACAATGAATGGATACAAGAAGATTCTCATCATAGTAATGCTGATGGTTCATTCAATATGACCAATTTGAAGCGTGATACTAGCTCTGATCAAGTATTGATTTCAGACCATTTCTATTATTTCGGTGCTAGTGCTGTTGCAGTAGATTTAGAGTCTATTGGATATCATAGAATTAGAGACTATAAGAAAATTCGCTTAGATAACTCTGTACCCGCCATTAACCTTATAAAAGAGATAGATCTAGAGTATCGAAGCGATAGAAATTTAGTCATTTCCGATCCATGTCAATTTTCTGATTTCTATAAGCGTGTTGATCAGAAAACTGGAGAGCTCTATTGAATATAAGAAGGTGATAATGGGATCACTCAACTATTCACCGATATCTTTATAGAAACTTTCTTTATCTTTCCAAAATTCATATTATAGTGGAATACTACGAATGAACTTTAAAAAACAAGCGTTCTTAAGAGATCTAGAAAAAGAACTCGCTGAAGAAAATGTAGCAGTTTTTGCTGGTGCAGGAATGTCTGCAGGAGCGGGTTTCGTGAATTGGGCTGAACTTCTACGCCCTATCGCCTATGAACTAGGCTTAGATGTAGATAAAGAAAATGATCTCGTAGCCCTCGCTCAATTCCATTGCAATGACAACGCAAACAACAGAAGTCAATTAAACCAAAGGCTTATAGAAGAATTCTCACGTGAATCAATTGAAACTGAGAACCACAGAATTCTTTGTCGGCTACCAATTCGTACTTACTGGACTACCAATTATGATAAGATAATTGAAACAGCTCTCGACAAATCGGGGAAAATTGCTGATGTAAAGCATACCAAAGAACATTTATCGACTACTAAACCTAAACGTGATGCTGTTGTATATAAGATGCACGGTGATGTCGAACATCCTAGCCAAGCAGTGTTGACAAAAGATGATTATGAGCGATATCACGTCAAAATGGAGCAATACTTAGCTAACCTCAAGAGTGATCTCATTTCAAAAACCTTTATATTTATAGGATTCAGTTTTACCGATCCAAACTTAGACTATATCCTAAGCAGAGTTCGAGTTGCTTACGAAAACAATCAAAGAAGACATTACTGCTTTATACGAAATGTTAAAAAAGATAAAGATGAGGAAGTGGTAGACTTTGAGTATAGACAAAGAAAGCAAGATTTTTTTGTCAAAGACTTAGAGAGATTTAATATAAAAACCATTCTGATAGATGACTTTGAAGAAATTACTGACCTTCTCAGAAATCTAGAAATAAAATATAAGTCCAGAACTATCTTTATTTCGGGTGCAGCTAGCGAGTATGGTGATTTAAAAGAACATGATGCACTGGAATTTGTTTATAATCTAAGTAGAAGCCTAGTAAAAAAAGGACTACGCGTTGTTTCTGGATTCGGACTCGGTGTTGGTAGCTCTGTAATTTCTGGTGCCCTTGAGGAAACTTTTCAAAATCCAAAAGCAAAAGTCGAAGACCATCTTGTATTACGGCCTTTCCCTCAATCTACGGAAGGTGAGCATCTTTTAAACTATTTATGGACCAAATATCGTGAAGACATGATCGATTATGCAGGTATTGCATTGTTTGTGTTTGGTAACAAAAAATCGGATAATGGCATTGTTCTCTCAAATGGTATGCGTGAAGAATACGAGATTGCGAAAGAAAAAGGGCTTTTATTACTTCCCATAGGTAGTACTGGATATATGGCAAAACAGCTTTGGACAGAGCTAAATCCAGAGATTCAAAACAATTCAAACATATCAGCACGTATAAAAGAGTTTTATTCAAAATTGGGAGCTGAAGAATTTGATGCCGACAATTTAATTAAATTAATTATCGAGCTCATTGCTTTAAAAGACACACAGCAATAGACACTATGATGCTGTTTTGCTATTTAGTATCAAACTTAATAGTAGTCGATATATTTATAAATCTGTATCGCTCTCGCTGTAATATATAAATGAGCAGGCATTTTGACCTGTTAAGAACAGATTATACAGAGGCAGTCTAACAAACTGCTCGACTGTCACTGTATAATCTCTAGCGGCGTTAAGTAAGGGCTTAATAAGCCTGAGTCTATTTCATCCAAGACTTGTTACGGCTTTATAACATAATGTCTAGTTAAGTACCTTAGAGTAGTTATTGTCCCTAAATATGAAAAAAGGAGGGGTAGCACCTCTCCTCAGTTCATCCATTAAATAACGTTCTTACTCAACACAGTATAGCGCGTCCCTTTGGCTCTTGCTTTATCCACCATATCCCCCCAAAAAGCATCTGGATCAGGGTCAGCAACGAAATTAGGTAGGAAATTATGCAAGCCAGTCTGAAATTCTCCCAATACAAACTCGAGCTTATCCCATTGATAGCGCCCCTTGCTCGGATACAGTTTGTTGAGTAGCTTTTTCTCATGCAGCTTTTTAATCATGTCAGGCACAAACTTTTCACCGCGGCGATTTTCCTCATCTATTACTGGAACGGTATACTCATACCTTACAGGAACAAATAACTTCTTATTCGAACCTGTGCCGATGTATCTAAACGGCTTGACTGAAATGCTACGAGTTTGATCGTTCTTGAAACGCCACGTAATACTTACGCAGTTTACTGTGCCAGTTTTTGTAAACTCACTGGCTTCAACTACACGATTGAGAGTCACATCAGATAGAACAGACTTCAGATTATCGATGATCTCTGCTCTAGAACTATGCTGAAAGTTTGTTCTCACTTCTTCAGTAAAAATATCACTGTTCAATAAGTGAAGATTATCAGAGAGATCAAACGTCTCAAATGACGCTAATTGTTGCTCAAGAACTTCAATCTTATCTTCCGTATCTTCAATAAGATCTAGCAAAGAAGCACGTGATTTTTGCTTGTATCTGCTTTTCAGATCTTCAAGTTGCTTTTTCTCTTCAGCCAATTCGTATTCAGCTTTGGCTTTTTTTTCTACGTCTAGTTGAGCATTGAAGCTATTAATAAGATATTGGTCTCTACAAACTTCAAGAGTTAACAGCTCCAGCAGTTCAGCACTAAAGACTTCTCGATTGTGAAGTGGCTCTCCTTTTACTGCCAGTGAACAAACATAGTTCTTGCTATGTTGAGCTTTGTCAACGAAGACCATAGCACTGCCGCAAATGCCACAGCGAGCTAATCCCTTTAAGAGATGAATACTACCAGTGGATGTTGAGCGACCCAATTTTGGCTTTTTTAGCCTAGTGAGTTTATTGAACTTCTCTAGACTGATGAGCGATGGATAGTAATTGCTTAGAACATGCTCTTGGCCTTCGATAGTCAGGCGTTTCTCACCAATCAATGATGTCTTTCGCCACAGTTGATCGATGACACCGTAATCCCAAGTCGGTGCTTGTTTTATAGATGTTTTGCGAGATCTTTTATAAGGGAAATTCTCATCCAAGTGTTGTTTAACTTTGATGGTACTCACCCCCTGCAATAACAAATCAACGGCTGCCCTAATGCCTACCGCATTATCATTAAAGCTGTTAGTGGGTTGATCTATCCAGAGGGGGCCTCTTCCAAGTGCACCTCTAGGCTTACCATCTTTTTTCCATCCCTTAAGAGCCTGTTTTTGTGCCGCAATTATACGCTTGCTCTTAGTCGCTGATTCTTCATTAGCCCTTTGCATAGCGATAAGCGAAAAAATCAGATCAGCTGTTAAGTTAGAACTCTCTGCATCGAACATTTTGCCATCGATATGCGTGTAAACTCTGACGCCTCTATTGATGATGCTCAGGAGCTGTTCCATCGCGACGTTGACAGTTTCTCGACTCAATCGATCCAGAGAAAAAACCACAAGAATTGAGCCCGATGATATCCTACCGCTATCGATTAGTGATAAGACACGCCCTAGCTGTCCATCTTTATGCTTCCCATGATATGCACTTACCCCTTCATCAACAAAGTTCTCATCATGAATTGGAAGCTCATACTTTCGAGCTAAATCTTCCAGTACGCTTCGTTGCTGCTGGGTCTCTAGGCCAAAGCCTTTAAGTTGTTTTGTGCTGCTGACGCGAGCATAGTTATAAATTTTTGGTGTGATCATACTTCAGTGGTTTAACAACAGAATCTAAGCCCTCAATTTTGAGGGCTAAGCAGAGCTGCATTAAATCACCTAATTCTCCCGAAGGGAATTGTTTTTTATTGGCAAACCACAGTAAGTATTCTTCAGGCAGGTCGATTAACACTCGCCCTGCATATTTCCCAAATGGCATTTGCATTCTAGCGAGTTTAATGAGGTTTTCTTTTTCTAACATAAGTGACAGAGAGTTAAGGTAACTCGCCCAAGGGTAACACTGGTTCTCCCTCCTCACCAGCAAATCGCAGTCACGTTTATTTTGGCGGCCTTGACTCGCTTTGTGCTAGAGTACGCGGCATAAAAAATGAGAACGAGAAAGCAATGAAGTCACCTTGTCGAGCAGCATGTAAAAATAACGCCGGAATATGCTCTGGTTGTCACCGGACGATGGATGAAATCATCCAATGGAAAGACAAAACCGATCTCCAACGAGATGTGATTATCGAACAAATCGCAGGAGAAGATTCAACGCACAGTTGTCCTGAGTGCGGGACTCAAGCCCATTGTGATATCGCCGCAGGCAAAGAGACATGCTGGTGCTTTACTATTGAAACCCGTGATTTACCCAAGCCAAGCGCCAACCAACTGTGTTTGTGCCGAAAATGTCTAGAAAAAAAGCCAGTCGCGTAATACGACTGGCTTACTGATCATCGTTTTCTGACTGGTGTTTATTTAGCGGTTAAAGCGGACGCTTCAAACTTAATGCCTTCCCACCCTGTCACCATAAAATTACGAATATTCTGGTGATCGCTGTTCTCTGGATGCTGCAATACATCTTCACGATAAAAACGGCCAAAGCAGGCTAGCGTCGCTTCTTTGTCTAGGTTGTTTAGCAAACCGAAAGCGAAGATCTTACACGAACCGTTGTTCTCGCCTGCATTGTTTTGTGTCTCACCATTTACAAAAGCGGTTGGCTCAAACGTATAGTTATCTTCGATCACCGCCATCGTTGCTTCAAATTCGACCTGCTCTGGTGACGCTGCCAATAAATCTAAAAACGATTTTAATTCCATTATTCCTCTATCCCTACTTCATCATATTGATGACATATTAGTTTCATAAAAAGCCAATATAAGAGTCATCAATCATACATATATTCAGAGCCTTACCAAATCACACGTCATTCAGCGCTCTATCATTCCAGTTGCGGAAATGGACAGCAGCATAAAACACATGCTGATTGACAACCTATCGGATTGATAAGGAGATATCATGATCACCCCTTTAAAGGCAATCGGTGCACTCGCATTGTCATCACTTGCCATCGCGTGTTCATCACAACCCGAAGATACCGTGGCTTCATTCGCTACACAATGCAAACCTACCACTGCACCCGTTACTGGGGAAACGTCAATTCAAGGTTTAACGTTTATCGGAACATCCGTTGCTGATGCACCATTCGACACATCGGCAGCTGAAATCGTGAGTTATGACGCCTGTACAGATAAGCTCTATGTGGTTAATGCTCAAGCAAAACGTGTCGATGTAATGTCTATGGATGACAACGGCGTACCAACGCAAAGCGCATTCATTGATCTCAACAGCGCTGGCGAAGCAGCGGGCATTGAAATTGGCGCAGCAAACAGTGTCGCTGTATTCAATGGTTTGGTAGCTGTTGCGATTGAAAACAGTAATAAACAAGCGAATGGTATTGTTGGCTTGTACCGCTCCGACGATTTGTCATTAGTCATGACGTTTCCAACAGGCGCATTGCCAGACATGGTTGGCTTCTCGAAAGATGGCCGATACATCGCAACCGCTAATGAAGGAGAACCAAACAGCGATTACAGCATTGACCCTGAAGGTAGTATCACTTTGATCGATCTGAGCCTTGGTGTTACTCAAGCAGAAGTGACACAAATTGGCTTTAACGAATTTGATGGTTCACGAAAAGCAGAGCTCCCAATGAATGTGCGTATTTCGGGGCCAAACGCCACCGTCGCACAAGATCTAGAGCCTGAATACCTCACTTTTGCAGATAACGGTAAAATCTATGTCGCGCTACAAGAAAATAACGCCATGGCAATCGTCAATCCAGAGAGCAAATCGGTAGAAAAAATTGTTGGCTCAGGTGAGAAGTCTTGGTCGGGCGCTAAACTCGATGCATCCAACAAAGACAAAATCATTGGGAACTTGAAAAGCTACCCACAACTGGTTGGCTTATTTATGCCTGACACTATCGACAGCTACTCAGTGAATGGGAGTACTTACATCGTATCGGCAAATGAAGGCGACGGGCGTGAGTACGGATTCAAAACCACTCAAGAACTGTGCGACAAAGCTGGCTTTATGTGGGATGAAGACGATTACCTCGGTACAGATGAATATACATCTGAGCAAGGAGCCTGTTTAAGCCATATTGATGAAGTGCGCGGTAAGAAGCTGAAAGTGGCAGCAGAACACCCATTGGCAGAGGCACTAAAAGACAACAAACAACTCGCGCGTTTAAAAGTGATTAAGCCGGAACAAACGCTTTCTGCACAAGAGAATGTTCAATCATTTGGCGCGCGTTCATTCTCGATTTGGGATGAAAACGGCAAGTTGGTCTTCGATAGTGGTGACGATTTCGCGACTATCGCGCTGCTGAATGAAGGCAAGAACTTCAACAGCACCAACGATAACAATAATAGTGGCGATGACCGAAGTGATGATAAAGGTATTGAGCCAGAGGCGATTGAAGTAGCACAAATTAACGGTCGTCATTACGCGTTTATCGGCTTGGAGCGTCAAGGCGGTATCATGATTTATGACATCACAGACCCGAAACAAGCGCAGTTTATGCATTACGTCAACCGCCGTGATTACAATCAGCCAGTATGTACAGAAGTCGAAGATGGCGAATGCATGAACGACACATACAATCCAAAAGCAGGCGATTTAGGTCCAGAGTCCATTAATTACTTTACCCGTAACGGTGGTCATTTTATCGTCGTTGGCAATGAGGTATCGGGCACGACATCCGTCTTCCGAATCAATCTATAAAGTAATGTAAAAGTCATTTAGAACCAAAACGCCCGACGTAAGCCGGGCGTTTTTTGTATGAGGTAATGTCCTACTCTGCCGATGCTAGCGCGTCACACTTTGATGCGCAGATAAAATCGTTTTTATGCAGACCTTTGATAGAGTGACTCCACCACGTTACGGTAACCTTACCCCACTCCAACAAAATAGAAGGATGGTGGAACTCATCTTCTGCCAGTTCCGCGATTTTGTTACTGAAAGCCCATGCTTGTTTGAAGTTCTTAAATTTATACACCTTTTCTAGTTGAGGTATGTCTTCTCTTTCAATGATCTGCCAATCAGACAATTGCAGCAGCAGAGATTGTTGTTCTTCTTTGCTTAGTGCAATGGCATCGATACTACAAGCTTCGCATTTTTGTTCATTCAACATGAGCAGGTTCCTTTGGTTCAAAAAGTGGAGGAAGCAGTCCAGCTTCAATCGCTAGATCGGCTTGTTTCAATAAATTCAACTGACTGATTTTAAAAAGCTGAGAAAAGTCATCAATCACGTAGTACTTCGGTTGCATGATGTCGATACGATAAGGCGTTCTCAGCACAGTTTGTAATTCAAATGGGTCGCGAATTGCTGCATCACTCTCTAATGCGTAGAGGGTTTCGCCAGGAGATGAAAGAATACCACCACCGTAAATTTTGGTTTTGTCCCCTTCTTTCACCAAACCAAACTCTACGGTAAACCAGTAGAGACGAGCGAGATAGGCTCTTTGTTTTGGGGTAGCGGCTTGCCCTAGTTGACCATAATGCTCGGTAAATGCAGCAAAGTCTGGGTTGGTTAACATCGCGCAATGACCAAATATTTCGTGGAAGAAATCTGGCTCCTGTAAGTAATCGAACTCATCTCTTGTACGCAAGAATGTGGCGACTGGAAAGCGCTTATTACCGAGTAGATTAAAAAATCGGTCGAAATCAATAAGCGCGGGAACGGGCTCCACTTGCCAACCTGTTGTCTCCATCAAGACACGATTAATTTCTGGTAACTGAGGAACGCGGTCTTGAGGTAAATCAAGCAGCGTCAAACCGTGTAAATAAGCCTCACAAGCTCTGTTTTGGATCACACCCATTTGTCGTGTTACCAAATCTCGCCAAATGGCGTCTTCTTCACGGCTCCATTCAACCCTGCCTTCCTGGTTTACGGGTTTAGAACGATACTGCGTCATGGCTCATCTCCATTAACAAATCCTTTACATTAAGCCTATCTGTAGTCTTAAGAGCTTCCAATCCCTGCGCGATTTTCTCAGCACCATCCCGATGTAACATATTGTTTACAATGCATCGTAACTGCATGATTTTTATGACACGATATAATCTCTGGCTTGTTTGACTTTATCGTGTATTCCTCTCAAACTAAAACCTGTTATCACTTTGTTATAGAGGGACCTATGCGCGAGAGCAGCAAAGTATGGCAACCGAGCGAAAGTCGTATCGAAGAAGCCAACATTACACAGTTTATTGAACACATTAATCGACAAGGAAATACCCTTGAAAGCTTCGCTGATCTGCATCAATGGTCACTCGATCATGTAGAAAAATTTTGGCAAGAAGTTTGGCTATTCTGCGACGTCATTGGCACTCAGGGAGAGACCATAAAAGAGCGAGCAGAAAGTCGCTGGCAGCAACCTGTTGAAAATAGGGATATAAAATGGTTCCCAAACGCGCAAATTAACTACGCCGAAAATTTGCTAACCTACGCGTGTCACCAACCCGATGATCTCGCGATTTGGTTTGAAAATGAACGTGAAGAAAAACAGACCTACACCTGGAAACAATTGTGCGAAGAAGTTTCGAGTGTGCAGCAATGGTTGAAAGAATGTGGAATTAAGCAAGGTGATGTCGTCGCTGGTTATTTACCTCACCTACCTCAAACGGTGATAGCCATGTTAGCAACCACCAGTTTAGGGGCAACCTGGACTTCTACCTCACCTGATTTTGGCGTTGAAAGCGTTTTGGAGCGCTTTGGTCAAGTGAAACCTAAAATCCTGTTTACTTGTGATGGCTATACATTCAATGGCAAAACTTTCGATATGTCTGAGAAAAACCAGCATATTGCGGATCATCTTGATGGTCTTAAACAGGTTTGCCAAATTAGCTACCTGAAACCACACATTTTTGAATGCGACGTCTGCACTCAAGATTGGCAAAACGTCCTGAATCAATACACACCCGAAGCGCTGACTTTTACTCGTGTTAATTTTAACGATCCGCTATTCGTGCTCTATTCTTCAGGCACGACAGGCAAACCGAAATGCATCGTTCATTCCGTCGGCGGAACAGTGCTTAACCATTTGAAAGAGCATCAACTGCATTGCGACATCCAACCGAACGACAGAGTGTTTTATTACACGACCTGTGGCTGGATGATGTGGAACTGGCACGTTTCTTCACTCGCGAGCGGCGCATGTTTAGTAATTTTTGATGGTAGCCCTGTTTATCCCACTCATAACGTGCTTTGGGACCTCGCTGAACAAGCCGAAGTGACGCTGTTTGGAACTTCGGCGAAATACCTAGAGGCATTGGAAAAAGTTTCTTTTTCTCCGCCGAAAAGTGATGCATTTCCAAGTCTGAAAACCATTTGCTCAACGGGCTCAGTTCTGTATCCAGAACAGTTTGATTATGTCTATCAGCACATTAAAGAAGATGTCCACCTCGCATCGATCTCAGGCGGGACAGACATTTGTGGCTGCTTTGTGTTAGGCAACCCTATTTCTCCCGTTTATCGAGGAGAGTGCCAATCAGCGGGATTAGGGGTCGATGTCAGAGTCTTTAACCCGCAGGGTAATAGCGTAATCGGAGAGCGCGGTGAGTTGGTTTGTGCCAATTCATTGCCCAACTTCCCCGCTGGCTTTTGGAACGACACCGGGGAGAGATATCATCGTGCTTATTGGGATAAGTTCGACAATATTTGGCACCACGGCGACGATGTTGAACAAACCAGCGTTGGTGGATACGTGTTTTATGGTCGAAGTGATACCACGTTGAATCCCGGTGGCGTAAGAATCGGCACGGCCGAAATCTATCAGCAAGTGAACAGTATAGACGGTATTCTAGATTCCATCGCAGTAGGAAAAGAAGTCGATCGCAACGAACAAATATGGCTGTTTGTCCAATTAGTCAAAGGGGTAGAGCTCAATGACGAGATGATCGCTTCCATCAAAGCACAGCTAAAGTCTGCATGTTCTCCAAGGCATGTACCTAGTGCGATTTACGCAATAAGCGATATACCTAAGACACGCTCAGGAAAGCTGGTCGAGTTAGCCGTTAAGCAAGTCGTTAACAACCGAAACGTCGAAAATTTAGGCGCAATAGCCAACCCTGAAGTGCTGGAGGAGATACGCAGGATAGTCGTCTCAAAATAACCTCCGAAGACTTAGTTGTTCGAGTATGTCCTTGCCTGCACCACGACGACTTGTTTAGAGCAAGTGAAGTTACATATACCCTCAGCAGATAAGAAAAAAGCGAGCTTGTTAGCTCGCTTTTGTCATTTTGTGTTCTTTATTCAGCAGTATTAGCGACGACCAAGCCCCATTAATACCGACATTGTTTTACCATCAGATGTAATGTCAAAAACGTGTTGCGATTCAACTTCAGTAAAGCCTGCTTCTTTCAGTGCACGCTCAGACTTCGCAAGGGTAAAACCGTCTTGTTCACATTCTGCAATCCAATCAAAATGAACAAAATAGCCGCCGTGGTTAAGTAGAGAATGCGAGATCGTTAATGACGCGTCTAAGTCTTCCACAAACGCTAAAACTGATGATGCAACCACCAAGTCGAACTGTCCACGAAACGCAGGGTGCTGAGCGACCAAGCCGCGAGATAATGCATCTACCACAGGTTCTACGTTGACGAGCTCTTTTTTATCGAGTTCCTCAATCATGGCTTCCGATGCGTCTAATGCTACGATGTCTTTAACCATCGGTGACAATCGTTGACTTAACTGCCCTGTTCCGCATCCAAAATCTAGTACTTTAATGCCATCAAGCTGAGTTAGCTGTTGTAACTGCTCAAACACCGACTGCGCAAATTGCTCTGTTGCTGGATTTGATTCCCAGTTTTTTGCTAAGCCGTCCCAATCTTGTGCCATCGTGGCCTCCATGTTCACTTTTTGTAACCCACATAGATTACCGCAAAACCGTTAAAAGACCATAGACTTATCTGGCGGATTCGCGTTTTTTTCGATAATCTTTCATGGCTTTGGGAGCGCATCTGCATAATACCCAAATTATTTGAATTCATTTATTGGTTGTGTCAAATCATGAACTTAACTCAAGTAGAAGCCTTCTGCACCATCGCTGAGTGTGGTTCTGTTTCTGAAGCGGCAAGGCAACTCGACTGCAATCGCACCAAACTCAGTATGTCGATTAAGGCATTAGAGAAAGATCTCGACGTTGAATTGTTTAACCGAACTGGCAACCAGCTCACCCTCTCTGAAGCTGGGAAAGCCATTTACAAAGATTGCGAACACCTACTTATCATCGCACAACGGGTCAGAAAGACCTGCGCTCAAATCTCGGAAGGGTTTAACGCGGAAGTTTGGGTAGCACGTGACGACTCCTTACCTGATGATCTCTGGCAAGAATTATCTCATACATTGAATAACCGCTTTCCTTCAACAACCTTCAACTTAATCTTGGCATCCAGTGGCGACTTAGCCAACTTGGTCAGTACCCACCAAGTAGATTTTGCTTTCGGCGTTGATTATGAGCGAGTAGACGATCCTCGTATCGTATATAACCCATTAGGCAAGATACGTATGATGTCAGTATGCAGTGTAGAACACCGCCTAAGTAAGATGCGCCGTGTCTCAGACGAAGATCTACGTAGTCAGATGCAAGCACTAATGGTGTACCTAAATGAGAAAGACAACCCTGAACTGCAACCTTTCTCGACTCGATATATTGGTTTTTCGAGTTTTGACTACATGCTGAACACCATCTTAGAAGAAGACGCTTGGGGCGTGCTTCCAGAACCATTAATCCGCCATTACCTTCGTCAGCAGAAGCTCGCCGTTATCAAACACACATACGGATTGACGCAAGAAGACTACTGTATGTTTTCACCTAACGGCCATACTGAGCATCCAGCAATGACGTGGTTAGCAGATAAATTGAGCGAGTATTTATTTGACTTCTAAACATTTTATCAGTGAGCGTCAATTTTACTGACACCAAAAAATCACAGTAAGCCATTGTTTTATAGGAATATAAATAAAAACGCAATTTTTTAGATTAGTTACTGGTCACTTTGTGGTTGCCTAAATTACCTTATGAGCGAAGAATAGTAAGGTATTAAAATTCAAAGGCATCTTTTATGTGTGACAGGACAAGCAAAAACGAAAACCGTATTCTAACCATTTCAGCCCTTTTGGCATCTGGGTTCGCTGCTGGTGGTATGGTACTTGGCTTGCTTGTAGGATCAATTGTCATCGTGTTTGACGGTGTTTACTCTTTGGTCAGCTTACTGTTAACTTTATTGTCACTGGCCGCTTCTTACTATATTAACAAGCCTTCAAAATCTGTATTCCCATTTGGAAAAGCGGTCTTAGAACCAATCGTTATTGCGATAAAAGCAGCCGTCATTTTAGTGGTTGTAAGCTTCTCTCTCTACTCTGCGATATCAGCATTGATGTCTGGAGGTCGCGAGGTCGATGCTTCTATTGCGACCTTATTCGGCATCGTGAATGTTATCGGTTGTGGTTACGCTTGGTGGCTTATGGCGAAACGCAGCCGCCGCTTCTCATCAGGCTTGATTGAAGCGGAGAAAAAACAGTGGCAAATGGATACTTTGTTGAGTGTGGCGGTGACCGTAGGATTTATCTCGGCTTGGGCTGTTTCACTAACGCCATTCTCTGAGTATGCGGTATATGCCGACCCCATGATGATGGTTTTAATGGGCTTTTACTTCCTCAAAGTACCGTTCGATATGCTAGTAGGTGCCCTACGTGAACTACTAATGATGACACCAAGCAAAGAGCTGTGTCAGAGCGTTGGCAAAGATGTTCTTGAGATTGAAAAAGTGACTGAGCATCAATTGAAACTGGCTGGCGTAACGAAGGTGGGCCAAGAGCTACGAGTAAATGTGGACGTACATATTGATGACGACACATTGGAGCTTGATACACTAGAGCACACTCGTAAGCAGCTTATCAAGCGACTGTCGAAGCACAGATTCAAGCTTCAACTACACTTGAACGTCGCTTATTAGAGCGCCACCAAAGAGCCGTTAAAACTCAATAAAAAGCTCCCAATCTCGGGAGCTTTTTTAATTTTTTCGATTTAGTTTCTTCGTATTCGAATACAGCTCGCAAGGGAGATCTGTTCGTTGCTCACTTAAATTCTCTGATCTCGTTGGTAACTTACCCAGCCGCTTCGCGCTTCTCTTTGGTGACTAACCAACACATCAGCGAGCCCACCGTTACCATCACAACGCCCTGCCAAAAGCTATGGCTCAGAGTTACGCCAAGAATAATGGAAGAAAATAAAGCGGAAAAAATGGGTGTGAAGTAAGACAAGGTGGCGAGAAAAACCATATTGCCGCCAACGATCGCGATATTCCATAAACCATAACCACCAGCCATTAAAGCCGCAGAGGCCACTAAGTACCCCATCGCTTCCCAACTGAATGTCATTGGTGGCTCATCCGTAAACGCGTATTTGACCCAAAGCGAAACAGCTGTTGCAATGAAAAACAGGGTAATCGCATTATGTTTAGATTGCTGCCTTTGGGTTAAGTTGCAATAAAAAGCCCATATAACCGCGCCAGCGAAAGCCATAAAATACACCAGAGGGTTACTACTAACATTGGACATGATCTGAGTTATGGATAAGCCATTCTCACCGCTCACAGTCCAAGCAACCCCAACAAACGCCAGCGTAACTGCGGGATAAAGCAACCAGTTTGTTTTTTTATTGCTGCCAAGGACCGCAAATAAAACCGTCAGTGCGGGCCAAAGGTAATTGACAATCGACACCTCAATTGCCTGCGCGCGCGAGTTGGAATATCCCAAAGATAGAGCGAGAAATATTTCATAACAGACGAACATCGCACCACCAAGCGCAAGATACTTGGGAGAAAAGTAAGACAACTTTGGAATACCGACCACGATAAGAAGGAAAACAGAGCTAAGAGAGTACAACATGGCTGCCCCGCCTACAGGACCTAAACTCTCCGTAACCAACCTCGCGATGCCAAGCAGACAACTCCAAGAGAGAATCGCGATACAACCATAAAGTGTGAAACGAAATTGCACTGATTTCATGTGACCTACCACTCACGAATGCCAAAGGAAACGTCAGCTTAACTCAAAAATGATCAGGTTCAACGTACTGTTTTATAAAAATCAGTATAAAAATCATTCTATTAAGCCGTTGGAGTCGATATGAAATATTTTCTGCCCTCTAGTGTTATGCTTACACCCTTTGTTGTGCGCTACTATGATGAAGATGACAACGAGAGTGAAAACGTTAAAACACATTCGGAAACGCATGGTCTAGATAGCGAAGAGCAATCTAAGGAACGTTCAGAGTAAAGGAATCCAAACATGAAAAAAGTCGCAGTCATTTTAAGTGGTTCAGGCGTTTACGACGGTTCTGAGATCCACGAAGCCGTATTGGCGCTCTACGCCATCGAGAAGGCAGGTGCAACTTGGCACTGCTTTGCACCTAACATTGACCAACTCCATGTCATCAATCACCTAACTGGTGACGAAATGGATGAAACCCGTAACGTATTGATCGAATCAGCTCGTATTGCACGCGGAAATATTGACGATGTCGCCAAACTTAACGTTGATGAATACGATGCCCTACTGCTTCCAGGTGGATTTGGTGCTGCGAAAAACTTAACCGACTTCGCCGTTTCAGGTGCAGAGTGCTCCATTAACACACACGTAGCTCAAGCTTGTCGCGCGTTTGCTAATTCGAAAAAACCAGCTGGCTATCTGTGTATTTCTCCTGTCATTATTCCGATGATTTATGAGCAAGGCGTGAAAGGAACGGTGGGCAACGATGAGGCAGTCTCAATAGCATTTAATCAAATGGGCGGTGAACACACCACGTGCCCTGTCGAAGACATCGTTTTTGATGAAAAACACCTCGTACTTTCAACCCCTGCTTACATGTTGGCAGAGAATATCTCTCAAGCAGCTTCAGGTATCGAAAAGTTAGTATCAAAGCTGATTAAAATAGCTTAATTATTAGTAGTTATCTTATAAAACACTTCTCTATCCCCATTGATAATTAAGTTATTAATGGGGATTTTTTATACTTTAGTCGAATTTAGAGATATATCCGCGTCAGAAGTCAATTTCTGCCAATCGTTTGCGTCCATAGTTTCATATTTGTTCTACTTTATATCAGTGTTGCACTTATACGCAGTGCAACAAGATCACTGTCACAGTTTTTCTCTTGCAAGTACCTCTAAGTAGGTAAACTTGCTTCAGATCAACTTCAATCTGGAAACGAATGTGCGACAGTAAATGGCAAATTAAGAAAGATTATTAAAAATAACGACGGAGCTATCCAATATGACAAGTGCATTTTTTATCCCTACGGTAAACCTAATGGGCGCTGGTTGTTTGAAAGACGCAGCAGACAGCATCCAATCTCAAGGCTTTAAAAAAGGTTTGATCGTTACGGATAAGATCCTTAACCAAATCGGTGTAGTCAAACAAGTTCAAGACCTTCTCACTGAGCGCGATGTAGCAACCGTTGTGTTTGATGGCACTCAACCAAATCCAACTATCAGCAACGTTAACGACGGCTTAGCACTTCTTACTGATAACGAATGTGACTTCGTTGTCTCTCTAGGTGGTGGTTCACCACACGACTGTGCGAAAGGTATCGCGCTTGTTGCTTCTAACGGCGGCAAAATCGCAGATTACGAAGGCGTAGACCAATCTGCAAAACCAATGATGCCACTTATCGCAATCAACACGACGGCAGGTACTGCATCTGAAATGACGCGTTTCTGCATCATCACTGACGAAGAGCGTCACATCAAGATGGCTATCGTTGATAAGCACACAACACCGCTTATCTCGGTAAACGATCCAGAGCTAATGCTCGCTAAACCTGCTTCGCTAACTGCGGCAACAGGTATGGATGCCCTAACTCACGCGATTGAAGCTTACGTATCTATCGCGGCAACACCAATCACTGATGCGGTAGCAATCAAAGCGATTGAGCTTATCCAAGCTTACCTACGCACAGCAGTGAAAAACGGTGAAGATCTAGAAGCTCGTGAACAAATGGCATACGCACAGTTCATGGCGGGTATGGCGTTCAACAACGCTTCTCTAGGTTACGTACACGCAATGGCACACCAGCTAGGTGGTTTCTACGACCTTCCACACGGTGTTTGTAACGCGATTCTTCTACCTCACGTACAGCGTTACAACGCGCAAGTATGTCCTGAGCGTCTACGTGATGTAGCGAAAGCAATGGGCGTAAACGTAGCAGGCATGTCTGCTGAAGAAGGTGCAGCGGCAGCAATCGACGCTATCGTTACTCTAGCGAAAGATGTGGGTATCCCAGCAGGTATTAAAGAGCTTGGTGCGAAACTAGAAGACATCCCAACACTAGCAGACAACGCACTGAAAGACGCTTGTGGTTTCACTAACCCTAAACAAGCAACTCACGAAGAAATCTCTAAGATCTTCGAAGAAGCGATGTAATCTCGCTACATAAACAATTCTCTAGCCTTAATTCAATCCCCGATCTCGTATCGGGGATTTTTTACATTCATATACAAGTGAATCTCTGCCAAACATAGTCTTTTAGTGTTAGCTTTTAAGTATTAACACGATTCATATTGGAAGGAACCATGAGAACGATTGCTGCTATCCTACTCGCTTGTTTATCCTTTTCTGCCAACACTGCCGAATACCGCGCCAACGAAGTGGCGAATGGATTTCAGATCCCTTGGGGGATCGAGTTCTTAGATAACCAACGCGTTATCGTCAATGAAAAGAACGGTACGGTTTCGTTGCTGGATATCACCACAGGCAAACCTCAAAAGCTGTTTAACGTCCCCAATGTGAACACCAGTGGACAAGCTGGTTTATTGGATGTTGCACTCGCACCGAATGCCGATAAGCAAAACCCGCAACTCTTCTTTACCTACAGCAAGCGCACGAGCAAAGGCAATACGGTGGCGTTAGCGACGGCGCAATTGCAAAACAATCAGCTTGTGAGCTGGAAAGATCTCTTTGTTGCTGATGCCATCACTGACACAGGGCGTCACTACGGCAGTCGAATTTCATTTGTTGACGACAAAGTTTACTTCTCAATCGGTGACCGTGGCGAACGTGATAATGGGCAAGACACTCAAACCCATGCTGGCAGTATTCTTCGCCTTAACCTTGATGGTTCGGTTCCACAAGACAACCCATTCAAACCTTCCGAAGCTCGTCCTGAGATATGGAGTTACGGGCACCGCAACCCACAAGGTATGTTTTACGACGAAGCAACTAAACAGCTGTGGTCGATTGAGCATGGACCACGCGGTGGCGATGAAATTAATCTAATCAAGAAAGGCGCAAACTACGGCTGGGCAAAAGTCTCTCATGGTAAAGAATATTGGGGACCGTTGGACGTTGGGGAAGCTAAGTCGTTACCGGGAATGGAAGATCCCAAGCTGGTATACATCCCTTCTATCGCACCCAGCAATATGATTTTGTACCGTGGTGATAAATACCCAGAGTTAGATGGGAAAATCCTCGCCGGTGCATTAAAACTGGCGCACATCAACGTGGTTTCTATTGATAATGGCAAGCTTACCGAATCAAAAAGATTAATGGAGAACCTTGGTGAGCGAGTAAGAGATATAACCATCAGCCCCGATGGTTATATCTACTTTTCTACCGACAGCGGCAAAATCTTTCGTCTTGAGGAAAGGTAATCAAACACTAAAATCGTTAAGACTATTTAATTTGTGACGTACTAGTGATTTATTTTCGTACAATCTAAGCAGAAGAATCTAAACTTAACAATAACCTTTTGTTTTTTAAAACGATAGTTCGGTTAAGTTGTACGAGGTCATTATGATTCCATTCCCTTTACAGCTCGATAAAATTAAAGCCGTGGTGTTTGATTTAGACAACACCTTGGTGAGTTCTGATATGAACTTCGGCGAATTGCGACAACAGCTAGGTTGTCCGCAAAGCGAAGATCTATTGGATTTTGTCGACGCACTTGAGCATCCTCATCATCGAGAGCACGCTCATAACGTGATATTTGATTACGAGATTTCTGATGCTGAGCAGTCTGCTCCAATGATTGGCTGCCATGAATTGCTCGCCCACTTGCATCAAAATGAAATCAAAACCGCTATCGTGACGCGCAACTGCCAAATCGCCACGCAGCGCAAACTAGAACACAACCAAATCTCAGTGGAGCGAGTCATCACTCGCGAATGCTTCCCGCCCAAGCCAGACCCTTTGTCTCTGCAGATATTAGCGAAAGAGTGGCGTTTGATGCCGGATGAAGTGCTTTATGTCGGCGATTACCTTTACGACTTACAGGCAGCGTATAACGCGCAGATGCCCTCTTGCCTTGTTCATCACGGTAATCAAGAAACCTTCAATGACTCAGCCTCGTTGGCGCTTAATGAACTCAGTGATTTATTGAGCCGTTTCGAATCCTTACCACGCAAATAAAGCACACATATAAAATACGCAAACAAAAAAAGGGGCACCAACGTGCCCCTTATGACTTATTCCCGATTGTTTCATGCGTTCCCAAGGATTACTTGGGTGATGCGCCACTTAGCCTTGTAGGTAAGCGTTAAGCATCCACATTAATTTTTCTTGCTCACGGATGTAGTCACCCATCAATGCCGCTGTACCTTCGTCATCTGCTTCACCCGCGTTTTGTAGAATCTCACGCTGTTTTAGAAGTAGAACGCTAAAGCCTTGAACCAGACCTTGTACACACTCCTCACCAGAAGTCGCGTTTTGATGTTCTTTAATTTCACTTGCTTCCAAGTAGTTGCTGAATGCATGCGCTGGCGTATGACCCAAAGTTAGAATACGCTCTGCAAGCTCATCGATTTTTGTTTGTAGATCAGTATAGATTTCTTCAAATTTTACGTGCAGTTCGAAGAATTGCGCACCTTTAATGTTCCAGTGGTAACCGCGAGAGTTCATGTACAACACTTGGTAATGCGCCAGCAGTTGATTTAGCTGTTGAGCTAGTTGTGCTGATTGTTCGCTGTCTAGACCAATTAGGCTTACTTGTTTGTTCATAATCTTGCTCCTAGAAGGATGATACCAATCGTAGTAACGAACGATTCTCTTACCGGGATTGGTATAAAGTTTAAAAATTCTTTTGCAGTATTTGCTGCCGATGGAGTCATATTACGACTCCGGCTCGGTGAAGAAAATTTGGTTTTAACTATGATTTAAATAGCTAAATCCAATGAGCAAGTAGACGAATATCGGCGTATCATCCAACAAAAAGCCCCAACCCTTTTTGTGTCAAAAGGATTGGGGCTTTTTTACTATTTGGTTAACGTTCAAAAGTAGATGAACAGACGTAAATCTTATCTACGCCGTTGTAAAAGTTGCCATCTGTTGATTCAGCTCGGTAACTTGCTCTTTTACTTGCAATGATGTCTCTGATGCGCGTTGGCTGTTATTCGAAACCTCATCCACTGATTGAGTAATACCGGACATCAATCCAGTGATCGAATTGGTCGCATGAGATTGCTGCTCTGCCGCTGCCGCAAGCTCTGCCATTTGTTCATTCAAGGAACCTATTTGCTCGGTCGTGACGAGCAAACGAGTTACCGCTTTTTCAATGTGCTCAGCGCCCTGCTCCGCAAGTGATTGACTGTGTTCAATCTCCTCAACCACCGAATTGGTCGAGCGTTGAATCGCATTGATAATGCCGTTTATTTCTGTCGTCGATTGAGTAGTGCGCGTCGCTAACATGCGTACTTCGTCCGCCACAACCGCAAAGCCTCGTCCTTGGTCACCCGCACGCGCTGCTTCTATCGCGGCATTCAATGCCAGTAAGTTAGTTTGTTCTGCTAAGCCTTCAATCACTTCCGTCACTCGACCAATGGCTTCGCTCTCTTTGCTTAACTGCGTCACTTGCGTGCTCGCGGTTTCAATGCTGCCATGTAAGCTTTCCATGGTGACTTTGTTTTGCTCTAAAGCATCACGACCTTGTTCAATCTCGCCTTTTGAGTCAGAAAGCTTCTGCACCGATTGATTGGCTTGATCTAGGGTGTTACGCGCGGCTAAAGCGATTTCATCCAATTGGCTTCCCATTTCAACAATGCTGGTCTGTTGCTGTTCAACATTCGATGAGGTGACTTGCGCCGATTCCAATAAAGCCCCCATGCTGGTATCCACTTGGTGCGCTTTTTCACTCACCCCTGCCACGATGCTCGCTAACGATTGGTTCATGCGGTTAATCGAATCGGTAAGGTCTGCCAATTCATCTTTCCCAACAACAGTTAACGGAGGCTGAGAAACATCTCCTGAAGCGATCGTCTTGGCTCGCTCCGATAAGTTTTTCACTCGGCGACCAATGGTGTTGCCCATGTATTTTGAAATCGCTACTGCGGCAAACAAAACCAATGCCGCTGCAATCAACATAGTGGTGAGTACGTTCTTGATCGACTGATTAATACCCTGTCCACTTTGATCAGCACGACTTTGCTGAGCCAATACGATCGTTTCTAAGCTTTGGTCTAGTGCATCCGCTGCTGGCAACAGTTCGTTCGCCATCAGCAAGTTTGATTCGTTCCACTCTGGTGACTGACGTAATGCAATCACCTGCTCTGCTAAAGGAAAGTACAGTTGCTGCATTTCTTTAAACAGTGACCACAGTGATTGGTCGTTATCGGTAAGTCTGTCGAGTTTGCTATCGATTTCCGCTACAGACTGATTATGGTACTTAATCAAGTCGTGGTATTTGTCTAGGTGATCTTGCTGCCCGTACAACAGGAAATCTCGCAAGGCGGACAGAGCATTGGCGAGCGAGGTATAGCTGTCGGCGTAGACTTTAAACAGACGCTTTCTATCTCCACCAAATGGGTTTCCCGACTCTTCATTGATTAAGCTTTGAAGCTGGTCAAGTGCCACTTCTGCAATGGGTGCCGCTTCGTTAATAAAGAGGTTGTGTGCGGGTAAGTTCTCATCACTGTGGCTAAGTTCAATCAGCTTGTTTAGAGAAACTTTTACCGCATCCCACTGACTTTGAATCGCTTGAAAATCCTGTTCAGAGATCAAAGCCTGCAACGTTGGAAGCGACTCGTCTGTAGATGCCATGATATTGCGCACGTCCTCACTCAGACGTGCGCTCGCCTCTTCATCGCCACCTAGCAACATGTAGGCTCGAATAGAAGACAGCGACGCTTGAACGGACTGTTGGATACCGCGACTTGTGTCGACGGTCGGTAAATCGGATTTAAGTAACGAAGAGGCATATTGCTCTACGGTGGTGACGTTGCGATACGTGAATACCGCTGATGCCATAAAAAGTACGGCTAGCAGCACAAAACTGAGCTGCAACTTCCCTGATATCGTAAGGTTCATCCATAAACTCCTGACAACGATGAGCCTTAAATATAACGATGTTTACAAAAATGTTAAATACGGGTATCAAAAGTTACCAAGAAAACCATGTAAACCACTATTTCAAGCCAATAAATGGGACTTATTCGAAGTATGGTATGCGCTCACTACGTAAAATCAGATAATTAACGTAAGTGGTTTCTAAGCAGTCTTGCTCCCACAACGAAAGAATCCGCTTGGTGGCGAAGTAGTAATCTTTGTTACGCAGTAGCACGCCCACCGTACGGCTGAGCTGCTCAAAGCGCTGCTGCTCATTAGCAGAAATGTAATTGTCTTCATTCTGAATGATGGGCGCCAATCCATCGGCAAACCAATTGTTCAGAATTTCACGCATCTCTAGTTCTGACTCCGGCACATCGATACTCGACAACTCACGATGCTGTGGTGGTGGCACTATGTACTTCGATGCTTTTGGCGAACTGACATAACGGTACATATCGCTCCTCCTTATAACTCACTCTTTAACTAGCTAAGAATACTTTTTTCAATTTCCAAGTTTTTTCTAAAGCTCATAGAAAGAAGACCAACAAAAAAGCCATGCAAAGTAGGCTCTGCATGGCTTTGATTTGGGCAGCAATGACACTGCCCTCGTCTATGGTTGGTTACATTGAGCTTTGATCGAAATCGTTGCCTTGGTCAGTACCCGTTTGAGTATCCGAGTCGAAGCTGCCAGAGTCATCCGTGAAGTCAACACCTTGATCTTGACCTCCCGCACTTGTCCAGTCGCTGCCGCCAGATTCCATACCCGCCATGTCTGGTTGCTGATCTTGCGCAGAACCTTGCATCGTGTATTGATCATCGACTTCAACTTCAACTGTGCCACTCGCACCTTCTACTGCGCTGCCCAATTCGTCGTAACCTTGGAATTGGATTTCGCTCGTACCTTCGTAACCTTCTGGTAAGTCAACCGATACTGGTTGGTTCAGGTTGCCACTTAATGTGAAGCTGCCATCGCCATTATCCAGTGCGTTGCTTACTGATGCACCATCAGGTAGACCGGACATTTCTGCATAATCCACCGATTCGTTACCACTGACCTCATCTGGAACCGAGATAGAAATGGTATCGCCTGGTGCTGCAGTCACATCAGCTGCGCTCTCCTCTTCACTGTCTGCACCGTTTGCTGCTTGCTCTTCAGGCTGTTGCGCTTCGCCAACTTGCTGCTCTGATGATGCTCGAGCAGTTTGGATTTGTGGCTCGTCACTTTGCGCTGAATCGTCCGCAACTTGGATGCTCAGATTCTGAGTCGATACTTCACCGTTGTCGTTGACCTGAACATCCATAGCCAAATTGCCATCGAAGTCATCGTTCGGCCAGTATGTCCACTCTTCGTCACCTGATTTCGCGAAGAAACCTGCATCGTTTGCATCGGCGACATCCAACACTTCTGCTGAAGGGCTAATGCCAAGCTCATCAATCAACTGTGCTTCCGTTAGTGTTAGTGAACCATCATCAGCGAGTGCGTAGCCTTCGCTGGTAGTGGTTTCACCTTCACCTTGGATGTCGACATTAAAGAAGCTCTCAATGCGGTTTTCACCGTCAGTTGCAATAAAGCCAACTTGAACATCTCCGGTGTAGCCTTCTGCTGGTGTGAATTGGTAGTTACCTTGGTTATCGGTCTCTATCACACCTTGACCTTCCATTAGGCTCACTGACTCAATGCTCAAGCTGTCGCCTTCTGCATCGCTCAAGGTCGATAGCATGTCATCATTGGTGAACGACAAGGTGCCATCCGCTGCCATTTCTGTGGTAGAAATGCTGTCGATTTCTGGAGAAGCATTCTCTTGTGGTGCGTCTTCTTTCACGACCACGCCTGTTTGCTCATCATGAAGCACACCGTCTTTATCAATCACGTAAGCGATATCCGCTTCACCAGTAAAGCCTGGTGCTGGATTGAATGTCCATGTGCCATCACCGTTATCGACAATCTCACCTTGGCTGCGATCAGCTAGGTGAACGAATTTCACTTCATCACCCGCGTCAGCGTCTACGTTCTCTGCCAATCCGATTAGGTCATCTGCGGTTAGGATAACAGGTTCACCCGCTAGGGTTTCGAAGTCACCTGAATCGATGCCATCTTCGAACTCTTCTGGCTCGTCACCATAATCCACCGTTGTTGCGGTCACGGTTACGAAGAACTCGCCATTAAAGTCAGCCGGAGGCGTCATTTGCAGGTCTGAAATATCCCACTCGTTCAAGTCGATGTATTGACCCGGCTCCGTAATGGTAATGGTATTCACACCATCCGTAACTTCGAAGCCAACAGGGAAACCAGTCATCACTAGGTTACTTAGCGTTTCTGAATCGTCGATTAGACCGACATTCAAGCCTAGGTGACCTGTTTCGTCTTCACCGAAGACTAATGGACCATCATGGTCGGTTGTGATGACCGCGCCATCCGCAACAGGGCGAACAAACACAGGCACATCAAGTACTGTTTCAAACTCACCGTCACTTACCACGACTTGCAAGTCAGAAACCCCTGCAAAATCGCCAGTTGGTGTGAATGTCCAAGTACCGTCACCGTTGTCTGTTACCTCACCACCATCTTCACCTTCTGCGGTGATAATGCGTGATACGACTAGGTTTTCAGTGTCGATATCGCCGAACAAGTTCATCAGGTCGCCAGCGTCGAAGGTGAATGCGCCATCCTCGTCAGTTGCCATAAAGGCATTACCCACATTGAATGGAGCATCGTTGACTGGAATGACATCCACATTCAACGAGCCTTCAACCACTTCTTCACCATCCGTCGCGGTGTAGCCCAGTTCCACCAAACCATTGAAGTCTTGAGTAGTTACCAAGTGGTACATACCATCTGGTTGCTGGGTTAATGTCGCGTTTGCAGGAGCACGAACCGTGATGCTTTCTACGCTGATTTCGTCACCATCAAGATCCGTAACTTGATCAGCGATGTAAGCTGGGTCAATCACCATGACCACATCTTCTTCGCCTTGCATCTGGATGGTTGGCGCTTCTGGTGCATCGTTAACCGCTTCGACGTTTAGATTGCCTTCAACCGGCGTAACTAAATCACCATCGCTAACACCGAACGACATTGGCACATCACCATTGAAGTTCTCAGCCGGAGTGAATGACCAAGTACCATCACCGTTGTCTAGCAAATCACCGTATTGCTCATCAATCACTAGGTCGACAGCAGACAGTTCATCGTAGGTGTTGTCGATGTCTGTCGCGTTAGCAAGCAACATGTCCTGCGTAATAAGAATGGTGGTATCTTCGGTGCCAGCAATATTCACTGGCGTTGATTGCGGCGCATCGTTAATTGGGTTTACCGTTAGGTCGACGCCCACTTCCACGCTCGCACCATCGTTATCAATCAAGTCGAAGCTTAGGTCGATATCGCCATTGAAGTTCGCATCAGGCGTAATCGTAAAGCTACCATCTTGGTTCTCAACAACGGTTGCATTGGCTACCGCGGTTAAGTTCACTGCTTCTATATTATCGCTGTCGACGTCACCCGCTTGAGCCAGTAACTGCTCTTGACTCAATGTGATTGAACCGTCTTCATCGACGCTGTAAGCCAAGTCGCCAGATACCGGAGCATCGTTGACTGGCAATACATCAATGTTCGCGTTGGTTGTCGCAGTTGCACCGTCTTCATCAGCGACGACTACGTCTAGGCTTACGCCACCGTTGAAGTTTTCATTTGGTGCGAAGCTGTAAGTGCCATCGTCATTCGCCGTTAGAATGCCGTCGCTACCACTGTAAGAGACGCTTTCTAGGCTCACGTCACCTTCCACATCGCTTGATTGCGCTAGCAGTTGCTCTTCCGTGAAGATAATGACTTCGTCTTCATTGACAGAGTAACTTGTCGCACCTGCGATTGGTGGATCGTTCACCTCAAGAACGGTAATACCCGCAGTGGTTGAATCTGTCGCACCCTCTTCATCGACAACTACAACGTCTAGGCTGACCTCGCCATTGAAGTTCTCGTTTGGAGAGAAGGTGTACGTACCATCACCATTGTCTTGGAAGACGCCATCGTTGCCACTGTAAGTCACACTACTGATGTCTACGTCGCCTTCAATATCCGACGAATTAGCCAGTAGTTGCTCGTCACTGATGGTGATCGAGTTGTCTTCATGAACGGTGTAGGACGTGCTGCCCGCAACTGGTGGATCGTTCTCTGGCGTCACACTCACATCAATGTTGGCAGAGGTCGTATCCGTACCGTCTGACACATCGAACGTAAAGTTCACATCGCCATTGAAGTTCTCATTCGGCGCGAAGCTGTACGTGCCATCGCCATTGTCGGTGAGAACACCGTCTGCACCTGTGTAAGTCACGCCTTCAACTGTTAGGTTGTCACCTTCTACATCAGTCGCGCCTGTTAACAAGTCAGCATCTGTGAAGGTAAGAAGACCGTCCTCACCCACGGTGAACGCTTGATCTTGTGGCTCTGGAGCGTCATTGACTGGTGTTACTGTTAAGTCGAGACCAGCCGCCACCACTTCTTCGCCATCCGTGACATCGTAACTAAACTCAATGTCGCCGTAGAAGTTCTCGCTCGGAGTAATGGTGAAGCTGCCATCCTCGTTCATTTCAACCGTTGCATTTTCATCATTGGTGCTCAGGTTGATTGCGCTTAGGTCGTCACCATCAATATCAACGGCATGCTCAAGTAACTGCTCTTGAGTTAGCGTAATGCTGTTGTCTTCGGCAGTGACTGCGCTGATGTCACCCGTCACTTCTGGTGCATCATTGGTTGGCGAGATATGAATCGTCACATCTTGCGTCGCTGTCGCCGTGGTTCCGGTATCTACATCCGTAGAGGTTGCATTCACGGTTAGCGTCACATCGCCATTGAAGTCCGCAGAAGGGATAAACTCTAGTCCTTCTAGCTCGCCTGGTTGTAGTGACCAAGTGCCGTCGCCATTATCAACACCCGCTGATAATGCGCTGCCTTCTGGCACATCTTCAATCAAGATAGCGAGGTTTTCTGAGCCATCGGTATCGGTCAATGCTGCATCGATATCAAGCGGCACAGGTGTATCTTCGGTACCAATGATTTGGTAATCCGCATCCGCTACCGTGATTTCGATGTTGTCGATACCGAACGATTCATCCCAAACGTCTTGATTCAAGGTTGAGCCGAAGCCCAGTTGCAATTCACCATCCTCGACAGGAACCGTTAGGTTGATTTGGTGAGCTTGGTCATTCCAACCACTGAAGCCTTCACGTTGAGAGGCTCCGTGGATCACTTCACCCACTTCATTACCATCTGAGTCGTAAAGCGTTGTCGTACCATCTTGAGTACGGAACGCGGAGTTTTCCAAGGTGGTTAGCTGTTCACCGCCCACAAAGATTTGGAACGACTCGCCATCCCAAGAATCGATTTCGTAGAAGCTAAACGAGATATTCACTTCGTTGACATCGCTTGGGATCTCGTAGGTTTTGCTGACCGCTTCATCACCGCCAGTGCCACCAATACGACCCAGCATATCACCCGTTTCGAAGCCTTGTGAACTTTCGGTGTTCGCGTTCCAACCGTTCGAGCCAGACTCGAAGTTATCAGACGCAATCACCAAGTCTGAAGCAATAGACAGCTCTGGCATATCAACCACAGATTGAACATCAATGTTCGCTTCTGCTGGCACGGTTGCGGTGCCATCGTTGACGTCAAACGTCACGTTCACGTTGCCATCGAAGTTTTCATTCGGAGCGAAGGTGTACGTGCCGTCACCGTTATCAACCAAAGTACCGCTGTCAGAAGCAACGTTTTCAACCGTTAGGTTATCACCATCGATATCACCTGCATTTTGCAGCAGTTGCTCTTCGGTAAAGGTGAAGCTGGTGTCTTCTTGCGTGACGAACTGTGGCTGACCAACCGTTGGTAGGTCGTTTACTGGATTCACAGTCAGATCGGCAGTCGCTTGAATGGTTGCATCGCCGTCCGTAATGTCGAAGCTCAGGTCAATGTCGCCATTGAAGTCCGCATCCGGTGTGATAGTGAAGCTACCATCATCGTTCGCAACAACGGTCGCATTACCGTCAACAGTCAGGTTGGATGCGGTTAGGTCATCACCATCTACGTCGCCGGCTTGTGCAAGAAGCTGTTCTTGGCTGAGAGTGATAGAGCCATCTTCATCCACGCTGTAAGCCAAATCACCTGATACTGGAGCATCATTGATTGGCAATACATCGATGCTTGCATTGGTTGACGCAGTTGCACCGTCTTCATCAACAACCACAACATCTAGGCTAACATCACCGTTGAAGTTTTCGTTTGGTGCGAAGCTGAATGTGCCATCGCCGTTGTCAGTAAAGATACCGTCGGAGCCGCTGTAGCTGACGCTATCAATCGCGACGTCACCTTCAACATCAGAAGCATTCGCCAATAACTGCTCAGAGCTAATGGTGATGACTTCGTCTTCGTTGACTGAGTAGCTAGTTGCACCGGCAATTGGTGGATCGTTTACCTCAAGTACTGTAATACCCGCGGTGGTTGAATCCGTTGCACCGTCTTCATCGACGACCACAACGTCAAGGCTCACTTCACCATTGAAGTTCTCGTTTGGCGAGAAGGTGTAAGTACCGTCACCATTGTCTTGGAACACGCCATCTGCGCCACTGTAGCTGACGCTGTCGATTGCTACTTCGCCTTCGACGTCAGATGAGTTAGCCAATAACTGCTCGTTACTGATGGTGATCGAATTGTCTTCGTGCACCGTGTAAGACGTGCTGCCTGCAACCGGAGGATCGTTCTCTGGTGTGACTGTCACATCGATATTCGCGGTCACGGTATCCGTGCCGTCAGAAACATCGAAGGTAAAGTTCACGTCACCATTGAAGTTCTCGTTTGGCGCGAAGCTGTAAGTGCCATCACCATTGTCGGTTAGGACACCATCTGCGCCAGTGTAAGACACACTTTCTACCGATAGGTCATCGCCATCGATATCCGTTGCGCCATCAAGCAGATCTTCATCAGTGAACAGCAAGACGCCATCTTCGCCAATAGTGAACGCTTGATCTTCTGGCTGTGGTAGGTCGTTAACTGGATTAACCGTTAGGTCAGCCGTTGCAACAATAGTGTCGGTGCCATCGTTGATATCGAACGTGATATCAATGTCACCATTGAAGTTCGCATCAGGCGTGATGGTGAAGCTGCCATCATCGTTTGCCGTGACCGTTGCATCACCGTCAACCACTAGGTTAGATGCGGTTAGCGCGTCGCCTTCTACATCCGATGCTTGAGCAAGAAGCTGCTCTTGGCTTAGCGTAATTGAATTGTCTTCATCGACACTGTAAGCCAAGTTGCCCGATACTGGCGCATCGTTGATTGGCAATACATCGATGTTTGCGTTAGTTGCCGCAGTTGCACCGTTTTCATCAACAACCACAACATCTAGGCTAACATCGCCATCAAAGTTGGCGTTTGGTGCGAAGCTGAATGTGCCGTCACCGTTATCAGTAAAGATACCGTCAGAGCCGCTGTAGCTTACGCTATCAATCGCAACTTCACCTTCAACGTCAGAAGCGTTCGCCAATAACTGCTCAGAGCTAATGGTGATGACTTCGTCTTCGTTCACTGAGTAGCTGGTCGCGCCTGCGATTGGTGGATCGTTCACCTCAAGTACTGTAATACCTGCGGTAGTTGAATCCGTCGCACCGTCTTCATCGACCACGACAACATCTAAGCTCACTTCGCCATTGAAGTTCTCGTTTGGCGAGAAGGTGTACGTACCGTCACCATTGTCTTGGAACACACCATCTGTGCCGCTGTAGCTAACGCTATCAATCGCGACATCTCCTTCGACGTCTGATGAATTCGCCAGTAACTGCTCGTCACTGATGGTGATCGAGTTGTCTTCATGCACTGTGTAAGAGGTGCTGCCTGCCACCGGAGGATCGTTCTCTGGTGTGACTGTCACATCGATATTCGCGGTCACGGTATCCGTGCCGTCAGAAACATCGAAGGTAAAGTTCACGTCGCCATTGAAGTTCTCGTTTGGCGCGAAGCTGTAAGTGCCATCGCCATTGTCAGTTAGGACACCATCTGCGCCTGTGTAAGTGACGCCCTCTACCGATAGATCATCACCATCGATGTCCGTTGCGCCATCCAGCAGGTCTTGATCAGTGAAGGTCAACACGCCATCTTCACCAATGGTGAACGCTTGATCTTCTGGCTGCGGCAAATCATTAACTGGGTTAACGGTTAGGTCCGCCGTTGCAACAATAGTATCGCTGCCGTCGTTGATATCGAACGTGATATCAATGTCGCCGTTAAAGTTCGCATCTGGCGTGATAGTGAAGCTACCATCGTCGTTTGCCGTAACCGTTGCATCGCCATCAACCACTAGATTAGATGCGGTTAATGCGTCGCCTTCTACATCCGATGCTTGAGCAAGAAGCTGCTCTTGACTCAACGTGATTGAGTTGTCTTCGTCGACGCTGTACGCCAAGTTGCCCGATACTGGTGCATCATTGATTGGTAAGACATCGACTGTGATGTAAGTATCGACCTCTGCACCATCTTCATCGCGAATGGTCACATCCAACTGCACTTGGCCGTTGAAGTTTTCATTCGGTGCAAAGCTACAAGTACCATCACCGTTTACTGAGAAGATGCCATCTGGACCGTCGTAGCTGATGCCTACTAGCTCGACATCCCCTTCAACATCCGAAGCATTCAGTAGCACTTGCGATTCACTGAAGGTTAGAACTTGGTCTTCATCGATAGTGTATGCAGTAGGACCTGCGATTGGTGGGTCATTTACCTCAATCACAGTAATGCCTGCAGTGGTCGAGTCCGTTGCACCATCTTCATCGACAACGACAACATCTAGGCTCACCTCGCCGCTGAAATTTTCGTTTGGTGAGAAGGTGTACGTACCATCACCGTTGATTTCTAACACACCATCGTTACCGCTGTAGCTCACGCTATCAATCGCCACTTCGCCTTCTATATCAGACGAGTTAGCCAACAGCTGTTCGTTACTAATGGTAATCGAATTGTCTTCATGAACGGTGTAAGCCGTGCTGCCTGCAACCGGTGGATCGTTCTCCGGCGTCACGCTTACGTCGATATTCGCCGTCACGGTATCCGTGCCATCGGAAACATCGAAAGTGAAGTTCACGTCGCCATTAAAGTTCTCGTTTGGTGCGAAGCTATATGTGCCATCACCATTGTCAGTAAGAACACCGTCCGCGCCTGTGTAAGTGACGCCCTCAACAGATAAGTCATCCCCTTCAATATCGGTAGCGCCTGTTAGGAGATCCGCATCAGTAAAGGTCAGCACACCATCTTCACCAATGGTGAACGCTTGATCTTGTGGTTCAGGCGCATCGTTAACTGGTGACACCAATAACTCAAGGTTGGTTGAGACAACATCATCGCCGTCAGACACATCGAACGTAAAGGTGATGTCACCATTAAAGTCCGCATCTGGTGTTAACGTGTAAGTACCGTCACCATTGTCTGTGATGGTGATGTTTTCATCATCCGTTGCCAAGTTCAGTGCTGTCAGTTGGTCTCCATCCAAGTCACGCGCATTAGCGAGCAAATCTTCTTGCGTGATTAGGATTGAACCATCTTCTTCAACCACAGCAGAAACAGGCAATGCTTCAGGTGTATGTTCAATGTGAGCACCCGTTGCATTGACGTAGATGGTTTGAGAAACGGTTTCAGAATCATTATTTGATAGCTCTGTCGCCGTTGCCGTTACATTGATTTCTAGCTGTTGGTTAAAGTCTTCTGGCAATTGAATCTGTAGCTCTTGTTCAATTGCTGTGGTTGGAAGCGTTACAGAACCATCTGGACCGACTGTTACTTCACCGCTGTAGATCTGGCTGTTCACTTCACCTACATCAATGGTGAAGTTGAAGTCACTGTAATCGGCATCGCCGCCACCGTAGAGATCTTCAAAGCCGTAAACCAGTTCACCGTCTTCGTTCACAGTAGTTCGAGTATGTTCAATGCCATCTTGGTTGAGCTCTGAGCTTGTGCCGCCATGGAAGACTGCATCACCAAATTGGCTTTGAATCACGGTTTCAGAACCATCAGCACCCACAAACACGAGTTGTGGGTCGACCGTATCCATGTTCGCAGGAGAGCCATCTGCTGCACGGAACTCGTACTGACCATCTTGCATGGACGCAAAGTCATTGAAGTTGTGACCGTTAGGAATCAAGAATAGGTTGAAGCTTTCCCCTTCCGAGATTTGGAAGCTGAACTGATCTTGTCCCGGAACTAGGTCACCGCCTCCGCCAACTTGAGAGGCGTTTTCGTACACCACTTCAACGCCGGTGATATTGCCGTCTTCATCAACTTTGTAATAGCCAGCTGCGTTTTGGTAACCCGCGGTTTCACCTTCAAAGGTAACCGTGATTTCAGTATCGTTAAAACTGGTGATACCGTTGTCTTGATCGTTAAGTACCCCTTCGTTGTCGTAGCTGATCACCGAACCTTCTGGAACACCATCCACGGTCACAGTCAGCGTTTCTGACAAGTCTTGGTCAACCAATGCTGCAGCAATGTTCACTTCAACAATACCGCCTGGCTCGACCAAGATTGCTTGGTCATCCACGTTTCGACCATCGCCATCAGTGATGACTAGGTCTGGCGCATCTGCCACGGCTTCGATATGGACATTAATGTCTTGCTCAACTTCATCAGTGCCGTCAGAAACCGTAAAGCTGAATTGTAAGTCACCACTGAAGTGCTCTTCTGGTACGAAGCTAAACGTACCGTCACCGTTGTCCGTTACAGTACCTTCATCACCCGAGTAGTTAATGCTGGTAACGGTGAGGTCATCACCATCAATATCAATCGCACCACTTAGAAGATCTTCTTGCGTGAACAGGATGCTGCCATCCTCTTCAATGTGGTACATGCCAGGCGCAACAATTGGAATGTCATTGACTGGGTTCACCGTCAATGTCATTTCATTGACAACACTCAATTCACCGTCGCTTACTTCATAAGTAAACTCGATGTCTCCGTTGAAGTTCTGTGAAGGCGTAACGGTAAAGGTGCCGTCACCGTTATCCACGATAGAGGCATTCGGATCATTGGTTTCTAGTGCCGTTGCGTATAGGTCATCACCATCTTGATCGCTGGCGTTTTCAAGCAGCATTTCTTGTGTTACGAGGATAGAGCCATCCTCGTCCACGTCTGCCACGATTGGTGCTGCTTCTGGTGCATCGTTAACGAACTCAACTTTCAAGTCGATGTTTGCCGCCACCACATCGGTGCCATCGCTCACATCAAACGTGAGGTCAACATTACCAAAGAAGCCCTGCTCCGGCGTTAACGTGTAAGTGCCATCGCCATTGTCTGTCACTTGAACCATATCGCTTAGGCTCGTCACGTTCACAACAGATAAGTCATCGCCTTCGATGTCCGTCGCTTGAGCCAGCAGCTCTGCTTCAGTAATCGTGATAGCTTCGCCGTCTTCTGTGGTAAAGGACAAATCAGGTACATCTGGCAGGTCGTTCACTGGGTTAACGGTGAGGTTTAGATCCGCAGCGACGGTTTCAATCGCGTCCGTTACGTCATAAGTAAATTCGATTTCACCAAAGAAGTTTTCGCTCGGTGTAATCGTGAAGCTACCATCAGCGTTCTCAACGATGGTTGCATTAGGATCGTTGGTCGACAGGTTCACCGCTTCAAGGTTGTCACCATCCACGTCCGTCGCGTTCGCTAATAAGTCTTCTTGAGTGATGGTAATTGAGCCATCTTCATCGACGACCGCATCAACTGGACCGCTAACCTCTGGACCTTCGTTGACGATCTCAACATCGATCTTCGCTGTGCTTGGTGCACTTGCTTGACCATCGCTGATGTCGAAGGTCAGGTTCACTTCACCATAGAAGTTCGAAGTTGGTTCGAAGGTAAAGGTGTTGTCGCCGTTGTCTGTCAACGTACCTTGTGACTGGTCAACAAGCAGCAGATTCTCGATATGCAGAATGTCGCCATCCACATCGGTCGCACCTGATAACAGGTCTTTTGCTTCGATGATGATCGTGCCGTTTTCTAGCATTTGAGTATGCAGCGGTGCACCAGGGACTGGCACATCGTTGATCGGAATAACGGTCAGATCTAGATGGGTATCGACTTCATCGGTACCATCGAAGACTTTGTAATCGATGTCGACTTCACCATTGAAGTTTTCATTCGGCATAAAGGTGTAAGTGCCGTCGCCATTGTCGACGAGCTCACCGTTATCACCGCTGTAAGAGATATCAGAGATAGACAGTGCATCGCCTTCCACATCACTTGTATTCGCAAGCAGATCGTCCGCGCTAAACGTAATGCCCACATCCTCATCTGTCGACAACACAATCGGACCAGAAACAATTGGCGCATCATTTACTGCTTCGAAGTTGATGTTGATGATGTTGTCGTCGGTGAGTTCACCATCCGTAACTTGGTAACCAAGCTCAATCTCACCATAGAAGTTCTCATCCGGTGTGACTGTCCATGTACCATCGCCGTTGTCGGTTAACGTAGCGTGCTCCGCGTTATCCCCCACCAGCTCTAGGTTTTGAATATCAAGAACGTCACTATCGATATCACTCGCTTGTGCGAGAAGCTGCTCTTCAGTGATAACCACAGAGGCAAACTGCGTAGAACCTTCGGTATCGATGGTCACATTTGGCAGATCAGCCGTCAGTTCGATTTCACTGTCACCTTCACGGATATTCAGTTCTACCGTTTCCGTGATTTCCGTGCCGTCCACGCCAATAGATGTGAACACCGCTTCATCATGACAAGTTTGCGAAACCGTCATGTTTTGAACCACGTAAGTACCGTTACCTTGAATCGTACCTAGCTCAAAGTAAGATACCGGTTCGTTCACCGTTAGGGTGTAATCCGTCTCATAGCTACCACGATCTTCTTTGTGGTAAGTCATCGAGTCGATCAAGTCACCATCAGAGTTAAAGGCGCGAATTTCGACTTCCGTAAAGTGGCGAGACTCTTCCATAAACCAGCCGCCTAGACCATCTAGGTGGAAGCTGATTTCGTTGATGTCTTGGCCTTCAACGGTCACAGTCAGTTTTTCATCACCGCTCAAGCCTTGGCGGTCAGTATCGCCAATACCGTGACCGATGTGTGTTTTACCATTCCACGCACCGAGTGGGTCGTCATTACTTTGAACGGTAACTTTCAAATCACTATCAACAAACTCACGTGTGTAAGGGTCAACAGCAGTCCCCCAATCATCGAGGCTAGCGTTGTCATCAAAGGTACCAATTTTACTCGTATGCGTACCGTTCGCCAATGCATCATCGTTTGGAATGAAGCGCACTTCCGTGTCTGCAGGCACCTCCTGCCCGACTTCTAGCTGTACCCATTCGTCATTTAGATTTGCTTCAATGATGCCGTTTTCAGGGGCTTGGTCGAGACGTAACGCAGGCTCTTCACGCAGAGAAACACCCACTGTTTGGTCTTCTTCTGCTTGAATAAAGATCTCGTCGCCCGCTTCTGGCGCATCGTTGACAGGATTAACGGTCAGATCCAACGTGGTCAGAACATCATTTTCGCCATCGCTGATGTTATAAGTGAAGTCCAACTCACCGTTAAAGTTTTCCGTATGCGTAATGGTGAATGAACCATCATCGTTGGCTACGATCGTCGCATCTGGGTCATTGGTTTGTAGATTGCTGGCAACAAGGTCATCACCTTCAATGTCTGTCGCATTCGCAAGCAACTGTTCTTGCGTGATGGTGATGGCGTTATCTTCATCCACTTCAGCTTGAATGCCTGATGTTTCAGGAGCGTCGTTCACCGCGATAACATCGATGCCTGCGGTTGTCGTATCCGTTGCACCATCTTGGTCGATGACCGTAACGTCGAGCGAAATGTTACCGTCAAAGTTCTCATTTGGTGTGAAGGTATATGTGCCGTCGCCATTGTCCACGAAGCTACCGTCGTTACCAGAGTAGCTAACATTCGCCAAGGCTACGTCGCCTTCCACATCAGAAGAGTTGGCTAACAACTGCTCGTCACTGATGGTGATTTGACCATCTTCTTGAACCGTGTACGACGTTGAACCTGCAACCGGTGGATCGTTCACTGGTGTCACGCTGACATCAATGAATGCAGGTGTTGAACCTGTGCCGTCAGACACATCGAATGTGAACTGGACGTCACCGTTGAAGTTCTCATTCGGCGCAAAGCTGTAAGTACCATCGCCATTGTCGGTAAGTACACCATCCGCACCTGTGTAGAGAACGTTTTCGATAGACAGATCATCGCCATCAATATCCGATGCACCTTCCAATAGGTCTGCATCCGTGAACAGCAAGGTGCCATCTTCTTCTATCGTGAACTGTTGATCTTGCGCTTGTGGCAAGTCATTCACAGGATTAACCGTAATATCCAGACCAACTTGTACCGAGCCGCCATCGTTATCAATGATATCGAAGGTCAGATCTAGGTCGCCGTTGTAGTTTTCATCCGGTGTGATGGTGTAACTGCCATCATCGTTGTATTGAATTGTCGCGTTGTCATCTGTCGATAGATTGATGGCTTCAAGGTTCTCGCTATCAATATCGCCCGCTTTGGCAAGCAACTGCTCTTGGCTTAGCGTAATTGAGCTGTCTTCGTTGATGGTGTAAGCCAAATCGCCCGATACTGGTGGATCGTTGATTGGCAATACATCGACATTGATGTGCGTATCAACGGTTGCCCCATTCTCATCTTGAATGGTCACATCCAACTGAACTTGGCCATTGAAGTTCTCGTTTGGCGCAAAGCTACAAGTACCATCGCCATTAACGGTAAAGATACCATCCGAGCCTTCATAGCTGATACCAACAAGCTCTACATCGCCCTCGATATCAGATGCGTTGGCAAGAATTTGTGACTCACTGAATGTCAGAACTGAATCTTCATCAATCGTGTAAGACGTTGGACCGGCAACTGGAGGGTCATTCACTTCAATGACGGTAATGCCTGCGGTCGTTTCGTCAATCGCACCTTGCTCATCCGCAACAATCACATCAAGGCTGATATCACCGCTGAAGTTCTCATTCGGCATGAAGGTATAAGTGCCGTCACCGTTGTCTTGGAATACGCCATCGGTGCCTGAATAGGTCACGCTATCGATGGACACTGCGCCTTCCACATCCGAAGAGTTAGCCAGAAGCTGCTCGTCAGAAATGGTAATTGCGTTGTCTTCATCAACCGTGTAAGACGTAGAACCCGCAACCGGAGGATCGTTCACTGGAGTGACGCTCACGTCCACATTTGCTGGTACGGTCTCAGTGCCGTCAGAAACACCAAAGCTAAAGCTGACATCACCGTTGAAGTTTTCATTTGGTGCAAAGGTGTAAGTACCATCACCGTGGTCAGTCAGCACACCATCGCTGCCTGTATAGCTAATGCCGTCAACCGTTAAGTTATCGCCATCGATATCGGTCGCGCCAGCAAGTAGGTCTGCGTCGGTAAACTGAAGCGTGCCGTCTTCTTCAACACTGAACTGCTGGTCTTGAGGGACAGGAAGATCGTTAACTGGATTAACCGTTAGATCCGCCGTTGCTTGGATAGTGTCTGTGCCATCTGTAATGTTGAATTGGATATCAATGTCACCATTAAAGTCCGCATCTGGTGTAATCGTGAAGCTGCCATCATCGTTCGCTGTAACGGTTGCGTTTCCATCGACAGTCAAATCGCTAGCAGTCAGGTCATCGCCTTCAATATCAGACGCTTGAGAAAGAAGCTGCTCTTGGCTGAGTGTAATCGCACCGTCTTCATCAACACTGTAAGCCAAATCACCCGATACTGGCGCATCATTGATTGGCAATACATTCACATTGATGACGGTATCAACTTCTGCTCCATCTTCATCTCGAATGGTGACATCAAGCTGAACTTGTCCGTTAAAGTTCTCGTTTGGCGCGAAGCTGCACGTTCCATCATCGTTAACGGTGAAAATGCCATCCGGACCATCGTAACTAATGCCAACAAGCTCTACATCGCCTTCCACATCAGAGGCATTCAACAGCACTTGCGACTCACTAAACGTCAGAACTGAATCTTCATCAATGGTGTAAGAAGTTGGTCCTGCGACTGGTGGATCGTTCACTTCCAGCACCGTAATGCCAGCAGTGGTGGCATCCGTTGCGCCTTCTTCATCAGCGACGACAACATCAAGCGTCACTTCACCATTAAAGTTTTCATTTGGAGAGAAGGTGTACGTACCGTCACCATTGATTTGCAACACACCATCGCTGCCAGAGTAGCTCACGCTATCAATCGAGACATCCCCTTCTAAATCCGAAGAATTTGCCAACAGTTGCGCGTCAGAAATGGTAATAGAGTTGTCTTCGTGAACCGTGTAAGACGTTGAACCAGCCACCGGAGGATCATTCACCGGCGTGACACTCACATCTACATTCGCTGAAACCGTATCTGTGCCATCAGATACGTCGAAGCTGAAGTTTACATCGCCATTGAAGTTCTCATTTGGCGCAAAGCTATACGTGCCATCGCCATTGTCAGTTAGAACGCCGTCGGTGCCTTCATAGCTGATTCCCGTTACAGAAAGGTCATCGCCTTCAATGTCGGTCGCACCAGCAAGCAGATCCGCATCAGTAAATTGCAGTGTGCCGTCCTCTTCCACACTGAATTGTTGGTCTTGAGGAACAGGCAGATCGTTGATTGGATTAACGGTTAGGTCAGCGGTTGCTTGAACGGTATTCGTACCATCTGAGATATCAAAGCTAATGTCGATATCACCGTTGAAATCTGCGTTCGGCGTGATGGTGAAGCTACCATCGTCATTTTGAGTCACCGTCGCGTTGCCATCTACCGAAAGGTTAGTAGCCGTCAGTGCATCGCCTTCCACATCAGAAGCTTGCGACAACAACTGCTCTTGGCTCAGACGAATCGAGCCATCTTCATCCACTGAGTAAGCAAGATTGCCAGACACTGGCGCATCATCGACAGGCGTGACGCTTACATCAATGTTAGCAGAAACCGTATCTGTGCCATCGGACACATCAAAGCTGAAGTTCACATCACCATTGAAGTTTTCATTTGGCGCAAAAGTGTAAGTCCCATTACCGTTGTCGGTCAGGATGCCGTCGCCACCATCGTAGATCACACCTTCAACTGTTAGGTTATCGCCTTCAATATCCGTTGCGCCAGTAAGCAGGTCAGCGTCCGTAAAGATCAGCGTGCCATCTTCTTCCACGTTGAACTGCTGGTCTTGAGGAACCGGCAAATCGTTGATTGGGTTAACGGTTAGATCAGCGGTTGCTTGAACGGTGTTCGTGCCATCTGAGATATCGAAGCTGATGTCGATATCACCGTTGAAATCTGCGTCCGGCGTGATGGTGAAGCTACCATCGTCATTTTGAGTCACCGTCGCATTGCCATCTACCGAAAGATTAGATGCCGTCAGTGCATCGCCTTCCACATCGGAAGCTTGCGACAACAACTGCTCTTGGCTCAAACGAATCGAGCCATCTTCATCCACCGAGTAAGCAAGATTGCCCGACACTGGCGCATCATCGACAGGCGTAACACTGACATCAATGTTGGCAGAAACCGTATCTGTGCCGTCGGACACATCAAAGCTGAAGTTCACATCACCATTGAAGTTTTCATTTGGCGCAAAAGTATAAGTCCCATTGCCGTTGTCGGTCAGGATGCCGTCGCCACCATCGTAACTCACGCCTTCAACGGTTAGGTTATCGCCTTCAATATCGGTAGCGCCAGCAAGCAGGTCAGCATCGGTGAAGATCAGGGTGCCGTCTTCTTCCACCTCAAAGGTTTTATCTTCAGGCACTGGTGCGTCATTGATTGGACGAACAGTTAAATCAATCGAGCTAGAAATGGTTTCTTGACCATCACTGATATCAAACGTTAAGCCGAGTTCACCATTAAAATCAGTATCAGGTGTGACGGTATAAGTGCCATCACCATTATCCACAACCGATGCATTAGCACCCACTTGCACGTTGAATGCGGCAAGATCATCGCCATCAACATCACTCGTGTATCCGAGAAGTTGTTCTTGAGTGAAGGTAATAGTGCCATCTTCATCCATGATGTATGCCAGATCTTGCCCTACTTCTGGCGCGTCATTTTCACCTTCGACTTTAATCTGGAACGTTTCGCTCGTAGTTTCGGAGTCGAAATCGTCTTCTACTTGCGTCGTAGTTTCTTCGCTGGTGTCTTGTACATCCACCGCGAAGCTCTCTTCAGTGGTTTCTGAATCTAGCTCGTCACCACCTTGAGAACCTTCAGAGTCTGAAGAAGCACTTGGCGCAGATGAAGTTTGTACCGCTTGTCCTTGCGCTTCATTGCCTTCTGCGTCCGAACCACCTTCAGAGCCAGAGGCATCACCACCACCGACCGCTTGGGCACCCGCCCCAGAATCCGAACCACCGCTGCCCAGAGCCTCGTCACCTGATTCTCCGCTAGAAGCTACACTATCAACAACATTGGATTGTGCAGCGTCAGAGTCGCTGCTACTTTCAGTATCCTCTTCTTGAACTGCGCCACCCGAGCTCACTGCTTCTTCTTCCGTACCCGCGCCACTAGGATTTTCTTCCATCGCACGATTGGCTTCATCAACAGCATCTGCACTTTCAGCACCGGTCGCTACAGTCGAAGAGACGGTCGACTGCTGTTTTTCTTCTTTTGTCCCCGTATCCTTCGTTTCTGTTTGCTCTACCGCATCGTTAAGCTTTTCATTGTCTTTTTCTTGATTAGTGTCGCCTGCCATTACAGCCTCCGTTGCTTTTAGCTAACTGATCGTATTTAGAGGCAGTAAAGGACACCATTTTTAGAAACCAACTTTTTTATACAACTTTTTTCATACCTTTCGAGTTCCATAAAAACAAAAAAATTTGAAAACCCAGTATAAAGATCCTTACTTGTTGTCATTAAAGCAATTAGTGCGGTGGGATAATGATAAATATGACAAATCTGTTGCGCTCAGTCGACAACAGCCATAAAGGGCTGCAATTGCTATTAGGCGATTTTTACCAAGATTTCAGTGACGCAGGGATTGATATTGAGATGCTGCATAAACAAAACCGTTTTGAAGCACTCAGATGTTATTCAAAAAGACTAAAGACCATTCTCGTCTTGTTATGTGATGACGACTTACCACCAAAATTGGCAAAGCTTGAACACTTAAACAAACACCATTTCCCTGCTCCTAATGAATTGATCGAGGATGTTAAAACCGAGCTTAACAACGTAAACAAACAAATTAGCCAGCTGTTAAAAATCGAAAATTCAATCGATAGCCGCACAGGTAGTGAATCGTAGGGGTGGCTCATGAGCAATAAGCAAATAGAACATCACCTCAAAAAGGCGCTCGTTTCGAACAACGAAGCTTCGAAGGTAACAGCAGACGATACAATCGTGCTAGCCAGTGCAATGACCAGCGTACACAAAACCTTGCTGGTTATCTTTTTGCTTTCCATGGTGGCTATCGCCGTGGCATCTCAGGCTCGTATCGACATTGTGGTGTCGGTGCGCGGTGAGCTATTGCTCGAATCTGACATCGAAAAAGTGCAACACCTTGAAGGCGGTATTCTAGAAGAAATGCTAGTGCGCAAAGGCGAAGTGGTTTATGAAGGTCAGCCTATTGCACGCCTTCGCTCTCTGGATAGAAACACTCAACTTGATACGGTAAACACAGAGATCATTCAGCTTGAGCTAGACAAGATTCGTTACGAAAGCCTGCGCGATATGGTGGAACCCGATTTTTCTGCCTACATCGAAAAGTACCCAGAATTAGTGCAAGTCAACATGAATACCTGGCAGCAAGAATTTTCTAAAAACCGTTCCAATGAAGAGTTGATCACTCACGATATCCAACATAAGAATTCGCTTATTGATTCAATGCTCAAGCGCCGTAAAAGCTCCGAGAATCAACTTTCTTTGATTCGCAAGCAGCTCAATATCAAGAACACCTTGTACAAAGAAGAAATGGCATCTTATGTCGATGTTCTGAATATGCAGGTTCAAGAGTCAAACATGGTGCGTGAGATTGAAAATCTCGATGAGTCGGTCATGAATGAGCGCTTCCAACTCGACAAACTAGAGAAGCAGTACCGAGACTTGGTGGAGAATCGTAATGCCGAGTATCAAGCACAAATCATTCAAGCAAACAAGGACTTAAAGTTGAAACGTATATTACGTCCTCAACACTCAGATAAAGTGGATCGCCTCGTGGTTTACGCCCCTATTGACGGTGTAGTAGATAAAGTGCACTTCAACTTCCGCTCCGCTGTGATACCGCCAGGTGAAAGCATCGCGGACATTGCACCGATCAATAACGCCCTTCATGGAGAGGCGAAGATCCCGCGTAAAGACATGGGTTTTGTAGAAATCGGACAAGCGGTCAAAGTGAAGATGGATACCTACAACTTTGCCAAATACGGATTTTTGGAAGGTCGAATTGCATCGATCAGCCGTTCTTCTTATGAAGAAGAAGACGCTGAATTCTACCTCGCGGAAATCCAAATCAGTCAAAACTATCTAGAGCGCGGAGGCACACAATACAAGCTGTCCCCTTATATGGAGTTTACCGCAGACGTGAAAACAGGTTCACGCCGGGTTATCGAATACGCAGCGAAGCCGGTTATGTCGGCTATCGAAGACGCATTCGATGAGAGGTGATGGATGAGTAGCAAGCCTTCTTACAATATTTCCGTTCCTGTTATGCGCCTAAGCATTGCTTTCAGCTTGATGCTGGCTGCCCTCGCCTTTTATTTGTATATCTCTTGGGAAAAAGTGGATTCAGTCGAGAAAGTGCAAAACGCGCCTCTTTTGGTTCAAGCTCAACAGCTCAACCAAACTATCGAGTTTGATATTCAAACGCTTCAACGCTGTTTAAGCGCACGTTATTGCAGTACAACAGAGCTTGATTTTGAGGTTCTGAAAGACGAAATTGACCAATTTAAGTCGCTCGCGTCACTCAACAAAACCGAGTTTAGCTTGGTGGGCGCGACCGAATACACGCAGCTTGAACTGGCAATCAATCGCTTCTCAGACAGCCAAAAAACACGCGACGATGTGTTGGCACTGTACCTCTCGCTCACCAATAACTACCTACAAATGGACGACAACTACCGGACCATATTTAACAACCATGCGAGCGACCTAATGATGGAGAAAAACGAGTTCTTCATTTGGTTGTTTGTGGTCGTTGTCGTACTGGTTGGTATCGCAGTGCTATCGAACTTGGTGGCAATCCTTAAGCTGAAAAAATCCAGCTCGAATGAGCGTGACATTGACCAAGAATTCGATGAGCTTTATCAAGAGCTCAAACAACTGGATTTACAAAGGTTGGAAGAGTTGCTGAATGAAGTGAGCATCAATCCGAAGCAGCGTCAGATCTACTCTCACCTAAAACTGATTTTCAGCAAACTCGAAGAACAAAAACGCAATAACGATCTCTACAAGCAGCTCTATGCTCTGATTGGTTACGAGATTCGTGGCATCACCAACACCATTAACGGCGGCGTGCAATATCTCGTTCAAGAGACCGATGAGAGCGGCGTGTTGATGGCGCAAGATATAACCTCGGCTGCCAATACCCTGTCTGAATTGGCAGAGAACTACAACCGACTCATTTCACAAGGGACCGAGAGCAAATCGAAAGAGTTTTCACTGCTGAATGTACTGTCTGAATTGATGATTCACATCAGTTCAAAAGTGCAGCGAAATGAAGGTGAGCTAGACTGCTTTATCTCAGATAACTTACCAAACCGTGTTGAAGGACAATCCACCAGCTTATTCTGGGTGTTGTTCCTACAGCTATCAAATGCCATCCAACTCAAAGCCGACAAGAAACTGTTTGTCACCATTGAATCAGGTGCGGCGTCAGACATTGAAAATACCCGCCTGACCATCAATCTAAACTTCTTAACCACGCTGGATGTGCCGCTTGCCAAGCTCAATACCCTACACTGGAGCGACCATAAACAGCACACTGCAACCAAAGACGATTTGGCGAAAAGCGTGTTGAAAGATTATGGCTATTACGAGAGCCATTGGTATCAATCGGGCAATCAGGAACGTTTTCAAATTCAGCTCGATTTGAAAGCCAAAAGCTTCCACACCGAGAAAACTCGCTTCGACAATAAGCGCCTATTACTGTGTGCCAACTCTCAGCTGCGCATTGATGTGATGAGCAAAATGTTAGTCAACTTGGGCTTAGAGATTACGCCAATTCGAACGCCGAACGAACTCTTCTCTGCGGCAAAAACCTTTGGCGAATACGATGCCATCATGCTGACCGACACGTTCGAGCCAAACAAGCTGCCCTCACTGAGCAAAACGGTGAAATCGCAACTGCGCAATCACCCGAACACGAAGTTGTTGCTTTCAGTCACTAGCACTCAGCAAGCACAAGAGAGTCATACCTTTGTCGACAAGATTCTGAACTCCCCCGCGATTCCGTATGAGTTCATCCCTAACCTATTAGCAATCATGGAAGCGGAAGCCTCTGAAGAACAGATGGAGAACAGCTCATTCCTGATTGTGGAGGATGACCGTGTTCAACAGATTCTACTCAAACGTATTTTGAGCAAGCAAGAATACGAAGCCGACACCGTTGGCGATGGCGCAGACGCCGTTCAGCATTTCATGAATCAGCGCTCAGACATCATTTTTATGGACTGCATCATGCCGGGCATGGGCGGCATTGAAGCGACCAAACGCATTCGACAATACGAACAAGAGAGCGGACAGAACCCTTGCACCATTATAGGTGCGACAGCATTGACCAGCAGTAATGAACACCAAGCTTGTATCGAAGCTGGAATGGATTACGTGATCAGCAAACCTTATAAAAACGACGAAATCATCAAGGTGATCAACAAGTATGTGGCGGTACAGAAACTTAACTAGCTGTGTATTGGCAGCGCTTACATTGAGCAACGCTCCTTCGGCAATGGCGACCACCTTGCTTGAGGCGGTCAAACTCGGCTTGGAAAACAATTTATCTCTGCGCGCTAGTGACAAAGGCGTGGAAGAAAACGAATACAACATCGACATTAGCCGTTCTAAGTTTCTACCCTCTTTAAACGGTGCTGCTGATACCACATGGAATGAAAACGAAACCATATTAACGGGAACACCGGATACACGTTCTAGCTACAACTCGAACAGCTACAGTGTGTCTTTATCCCAATCGGTGTTTAACCTTGGTGACATCTTTAAATACGGCACCGCGAAGCTTGATTTCAACATTGAAGAAATCAAACACGAGAACAAAATCCAGAGCACCATTTCTGAAATCGCGACGCAATATTTCGAATACCTCAAAAACAACGCGCAAATCAAAGCCACCCAAGTAGAACTTAAATCGTCTGAAACACGTGAGCGCCAAATGCGTCGCAACGTGGAACTTGGCAACACTGCGGCGAGCGAGTTGTATGAGGTAATTGCCCAGAAAGAAGGCATTGCCAATCGCTTAAGAACCTTAGAGAAAGACCGGCGCGTAATTTTGAACGGTTTAGAGATTCAAGTTCAATACCCAGTCACCCCATCACAGGACATCTACGAAAGCGTGCCCTTGGCGGAAATCAGCGAATCCGAACAACGTGAGATTCTTGAACAAGCTTTGAAGCTCAATAACGACTTATTGGTTGCGAAGAAAACCGTCGAGCGCAGCCGAAGAGGCTTGAAAGAAAGCGGTTCAAACTTTGTGCCGACCGTATCGCTCTCTGCCAGTTACCGTTACGACGATGCGAACAACTATGACCGAACCGACCCAACCGCAACAGGGGACAGTAACTCGACCAGCGTCGGGTTGAACTTGAATGTGCCAATTTTCTCCGGCGGTTCGGATTACTACGGTTATCAAAAATCGTCGACTGCCATCGAGCGAACCGAGCTGCTGTACCAAGATTCATTGTTCGCGACACGCAATAGCGTTAACACCTCGGTACTCAACATTAATGACTTCTCCCGCGCTATTAGCAGTTACGAGAACATCATCCGTGCCAACTACGCTTCCTACAAAGGCATTCAACGCGCCTACCAACTTGGCACGCGAACCATTACCGACTTACTGGCCGCGGAAAGTAAACTGTTTAGCGCGCTACGTGATTACGAGAGCGCGCGTTATGACTACATCATTGAATCGATCAATCTTGAGCAAATCAAAGGCATGCTGTCGGTGCAATCCATCGAAAGCATCATGCAATTAATGAGCGATATCGAAGGCAGAAGCAATCAAGACTTAGTTCCAAAACACCTTCTCTCCAAACCATCGATTAAGAAAGGAGGTCGCAATGCAAACTGAGTATTTTTCCCAAAAGATTAACTTTGCTGACAAATGTTACCTGACTTTCTCAACGGTCATCTCGACGCTGTTTGGTTTAGTACTGCCCTTTTCGATTCTGATTATCTTTGACCGTGTTTTACCTAACCAAGCCAAAGACACGCTGTTTCTTCTGTTTGCCATTATCTTGATCACCATCTTCCTCGACTATCACTTAAAGAATCAGGAAGAGAAGATTTCGTCGGTGATCATGAAGCAATTCGAAACCAACTTAACCAACAAGGTGTTTCAATCAATCTGTTTGGCTGAGATATCGAAGTTTCGTCGTCTAGAACCCGGTGAATACCTAGAGCGTATTGCGACCATTCCAGAGATTAAATCCTTCTTTGGCGGAGAATCTGTACGGGCATTGATCAACCTTGCCGTCAGCATACTGACCATTCTGATTATCGGTGTGATCAACATTTGGGCGGGAGTGACCATCTTGCTCGCCTCCATCATTTTGGCGGTGTTCGCACTCAGTCTTTCCAAGCAGAAAATCAACAGCTTAGAAAACAAATCCGACATCGAAGGCTTAACTACTTCTAAAATCATCGAGATCATCTCTAGCCCACTCGATATCAAAGCGCGCAATATGGAATATCGCGTTGAGAGCTTGATGACACAAATGGTGGAAGAACGTGAAGTCGAGAACATCAAATACGAGCAAATTGAATCAAACTTCAACCTTATCTTGTCGCTCATACAACAGCTCTCCATCGCTTGTGTGGTGGTGGTTTTGGCAACGGCAGTTATCAACATGCAATCGAGCCAAGGCATCATGGCTGCCATCATCATGCTTACCAACCGCTACTTCGCGCCATACCAGCAAGTAATGCGCACGGTGAGTCGATGGGAGTTGAACAAGCTTCATATTCAACGTATCGCCGAGCTGCTTGAGCTTGCTGCATCTATAGAACAACAAAACGACACGACGGAAGTCGAGCGCATCTCGGTGAAGTATTCGGAAAAGCAACGCATCGAGTTTGAACGTGGCCAGGCTTACTTGCTGACGGGGAAAAGCGGCGCAGGCAAAACCCATCTTGCCAATTGCGTTACGCGGCAAAACACCGACAACAAACTGGACATTAAGATCAACGAGACACCACTTGATGACGTCAATTACAACGTCTGGCGTAATAGCGTGCTCATGGTCGACAAAACCAGTTCGTTCGTCGAAGGCACCATCATCGACAACTTGACTTGCTTCCGCCCGAGCTTAAACAACACCGCATTTGCGCTTTGCGAAACCATGAACATCAAAGCACAAATCGATGCCCTTCCCGCTGGTTTTTACACCGAGCTTAAAGGACATTTACGCAACCCATTCTCGCGCCAAGTCGCTTATGCCCTGTTGTTGGTGCGTGCCTTGCTTGCAAACAAACGAGTGTTGATCTTCGACGACATCGACTGTGTTTATGATGACGACTTTGCTCGATTGGTTTTGACCAGCACCGCCTATCGCGCCAACGACAAAGTCCTCATCATCGTCAGCAATAAGATGGACAAACTCAATCATCGCCTCAAACGTGTCAAACTTACCGGAGGTGACCAATGAGTATTTTGGTTGATTTTAATAATGTCCCTCAACGCTTGTTGGACTTTGAGGCTCGCAGTTATGATGAGCGATACAATCAGTCACCTTTGATTCGTGGTTTAGCTTACACCCTCATTGCGCTTGAATGGGAAGGCACGCCTTCTATCCTCAGTGACGCTTTTATCCCTAAACCAAAAGACAGCGACAGTTTTATAGCCACCATTGAACGCCTTGGTTACCGTTGTGACGTCACCAAATTAAAAACGTTGGAGCACATCGAGGGGCACCCTCATCCTTGTTTTATCGAGATAGAAAACCTCACTGCGATTTTCTTGGGCACCAAAGACGGCAAACTGATCCTGTTTGATTACACCAATAACAACACCATTGAATACCCGCTCTGCAAAAAGCCATGTTTGTTGGTCTCGGTCAGCGAATACTCGCGCTTGTTTCGAGAGCCGCCACCTGAATCTCAAGACCGCAGTAACTGGATTAAATACGCGTTTTATCGCTACAACAATGAACTCAAGAGCCTAATTATCCTCAGCTTCGTGGTCAGTATTCTCGGCGCACTCCAGCCCTTTTTTATTATGAGTGTGTACAACTTCGCCTTAACCTCTAGCTCGCAAGCCACGCTTTATTGGCTCACGTTATTTGCTGTGATTGTTGGGTTCTCGGAATACTTTTTCAAGAAAATGCGGGTCAACATCATCGCCACATCAGGGAAGGATTTGGCGGTGCATATTTCTCAAAACGTAATATCCAAACTGTTGTGGCTTCCTTATTCGATGACATCTACCGCTGGTGTCTCTTCTCAGTTAGCACGTTTGAAAGACATCGACACTTTCCGCCGTTTGGTAACCGCAGAGTCAACCTTGAGCTACTTCGACATGCCGTTTGTTATCGTGTTCATTGTCGCGATTGCCATCATGTCAGGAACCGCAGCATTGGTCGTCATGGCGGGTTTGATTCTGATGTTGGTGTTCTGTGTTTATTCTCGTTACATCTACTCGCAAGCCACGTCCAAGAGCTCTCGCGCCAACGCCATGGTTTCTTACCAATGGAATGAGATTCTTCGTGGTATAAAAACCATCCAAGGCTTGCCATTATTGCGTGTTATCCAGTCCCGCTTTAGCGCATCGCATTTACAAAGCACCAACGATGCAGAACATGTTTCAGTGACTAATAGCAGGGTTCAGGCAGCAGGCGGGAGTTTGATTCAGGTTATTGGTACCGCAAGTATCGTCGCGGCCGTTATCGGCGTGATGGACGGCACCTCCGATGCAGGTGCAATGCTTGCTACCGTAATTTTAGTCTGGAAGGCGTTGGGGCCTATTATGGGCATCTACAACTCTATTTCTAAGTTCCAATCCATTAAGGCGTCTTCTGCGCAAATCAACAACCTTATGGCGATGAATGACGATAAGCTAACGTTAGAGAAAAGCCCCCCTATTCGCCTCTTTCAAGGTAGTATCGTCGGCTCTGGTGTGAGCCATCGTTATAGTGGTGCGGCAACAGGCTTAACTAATCTTGGTTTTAAAATTCCACCGGGCGCAAAAGTTGTGATTTGTGGACCAACAGGTTGCGGTAAAACGACGCTCATTTCTATTATCGCTGGGCTAGAGGAACGCTATCAAGGCTCAGTTTCGGTGGACGGTTATAACATCAAACAATTCAACAGTTACCGCTATCGAACCTCGATTAACTACATCCCGTTTAACCTGCATATTTTTGAAGGCTCCTTGGAGACTAACTTCATCTTGCATAATGGGTTAATCCCAACAGAAAAAATGCGTGAAATGGTGAGTTTCTTTGAGCTCGATACATGGTTGCCACAAGGCCTAGACACTCAATTGAGCGTTGATATCTGTAAAAGTTTACCAAATGGTATTCAACAAAGACTGCGGCTCGCATTAGGGCTAGGCAACTGCGAACAATCTTTGATTATCATTGACGAGCCATTTAATGGTGCAGAGCAAGAAAATTCCCACTACTTCAAGCGGTTATTTAGCGACAAACTACTCAATAAGACCGTTATTTTCTCAACGAATGATCCGGGCATGATCTCTACATCCAATATGAGCTTAGTCTTGGAGCCAGATGGCAACCTGAAGTATTTCGGGTTAACCGATAAGTACTTAAAAAGTCTAAGTTAAGTTCGGAATGTGGTGTGGTTCATCATTCATACTTGAGCACGGTCATAGACAAAAATGTAAACGATGAGACTATTTACTCTGTAAGCGCGTACACTAAGGAATCCGATGTATACATTTGTTGCAGACAAATTGGATGTGGTTTATTTATCAACGATACCAGAAAACTACCAGTTACAAGACTTCGACGTGCCTGAAGAAGAACTCGAAATTCGTGAAATTGTAGAGGTATGGTATGAGTGTGCGTTTCTTCCTGACTTTAACCTTCAACACATCGACATCGAAAACAAAACTGCTTTGGTCGAGACACAAGCGCAAGTCGTAAACAACTACACAAGTACGCTCGCTTTTTTACTCAAAAGTCGTACTTATCGCGCAGCACTTAACCGATTATTGAGTGTATGGAGATTGGAGGCAGCAGCTAAAGCACAGCTTGAGCTGCTGTTACTTACGGAAGAACAGAGTAGCAAGCCAGTAAATTAATCGGCTAGGATAAGGGGCTAAAAATCTTAAACCCAACCATCGAATCGGAGACGTTTCTGCACGCGTTCAACCGCCTCTATCTGCATCTGACGAACACGCTCGTTAGACACGTTTAATAACAGGCCTATTTCCGACAAGGTTTTCACTCTCTGGTCAAATAATCCGAATCGATGGATCAAGACTTTCTGCAACTTAATTGGCAAAGTTTTAATAATATTTTCAATAGCTTGAGTAAAGCACTGGTTTTCACAGTCTTGTTGTGGATCTGGCGTATACTCACTTTCACACAGTTCAAGAACAAATGGAACACGATGTAGGTCCGCAGTGGTCGATACATCAATAAAACCACTTAGAGCAACAAGTTCATCTATACGTTCTGCTTTCACCCCTGAGCAGCGTGAGAGTTCAGAAATAGACAACTCCTTGCTCTCACTTTTTGACGCATCGAGCTTTTTTAAAGCCAGGCTATTTATCTCTTTGCACACATGAGCAGGTAAACGTACCGTGCGGCCATTGTTCATTAATGCCGCTTCTATATTCTCGCGAATCCACCATACCGCATAAGTAGAAAAACGGTAGCCTGGCTCAGGATCGAACTTATCGACCGCTTTTATCAAACCAATGTTACCTTCTTCTATTAAATCGAGCAGAGTAAAGTTATTACCTGGCCGTTTGAGGTAACCTTTTGCGATTTTCACAACAAGTCGAAGATTAGACTCAATCAACATTTCGCGCGCTTCTTCATCACCAGCTCGATTAAGTTTGGCGTAATGCAACTCCTCTTCACGAGACAACAAATCAATCCCCACAATATCTTTGAGATAGTGAGCATAAGGGTCTTTCCCAACTGACAACGATTCTTTCATTGACAGTTCATCCGTGACAGCTCGGAACCTAGCAAAGCATTCGTTGTTCATTCCCCGTCCTTCTCAAGCCAACTTATTTCTTATCTTCTTTAATTGTTTTTGTACAACACCGTATGCATCATGCTTTATATGCATTACTTTACACTGAGTGTAGACAGGGGTTCTGATCTTTACCAAGAAATCGCTTATCACTTTAAAACAATTACTGCTTCTATGATAAAAACGTGAGCAGGTGGGGGTTATATATATGAAAGTGCGAATATTTGTACGCAAATTGGCCTCAAAGAAAACAACGCAACGTAATCGTCAACGCTTACCACGTTACTCTGACTAAACCTTTGAGGCTTGAGGATGGTTTGAAGTATCAGTTGAATTAGCGAGACCTAATTCACTTGACGAAGCGCAGGTTGAAGCTGACAGTCTGTTATAACTTGGAAAACTGCACGATTCTTTCCTTCAGACTTACCTTGATACATCAACTCGTCAGCATCTTGCAAGCTCACGATGTGGGTAAACTCAGGATAGTAAGCACAGCCCAAACTGATACTCAAATGAATTGCTTGTCCACCCAGTATAACAGGCTGATCGTAAACGGCTTTACAGAGCATATTGGCAAAATTGAGTGCTTCTCGCTCTGACAGAGACGACGTAACGAGTGCGAACTCTTCTCCTCCAATTCTCGCCAATGTCATTCGGTCATCAGTCATCGACTTAGCGGCTTCTGCGATGGCAACTATTGCTCGGTCTCCAGCAAGGTGGCCATATCGATCATTGATTGATTTAAAATCATCAATATCAAACACCATCACCGTTAAGTTTCGCTTCAAATGATTCAGTAGCGCCAATTGCTCAATAAGGTGTCTACGGTTGTATAGCTTTGTGAGAGAATCCGTCAACGTCATCTCCAGCAATTGCTGATTGGCAATCGTTAATTGCCTTGTCCGAAGAGCAACCATACGTTTGAGGGCAAAAATATGATAAAGCGTTGCAACCGCCATGATGAAAATGGCAATAGGGAAAAGATAAAGTGGATAAACCGTTTTCACCACACTCCAACGGGTGAGGATCCGCTCACGATCCGTATCGATGACTTTTTCAAACGCTCTTGATACCTCTAAAATGGAAGTTGCACTGTGCATTCCTGCTGCAATCCGAAGATCTTTACTATATAAGCTAATTGTCGGGACAAACATACCCGCTCCCGGCGTGGTTGCCATATAAAAGTTAGCAACTTGCAGGTCTGCAACGAAGTACAGCACCTTTTTATCGACGGCGGCTTGTATCATCGAATCATTGTTAATGTATTCTGCGATAGGTGCATTCGGGTAATTCGTCTGAACAAACTCAGACTCGTAACTTCCTTTAACAACGCCAATTGGCAGCGTCATTTCGCCAGTTAAAACACTCCTGATATCAACCGAAAGTACATCTTTATTTACGTACAATTTGGTTTGGATAGGCATTATGACTGCGCCAAAGTCCATATACTTCGCTCTTTCGGGCGAGTAGACAAGTCCTCCGTGAAAGTCAGCCTTACCCTCTTTTACGGCTTGTAAAGAAGCATCCCAATCCAAAAGGAGAAACTGAACGTCGATTTGGTTGTTCGCCGCGTACTCTTTCCAAAAGTCGATTAAAATACCTTTAGGTTCACCATCTGGGCTAAGGTAAGAGAACGGCTTCCACGCTTTGGAGTTAGCAACAATTAAAGAATGAGACTCTGACTTGTGTGCATGCGCCATCGGACAAATGGACAGCCACAGTAGTAATAAAGAAGCACACGCTTTTTTACATTTGCAACCATAAGTACCATAACTCGTCGATGACATACCTACTTCTCACCAGTCTTTTTAAACCATAATCTCGGCTGTTTGATTAGACTAAAGATATAGTAGAGTTGCATAATACAGGAAGTGACGCTTATTGATATGAATCTAACTTAGTAAGTTTTAGTACTTAATTGGTACTTTCAACGCTTGGTTCGCTGAAGCAGTTGAAGCAGTTGAAGCAGTTGAAGCAGTTGAAGCAGTTGAAGCAGTTGAAGCAGTTGAAGCAGTACATGATAAATTAGGAAAACTTATCTGGTACTAAAAAATTGAATATCATCAGTTTTGCAAACACCTAGTACCAATAAAAAAGCCCTATTCAAAATCCACCTTGGGGAGAACTTTGAATAGGGCTCTTTGCCTCTATGCTTCATTTTACGGCTGAAGCTACCTTTACCTTTTTTCGCTTTAACGACTCGTATTTGGAACAGCTGACTGGTAACAACCGCTTTTAACGCGTTGTCTTTGATTTCACCTCTGCCGAAGTCGGTCTCATGTTGTGAGCCACTCGGTTGAGGACTGATTTTACGCTTTGCCATAAATCCTCCTTAATGGTCGAACCAGATTGGACAATAATTATATAAATAAGTCAAATTTATAGATTTAGTTGAATTTTATGCTAAAAAACTTCACATCACCGTCATTTATTTGAAATTTAATCAAAAACATGCTGGTTAAATAGTGACTAAATACAAATATTTGTCCATAAAGCACTAATATATGTTGACTCTTCGTGGAATTAACCTAGACTCAAACACGGCTAGAAAGAAAGTTCTTTGTTTTCACATTTCGTTGGATTACTTGTAACCCGTCGTCCTGTGGTACGCAATAGCAATTTATTTTTCCACGCTATAAGCGCCGTTGAGGCGAAAGATTACATTATTTAGATATTTAGGAAATAGACATGTCTAACACAGCTACTGGCACAGTTAAGTGGTTCAACGAAACTAAAGGCTTCGGTTTCATTCAACAAGAAAACGGTCCTGACGTATTTGCTCACTTCTCTGCAATCACTGGTGACGGCTTCCGTACTCTAGTTGAAGGCCAGAAAGTAGAATTTGTTATCTCTCAAGGTCAAAAAGGCCCTCAAGCAGAGCAAATCAAAGTACTTTAATTCTTAAAGAATTTGATACGATAGCCAGCTTTTAAAGCTGGCTATTTTTTTGCCTAAAACTTATTTTGCCAACAAAACGATATAAATCTATGGCTCTTAAACCAACCATTTACAAATTTCGTATCGCCATTTCCGATATGAATAATGACTATTACGATTCTAAAAATCTAACTATCGCCCTTCACCCTTCTGAAAAGCCGCAACGAATGTTGGCTCGCATTCTAGCTTACTGTTTAAATGCTCAAAGCAATCTGGAGTTTACAAAAGGACTCTCTACGATTGAAGAGCCTGATTTATGGCATGTTGGCGATGATCAAAGCATTACTCACTGGATTGAAATTGGCGAACCAGAACCAGACAGAATTAAGAAAGCTTCTCGCCTAGCAAAGCATGTAAAAGTTTACACTTATAACACCAAAGCGGCTGTCTGGTGGGACAAAATGTCAGGAAAGTTCTCAATGCTTCCCGTCAACGTAGAGAGCTTTGACTATGACGCTATCGACTTGATTTGTCAGCACCTTGACCGAGGTACTAGCCTTTCTGTTATGATTACTGGCAGCTCAATTTTTGTTGATATCAATGATCAACATATCGAAGTAACGGTGAAGGAACTAAAAAACCATGACGTCTCTTAGTGAACTGAGTCAAGAGATGGGATTTGAAGAAATCCCCTTTGTTAAAGAACATAAAGCAGCAAAGCGACGTTGGTTAAAAGAACAGTCACAACTATTTACAAAAGTTTGTGAGAACAAACCCACAACAGCACCTACTCTTCACCTGCTTGGCCTTTTGACCAAATCACATATTGAAGCAAGTGCTAACTACGAGCAAAATGCTCACTCTACCCAGCGTATGCAGCAAGTTCTGACTGACTCCTTGGGTAATGAGCACGCGGATAAGTTTACTAACCAATCTGCTGAAGACCTAATCTTAGTCACCCACCTTTGGTTATACACGCAAGGCTATTTAAATATGGATTTCAGCTTGGCGCACGATCATGCCGAGCAGACTCAAAATACATTGCAGCACGAGCTTGTCATAAAACGCATGGACGTTGATGCATTCAGAACCGAACTCATGCAAAGTTTTTATCAAGGTAAAGAAGCCCGTCCGGCTTCAGCAAGTGGCTTTTGGGGTTGGTTTACACGTCTATTTTCCGCATAAAATACATGGTTTTATCCATTTCAAACAACTGATAGACTTCACGCTCAGTGCAACAAGCATCATGATTGCATTCTTAAAGGACAATTACCCAATGAACATCAAGGGATCATTATGAAGTTTATCCGTTGGATTTTAGGCAAGGTTATCTTATTGCTGAACGCGGTGTTCTCACCTCGTGGTATTAAGCGCACCGCAGAAGAACAGCAACGTATTGATGAAAAAGCGAAACAATACGCACTTTACCAATTTGAAGCCTGCCCTTTTTGCGTAAAGGTCCGCCGTGCAATGAAGCGTCAATCGGTGAACATTGAGCTACGTGATGCAAAAAATAACCCGACTCATCGAGCTGAACTAGAGCAAGGTGGTGGGCGAGTTAAAGTCCCTTGTCTTCGTATCGAAAAAGATGGCGAGACACAGTGGTTATACGAGTCATCTGACATCGTCGCTTACGTTGAAAAAGAATTTGCCTAAGTTCCCCCTATGAACATTGGCGGATGTAAAAGAGGCACCTAACGGTGCCTCTTTTCTATTTTTTCTAGCTAAATGTTGCCGTGCGAGCTTTCCTTATTCAGTCTTCTTGCTCAACTCCGAACTTAAACTCCACTAAGCAAATAACGGGTATGCAAGAACAACACAACGAAGATTACCGCCTAACGTCTGCGTTATTCATCCACGATCAATGTTAGCTCTACGCGCCGATTGCAAGCTTTACCACTCGCTGTCGCATTGCTGCACTTCGGTACATACTCCCCGAAGCCTCTAGAAAACACTCGTTGACGTGGAATACTCGTCGCCAATAGTTGTTTTTCTACTTCACGAGCTCGCTTTTCAGATAGCGTGTCATTGAAGCTTTCAGTTCCCGTGCTATCCGCATGACCATCAATCACGACATCAACATCAGTTCTTCCAGCCAGATAGTGACCAATGTTTCGAATCCAGTCTTGAGATTGAGCAGATAACCGTGCAGAACCCGTTTGAAAATGCACTTGCTCTTTCAAACGTATCATCAGGTGACCACCACTGAGCGTCTCGTGAGGAATGTTATGCCTGCTCAGGAACATTTCCAGAGAGGTCACGTTTTGCGACTTTTTTACTGACGCCCTCGCCGTTTGATATGAACGAGGGGAAGAAGCCACATTGGATGCGCTCGGGTATCCCCACTCTGGGTGTCTCAGCTCAGTGTTTGATTTAGGAGCTGTATCTAAAATGTTCCCACCAGGGACCATATCTTGATCGAGGCTGCTGCACCCGGCCAGAATGCCACAAACAATTAAAAACCAATGCTTCATACCATTACCAACGTAGAAAAACTCTTGTTCATTGTGTCGACAAAACACGCCGAATCTTTAGCGCTTTTGTCCACCGACTGGTTTGTCTATGCAGCGTTCATGCCACTGGAGTCAATGCAAAATCATCTCTCAAATAAAACGCAACACTAAAATACCCTACCCTTACAGTCCATACGTCAGGCAAAGTCTGTTACCAATGGTCTCACTTTATTGTTATTTAATGGTTTTAGTCACTATCGTTAACCGATAAACTAACGCAAATTTCTCATTTAGAGCACTACTATGTTAAAAACCATATCGAAAGGCTTTGCTGTTGTTGTTGCCGTAATGGCTTTGTCGGCATGCGATAGCGGCAAGAGTCAGCCTCAGCAAGGCAAACAATACGAAGTTTTGCCAGTATCCCTTGAAGAATATGATTTAGCTCCCCTGACTGAAGCATTCTCTTTAACTTGTGGCCACTGCCGCTCAATGGAAGAGTTTGTCCCTCAAATTGAATCATTGACCGATCAAAGCGTTGAAAAAATGCATGTAACGTTCAATGAAAGTGCACAAGTGAGCGCCATCATCTTCTATACTGCCGTAATGCAGCTTGAATCAACACCAGATAAAGCGTTTATGGCGGATCTTTTTACTGCTGTGCAAATGGGTGCCGATGCAACGGCTGAGGAACGCCAAATCGCCGTAGAGAAAGCCTTTGAGTCTCGCAACCTTATCAGCCCTTACCATTTAGATGAAGCACAGCAAAAAACGCTGTTTGAGTACATCACTAAGGCAGAAGCGATCACGACTCGCGGCCAAATTAACTCCGTTCCAGCCTTTATCGTAAACGGAAAATATCAAGTGATTACTGGTGGTCATGACCGCGTTGAAGCCATGGCAGAAACCATCAACTTTTTGCTAAAACAACCTAAATAGACAAGGAGATCACGTGTCTAAATTTTTGTTTCCTCTTATTATTTTTATTTTGGCGGGCTTTTTCATTTACCGTACTTGGACAAACCATAAAGTAGCGGATGAAAACTTTGCCAAAGGCCAAGCATTCTTACTAGAAAATGCGAAAAAAGAAGGCGTTATCACAACAGAAAGTGGCCTTCAATACATGGTTCTTGAAAAAGGCGAAGGTGAGGTTCACCCAACTGCAACAAGTAAAGTAAAAGTACACTACCACGGCACCTTGATTGATGGAACGGTATTCGATAGCTCTGTTAATCGTGGTGAGCCGATTTCATTTGGTCTTAACCAAGTCATTAAAGGCTGGCAAGAAGGTCTACAATACATGGTAGAAGGTGAGAAAATCCGCCTTTTCGTACCAAGCACGCTTGGCTATGGTAAGAGTGGCTCTGGCCCAATTCCACCAGCAAGTGTTTTGATCTTTGATGTTGAACTGCTAGAAATTCAATAAATCTAGAAAGCTTTGTCTTAAAGCCAAAGTATCAAAACCAAAAACGCCGCGAACCACGCGGCGTTTTCTGTTTTAAGAGAGGTTAAAAACCAATATAGTGATCCGAAAGCAATGCAATGAACAACGCCAAAAGATGATAGATAGAGAATTTAAACGTCTCCATCGCGGTATTTGGCTCTGGTGCATATTTTAGCTTCCATGCATGGTACATAAAGCCAACATTGAGTAGTAGCGAGGCAAAAAGATACACCACGCCGACCATGCCAACCAAAACCGGTAGAACACAAACCAAAGTCAATAGCACCGTATACAACAGAATAGAAGTTTTGGTGTACTCAATGCCGTGTGTCACTGGCAGCATGGGAATATCTACCTTGCGGTAATCCTCGACACGATGAATAGCGAGAGCCCAAAAATGTGGTGGCGTCCAGATAAAAATGATCATCACGAGCAGCCAAGCATTCGCATGTAATTGCCCTGTTACAGCAGTCCAACCGAGAAGAGGCGGCATCGCACCGGCAATCCCTGCAATGACGATATTTTGGGGCGTAGCACGTTTGAGGTACATTGTGTATACCATCGCATAGCCGAGCAAACTCATCAAAGTCAACCATGCCGTCAGCGGGTTGACCATCGCATATAGAAGTACAAACCCTAAGACACCTAAAACTGTAGCGAAGGCTATCACCGATGATGGCTTAGTCTCACCCGATGGCAATGGTCGTTTGTGTGTGCGTGCCATTCTCGCATCAATTCGGCGGTCAATTAGATGATTAAACGCTGCCGCAGACCCGGCCATCAGACCAATCCCCGTTAGGCCAACTACCGCCTGCAACCAGGGGAAATCATCAACCGGGGCTAAGCTCATCCCTACTACTGCCGTCACCAACATTAACGCCACCACTTTAGGTTTCGTTAACTTCAAATAAACGGAACTTAGTCGCTTTCGCCCATTTAATGACAGCGCGATTTCTTTACTCATAGCGAACTCCTTTCGCGGTGTAATTCCAAGCCGTTTTACCCTGCCACAAGTAAAACTGGCTAACACAAACGAGACTCAACATAACAGCGGCACCAAGGTTGTGCGCCACCGCGACATAAATAGGAAGTTGAAATACTACGTTGCTTACACCCAGCATAATTTGGCACACCAGAGTGAACAACAACCACCCTCCGATTCTCTGTGAATGATGAGAATCTTGCCTCATAAGCCCAATACTATAAGCCAATACCACGGTGGCGGTAACAATAGCGCCTATACGATGAGTGACGTGTATAGTCATTCTTGCCGGATACTCCAAAACACCAAATTCATAATTCTCGAATCCAGTTTGCCAGAAAGAAAACGCTTCTTTCCATGAGAGATGGCTCATCCAGTCTCCCTCACAAATCGGCAGTGTGGTACACATCAGCGCAGCATAATTTGACGAAGTCCACCCTCCAAGGAGCACTTGCACCAAAACGACCAGAAAAACCAACAATGAAAAGCCTCTCAGAGAGCTAGAAGATGGAGAGAAATAGAGATTGTTTTGCGCTTTTAATTGGCAGTAAAAAATCGCCTGTAACGCCAATAAAACGAAACCACCGAGCAAGTGAAGCATCACGATGGCGGGCATTAATTTAAGAGTAACTGTCCACATTCCCAAAAGTGCCTGCCCAATCACCAATACGCTTAGCAACATCGGAATGGTTGAATTTACACGCTCAGACCTTATTGATATCGCTGCCATCGCAAAAATGACTAAACCTAACGTTCCTGCAAAATAGCGATGAATCATCTCAAGCCATGCTTTCTCATGCTCTACTGCCCGCTCGGGGAAGTTCAGGTTAGCACGTATGACGTCTTCTTCTTGATGCGGCACAGAAAAGTGCCCATAACAACCAGGCCAGTCCGGGCAACCTAACCCTGCATCTGAAAGGCGAGTATATGCCCCTAACATGATCACCACGAGAGTTAGCAGCAAACTGAATCTAACCAACTGAATTAATTTCATATGCACTTCCTCTAACCGACTCGTGACAGTTTTAAGAGCTTGCGTAAGTCCGCCAACATACCTTTATTCAATAGGACTAAGTCCTCATTTGGTTTCGGCGAGTAAGACATCACCAGTTGCCCAAGAGGATCAACGATCAACATTTGCCCAGGTTTCACTTTTGCGGTAACCAATTCATTCATTTGCATCGCTAACATCGATACTTCTATGGGATCTGAATGCTCAGTCTGCCAAACGACTGGCACTACTCGCTCTTGATACTTACCTAAAGCAACATGGCTTTGCTGAAGCAGGTAAAGCTGCTGTTTACACTCTTCAGTGCATTCGTTAGGCAATACATAAGCGAGTTGCCAACCATGGTCTTTGAGAGGTGACTCTTGACCAAGTTGCTCTAACGTCGTGTATGGTTCGACTAACTCGCCTCTATTGGTCACTCCGCTTTGATACCACCCTTGTGTGAGAATGACTTTTGCAATGACAGCGGGAAGCGCGAACGTACAAACCAGCGCAATCAACATTAGTCGTCCTTTGGTTACTTTAGATGTCATGCTTCACCTCCATATGACGCAACTTTTTTTGCCAACGAACAAAAACAATTAAAGTCAGTAACAAGAAAACACCTGCCATCGAAAACCATTGAATCGAATAGCCAAAATGTTTGGCACTATTGAGTGGCAATGGATTCCAAGGAAAGTCATAGGGCCAACGAGTTAAATTGTCTGGCTGCAAGACTGCGGGCATAAGTTCAATATTCAGTAGCTGATTCAATTGCGCGATGTTTAGGTTTTGCACGCGAATAACATCGCCAACTTCCGGCATTAACTCTGAGCTCAGTGGATTAGTAGATTTTCGGTACAGGCGTCCTGTGATGAAAGTCGAATTATCGAGTTTGGTGACCGTTGGTAACACTGAGCGTTCTGCTCTTCCCTCGACAAAACCAAGCTCCAATAACGCATAGGCACTAGGCTCATCGCTCGTCAATACAATCTGAAATGCTAAATATCCCACACTGCCTTGATGCGTTTGGTTGTCTAACAAAATTACGGGAAACGCCTGAGGAACAACATTAACTTCCACTTTTTTCCCGAGGATACTTTCCTCTCGCCAGTCGTTGTCTTCAAGAACGACGCTTAGTGCTTGGTACGCACTATCCGCACGCGCGAGAATGGCTTGTTCCAATGCTTGTTTTTCTTGCCCTCTCTCAAACTGCCAAAAACCCAGTTTGACCAAAAGAGAAAACACAACCACAGTTAAACCAACTGCAACCCAAAACCGTTTCAATAGCCATAATTGTCTTGATAACAACAATGATGAAACCGGAGGTGCCATGTCCACCGTATTTCTATTCAAACTGACGCTTGTCCTTTTGCTGCTTTTCATTATCTTCAACCTCGCAAAAGCGCTTATCGAAATGGTTCGTGAAGACCCAGATAATCCTGAAAAAAGAGACAAACCCATGAGTCATTACTTAGGCCGTCGAGTCATGTTCTCCGCTTTGGTGGTCGTCCTTTTGCTTATTGCGCTCAGCTCGGGTTGGCTAGCACCAAACCCTCGCCCTTATTAGTCGAACCAAGAGTTCACACTGAGCCTAAAGTACGTAAACAAACACAAACAGACATAACCAAACCACATCCACGAAATGCCAATACCAGCTGCCCGCTTGAAAGGCAAAATGGTTCTTTGGCGAAAAGTGATCTTTAGCGATTCTGAACAGCAGCACGATTAAGAAGATAGTCCCAAGACAAACGTGTAAACCGTGGAATCCCGTCAACATGAAGAACGTGTTACCGTAAATACCGGACTGCAACGTGAGCCCTATGTCTTGATAAGCATGAACATACTCAACCGCTTGGTAATATAGGAAAAAGCCAGCAAGTACGATGGTTATCTCTAACCAAACAATCAGTGCCGTTCTTTTGTCTTGTTCAAGGCTTATATGCGCCATATGTAGCGTAATAGACGACAATAGCAGCAAGATAGTATTGGTAAGGGGTATGCCCTGCCACGGCATAGCTTGTGTTGTTTCTCCCCCCGGTGTCAGTGTGAGTGGCCACATCGCTTCGAAGGTTGGCCACAGGACTTCGTTAGTCATGAAGTTATTATCTGCCCCACCTAACCAAGGCACAGAAATCATTCTGGCGTAGAACAAGGCACCAAAAAAGGCACCAAAAAACATCACTTCAGAAAAGATAAACCAGCTCATTCCTTGGCGAAAAGAACGAGTAATTTGCGAGCTGTATTTTCCACTCAGTGATTCAGTAATCACATTACTAAACCAACCAGCCAACATGTAAAGCAAGAACAAGAAGCCCACCGCTAGCACAATGCCACCAATGGTTCCCACTGCACCGTCACTTTGTGTCCCCTGGACGGTCATGCCTGCGCCAACAGCAACCAAAAACAGAGCAAATGCACCGATGATCGGCCAGCTACTTTGAGCGGGAACATAATATGTTCCTGGCTTGTTACTCATAATTTCTCTCCTTACTGACCAACCTTGGTCTGTATATCTCTCCCTGAGTGGCTAAGAGCCTATAGGAGGGGGAAGTTTATAGAGTGTGTAAGACAGCGTTAACGTGTGTATAGACTCCGGCAAGTCCGGTTCGATATAAAAAATCAACGGCATTTGAGCTTGCTGTTTACCATCCAGAGGCTGCTGGTTAAAACAAAAACACTCAATCTTATTGAAGTAAGCAGCTCCAGTCCCGGGAGAAACAGAAGGAACGGCTTGCCCCACCAACTTCTGCCCGCTTTCATTAAATGCAAGGTATTCGGTTTGTACGACTTCACCTGGGTGAACATCCATCGAAATCACTTTGGGTCTAAACTCCCAAGGCATATCTGGGCTGACATGCGCCATAAACTCCACGCGAATAGTTCGGCTCATGTCCGGTTGCATACCTGTCGGTTGAATGGCGGCCACTTCACTTGTCTTTCCATTGATTCCCAGTGCGTCGCACATCACGTCATAAAGTGGGACCAGTGCATAGCCGAAGCCAAACATTAACAGGGTCGCCAAAAGCAACTTCACTGTGAGCTTCTTGTTTGATGGATTCGGTTTCATGTCACTCACCCCACTCTTTGCTAGTCAATCTTAGGCGGTGTAGTAAACGTATGATGTGGCGCAGGGCTTGGCACTGTCCACTCTAAGCCCTCCGCACGTTCCCACGGTTTTGCAGAAGCCTTTTCCCCGCCACGAATACACTTGATCACCAACCATAAGAAGATCAGTTGTGACAACCCAAATGCAAACCCACCAATTGATACTATTTGATTAACATCAGCAAACTGAATGGCGTAATCCGGTATGCGTCTTGGCATGCCCGCTAAGCCTAGGAAGTGCATTGGGAAAAACAGGACATTGACGGAAATAATTGAGCACCAGAAATGCCATAAACTCAGCTTGTGGTCGTACATATTGCCCGTCCACTTAGGTAGCCAGTAGTATGCCGCTGCCATGATCGAGAATACCGCACCAGATACCAACACATAATGGAAATGGGCAACCACGAAGTAAGTGTCATGATATTGGAAGTCCGCCGGCACAATCGCCAACATCAGTCCCGAGAAGCCACCAATGGTAAACAGCACAATAAAGGCAATGGCAAACAACATTGGCGTTTCAAAGGTCAGAGCTCCACGCCACATGGTGGCAACCCAGTTAAAGACTTTAACCCCCGTTGGTACCGCAATCAGCATAGTGCAATACATGAAGAAGAGCTCAGCAAAAACTGGCATCCCCGTGGTAAACATGTGGTGCGCCCACACAAGGAAAGATAACAATGCAATGCTACACGTCGCGTAAACCATCGAATGATAACCAAACAGCTTCTTACCACTGAAAGCAGGCAGAATGGCGGAGATGATTCCAAACGACGGTAAAATCATGATGTACACTTCTGGGTGACCAAAGAACCAAAAGATGTGTTGGAACATTACCGGGTCACCACCACCAGCTGCGTCAAAGAAGCTAGTCCCGAAATATTTGTCAGTAAGAACCATGGTCACCGCACCCGCTAATACCGGCATAACCGCGATTAGCAAGAAAGCGGTAATTAACCAAGTCCAAACAAACATTGGTAACTTGAACCAAGTCATTCCCGGAGCTCGCATATTTACGATCGTCACGATAACGTTGATCGCGCCCATAATGGAGCTGATACCCATGATATGAACAGAGAATACAAACAGCGCAGTGCTATCCGGGCCATAAGTCGTGGACAGCGGAGCATAAAACGTCCAACCAAAATCAGGACCGCCGCCAGGTAAAAACAACGAGCTCAACAAAATAAGAAATGCAAAAGGTAAGATCCAAAAGCTCAAGTTGTTCATGCGCGGCAGCGCCATATCTGGAGCGCCGATCATCATCGGGATCATCCAGTTAGCAAGCCCCGTAAATGCTGGCATCACCGCACCAAATACCATCACTAAACCGTGTACCGTGGTCATTTGATTAAAAAACTGCGGATCGACTAGCTGTAGCCCTGGCTGGAACAGTTCGGCACGAATGATCATAGCCATCGCACCACCTGTTAGAAACATCGCAAAGCTAAACCAAAGGTAGAGGGTGCCTATGTCTTTATGGCTTGTAGAATACAACCAACGAGTGATGCCCTGGGGTGCATGATGCTCGTGACCATCATCAATCGCAATGGTACTGTTCGCACTGGCTTCTGCTGGCGCAGACTTCACTGCCTTATCTATTGGCTTACTCATATTTCCTCCTTAGCACTGCCTTGTGCCTTAAAGGCATTCACATCGGATGCTTGCACTGTATCGCCAGTATCGTTGCCCCATGCATTTCGTTGATATGTGATAACCGCGCCAATTTCTTTGTCACTTAACTGATTAGAAAAAGCCTGCATTGCGGTGCCCGGGCGACCGTTGACAATAATATCTATGTGCTCTGTAACATCTCCGGTTGCAATAGGACTGCCTTTAATCGCGGGAAATGCACCCGGAATCCCCTCACCATTTGCCTGATGACACACAGCGCAACGCGCCGTGTATATCGATTCGCCTTGCGACATCAATTCATCCATAGATAAGTCTTGAGAGAGCGCTTCTTGTGCCGCCGCTTTTTGAAGTGCGAGTTCTTGCTTCTTACTCGCTAGCCATTCATCGAACTTTTCTTCTTCCATCGCATGCACCACCACCGGCATAAATCCGTGTGCACGACCACATAGCTCCGCACATTGGCCGCGATATACGCCTGGCTCATCAATTCTTGTCCATGCTTCATTAATAAAACCTGGAATGGTGTCTTTCTTGACGGCAAAGTCCGGTACCCACCAAGAGTGAATGACATCATCAGAAGTCATCAAAAAACGCACTTTGCGATTCACAGGCAACACCAAAGGGTTGTCTACTTCCAGTAAGTAATGTGCGCCTTTAGCTTCGATTCCATCAATTTGTTTTTGGCTGGTGGCAAGCAAACTAAAAAACTCAACATCTTCGCCAAAATAGCTGTAATGCCATTTCCATTGCGAGCCTGTGATCTTGACCGTGATATCCGATTGGCTTGTGTCTTCCATTGCTACTAGAGTTTTTGTTGCGGGAATCGCCATAGCGACAAGAATGATGATGGGTATGACCGTCCAAATAATTTCCACTTTTGTGCTTTCATGGAAATGTGCTGCAACTGCTCCTTTTGACTTGCGATGACGGAAGATGGAATAGAACATCACACCAAAAACAATCAAAGCAATTACACAGCAGATATAGAAAATCAGCATATGTAATTCATACACTTGCCCACTTATCTCTGTGACCCCTTTTGTCATGTTGTAGTCATTTTCCTTTGACCAACCAAAAGAGGAAAATGTGATTAAAATCACATTCAGTGATAAGGCTAGAGTAGTCGTTAATCTTTTCAAAAGATCTCTCCTCTGCTCAGCCGCTACGCCTACGCGAGCTTCCTTGCGTCCCGATGCAAATATCGAACAACTTTACGAAAAGTCACAAAAACTACGATTTCGACACGGTTTGTTATATTTATGTTAAAAGGCTAGTTATAGTTCCAAGGTTCTTCAAGAAATTAAATATGATTAAATTTTGTTC
>NZ_JAWOQQ010000060.1:0-1773 GCF_033337405.1 Vibrio sp. YT-16
CATGCGTCGCATCGACACCAGTTGTCAGAGTATGCGCGCCCAACCCTTTAACTAGGCTGGATTTAAACGTGGTGTTTACAATAGTCATTTCGCGAGATTTGTTTTCACTCTCCTCGCGCTGCAAGTAGGTATCAGAGTTACCCAATAACTCCCACTCCCCGGTGTGACTAAGCGTAACGTAGTTACGACGATATTCATTCAATGAATCTTCACAGCCTCTACGACAGCCAGTCGTAGGTACAGAAAGACCAACATTACCGCGACGACTTTGTGCCGATGTACCACCCTCTAACTGCACAGAGTGACGGTCATTGATTTGATAGATCAGTTTTGAAGAGATGCTCTGCATATCTTTGTCTTCATAACCATAATCAATGTCATCTTCTTCCCTTGCGGTGTATTGACCATAAACCTGTAGCAACAAGTTTTCTGCAAGAGGGCCATTTACAAAGAAGTTTGCACTCTGTTCACCACCAGAACGGCTGTTTTCTTGGATAACCGTCCCCAGCTGCACATTACCTGTCCACTCAAGCGCATCTTTACGGGTGATCACGTTAATCACACCACCAATCGCATCGGAACCATACAGCGTCGACATCGGACCGCGGATCACTTCGATTCGCTCAATGGCTTGAAGTGGTGGCAACCAACCTTGTTCAATACCAGGGCCATCGCTATTTGGGCGAGTTTCGCGAGTACTTTGGCGCTTACCATCCACAAGAATTAACGTGTACTTAGAGCCCATACCACGAATGCTGATATCGGTTGTATCACCACCACCAGTCACAACAACACCCGGCACACTTTTCAGTGCATCAGTCACGTCGCGGTAGTAGCGCGAGTCCAATTCTTCTCGCGAGATAACACTAATACTTGCAGGCGCATCCGCTTGGGATTGCTCATAACTTGACGCTGTCACCACGACGGTTTCCATTTTAGAAACTGAGTCGTTAGCAAATACATGAGGGACACTGACGAAGGCTAAAACACCAGTTGCAGTTAGCACTGGCAGTCTAAGAGTGGACATCTACATCTCCATAATTGATAATGATTATTATTTTCGAAGTGGAATTATTCATAAATAGAATGAGATGCATAGTGAGAGTTATGGAACGGTTCTTCCCATATATGGAATCCGTACATAACGCAGTAAGGAGTAAGATATGCACGACTTAGCATCAATTCGTGCTTTTGATGCGCTTAACCAACACAAAAGTTTGACCGCAGCCGCCAAAGCACTGAATCAGCCGAAATCCACCGTGAGCCGCCGCTTAGCACAATTAGAAGCCGACTTTGGCCAAGCGCTAACGACTCGACAAGGCAACCGCTTGATTCTGACACGCGCAGGGGAGATTTTTGCCGACTACAGTCGCCAGATCCTAGAGCTCAGCGAGGAAAGTTATGAGGCGCTTCAAGGCTGAAATAATCAAGTATCAGGCTCTCTACATATCGTTTGCCACGCAGCGTTAGTTCGCAGTTGGTTAGGCGATGTGCTCAATGAATTTCTGGTGGATAACCCTGATGTCAGAGTCCAGCTCACTAGTGATTTTTCCGATACACACCACGATCCAGATTTGTTTATCTGGCTAGGTGAACACAAAGGGCTGGATTGGCGCAAAGAAACGCTTGGCGTATTTCGTTACACCCCATTCGCGTCGCCAAACTACATCGAAAAACATGGCCCCATCCACCACCCGAGAGAACTAAACAAACATCCGTGGATAGATTTTGGGTCGATACAAGAGAATGGTTTGCGACTCTCGCACCCAGAAC
>NZ_JAWOQQ010000061.1:0-1758 GCF_033337405.1 Vibrio sp. YT-16
CCTTATGTGGCAGATCGAAGTAAATGTTGGTCAACTTCGCGTCCACAACCTGTACGGTCATTTCGCTACTGAACTCATCTAGGTCTGCGCGAATGACCGAAACACCTGTTTTAAGCGCTGTAATCACACCGCGTTCGTCGATGTTAACAATGTCAGCATTTTCAACGTTCCAAACAACTTGTGATGTAAGGTCGTCTTGAGTGTCATCGTTATAAAAGCCGATGACTTTCACCTGCGCCAGCTCACCCTCTGCAAGCGACACACGGCTTTGGTTTAGTGCAATACGAGACACCACTTTGTCTGGTACTGGCGGCTCTGGAATAACGGGTTCAGAAGGCTTCGGCGGCGTCACCTCTGGCGTTTCAGGAACTTCTGGTTTGGAAATATCAGGAAACTCAGGCACTGGCAGTTCCGGTATTGGCGCTTCAATTTCTGGCTCGTCAGGTAATACTTCTTCTGGCAAGCTCATTGGCGGTTGGCTAGTGCTGCTTCCACTGTCGCTATTACAACCAAACAAACTCGTGACGAGTAATAGCATTGCGATCTTATTAAAAGTATTTTTGCTTATCATAGAGTCAAACATTCAAACTTTTATTATTAGACAACATTAAAAATTCAAATTATGAATACAAACAACTCAGCAATACCGCTGACTGGTTAGCGCTTCGTATGTATGAAACTTTTTCTCTAATTCAACCTCCAACTCAGCTCTGTTTTTAGTATCTCTCATCAATATGTTTTCTCGATAACGGGTAATTGCTGAAATTAATTCACTTTTGGCCATCGTTAATTGCTCGTCAAACGAGCACACGAACTCATGTTCACTCATCGTGATTCTCACAATACATAAATTTAGAAATTACATTCTGTTTATTTACTTCGACGACCATCTATGAGATGGCAAAAAAATGTAATGGGAAGTGCTCAGTTCTACAATATGCCAAATATCAAAATCGTCTCATCGTGATATAAAAATCAGCTCAAGTTTTCGATTTAAAGTTGGGAGTCACTTTTAATGACTTCCCTATTTTCTGGTAAACAATAGGCAAGAAAAAAGGTGCCACATTGGACACCTTTAAAATCAACGAACAGAAGTTACGCCTCCGGATTCGGTTCAGCAATATTCTCGATTGGCTCTGGTTTTGCGTACACATAGCCTTGAATCAAATAGATATTGTGCGTAGCCAAATACTCAATCTGTTTTCTGTTTTCTACACCTTCGGCAATCATTTCACATTCCGCTTTCATCGCCGCAGACACAATAGAATCCAACACTTTGAGTTTTTGGTCGTCTGAGCCAATTGGATCAACGAACATTTTGTCCACTTTCAAGCAGCGAATACCCAAGTCCTGCAAGTAAGAAAAGCCACCATAACCTGTTCCAAAGTCATCAATTTTGAACTTGTAACCTTTGTTGGTGAGGTAGAGAATCTCTTTTTTCGCGGCTTCTACGTCTTTAACCGGAATTCTTTCTGTTAGCTCAAAATGAATTCGGTTTGCACACGGCCAATTCAAATCTGCCAACAGTTTGGTTAACGAACCGGTTTCTAAATGAGAAGAGACAATATTGACACTCACCCAAATCGACTCAGGCAGTGACTCAAGATCTTGGATGATTTTGCGAATCATCTGGTTCGTCATCGGAACAATCAATCCGCTCTCCTCTGCGGCGCCACTAAACATATTAGGTGGCACCAAACCATCGCGTCTTGACCAACGCACCAACGCTTCATAACCCACAGTTAGGCCATCTATGCT
>NZ_JAWOQQ010000062.1:0-1662 GCF_033337405.1 Vibrio sp. YT-16
CCAGCACAGCCAGACAATAATGCCGCTATAAATAATATTAAAGTCTTCATACTTAATCTTTGACAACATAACGCCGCGTTAAGGGGTGCAGGCACGCAATACAAAAGCTACCGTACAGTGCCGTAACCACCGAACTCAACGCAAACTGAAAATGCCACGCGTGCCAAATCCCACTTAAACGCTTTGTTATGCTTAAGATTCAACGCCCAAATTTTTACCAAAACCAAGATTAACTCGACTAGGATTAGCTAACAAAAGGCAAAACCTAAAAAACTGAAATGACTCATAATTTTTAAAAATCAGACTTTGAAATTTGGCTGCTAAAAATCAAAAACCTAAGATCAAATTGCTGATTGAGCCAGCCGCCCTAACCTCGCGCTTACCAGAGAATTGATTGAGGCAATTCTCTGAACTTCCAACGCCAAAGAATAAGTGTCCGGAAAACAGCGCCCACTGGAGCCGACTTGCCGAAAAACTCGAAACAAACAAGCCTAGGGAACAAAGAAAAACCATAAACCACTGATTTTACGTGATTAAGCATAACGCCCTGTTAAGGTGTGAGCAACGCAATACCGAAGCTCCCGCATACCACCTTAAACACTAAAACCAACGCATAGTAAAAATGCCACGCGTTGCGAATCACTCTTAAACAGTTTGTTAGCCTACAGTTTCCAAAAGTCTCGAGAAATCCTTTCGTGATCCTCTCGGAATAAATCTAAAGCATATGCTTCATTAGAAATTAACAACACCAATTCAACAATAATCGGCTTCAACTCCTCGAAATAACTTTCGACATCTCCCCACTTCAAATTAAAGTCTTTAGGGTCAGCTAAGCGGGGTTCTGTACCGTCTTGCCTCATTTCGTAATGAGCAACCAATTTATTGCGTACGTTCCTAATTTTATGATGAAGATCCTTGCCTTTTAGTTCGCTAAATAATTTTTTTGCCTTGTGATAATGCTCATCAAACCTTTGAGACTTGTCTCCCAAATCTCTTTCTTTATGACGCTCTTCCCAGAATGCTCTTGATTCGGGGTCAACGTCGTTTACCCAAGTAATCGTTGTCGGTTTACAGTAGTCCCTTTTTAAAGCCTCTAAAAGAGGCTTAGAGGAAATAAGTTCAAGAATATTGAAAATTGATGGAGACGTATTACCTCGGTCAAATGAAATAGCAGCTAACTCACGAACAATATCTAGATACATTGTTATACGCATTAACTCAAGCCCATGACCACCATAGGAATGATCCCACTTATGAATCAAATCAGAATCGTTTAATAGGGGATTAAGCAAAGCTAATTTTCGATCTGCAATAATAAGTCGACTAATCATTGCGGTAGAGTAAGCTCTAACTTTCTTAACTCTGTGTTCCATACTTACCTCTGTAGGCTAACGCCTTGTTAAGGTGTGAGGCACGCAATACCGAAGGTTCCGCATAACACCTTAACCACTAAAGCCAACGCATAGTAAAAATGCCACGCGTGCCGAATCACTCTTGAACAATTTGTTATACGAATTTTTTCAGTGCCAACACTTGCTGTTCAAATAACTCACAATCTGACTTTGAGTATGACTTAGCGACATTGACCCATTGAACGCCCGTTTCATCTATGTGGCGAAACTCGACTTGAAGTGCATATTTAGAACAACGAAAAAGAGCAAA
>NZ_JAWOQQ010000063.1:0-1658 GCF_033337405.1 Vibrio sp. YT-16
CAACGTCTTGAGTCTGTCGTAGGCCAGCCATCATTCAACCAAGATGAAAAACGCACGTTCCTTGAAGAGTTGACTGCAGCGGAAGGCCTTGAGCGTTATTTAGGCGCAAAATTCCCTGGTGCGAAGCGATTCTCTCTAGAAGGTGGTGATGCGCTTATCCCAATGACGAAAGAACTGATTCGTCATGCGGGTAAGAGTGGCATGCGTGAAGTGGTTATTGGTATGGCTCACCGTGGTCGTTTGAACATGCTGGTGAACGTACTGGGTAAGAAACCACAAGATCTATTTGATGAGTTCGCGGGTAAGCACGATGAAACGTGGGGTACCGGTGACGTTAAATACCACCAAGGTTTCTCTGCAGACTTCGCAACTCCTGGTGGCGATGTTCACTTAGCGCTTGCGTTTAACCCATCTCACTTAGAAATCGTAAACCCAGTGGTTATCGGTTCCGTGCGTGCACGTCAAGACCGTTTGGGTGACAACCACGGCAGCAAAGTTCTTCCTATCACTATTCATGGTGACTCTGCGATTGCTGGCCAAGGTGTAGTGGCTGAAACGTTCAACATGTCACTTGCTCGTGGTTTCTGCGTTGGCGGTACGGTTCGTATTGTTGTAAACAACCAGGTTGGCTTTACAACGTCTAACCCGCGTGACACTCGATCAACCATGTATTGTACTGACATCGCTAAGATGGTTCAGGCACCGATTTTCCACGTTAACGCCGATGATCCAGAAGCGGTTGCTTTTGTTACTCGCATTGCATTGGATTACCGCAACGAGTTCAAGCGTGATGTCGTGATTGATTTGGTTTGTTACCGTCGTCATGGTCACAACGAAGCGGATGAACCGAACGCGACTCAGCCGTTGATGTACCAAAAAATCAAAAAGCACCCAACTCCTCGTAAACTGTACGCCGATGTTCTGATTGATAAGAATGAGTCGGATATTGAAACTGCAACGCAGTTGGTGAACGAGTATCGTGATGCACTTGACCGCGGTGAAGTCGTGGTGAAAGAGTGGCGTCCGATGGCATTGCATTCTGTAGACTGGTCTCCTTACTTGGGACACGAGTGGGATATGCAATGGGAATCGACCTACGATAAGCAACGCCTTGTCGAACTAGGTAATCGTTTATGTCAGTACCCGGAAAGCCACAAGCTGCAAAGCCGAGTAAACAAGCTGTACAACGATCGCTTAGCAATGATGACAGGTGAGAAGGCTATTGACTGGGGTATGGCTGAAACATTGGCTTACGCGACATTGGTAGACGATGGTAAGCGTATCCGTATTTCTGGTCAGGACTCAGGTCGTGGTACTTTCTTCCATCGTCACTCAGTTCTTCACAACCAATCAGATGCAAGCACTTACATCCCGCTAGCGAATATCCATGACAAGCAGGGGCCTTTCCAAGTTTTTGACTCTGTGTTGTCGGAAGAAGCTGTTCTTGCATTTGAGTACGGTTATGCAACAGCTGAACCTGGCGGTTTGACCATTTGGGAAGCGCAGTTTGGTGACTTCGCTAACGGCGCACAAGTGGTTATTGACCAATTCATTTCGTCTGGTGAGCAAAAGTGGGGACGTTTGTGCGGCCTGACGATGCTTCTGCCTCATGGTTACGAAGGCCAAGGTCCGGAGCACTCATCTGCTCGTCTAGAGCG
>NZ_JAWOQQ010000064.1:0-1629 GCF_033337405.1 Vibrio sp. YT-16
CACGCTTGAGGGTTTCCGCCAAATATCGCTGAGTCATTTCTAACACCGCTTGCAATTGCACATATTGGCCTGCCCTAACCCTTTATGCTGACAAAACTCCTGTTCTGAAGCGGAGAACAACTGCCTAAGCGAACCAAAATCTTGAATAAGGAAATCGGCCAACTCAATCACGTTCATGCCTTGCGTGCCCGTACGGAGGAATATCGCCAGTAATTCGGCATCGGTTAACGCCTGCGGCCCACGTTGCAGAAGTTTCTCTCGTGGCATCGACTCATTTGGCAAAGCTTTGAGTATCATCGGAACTCTCTTTGAAGGTAAGAATCCCTATTCCACAAAACAGAAAGCGAAAGTCGAGGGTGACTTTCGCTTTCTTCGTTCCACTCTGATTTTATGTGCAATTTAATGGTTCATCAGAGTTTAAAGTTGCCGACCAGATCTTGAATTTCCGTGCCGGATTGTGACAACTGAGTGCTGATCGTTTCTGCGTGTTGCAAGGTATCATTGATGTTGTTGACGATCTGTTGAATCGCCACCAAGTTCTGGTTGATGTCTTCCGCCACCGCACTTTGTTCTTCTGCCGCTGATGCGGTTTGAATTCCCATATCGCGAATTGTACCAATAGAATGGTGAACACCAGACAAAGACTGTTGAATCAGTGCCGACTCTTCAGCCGTTTTCACGCCTCGTTCTTGACTGGCGGACATAGTCGTGACGGCTCGAGATACACCACTTTGTAGCTGTTTAAGCATATCGCCAATTTCATGAGTGCTATTTTGCGTACGGCTCGCTAGTGAACGCACTTCATCGGCCACCACTGCAAATCCACGCCCTTGCTCGCCCGCTCGCGCAGCTTCAATTGCCGCATTGAGCGCCAATAAGTTGGTCTGCTCAGCAATCTCGCCAATCACATCCAATACTTTGGTAATCTGCTCCGTTTGCTGACTCAACTCAGAGATAGCATCCGATGTGCTGTTGATCTCTGTAACCAACTCAGTAATGCCTTGAATCGCTTGTTCAACCTCTCGCTGGGCTTCGGTGACCTGATCGTTCGCATCGTCAATGGCCTGCGCAGTGGCATTTGTATTGCTCGCGACTTCTTTTGCCGTCATGCTCATTTCTGTTACGGCTGTCACCACTTTATCCGTTTCCAAACAGTGACTCTGCATTTGACCGCTCGCTGTGCGCGTTTGATCATTCAGTTCTTCAGAAACTGTTTGAACGGCAGAAGCAGATTGATGAATGTCCTGCATCAGTGGGTGAAGTTTATCCATAAACTCATTAAAGGCAGCCGCGACTTCGCCAACTTCGTCTTTACTTTCCACTTTTAGACGCGCAGTTAAGTCACCGCCACCCGCAGCAACATCTTTGAGAGAATCGGCGACGTGCTGAAGTGGTTTAATGCCTTTCGAGACAGCAATACTGGTTAAGATGCTGGTAATAATCAGGCCAATCACCGAGATTGTCACCGCAGATAAAGTGTGTTGATTTAACTCTTGCGTGCGCAATTCACGCTGCATGGCAACTTGTTGGTCGATGTCATCAATGTAGATCCCAGTACCAAGCACCCAGTCCCATTTTTGTAGATACTCAGCGTAACCCAATTTCGGTGCCTGAGCGTTGATGGTTGGT
>NZ_JAWOQQ010000065.1:0-1610 GCF_033337405.1 Vibrio sp. YT-16
ATGAGCGGCAAGAGCATAAAAGTCCAACATCATTTTGTAGCTCAGAATCTGTTACCAATCTAGTCTTTCATTTCCGCACCATGCTTGTTTGGTGAAAATTACACCGTTGAATCGTGACGTTACCGCCCTGAAGAAGCCTTTCACCTCTATATCAACGGCCAAAAGCGAGTACAATCTGGACATCTAATTCAAGAAGGCAAACAAAATGGAAACTCTGTTAATTGGTCACCGCGGCGTTGCCGGCGCGTTCCCAGAAAATACAAAAGTCAGCGTTCAAGCTGCAATTGATCTCGGCCTAAAATGGGTAGAAGTGGATGTTCAGCCAACAAAAGATAACGTACTTGTGGTTTGCCACGATCATACGTTAAATCGATGCAGCAATGGCAAAGGACGAGTTGATGCGTATACGTTGGAAGAACTAAGACAATTAGATTTCGGTGGCTGGTTCAGCGAAGATTTTGCTGGCGAAAATATCATGACTCTTGAGGAGTTATTAAGCTTGGCTACTGAGCGAGGTCTAAATCTGAATATTGAAGTGAAAGTAGACCGCCATCCAGCGGATGAAGTCGCACAAACGCTCGCAAAAGTGCTTACCGAAAGTTCAATGCCTAGAGAGAACCTTTTACTCTCAAGCTTTAGTCATGATGTCATCAGAGCGCTTTACCAGCATTGCGAAGGTTATCGTTTGGGTGTTTTAAGTGAGTTTTTTACAAAAAAAGACGGGCTATTGTTAGATGAAGTGAAAGCGTACAGCTGTAACCTAAATATTAACTGGGTTCGTTCGCGTCAGATCATTAAGCTGCAAGAAGCGGGCTATAAGGTCATGTGTTACACGGTCAACAACCCGAATAAGCTCAAGCACCTTCCGCAATTAGATGGCATTTTTAGTGACCATCCAAAACGTTTTATGAAGTAACCTTTCAAAGCTCCCGTGGGATAACGAGTCCTACCACTCGATCGTGATCGGTGTTCCCATGGTGACAAGCTGGATGAATTCATCCATTTCTTCATTGGTGAGCGCAATACACCCGTTGGTCCAATCAAAACTCTGAATAAAACTAGGATCTTGCGTCTCACCATTCTTTAAACCATGAATTTTAATGTTCCCACCCGGGGAGACACCTCTCCGGTGCGCCTCTAACGTGGCAATAGCATCAGGATAGCTAATGTGCACCGAGCGATAAAACGCAGAATCCTCAATCACGTAATCGAGCGTGTAACTGCCTTCTGGCGTTCGGTTGTCGCCTTCTTCTTGCTTATGACCTTTAGGGTTAGCACCCAATGCAATACGATATTCTTTTAGTATGATGCCATCTTCCATCAAGTACATTCTGCGTTTCGATTTATCAACTTTAACCAGATCGACAGCCGCGTGCGTACTGAACGTAACCAATCCACACAGAATTAAAGCACACCATTTTATCGACATTGCCAGAACGTCCAAACCAAGAGTCAGAAGGAAATAAAAGAGAAGCTATGCTAGTCAGATGATGCTCACAAAGCAATCTGATTATAACGTTGAGACGTAAAAAAGACGGTGCTAATCGCATCTTGATATTACTGAGATTTAAGCAAAGATTTCACTATTCATTAGGCCTAAGTTACATTAC
>NZ_JAWOQQ010000066.1:0-1587 GCF_033337405.1 Vibrio sp. YT-16
TAAGGAGGTGATCCAGCGCCAGGTTCCCCTAGCGCTACCTTGTTACGACTTCACCCCAGTCATGAACCACAAAGTGGTAAGCGTCCCCCCGAAGGTTAAACTACCTACTTCTTTTGCAGCCCACTCCCATGGTGTGACGGGCGGTGTGTACAAGGCCCGGGAACGTATTCACCGTGGCATTCTGATCCACGATTACTAGCGATTCCGACTTCATGGAGTCGAGTTGCAGACTCCAATCCGGACTACGACGCACTTTTTGGGATTCGCTCACTTTCGCAAGTTGGCCGCCCTCTGTATGCGCCATTGTAGCACGTGTGTAGCCCTACTCGTAAGGGCCATGATGACTTGACGTCGTCCCCACCTTCCTCCGGTTTATCACCGGCAGTCTCCCTGGAGTTCCCGACATTACTCGCTGGCAAACAAGGATAAGGGTTGCGCTCGTTGCGGGACTTAACCCAACATTTCACAACACGAGCTGACGACAGCCATGCAGCACCTGTCTCAGAGTTCCCGAAGGCACCAATCCATCTCTGGAAAGTTCTCTGGATGTCAAGAGTAGGTAAGGTTCTTCGCGTTGCATCGAATTAAACCACATGCTCCACCGCTTGTGCGGGCCCCCGTCAATTCATTTGAGTTTTAATCTTGCGACCGTACTCCCCAGGCGGTCTACTTAACGCGTTAGCTCCGAAAGCCACGGCTCAAGGCCACAACCTCCAAGTAGACATCGTTTACGGCGTGGACTACCAGGGTATCTAATCCTGTTTGCTCCCCACGCTTTCGCATCTGAGTGTCAGTATCTGTCCAGGGGGCCGCCTTCGCCACCGGTATTCCTTCAGATCTCTACGCATTTCACCGCTACACCTGAAATTCTACCCCCCTCTACAGTACTCTAGTCTGCCAGTTTCAAATGCTATTCCGAGGTTGAGCCCCGGGCTTTCACATCTGACTTAACAAACCACCTGCATGCGCTTTACGCCCAGTAATTCCGATTAACGCTCGCACCCTCCGTATTACCGCGGCTGCTGGCACGGAGTTAGCCGGTGCTTCTTCTGTCGCTAACGTCAAATAATGCAGCTATTAACTACACTACCTTCCTCACGACTGAAAGTGCTTTACAACCCGAAGGCCTTCTTCACACACGCGGCATGGCTGCATCAGGCTTGCGCCCATTGTGCAATATTCCCCACTGCTGCCTCCCGTAGGAGTCTGGACCGTGTCTCAGTTCCAGTGTGGCTGATCATCCTCTCAGACCAGCTAGGGATCGTCGCCTTGGTGAGCCCTTACCTCACCAACTAGCTAATCCCACCTAGGCATATCCTGACGCGAGAGGCCCGAAGGTCCCCCTCTTTGGCCCGTAGGCATCATGCGGTATTAGCCATCGTTTCCAATGGTTATCCCCCACATCAGGGCAATTTCCTAGGCATTACTCACCCGTCCGCCGCTCGACGCCGTTATCGTCCCCCGAAGGTTCAGATAACTCGTTTCCGCTCGACTTGCATGTGTTAGGCCTGCCGCCAGCGTTCAATCTGAGCCATGATCAAACTCTTCAATTTAAGATTTTGTTCGGCTCAATGAATACTGAACATT
>NZ_JAWOQQ010000067.1:0-1553 GCF_033337405.1 Vibrio sp. YT-16
TGATCTAAGGTGTGGATCCACTCTTGCTGTGTTTTGACCCATTTCGGGTTGTTGACCATCACTTTTCCGGGGCAGAGTGGGTAACCAAGCTGCTGCAGAGTATGGGTGAATGATTGCATCACTTGTTCGCAATGCGGCCATTCTAGCCCGTCTTCAATAATGAGCGCGTTGTCTTGGTCGGTCTTAAGAATTTGCTCGCCACGCCCTTCTGAGCCCAGCACGATCAAACAACAGTGGTCGTGCAAAGCGGGTGGCACCACCAGTTCAAAGGCTTTTTCGATAATTTGTTCGTTTACCGCAGAGATGAGCTCCATGATGAAGCGAGTACGGATACCGTTTCTCAGCAAGCTTTCTACCAGTTGACGTTGGCGGTTTGAGGCTAACGCCAGTTCTTCTACGCTGCTTGCTCGTGCAATGCTGAGTGTTAACACGTGGGAATGCGTCGAAAACGCGCTGAGAATCTGTGTCATGTCGAGCATGCCCACCGCGCGGCTGCCTTCGCAGACCATCAAACGTTTCATGCGATTACGTGTCATGGTGATCATGGCGTTAAACAGAAAATCCCCGTTATCAACATGGTAGACAGGGAAAGTTGCGATCTCACCTACGGGCGTGTCCACGGCGCAATTATCCAACATAACCGAGTGCAGCATGTTGGTACGAGTCACGATGGCGTACGGGTGAGCTGACGGCCATTTTTCCAATCGCGGGTCGTCGTCATGGAGCTGAACCAATGCAGCATCGATTCCGTTATCTTTTAGAGTTCGAGTTACCTCGTTGATTGGCGTTTCTGGCGCGAGGATCATCGGCGGATGATAAATGCTGTTATCGACTTTGGTCAGAATAAATTCGGCCAAGTTTTGCTGTTGCTGCGCGGCTTCGATGAGTTCTTGTCGTTTGGATAAGTTGTTGTCGAAGTAAGCTGCGAACTGGCCATTCTCGTTATAAAGCTCGAGAAAAACGTCTTTTGGCAGCAAGTACGAAAGGGTGTCTTCCAGCGCGATGTATTGATGTCGAACGCATTCTTCAAACAGTGAACGCACATCAAACATGTCGTCATTAGCGTAGTGAGCGAACACTTCGGATTGGTCTTTGGAACGTTCTTCGACTGCGCCTTTGATCAATATGTGCAAATGAGGGTTGGTCTGCCCGCTAGACAAAATGACATCTCGAGTTCGATAGTACGCCACATCTAAGGACGAGCGCAGCCGAGTTTGCTGAGCATCGGTCAGACGATCGAACGGGGGAGATTGCATATTAAATTTGTCAGGCATGGAGACACCTAAAATTGGGAGGAACACAGTATAAGTCTGACAAATTTCTTGCCGTAAGCCAGACGACTTTGGTCTAAACCGCTGGATATTGATGGGCGAGTTCGGCGCATCAAAAGTCAGAATGACATCGAGGAAACGGTAAGTTGCCTATTCTTCCCTTTTTCTAATACGCATAGCGATCCATAATCCACGGTTCGAGCGATGGTGTTCCCGTTTTAGGATATTAGTAATGTTGAAACCTTCTCCGTATGGCTGGATTTCCCAGTACTTTCTCGGATT
>NZ_JAWOQQ010000068.1:0-1519 GCF_033337405.1 Vibrio sp. YT-16
TGCTCGTCACAATCGATGTGACTTAAGCGCTCTTGCAGCGCCACGCGATTTTGCAGCCCCGTGCGACTGTCACGACGGTAGCTTTCTTGTCGCTTGCGAGTTTGACGATCAAGTTGATAGCCCATGTGAGCGTTCATAGGGTTCAAATCACCAATCGCATTGCGTATTAAGCTAAACAGCGGTGAAATCGAAGCGCTCACTTGTGGTTTAGGCAAATTCAGCGATTGCACTTCATCGCCTTCGCGCATCGCAAGGTACGTCAAACTGTGGTGAAGAATTTCTGGCTGGCCAATGTCACCATGTATTTCACCCATGCAGTAGCTGCCAAAGGTCGCGGCAATATCCATAAACGCCTGCACTTCATCGCTGCTATCAATAAAATCCAGCCGTGAGGCACAGTTGTAAATCATCACTACTTCTGGCTGATGCATAGCAAGTTCCACCACCCCATGACGCACTTGTTCTAACGTCAGAGAAGGATGGTTATAGCAAAACTGAACCTCATCACCGAGGCACCACGGCCTATCGAAACTCATGCTTCCATCAGCGTGAAGTTCTGTGACGGTACAAACTTCCTTGCGCCCCAACGTTTCTCGATACAACGGGAAACTGAGTAATTGGTTAATCGTCACGTCGTGCCCGTCGGCAAGATAATGCTTATAAACATCGAGGGCTTTACGCTCTCCTAAGCAATACAAGCGCGTGCCTTTCGCATGCGTCACTTTGTGCGGCATGCCGATTGGGTTCCACTCGGAATACGCGTCTGTCCAAGTTTTCAAAGTATCACTGTGCAAAGCCACTGCCACTACGGCGTTGTCGTATGTCTGGTTTTGATAGAGCACCCAACAGCCGTCTTCTATGGTCTGCGCTAATCCACCAGACACTCGCACGTTTTCGGTCGCAAAAGTTTGATACAAAGGATAATCACGACGTTCGATTTGCACGGCAAAACTGATGATGACTTGAGAGTTGCTTTGTAACTGCAGCGAACGTTTGAGCTCGCCACCGTCTATATCGGGAGAGAAAGAATACGCTTGGACGGCAGACGTTAGTGTGGTTTGGTCAAACTCAATCAGGTTGATAAGGCAACCAGAGGTAAAAATGTCGCCATCCAAAATTACATTGCGAGTACTGTGACCGATGACATGAGCATTGGGCAACATCGACAAAACCGCTTTGGCGAGTGCAGCCGCACATTCTCGCGATTGCGTAGACAAAATTTGCACCAAATACTGTTTATCTGGGTGCAACTGAGAAGTGACTAAAAAGTCATTAAGCTGACTTACATCGTGGACCCGTTTGGAAAAAGCTCGCATGTACCCTACTACTGCCGTAACACTATTTTCACCACGATGAGTGGCGTCGTTATTTTTACTTTAGGCTTAGTAATTTACGTTTCTTTTTGATGCTTTTCTAGGCACAAAATGACTTTAGAATGGATTAATGCGAAAGCAATTAAAAAAGTGTGAGTAACGGCTGCAAACTATTGATTTCAATGTCAGGTAACGTACGTGTTCTT
>NZ_JAWOQQ010000069.1:0-1503 GCF_033337405.1 Vibrio sp. YT-16
TTCTTGGCGTTATTGCTATCGCGGCGTGCCTTGGCCACATGTACCCAATTTTCTTCCACTTTAAAGGTGGTAAAGGCGTCGCTACCGCGCTTGGTGCCATTGCTCCAATTGGCTTAGACCTCACAGGCCTAGTTATGCTGACTTGGCTCTCGGTTGCAGTCCTGTTTCGCTACTCTTCCCTTGCCGCACTCGTCACTGTGTTAGTCACACCGTTTTATACTTGGATGTTCAAACCGCAATACACCCTGCCCGTTGCCATGTTGTGTTGTCTAATCGTGTTTAAGCATCATCAAAACATTCGTCGTTTACTTTCGGGTGAAGAGCCTAAAATTGGTGAAAAGAAACTGACAGAAAAAAACTCGGCATAACGCCGAGTTTTTAAATGCATTTTAAGCGTGAACTTTGTTTAGGAAGCTCAACAGCATCTGATTCACAAACTCGGGCTGTTCAAGCGAACTGATATGACCCGCTTCAGGAATCTCCACCAACTCACTGCCCGTAATGCAGTCATTCATTAGGTAAGATTCAAATACCGGACGCGGCTTATCTTCTCGACCAACTGCGATCAATGTTGGCAGTGCGAATTTTTCTGCATCTTCAATCACATCACGTCGCCCAAACACCATGCGACCGATACGAGCAACTTCTACAGCTCGCTCACCTGTTAGCGATTCAAGGCTTTGTTTAAATGAAGCGACCAATTCTGGGTGAACTTGATCCGCGTTATTCGCAAAGAACAGTGGTGCAACTGCTTCGATAATAGGCCCAGGAACACCTTGAACTTGGCTGATGGTATCTAGCATCGCAAAGTATTTTTTATGCGTCACTTCTGGTTCCCAACCAATAAAGGTATCTATCAACACCAATGACTTCACTCGTTGCGGGGCTTGAGCGGTCAGTTCCGCGCCCCACATGCCGCCAACAGATAAGCCAACAATGGAAAATTTGTCGATTTCCAAATGATCCATTAGCGCCAGCATGTGCTGGGCATAATCAACTAAAGACGTGGTCGAAGCAGGAGCGGCGTCCGATTCACCATGCGCCCATAAGTCAGGCACAATACAACGATAGGACTGGCTCAAAACTTCAATTTGAGGCGCCCACATTTGGCAATCCCACAAATAGCTATGTCCAAACAGCAGCACAGGCCCTTCGCCTTTGTCTAGGTAAGCAAGTTGCTGACCTTCAATTTCAAACTTCTTCATTGTTATATCCATTTATTATTCTTCCGCGCCATCCTATCACTGAACACAAAGAAAACTGCTCACATCAGTCTGGAAATCTCGCGCCTTTTTCTTGGGAAAATAAACCACAAAAACAAAGGCCTCTATAAATAGAGGCCAGTCAATATACAAGGTTTGATTACGCGATTGGCGTTAGCTGGTCAATTGGCCAGCGCGGACGCGCTTCTACCGACATATCTGCAACTTCACCGTTCTTCAAACGTTGCATACCCGCATATGCAATCATTGCACCGTTGTCAGTACAGAACTCGGTACGTGG
>NZ_JAWOQQ010000006.1:0-199366 GCF_033337405.1 Vibrio sp. YT-16
AGCGTTCAATCTGAGCCATGATCAAACTCTTCAATTTAAGATTTTGTTCGGCTCAATGAATACTGAACATTACATAACGTAATGTTTGAATTGACTGTGCTGAATCTTTCGATTCAATGGTCACTTCGTATCATTGAAACCTAATTTGATACCGAAGTATCGAATTGGATTATCATCAACGAGTGCCCACACAGATTGATAGGTCTATATTTTTAAAGAGCACACTTCGAAGTTCTCTTCAAAGTGGACGGCTATTTTAGCTAGATAACTTATCGTGTCAAACACTTTTTTAAGTTATTTATCTGCGAGTTAATTTTAACTCACTAACCGTAGTTGTTTAGGTTCCACTTCACTTGCTTTCCCGTGACAACGGAGGCGCATTATAGGGAGTTCATTAAAGAACACAAGTGCATTTTTTAAAAAAACTCACCTTTTTAGTCTATTCGTATAGAAAACAGACAAAAGACTCTAAAAACTACAGAAAAGGGGCCAAACGGCCCCTTTAGTGTGATTTTTATCTCAATTTTACTGTATCCATACAATTATTGATGAGCACAAATTTGGTCATTAGTAACAATTAGCTGCACTGTCTTGTCTGGAACGATTTCACCAGAAAGAATTGATTTGGCTAACGGGTTCTCGACATTCTGCTGAATTGCACGTTTTAAAGGACGCGCACCATACACAGGATCGAAACCAACTTGAGCGATCAAATCGAGCGCTTTGTCGGAAACTTCTAGTTGATAGCCTTTCTCCTCTAGTCGTTTCGCCAAACGTTCCAATTGAATAGAAGCAATGGACTTAATGTGCTCTTGACCAAGTGGATGGAACACCACTATTTCGTCAACACGGTTCAAGAACTCTGGGCGGAAGTGTTTGCTAACCACATCCATCACTTCACTCTTGATACCTTGATAGTCTAAAGTTGCGAAATTCTCTTGGATACGAGATGAACCCAAGTTAGATGTCATGATCACAACCGTATTACGGAAGTCAACAGTACGACCTTGACCATCCGTTAAACGCCCATCATCGAGAACTTGCAGCAGAATGTTAAATACATCCGGATGCGCTTTCTCTACTTCGTCTAACAAAATTACCGAATACGGCTTGCGACGAACCGCTTCCGTTAAATAACCACCCTCTTCATATCCGACGTAGCCTGGAGGTGCACCAACCAACCTTGCCACTGAGTGTTTCTCCATGAACTCAGACATATCGATACGGACCATCGCATCTTCACTGTCGAACATAAAGCTCGCAAGTGTCTTACAAAGCTCTGTTTTACCCACACCAGTTGGACCTAAGAATAAGAAAGAGCCAATTGGTCGGTTTGGATCAGAAAGCCCAGCTCGACTACGACGAATGGCATTCGATACAACAGAGACCGCTTCGCTTTGCCCTACCACACGATTATGCAGCACGTCTTCCATACGAAGTAGTTTCTCTTTTTCCGCTTCTAGCATCTTGGATACCGGAATGCCGGTTTGCTTAGAAAGTACTTCTGCAATCTCGTTGTCGGTTACTTTATTACGCAATAGCGTCATTTCCTGCATTTCAGCTTGGGTTGCAAGATCTAACTGCTTCTCAAGTTCAGGAATACGACCATATTGAAGCTCCGACATACGGTTTAGATCGCCAGCACGGCGAGCAAACTCCATGTCCATACGAGCTTGTTCAAGCTCAGACTTAATATGTTGAGTGCCAGAAAGAGCTGCTTTTTCTGTATTCCAAACCTCTTCTAGTTCAGCGTACTCACGTTCTTTTTCATTGAGTTCTTCATTAAGCGCTTTCAAACGCTTTTCACTCGCTTCATCGTGCTCGTTACTTAGTGCTTGCTGCTCAATTTTGAGTTGGATGATTTTACGCTCAAGCTTATCCAAGGACTCCGGCTTAGAGTCAATTTGTAAACGAATGCTTGAAGCCGCTTCGTCGATTAAGTCGATCGCTTTATCCGGCAACTGACGGTCGGAGACATAGCGATGTGACAAGCTCGCCGCAGCAACAATCGCTGGGTCAGTAATTTCGACGTGATGATGAAGCTCATAACGCTCCTTCAAGCCACGTAAAATCGCCACGGTATCCTCAACGGTCGGCTCATCCACCAGCACTTTTTGGAAACGACGTTCTAATGCTGCATCTTTTTCGATGTACTGACGATATTCATCCAATGTTGTTGCGCCAACACAGTGCAGCTCACCACGAGCTAATGCCGGTTTTAGCATGTTGCCCGCATCCATTGAGCCTTCACCTTTACCAGCACCGACCATAGTGTGTAGTTCATCAATGAAGAGGATGACGTTGCCTTCTTCTTTAGCAAGTTCATTCAATACTGATTTTAAACGCTCTTCAAATTCCCCACGGTATTTCGCGCCAGCAACCAGTGCGCCCATATCCAGTGATAGCACACGGCGACCACGCAGACCTTCAGGTACTTCATTGTTAACTATGCGCTGCGCTAAGCCTTCAACAATTGCTGTCTTACCTACGCCTGGTTCACCGATAATCACAGGGTTGTTTTTAGTACGACGCTGCAATACCTGGATAGTACGACGGATTTCATCATCACGGCCGATAACCGGATCCAATTTACCTTGCTCTGCACGTTCGGTAAGGTCTATGGTGAACTTTTCCAATGCTTGACGAAGCTCTTCTGCATTCGGATCATTGACCTTTTGACCACCTCTGATCTTTTCGATTGCCTGGCTGACTTTTTGCTCTGTTAAGCCGATCTCTTTGAGCAATTGCCCCAATGGTCCGCGATCTTCTAAAGCGGCAAGCAGGAAGACTTCAGACGAGATATAGGAGTCTTGACGCTTTTGCGCCACTTTGTCACACAGGTTAAACAATGTGCCCATCGAGCTAGAGAGCTGAACATCCCCACCGATGCCACTGACTTTTGGTAATCGATCTAACATTTCACTCAATTTAGAGCGTAAATGCGTTACGTCCACATCCAGCATAGTAAGCAATGGACGAATTGGACTGCCATTTTGATCAAGCAAAGCCACCATGAGGTGAACTGGCTCGATATATTGATGATCGCGCCCTAACGCTAGTGATTGAGCATCAGAGATAGCGATTTGAAACTTACTTGTGAATCGATCAAGACGCATATCTACCTTCCTAACCTCAACTAAAGGAAATTCTTTTGACAGTTAGAAAGATGGATACTCGGGTGGGGAATTTCAAGGGAGTGAATGAATAAAGATAGCTTTGCAAAAATAGTAGTATGCATCTTAGCACTTTGGTGCTTATAGCTAGTCTTCGATCCAAATAAAGGTTGCTTGTCGACCAGTCTTACCATCACGGCGATAAGAGTAAAAAGAGGCTTTATCTTGGTAAGTACAAAGTCCAGAATCAAACACTTGTGTCACACCAGCCCGGTTTAGACGTTGCGTTGCCAGCACCGACATGTCAGCAAACCATTTACCGTCGATATCGCGTGGAGCAAATGCTTGATTCGCCTGTGAATCAAAATCAACAAAAGCTTGCAGAACATCTTCACCCACTTCGAAGGCTTGAGGGCCAATGGCGGGGCCAAGCCACGCTATCACTTCACCAGAAAACAACGCTAACGCATTTTCGACAATGCCATTTGCTAAGCCGCGCCAACCTGCGTGAACAGCGGCTACTTGCGTACCTTGTGTATTAGTCAATAATACAGGTAAACAATCGGCGGTCATCGCTGAACAAATAACATGGCTTGAAGAAGTAAATACACCATCCGCATCAAGCACCTGTGTTGTTGGTTCATTTGCTTCAGCCACAACGGTTGAATGCGTTTGGTTTAACCAGATTGGCGCATTTGGCATGCTTGCCTGTTGCGCCAACCAAGCTCGGTTCTTCTCTACTAAAGACAAATCATCCCCAACGTGAGCACCTAAATTTAGCCCTTGGTAAGGGCCTGTCGAAAATCCGCCTATGCGTGTTGAGGCGAAAGCTTTGACATTTTTAGGCGCTGGCCAATTCGGAATGATTCTCTTCATATTAGAACTCTTCCGGTAAGCCGTGCTCTTCTGTATCTTGACGAAGCGCTTCAGTCATCACAACCATGTCATCAGGCACAGGGGCATGAAACTCAAGAACTTCGCCCGTAATTGGGTGCTCAAAGCGCAGCATTACTGCATGCAATGCTTGGCGATCGAAGCCACGGATCATTGCCGTTAGCTCTTCAGACGCACCTGTCGGGATGCGAGCACGTCCACCATATGCAATATCACCGAGCAGCGGATGCTGAAGATAAGACATGTGCACACGAATCTGGTGCGTACGACCCGTTTCTAGACGCAAGCGAATACGCGTGTGTTCGCGGAAGCGTTCAGCAACACGGTAGTGCGTTACTGCTGGTTTGCCCATTGGTGCTACCGCCATAAGCGTGCGCTTAGTAGAGTGACGACCAATAGGTTGATCCACTTTACCGCCCGCTGTCATACGACCAATAGCTATCGCTTCGTACTCACGAGTAATATTACGTTTTTGCAGTGCGCGAACCAGACGAGTTTGTGCAGGAACGGTTTTCGCCACCACCATCAAACCCGTTGTGTCTTTATCCAAACGGTGCACGATACCTGCACGAGGTACTTCTGCAATATCAGGGTAATGATGCAACAACGCATTAAGTACAGTGCCATCAGGCGTACCAGCGCCCGGATGAACCACAAAGTCACGAGGTTTGTTGATAACGATAATATCTTCATCTTCATAGACGATATCTAGCGGGATATCTTGCGCTTCCCAGCGTTCTTCATCTTCTAACTCGGCTTGCAATGTAATTTCCTCGCCACCCATTACTTTGGTACGAGGTTTAGTGACAACTTCACCATCAACTTGAACTTTCCCATCAAGCAGCCACTCTTTTAGGCGCGAGCGAGAGAAGTCCGCGAATAATTCGGCGATAGCTTGGTCTAAACGTTGACCTAACTGGCTATCTTTTACGGTATTTGTTAATACAATCTGCTGAGCCATATCGAACTTTTTTAAAAACTGTGAGACTAATGCTCACGACTGTGAAAAAATAGACTATTACGTCATTGTATCTGTTACTGGAAAGAAAGTAACGGCAGCTTAAGAAATATTTAGATTCAAGGAACAGACTCCTGATATGAAACGTCAGACTTTAACAGGCCTTTTAGCGGTATCCCTTCTGTTTGGATGTGCAAGCAAAGAAGAAATCGTTCCTGATGTGCCGCCTTCGGAACTGTATGCAGACGCACAGATTTCTCTTCAAAGTGGTAATTGGCTTTCTGCAATTGAGAAACTGGAAGCATTAGACTCACGTTACCCATTCGGTGCCTACTCAGAACAGGTGCAGCTTGACCTAATCTATGCGTACTACAAAAACGACGACCTTGCTTTGGGCTTGGCAACCATTTCTCGCTTTATGCGTTTAAACCCAACCCATGAAAAGATGGATTGGGTGCTGTACATGCGAGGTCTAAGCCACATGGCGCAAGATCGTAACTTTATGCATGATTTATTCAGCGTAGATCGAAGCGATCGCGATCCTGAACCGGTAAAAAAAGCGTTTGATGACTTCAAAAAACTACTTCAACGCTACCCGAATAGCCCATATGCAGAAGATTCACAAAAACGTATGGTCGCGCTGAAAAACCGTCTAGCGAACTATGATTTAGCGACTGCTGACTTCTACCTTCGCCGTGAAGCTTGGGTCGCTGCTATTAATCGCAGCCAAGAGCTGCAAAAAGCGTATCCAGACACAGAAGCTGCACGTAAGTCACTGACTATCCAGCTAGAGGCCTACAAGCAACTTGGTTTGGAAGACGCCGTAGCAAGAACTGAAAAGCTTATCGAGCTCAACCCTGTGAAGTAATTGAACTTGCTTTAAACTGAACCGCCACCGTTTTTACCGTGGCGGTTTTTTATTACTCTCAATAGTGTATTCAGCCCTTTCTTGATGATCTTCCTAGCTCCACATATGCTTAAAGTTCTCCTCCCCCCCTTTATAAAAAGGATGTGAACGTGACGATATCTAAGCTTTGCGCAGTTATGCTGCTCCTATTGTCTGCTTCCGTTTGCGCACTGCAAATCTCGCCGCTCAAACAGCCTCCTTATACCGGAGACCTCGATGTCATCAAGGAGAAGAATGTACTGCGCGTCTTAGTTTCTGCTGATTTAGGCTTTTACTACATTGAGGGCGGCACACCAAAAGGCATAGGCGCAGAATTGCTGGCGCATTTCGAAAAAGACCTTCGTAAACTCAAACCAAAGCTTAACGTACAAATTATTCCTGTTGCCCGCGACCAGCTACTGCCAGCCTTAGAAAACGGTTCAGGTGACTTAGTTGTCGCCAACCTGACTATTACCGACACGCGCAAACAGAAAGTGGAGTTCAGTTCACCCATCCTCACTGGTATTCAAGAGTGGGTAGTGACAAACAAAAGCACACCAACGATGACGAAAATCGAACAATTGAGCGGCAAAGAGATTTGGGTGCGCGCCAGTTCTAGCTACTTTGAAAGCATTCAGACACTAAATAAGAAACTAAACAAAAAAGGCTTACCGCCTGTTATCGTGCACTTTATTGAAGAAACACTTCAAGATTATGAGCTGGTCGGAATGCTCAACAATGGTTACGTCAAAGCCATTGTTCTCGATAGCCATAAAGCCAAGCTTTGGCTGAAAGTGATGGATGATATTCGGGTTCACAAAAAAATCCCTATCCGCAAAAATGGCAAAATTGCTTGGGCAATGCGAGAAAATAGTCCCAAATTAAAAGCCGTCGTGAATAAGTTCATCCAGAAGTCTCGCTCTGGGACACTACTCGGTAACGTTATTTACGGTAAATACATCGATAATACGGGATGGTTGAACAGAGCTCTTAACCCTAAGAAAATTGCTCAACTAGAAAAACTCGCGGCGCTATTTTCACGCTATGGTGAGAAATACGATATCGACTATTTACTGATCGCTGCAATCGCTTACAAGGAATCAGGATTTAATAACGACCTAGTTGGAAGTCGAGGTGCCGTTGGCATAATGCAAGTCCTACCTAGCACCGCTCAAGATCCGAATATCAATATCAAAAATGTTCGACAATTAGAAAACAACATTCATGCTGGAGTGAAATACTTAGCTTTTTTGCGTAAGCAGTACTTCAGTGACCCTGATATTACTGCACAAAATAAACTCTACTTTACATTGGCGGCTTACAATGCGGGCCCCGGCAATGTAGAGCGTATTCGTAAGCGTGCAGCCCAACAAGGTTACGATCCTAATGTTTGGTTTAATAACGTTGAAGTCGTTATGCGGAAAAGTTTAAGCTCAACGGTTGGGTACGTCACAAGCATTAATCGCTACTACATAATATACAAACAACTAGAAAGCTTGGACCAAGTCAAAAGTCTAGAAAGGGTTTCACTAGCCCCAAAAGACCCCATTTTCATGATACCGCTACGAAAAGTCAGCCAAATGCCAGACAGTAAAAAGCCGCTTGTACAGTAAGCGGCTTTTTAAATGGATTCATTGGAAAGACTCAGTGATCGTCATCACACCTTACGTGTAGTTAAATTTTAACCACCTCAAATATTAGGCCGTAAAACTTCCCTAAAAACGAGGCCGTTTTCAGCTGAGTACTCTATCCAATCTACGGATTTACTAACCGATAACAAGCAATTTCACGATAAATCTCAGAAGTTCTTGAGTGAGATCACATTCATTTTTCATCATAAAAAACCCGAGCAAAATAATGATCTGAATCACATTTTTTTATGCTTAAAGCGGTAATCTGAACTCAACCCATGAGGGATGCAACAGAGGAAAAACACTTATGACAATGAATATCACTGGCAAAAACATCGAAATCACCTCTGCAATCCGAGCTCATATTGAGAGCAAATTTAAAAAACTGGAGAAATGGCAAGTAGACCTAATTGGTTGCCAAGCAACTTTCAGTGAGGAACCAAACAAACAGAAGAAATTCGAAGCGGTTATCAAAGTTCCTAAAGGCCAGCTCATTGCCTCAGCAACTCACGAAGATCTTTACGCAGCTATCAACGAAGTGGAGCAAAAACTAGAACGACAATTGAACAAGCTGACCCACAAACCTGAAGCTCGACGTGCAAGTAAGCCTGAGCTAGTGGAAGAAGAAGAGTAAACTGAACAGATTGAGGAAATAGCGCCGAAAGGCGCTATTTTTTTGCTTGACGCTCTCCCCAGCCTTGCTTATTGTGTTTAAACACTCATAAATTAAGCACTATTTATGCATTTAACCTCACTGTTTATTTTTGACTTCTTTTTCCTCCCATAGTTGGAGGGGCGAACTCGTTTGTGAAAGAAAAGTCAAAAACAAACAGAAAGCCTCCCAAATCGGGAGGCTTTTTTATAAGGAAAGAATTGATGACTGACCAACCTATTTCCCTCGAAGAAATTCGTTTACGCTTGAATGAGTTGGATGACCAACTTCTCAGCTTATTGTCTGAGCGCCGTAAACTCAGCATTGAAGTAGCCAAAAGCAAAGTACAAACCTCAAAGCCTGTTCGCGACGCCGTCCGTGAACAGCAATTATTGGTCAAGCTGATTTCTAATGGCCAAGATAAATACGAACTTGACGCGCAGTACATCACCAAACTTTTCCATACCATCATTGAAGACTCAGTTCTGCTTCAACAAAGTTATCTGCAAAATCTCGTTAACCCACAGCAAAGCCGTAAGCCACTTGCTCGCGTCGCTTTTTTAGGAGCCAAAGGCTCTTATTCGCACTTGGCAAGTCGCGAATACTTCAGTCGTAAAAATACGGAGCTTATCGAGCTCAACTGCGAGCACTTTAAAGAAGTGACTCAAACGGTTGAATCTGGCCATGCTGATTATGGCGTTCTGCCAATCGAAAACACCAGCTCAGGCTCTATTAATGAAGTGTATGACTTACTACAACACACGACGCTTTACATCGTTGGAGAGCTAACTCAACCAATCGAACACTGCTTGGTTGCGAAAAAAGACATTCGTCTGGAAGATATTAAAACGCTGTATTCTCACCCTCAGCCACACCAACAGTGCAGTGAGTTTTTAAGCCGTATGAAAGGGGTAAAGCTGGAATCCTGCGCGAGCACAGCAGATGCAATGCAGAAAGTCCAAGAGATGGATCGTGATGATGTGGCTGCAATTGGTAATGCATCAAGCGGTAAGCTATATGGCTTGCAAGCAATTCAAGGCAACATCGCAAACCAAACCGAAAACCATACTCGCTTTATCGTGGTTGCTCGTAAACCGGTTGAAGTTTCTACTCAGATTCCAGCAAAAACCACATTGATCATGTCGACCTCCCAAGAGGCAGGCTCATTGGTTGAAACACTATTAGTGCTGCAACGTTACGGCATCAATATGACCAAGCTGGAATCACGCCCAATTATGGGGAACCCGTGGGAAGAGATGTTCTACGTAGACTTGACATCACATCTTGCTTCGACAGAAATGCAACAGGCACTTGAAGAGCTAACAAAAATCACTAAGCACTTGAAAGTATTAGGCTGTTACCCGAGTGAGAACGTAAAGCCTACGCAAGTAAAATTGAGTTAATAGACACCAGTGAGTAAAAAGATCATGGCAACCCAAAAAGTCGTAATCGCATCGCTAAACCCAGCCAAAATTAATGCAGTTCAAAGTGCATTTCGTAATGCATTTCCGCATCAAGAGTTCAACTTCGTTGGCATCAGTGTACCGAGTGAGGTCGCAGATCAGCCCATGACGAATGAAGAAACTCATCGTGGTGCGCTAAACCGCGTTAAAAACGCAAAAGTAGAGATGCCAAACGCGGATTACTATGTCGGTCTCGAAGCGGGAATTGAAGCAAACGTGACGTTTGCTTGGATGGTGGTTGAATCAGAGACTCACCGCGGTGAATCTCGTTCTGCAAGCTTAATGTTGCCGCCAAAAGTCTTGGAAAAACTCAAGGATGCGAATGAGTTGGGAGATGTAATGGACGAAGTGTTTGGTACTGATAACATCAAACAGAAAGGTGGCGCTATTAGCCTGCTAACCCAAAACCAGCTAACTCGAAGCTCGGTCTATCACCAAGCCTTGATTCTGGCTTTAATTCCATTCACAAACCCTGAGCACTTTCCTTCAAATTTATAACACTCAGCCTAGTCTCTAGATACGCAAAAGGGCGGATATTTCCGCCCTTTGTAATACGTTATCTTAGTCACTTGTAACACCAAGGCCTAAAAGCAAATTGGATATACTGTCTACTTAGATACCGCAACTTGTTCTAACAAGACTTTCAACTTGTCTTTTTCTTCATCAGATTTCGACTTTAGTTCGTTAGAGCCTCGAGTAATGGTGGCAATGCCCACACCAAGCATCTGACTGATCTGACGTTGAGATAATTCTCCTTTAAGAAGTTCGTTAATTATATTAACGCGTGATATTAATGACTCTCTCTCATCACGTGACATCAGCATTGTTAACAGCATGTCATCTTGCTGGGTGCCCATACTTGTTCGAATTAGCTCAATAATCTGTTGCCAGTCTTTGTACTCGGGTTCGTGCGACATCAAGTTACCTCACTCAATACTTGGTATTGATCTCATGTTGATTCAAGAACGCGCCATCGATACCCAAAAGATCACGATAGTATGTTTCAAACATCAAGATGTTTTGTACATAACCGCGCGTCTCTTTAAATGGAATTGCCTCAATAAAGGCATAAGCATCCACTTTTCCTTGGGTACGCTCTCGCCACGTTTTTACTCTGTTAGGACCTGCATTATAAGCAGCAAGAGCAAAAATACGATTATTATCGTAATCCTCTAATAAACCTTGCAAATAATGGCTACCAATTTCGATATTTTTTCCTACATTGTAGAGATCCTGCGTACCTTGATAACTCAACTTATATTTACGTGCCGTGTACTTCGCCGTCGCAGGCATGATCTGCATAAGACCACGAGCGCCAACTGGAGAGCGGGCTTCAACATCTAACGCACTTTCCTGTCGAGCGAGAGACATCATCGTGACGGGATCAATGTTGTGCTTTTTCGCATAAAAGTTAAACCACCAGCGGTGTGCTATTGGGAACCTAAGTTCGATATTATCCCACATCTGCGCTTGAATACTCGCGGTCACCGTTAGGTGATGCCAACGTTTAAATGATGCATAAGCCGCCAACATCGCCTTTTCATCTTTCCCTACGCGGCGCAGTAAGTGTGCCCATTCACTCTTCGCTGCTGCGATTTTATCCGTCGCGATCAACTCTTCGATACGAGCTAACGAGTCTTGATAGGGTTGAACAACTTTCTTATCCAACTTAACCGTATGCGTTGGGTATTTGATTGATTGCCCGATTGCATTGGCGGCAGCCACACTGTAGAAGTTTCGTTGCCCAAGCAGAGTTGCTAAACGCTGTTTCCCCGCGATGTCATCACCTAACGCTATTTCACTTCTTCCAAGCCAATATTGCCAGCGTAGCGTGGCTTGTTCTTCTTTATTTAGAACAGCAATCCACTCTTGTACGCCTTTCCAATCTGCATTTTGAATCGCTAAGCGGATGCGCGTTTCAATCAACGGTAAGTACTGACTGGTTTTCGTTTTATCATCGCGCCATTTAGCTAATGACTCAGACTCCGTACGAGTCAATCGAAATGCAATATAGTCGGCAAGTTCTTGCGCTTTTTCTGGAGAAAACTTCTGTCCTTCAATGACAGCATCGTACGCACCTTGTGCTTGGCTAGTGTTCATACGAGCCAACTTTTCTAACGCATATTCACTTTGCGCTCGATTAAAATCATTCGCAGGTTTTTTCTTCGCGAATTCCGCAACACTTGAAGGATTATCAAACAACGCTTTCATTTCTTTGGCTTGTTGCTTTGCCTGCGCTGATTTAGGCAGTTTGAGCAAGTAACTCATCAAACCGCCATTACGAGCATCAAACGCCAGTAACATACGCTGTAGAATCAGTTCATCGGTACGCTCACCCGCCTTGTCCCATGCTGCAAATAATGGGTCACACTCATCAGCAATGCTGATGCCACGTAACCACATATGTTCAGCCCCTTTAAATGCCGCGACTTTCTTGCCTTGCTTTAACTGAGCGACGTAGAAAATACATTGGTAACGCTCACCACTAGGAATGACTTTTTGAAACTCAGTAATGGTTTTCCAATCTTTTTGCTTATAAAGATGATTGAGGTATGGAGCGCGAACTCGACGAGAAAATGGAAAAGACTCGTGCTCAGAAATAAACTCGTTCACCTGTTGTGGTGACTTTTCCGGTAACTGTCTAATAAAAGTGCGGTAATCCACATAAGGCGTTAGTGGATAGTCAGAAATTTTAGGACGAATCGAAAGGTATCCGTCGATGTCATTTTTATCTAATAAATCTTGAGCTTGCTCATATACTTCGCGCTGCTTTTCCAAACTCAGCGCGGCATTAGCACTCAAACTCATAGCACACAACGCGGCGGCGCAGCATACGTTTTTAGCCAATTCAGATACGTTGAATCTCATTTGTGTCATTTTCCCCAGACATATACTGCCCTAAAGCCTAGTTTTGTTAGAGTTCATGTGATGTTAAGGCAATTTTCACACATGCATCTATTTACACAGAATGCAGATGTCCATGTAAAGCAACTTAGTGTATTAAAAATTGTACTCGTCAAACTTTTAAGACGATGGAGACAAAGCGTTTCTAACTCGCATAGAAAACACTTCGTCATTCTTAACGAATAACAAAAGTGTATACCCTAACCGTGTAAGTTTCCGGTCAGCTCAAAATAAGAAATCCATTCGTTAGGGAAATTCTTGCAATGCGGTAACAAAAACAAAGCAGTTGGTATAAAATGATGGGTTTGAATGACAGTTAATTTAGGAACGATCGGCAATGGCTGAATACGTATATACCATGTCGCGGGTGAGCAAAATTGTGCCACCTAAGCGTCAAATTCTTAAAGACATCTCTCTGAGCTTCTTCCCTGGTGCGAAAATCGGTGTTTTAGGTCTGAACGGTGCAGGTAAATCCACACTGCTACGTATCATGGCAGGTATCGACACGGATATCGACGGTGAAGCGCGTCCACAACCTGGTCTAAACGTAGGTTACCTACCTCAGGAACCAGTATTAGACGAATCAAAAACCGTTCGTGAAGTTGTTGAAGAAGCGGTTGCTGACGTTGCTGACGCTCTGAAACGTTTGGACGCAGTCTACGCAGCATACGCTGAACCAGATGCAGACTTCGACGCACTTGCAAAAGAGCAAGGCGAGCTAGAAGCCCTTATCCAAGCGAAAGATGGTCATAACCTAGAAAATGCGCTTGAGCGTGCAGCAAACGCACTACGTTTACCTGAATGGGACCAAAAAATTGCGCACCTATCAGGTGGTGAACGCCGCCGTGTGGCTATTTGTCGCTTGCTACTTTCTAAGCCAGACATGCTATTGCTTGATGAACCTACCAACCACCTAGATGCAGAATCAGTTGCTTGGCTAGAGCGCTTCTTAGTGGATTACACAGGTACCGTAGTGGCCATCACCCACGACCGTTACTTCCTAGATAACGCTGCGGGCTGGATCTTAGAACTGGACCGTGGTGAAGGTATCCCATGGGAAGGCAACTACACCTCATGGCTGGAGCAAAAAGACGCTCGTCTACAACAAGAAGCCTCCCAAGAGAGTGCTCGCCAAAAGACTATCGAGAAAGAGCTTGAGTGGGTACGTAAAAACCCTAAAGGTCGTCAAGCGAAGTCAAAAGCACGTATGGCTCGCTTTGAAGAACTGCAAAGCTCTGATCACCAAAAACGTAATGAAACCAATGAACTGTTTATCCCACCAGGTGAGCGTCTAGGTGATAAGGTCATTGAAGTGAAGAACCTAACTAAGTCATTTGACGGTCGTGTTCTGATTGATGACCTGTCATTCAGCATCCCTAAAGGTGCGATTGTTGGTATCATCGGTGCGAACGGCGCAGGTAAATCGACGCTATTCAAGATGTTAAGTGGTACTGAACAACCAGACTCGGGCACAATTGAGATGGGCGATACAGTAAAACTGGCATCGGTCGATCAGTTCCGTGACAGCATGGACGATTCTAAAACCGTATTCCAAGAGATCTCTGAAGGTGCTGATATCATTAAGATCAACAACTTCGAAATCCCAGCTCGCGCATACTGTTCACGCTTTAACTTTAAAGGCAGTGACCAACAAAAGATTATTGGTGAACTATCGGGTGGTGAGCGTAACCGTGTCCACCTTGCGAAGCTGCTTAAAGCGGGCGGTAACGTGTTGCTACTCGACGAACCAACCAACGACCTTGACGTTGAAACACTGCGTGCTCTAGAAGAAGCATTACTAGAGTTCCCTGGTTGTGCAATGGTTATCTCGCACGACCGTTGGTTCCTTGACCGTATCGCAACCCACATCATTGACTACCGTGACGAAGGCCAAGTTAACTTCTACGAAGGTAACTACACAGAGTACATGGATTGGTTGAAGAAAACATTGGGTCCTGAAGCCGCAGAACCACACCGTATCAAATACAAGCGCATTGCGAAGTAATCGCAACCCACAAAGTTTGATTGTAATTTGTACAAAGGCCGCTATCATAGCGGCCTTTGTTTTCTTTGTTATAAAAAGAGCTCATTAGCCCGTCTCGTTCGTTAAGAACATGACATAGCACTTACGTCACTCTGTAGCGACCTCGACACTTTTCAAACAACAATCGAACATTTTTTGTTCGTATTGATATACTATTCAATTCTGTTTGACGACCTGACGAGAATATTCATATGACAGAGAGACGACGCTTTTCACGTATTCTCCATCAAGCTCCAGCTAAGATAGAACAACGTGACTTGGCAATTGAAGCTAGGATTCAAGATCTTTCCTTGCATGGTTTACTCATGAAAGTGGAAGAGACTGAGGCTTTGGATCCAACCCTTCCAGTCCATGTGACTTTTTCATTTGATCAATCCGAACAAGTGATTACGTTAAAAGCGCAAATTGTGAATGTCTCTAAGTGTGAGATTAGGTTGAAGATCGCTAAGATAGACATCGAAAGCATTAGCCAACTAAAACGATTTATAGAATTGAATGTAGGCAATAACGACCTTCTGAATCGAGAGTTAGAGCACCTCTCAGGTTTTTAGGAGAAAAATAAATGAACGCCTATTTAAGTAACAATAACTATGTCTAAAAAAATCATCATGCAGATCCCGACGAAAGACGGCGATCAGCAGTTCTATTTGGGCCGCAGTTCGGTCCTAGCAGTATTTGCTTCAGTATTGTCATTACCCGCCGTCGTTGGTGGCGCGTGGTACCTTAATCAGCAGCAGATGCACAATAAAGACGAACTAACACAAATCATCGCCAAACTGGAAAGTGAAAAGGCCGAAGTGACGGCTCTTTACGAAGAACAGCTTGATACCAATCATTCGCTTTCCCAGTCTTTGACGGACAAAAACAATCAAATTCAGCTATTGGGCAAACGGGTATTCGACGTTGAATCGGTTTTAGGTCTCGCAGACGAAGAGTTGATGATCGATGAGAACAGCATGGGGTTAGAGGAGCGAATTGACGCAGCCGCTATCGATTCTGCTGTTCGCGCGACGATGTTCCGTTTGATACCAAATGACAGTCCAGTCACATACCAACGTATTTCTTCTTCTTACGGCAGTCGTATTAATCCGATTTCAGGTAAGAGGCATGTTCATACTGGTATCGATCTGACTTGTAAAAGAGGAGAAGAGATCCTGGCACCGGCTGACGGTGTGGTGGAAACCGTTCGCCCGAGCAATCGTGGTTATGGTAACTATGTCACCATTCGTCACTCATTTGGCTTTATGAGCTCCTTTGCTCATCTACAACGCTTCAAAGTGAAAAGCGGTCAGTTTGTTAGTAAAGGCGACATCATTGCTCAATGCGGTAACTCTGGCAACTCCACAGGGCCACACTTGCACTATGAAGTACGCTTCCTCGGACGAGCACTCAACCCTCAATACTTAATGGAGTGGACACCAGAAAACTTCAATGACGTCTTTGAAAAAGAGAAAAAAGTGAAATGGGGACCTTTGGTTCAATTGATTGATAACGTTGTACGCCTACAAGTCAATTTAACCAATTCACCCTATCGCGATACCAGTATCAACACAGTATCAAGTGAAGATACGAGTAATACTGCGACGAACTGATTTGTCCATCAACACGAAAAAGAGCAGCTTACGCTGCTCTTTTTGTTTCGGACTCTGCACGGCTAAATGACCCGTGATTAGCCGCGATGAATATTATCATTCGCCTGTTTGAGTAAGTTTTGGCTCTCATTCATAAATTGTTGAGAATAAGTACCAAACCAATCACTCACCTGCTTAAAGCTTTCGATGAATCGCGCTTTGTCTCTGCTATCCAGAATCGCTACCGCATCACCTAAACGCTGATGGAATCGCTTGATCATATCGATATTCTCTTGAGAAGAGAAAATGATATCACCGTACAAGTTCGGATCCTGACCAAACAGTCGTCCCACCATCGCCAATTCAAGGCGGTAGATTGGCGAGCTTAACTTCAACAACTGATCGATGTTCGGGTTCTCTTTGCTAAGGTGCATACCGTAAGCAAACGAAGTGAAGTGGCGCAACGCCTGAATCAACGTCATGCCATGATCGTGCTCTTGTGCATCGATTTGGCACAAGCTTGCGCCCCAAATTCCAAACTGTTGCAATAGCCATTGGTAATGCTCGTGACCACGACCATCACAGTACACAATAACCTGCTTGGCAAGGCTCGGAACATCTGGGCCAAACATTGGGTGTAAACCAACTACAGGACCTTGGTGCACATTCAACATTGCTTGCAGAGGCTTCGACTTGATAGAAGTCAGGTCACACAGAATGCAGTCTTGCGGCAAGTTCCCCAGTTTTTCGATCACCCCTTCCGTTAGATGAATCGGCACCGTGACCACGACTAAACCCGCGTTGTCTAGAATCTCATCCGCATGATCCCAGTCTTTACTGCCGAGAACTTTGACCTGGTAGCCCGACAATTTGAACATACGCCCAAACAGGCCACCCAATTGACCATTACCACCAATAATAACAACTGAGCGTAAATCAGGGTTCAAACACTTAAAACCGGAATCTTTCTCGCTGGCATAAGACTCACGCATTGTTCGACGCAGAATATCTTCAATAAGCTGTGGAGGAATTCCCATTTTTTCAGCTTCAGCGCGACGAGAAGCTAACATCGCCGCTTCGCGGTCTGGAGCATAAATTGGCAAACCATGTTCGCTTTTTACTTCCCCAACTTTCTCTACGAGCGCTAAACGCTGAGCCAATAGCTCCAACATTTGCTTGTCGACTGCATCAATCTGATCGCGTAATGCGTTAAGTTCAACTGCCATTGATGTTCCTTAAATCCTGTATTAATTAGCCTTTAGACGATTTTCTAAGAAAGGCACTAGCTCTTCATGTGCATGACGTAATAGTGCCTCAGTTGAATCCCAATTGATACATGCGTCAGTGATAGATACACCGTATTTCATCTCTTCAAGAGCTAAGTCAGAAGATTGATTTCCTTCATTGATATGGCTTTCAATCATAAGACCGATAATAGATTTATTGCCTTCACGGATTTGATGAATCACATCCTCCGCGACTAATGGCTGGCGACGGTAATCTTTACGTGAGTTGGCGTGACTGCAATCCACCATTAATGAAGCATCAAGACCAGATTTCGCCATCTCTTGCTCACACTCAGTGACTGATACCGAATCGTAGTTAGTTTGCTTGCCGCCACGTAAGATCACATGTCCATTAGCATTGCCCTGGGTGGTCAACAGTGCGACTTGTCCCTCACGGTTAATTCCCATAAAACGGTGGCTAGAGGACGCAGCTTGCATCGCGTTAATTGCGGTTGCCAAACTGCCATCGGTGCCATTCTTAAAACCGATTGGCATAGACAGGCCGCTTGCCATTTCACGGTGAGTTTGTGACTCCGTCGTACGAGCACCGATGGCTGCCCAGCTAAAAGTATCCGCCAAGTATTGTGGGCTAATTGGGTCTAGAGCCTCAGTCGCGAGCGGGATTTCCATCTCTGCCAACTCCACCAGAAGTTCGCGTCCAACATGCAGACCGTGTTCAATATCGAAACTGCCGTCTAGGTGTGGGTCATTGATCAGGCCTTTCCAGCCGACCGTGGTGCGCGGCTTCTCAAAGTAAACACGCATAACAATATACAGTTGGTCACTTAGTTGTTCAGAGAGTGCTTTAAGTCGCTTTGCGTAATCCTTCGCCGCTTCTACGTCGTGGATAGAACATGGACCGCATACAACAAGCAGGCGGTGATCCTTCTTGTGAATAATATTAGCGATAGTTTGACGAGACTCTTGAATAAAGCGACGTGCTTTTTCACTCAAAGGAAGCTTGGTTTTTAGTTCCTCCGGAGTAATAAGAACCTGTTCTTCGATAATATTAATATTGCTCAACTCACTTTTCTGCATAACTCTAACCTGTATATTTATTTTTACACCCAACCAAACCTTTGGTGAGACAACTAAGCTTTAACGACAAGATAACAGGCTAAAAAAGAAAAACAAGCGTACAGAATAAAAAACATTTAGTGTAAACTTAAGCTTACAGTCAAATAAAAAGCCAAAGTATAATTAACTTTGGCTTCTCATCGCTGTTTTGAATCTTTTACAAGAGGTTTAGCTAGTCAAGCGTTTCATCGCTTCACTCGCCGCTTTCCACTCTTGAGATAGCTTAAGTTCGCTTGGAGAAAATGACTGTTTTTTCAGTAATCCATCCGCGAGTGGCACGGTTGAAACCGGTAAGTTGTCTAATACCTCAACGTGCGCTTCTCGTTTATTACACATTAACAACATATCGCAACCAGCTCTCAATGCTTGAGCACCTCGCTCGGCTGAGCTGCCCATAATCGCAGCGCCTTCCATGGTCAAGTCATCCGAAAAAACCAAACCTTTAAAACCCAATTGCTGACGCAGGACCTGTTTTAACCAGTATTCAGAACCGCTGGCTGGTTGAGCATCATAATGTGGGAAAATCACGTGAGCAGGCATCATGGCATCTAAAATACCGGCATCAATTTGCGCTTTGAAGATCGCCATATCTTGTTCAAAAATATCACTGCGCTCATCGTATGGTGTTTCTAGATGTGAGTCTGCAATCACGCCACCATGTCCAGGGAAGTGCTTGCCTGTCGTTGCCATGCCAACACTCTTCATTCCCTGCATATATGCAGTGCTATAGCGAAGAATGGTATCGGCATCTTCACCGAATGCGCGGTTACCGATCGCTTTACATTGATGGCCTTGGTCAAGTACCGGGGCAAAGCTTAAATCAATATCATGGGCAATCAGCTCTGCTGCCATTAACCAACCGCCCATACGAGCAAGCTCTTCACCATTTTGATGTTTAGCGTACTCATCAGCAGCAGGAATTAATGAGAAACCTTCACGAAAGCGCTGCACTCGGCCGCCTTCTTGATCCACACCGATCAAAAACGGGCGCTTAGCCGCCTTTCGGATGGATTGAGTAAGTGCTTGAAGCTGTTCGCTATCATGATAGTTGCGAGCAAATAGAATTAAGCCACCAACCGTAGGATGCTCCAAGATTTCTTTGTCTTCAGCGGTCAGTTCATACCCCGCAACGTCAACCCATAACGGTCCCATGTTTTCTCCTCAAAATCGGCTGAATATCTCGTATTCGATGAGGTTATTCGCTTCAGATTTGCTTTACAATAAGTGAATGAAGAATTGACGAGATCGGCTATGAAATTTAACGAACTGTACATTGGTGTGATGTCTGGAACGAGTATGGATGGCGTTGATACCGCTCTAGTTGAAATAAGCGATGAGCATGTTCGCCTGATTGCGCACGACGACTACCCAATGCCCGCAGCGCTAAAAGACATGCTGTTATCTGTTTGTACCGGTCAAGCAACAAATTTAAAAACCATAGGTGAACTTGACCACCAGCTCGGCCACCTATTTGCAGATGCCGTGTTACAGCTGCTCAATAAGTCTGGTTACGTCGCAGAGCAAATTCGTGCGATTGGTAATCACGGTCAAACAGTGTTCCATCAGCCTACCGGAAACTTGCCGTTTACCACTCAATTGGGCGATGCCAACATTATCGCGGTCAAGACAGGCATTGATACGGTAGCGGATTTTCGTCGTAAAGACATGGCGCTAGGTGGACAAGGTGCCCCACTCGTCCCTGCTTTCCATAAAAGCATTTTTGCGATGCAGGATTCCACAACTGTGGTGCTTAACATTGGAGGCATTGCCAATATCTCGGTACTGCATCCAGAACAACCAGTCATTGGCTATGACACAGGCCCGGGCAATATGTTGATGGACGCATGGTGTGCGCTGCATACTGGGCAAAGCTTCGACGAAGATGCACAATTTGCACTTAAAGGAACGGTAAACGCTACTTTGTTGACTCAATTACTCAAAGAAGCTTACCTCGCCATGCCTGCCCCTAAAAGTACCGGGCGAGAACTGTTCAATATTGACTGGCTGCATCAACAACTGGCCCATCACAATTTACCAATCGAAGACGTACAACGTACACTTTGCGAGTATTCTGCAATTACCATTGCCAACGAAGTCGACAAGTTTTCTCATGGCATCACACCTCAACTATTGGTCTGTGGCGGTGGAGCAAGAAACCCGCTTTTGATGCAACGACTGGCCAAGTTATTGCCACAATGGAGCGTTGCGACAACGGCAGAAAAAGGTGTTGATGGCGATTACATGGAAGCAATGGCGTTTGCTTGGCTTGCGCAGCGCCATATTCACGGCCTCCCTAGCAACTTACCGGAAGTTACGGGGGCAAGTCGTCTCGCTTCACTGGGTGTACTCTATTCAAAAAATTAAGGGCAATAGATCCTAAACAAAAAGGCTTAATTCATTATGACGAACGATGCACTTATCGCAGCTTTATCCCATCTGGTATCTGAAGGGCGAAATCCAGACACCATGGACATCGACTTGCTGCCTTCTCTCGATATTGTTCAACGCATCAACCAACAGGACAAACTCGTTCCTCTTGCCGTTGAAAAAGTATTGCCTGAGATCGCTGAAGCCGTTGATAAGATCACGGAAGCATTTAAGGTCGGAGGTCGGTTGTTTTACATCGGTGCGGGTACCAGTGGTCGACTTGGCGTTTTGGACGCTTCAGAATGCCCACCAACTTTTGGCACAGATCCAGAGATGGTCGTTGGTATTATTGCCGGTGGAAAAGAGGCAATGTTCCGTGCAAAAGAAGGGGCGGAGGACGATCCAGCATTGGGTGAGCAAGATCTTAAAGAGAATACGCTAACACAACGCGATGTCGTCGTTGGTATTGCGGCAAGTGGACGAACACCTTACGTGATTGGTGGCTTAGAGTATGCGAACGAGCTTGGTGCCACCACTGTAGCACTATCTTGTAACCCTGACTCTCCGATTGCAGATATTGCTGATATTGCGATTAGCCCCGTTGTTGGACCTGAAGCGTTAACGGGATCCACTCGCTTAAAATCAGGGACGGCACAAAAACTCGTACTGAACATGCTCACTACCGCAAGCATGATTCGCCTAGGCAAAAGTTATCAGAACTTAATGGTAGATGTGAAAGCGACGAATGCAAAGCTAGTTGCAAGAGCGGCTCGTATTGTTATGCAAGCAACAGATTGTACTAACCAAGAGGCTAAAACGGCGCTCAAAGAAACGGACTACGACGCCAAGTTAGCGATTTTGATGATTTTAACCGGGCTGGATAGAGAAAGCGCGACTGAGCAACTGAACGCCAAGCAAGGATATTTAAGAAAAGTCGTGATCGCGCAAACTAATCAATCTTAATCAATAAAGCGCCTCACTTATTTAAAAGTCAGGCGCCTTTTATGGCTTAATTTAGTAGTTCAATCGTTCAATGTGAGTAATACCGACTTTACCTTCAAGGTCACTGAACATATGAACTATTGCTGGGTATGGTTGTGCTCCAGGGTAGACAACTTCTGCATTACAGAAAAACGCATAGTTTTGTCCGGCTACGACTTGAGTAGCCACAACCAAAGGGGAGTATTTGACACCGACAAACCCCTCGATACCTTTAGCAAATACTTCTTTATTCTCTGCTGTGAGTTCATGAAATGGACTCCAGCCACCAGCCATTTGCGTTGACATAATGTGATTCCTTTTTTTGCTGTGCTCACTATCAAGCAATATGAACATAGTTTAACAAGGAAGATTTTGCCACATTTATGTGATGCAGACAGTGTAACAACGGCTTTATTGACTATTAATTTGAGTATTCATTCCAACCACGTTGCCATTCCATGCGGAATTTTTGCGCTTGCTCAGTACCTTCACAAACCCCTTCGTAATACTGACCAGATAACCCCATTTGATACGCAAAAGCAGGATTACAGTACTCACGTAAACCTTCTAAATAACCTTGGTCGTAGTCATTTTGCTTAACACTACCCAACTCACGAAGCTCGCTCATCGTGCGCGATGTGTGTCCGGTTATACCATCTTGATATCCGATCTGATGCCAATCTCCCGACTTGGCAAGATCTGCTGTCGTTGCTGTGCATCCTGCAAGTAAAGCCAGTGCCAGACCTACCGTTACCTTTTTCATGGTTCTTCCTTAAGTAATTGTTTTCAAAAATAAGCTTACCACTAATTATTGGCGCTTGCCGCTGAGCTTGCAGATTTAACCACTGATGACTCAAATCAGCCGCTCAAGACTGTCATCAACCTTTCGCCATTTTTAAAAACCGCTCAAGCAGCATATCGACCACTCAGTGCTCTATTCGACCACTCATCTACTAACCGAATGCATTTAACACAAGTGACGCATAACATGCATCCTGAGATTAAAAAATTACCCTACCCAACTAAGACCAAGGACAATTGCTATGATGTGGTTTCTAACCTGTGTCGCAGCCCTAATCGGCGGATATTTCATCTACGGCGCTTTCGTCGAGAAGATTTTCGGCATCAATGAAAAACGCCAAACGCCAGCTCACACCAAATCGGACGGTGTTGACTTCGTTCCAATGTCAACAAAGAAAGTTTACCTAGTTCAACTACTTAACATCGCAGGTGTGGGTCCAATTTTTGGCCCGATCATGGGGGCACTATACGGTCCTGCGGCGATGCTTTGGATTGTAGTCGGTTGTATTTTTGCTGGTGCAGTACACGATTACTTCTCAGGCATGCTTTCAGTGCGTAACGGCGGTGCATCTGTACCTACCATTACAGGTCGCTACCTAGGTAATGGCGCAAAACACTTTATGAATATTTTTGCCATTGTCCTATTGCTTCTAGTTGGCGTAGTGTTCGTTTCAGCCCCTGCTGGCATGATTACTAACCTCATCAATGATCAAACAAGCTTGAGCGTAAGCATGACTACAATGGTTATTGCTATCTTTGCTTACTACATCATTGCGACGATTGTTCCTGTCGATAAAATCATTGGTCGTTTCTACCCACTGTTTGGCGCCCTACTTATCTTTATGTCTGTTGGCCTAATGACAGCCGTTGCTTTCTCTAGCGAACACACAGTAATGGGTGACTTCCAAGTTTCGGACATGTTCTCTAACCTCAACCCAAATGACATGCCGTTATGGCCTGCATTGTTCATCACTATCGCATGTGGCGCTATCTCTGGCTTCCACGCAACTCAGTCTCCACTGATGGCGCGTTGTATGGAAAATGAGAAAAACGGTCGCTTCGTATTCTACGGTGCAATGATTGGTGAAGGTGTTATCGCGCTAATTTGGTGTGCTATCGCTCTGTCTTTCTTCGGCTCTCTAGACGCTCTATCAGAAGCTGTGAAAAACGGTGGCCCTGGTAACGTGGTATACAGCGCATCATTTGGTCTGCTAGGTGTGTTCGGTGGTATCCTTGCGTTCCTGGGTGTGGTTATCCTACCAATTACGTCTGGCGATACAGCGTTCCGTTCAAGCCGCTTGATCCTTGCTGAATACTTCAACATGGAACAAAAAACGCTACGTAACCGTCTACTGATGGCACTTCCACTGTTCGTTATCGGCGGTATCTTAACTCAAGTAGACTTCGGCATTATCTGGCGCTACTTCGGTTTTGCAAACCAAACAACAGCGGTAATGATGCTTTGGACTGCGTCCGCTTACCTACTGCGTCACAACAAGCTGCACTGGATTACCACTATCCCAGCTATCTTCATGACCACGGTATGTGTCACGTTCATCTTAAACAACAGCTCGCTAGGTTTTGGTCTGCCAATGCAACTATCAACTATCGTAGGTATTGTGTTTGCCCTAGCTGTGACAGGTTACGTTATCAAAACCTCTAAGGGTAAAGGTGAAACTGAACTGGCTGACGAAGAGAAACCACAAGCCGTATCAGAAACAGCGTAATACTCGTCACATCTGAGTGACTAAGATAGGAGCCTGCCAATTGCAGGCTCTTTTTGTTTTATACCCAAGTCACTTTAAGGTTCAGAAAGCACAGCGCAGCATCATTTACTTAGCTGTTCTTATCTATCTGAGCCAAGCATCTTGAGGTTACTTAGGTATACAATAACAACATTGATTCTAGGTTAGGTTCACTATGGAACTGGTCATCTCCCTTTTACAACAGATGTGTGTGTACTTAGTTTTGGCTTACATGCTAAGTAAAACGCCAATCATCTTACCTTTGCTGAGTATTTCTTCGCGCTTAAGCCACCGCCTAATTTGTTACGTACTCTTCTCTGGCTTTTGTATTCTCGGCACCTATTTCGGTCTGCACATCAACGATGCTATTGCCAATACTCGTGCGATCGGCGCAGTTATGGGCGGGCTGTTTGGTGGACCTGTTGTAGGTTTCGCCGTCGGATTTACTGGTGGCATCCATCGATACTCTCTTGGTGGCTTTACTGACCTAGCCTGCGCAATTTCAACCACCGCCGAGGGCGTAATTGGTGGCTTGCTCCACGTTTACCTTATCAAGCGAAATAAAGGCGCATTGCTGTTTAATCCAAGCGTCGTATTCAGCGTCACGTTTGTTGCAGAAGTGGTGCAAATGATTTTGCTGCTCGCCGTCGCGAAACCTTTTGATCAAGCCTATGAACTGGTGTCCGCTATTGCAGCGCCTATGATCATCGCGAACTCATTTGGTGCAGCGTTGTTCATGAGTATCCTGCAAGACAGAAAAGCAATCTTTGAAAAGTTTTCTGCGACGTTTTCGCGTCGAGCGCTCACCATTGCTGATCGCTCAGTGGGAATTCTAAGCAACGGCTTCAACACCGAAAACGCAGAGAAAATCGCACGTATTATTTACGAAGAAACCAAAGTGGGCGCTGTCGCGATTACTGACCAAGAAAAGATCTTGGCGTTTGTGGGCATTGGCGATGATCACCATAAACCGAACACGCCGATTTCATCGCAAAGCACATTAGACTCCATGGAGAAAAACGACATCATTTATCTTGATGGTGCGGAGCGTCCATACCAATGCTCCATTGCAAAAGATTGCAAGCTCGGATCTGCGCTGATCATCCCACTGCGTGCAGGGAAAGAGGTCATTGGTACCATAAAGCTGTATGAACCGAAGCGTAAATTGTTCTCGACGGCCAACATGTCGATGGCGGAAGGAATAGCCCAGCTTCTATCTAGCCAAATCCTTTATGGCGATTACCAACAACAACAAGCCTTACTCGCCCAAGCAGAAATAAAATTGCTTCACGCTCAGGTGAATCCACACTTTTTGTTTAATGCACTCAATACTATTAGTGCGATTACTCGTCGTGACCCTGACAAAGCGCGCGAGCTAATCCAAAATTTATCGCACTTCTTCCGCAGCAATTTAAAGCAGAACATTAATACCGTGACGCTAAAGGAAGAGCTTGCACATGTGAACTCGTACTTGAGCATCGAAAAAGCGCGTTTTACGGACCGCTTAGAGGTTGAAATCGATATTCAACCTGAATTGCTGGACATCAAATTACCAAGCTTTACACTCCAGCCTTTGGTTGAGAATGCCATTAAGCATGGCATTTCAAACATGCTTGAAGGTGGTAAAGTTCATATATACAGCGAAGCACACCCACAAGGTCACTTGATTACCGTCGAAGACAACGCAGGCAGTTTTGAACCGCCAAAAGAAAACCACTCAGGGCTAGGTTTAGAAATTGTCGACAAACGTCTCACTAATCAATTTGGACGTGATGCAGCGCTAAAAATTACGTGCGAGCCACATCAATTTACTAAAATGAGCTTTATCATTCCCCCAAAATCATAAAAGCACGCTGAAGCAATAAAGGTAATGTTGGATGTTAACCGCACTCGTCATTGATGATGAACAGTTTGCTCGTGAAGAGCTAGCAGAGTTACTGGATGAAACAGGCCAAGTTGAGGTCGTGGGCGATGCCTCAAACGCAATCCTTGGCCTAAAAAAAATCAATGAACTTAAGCCTGATGTAGTGTTTCTCGATATCCAAATGCCTCAAGTCACGGGGATTGAACTACTTGGGATGCTTGATCCAGAAACCATGCCTTATGTGGTTTTTGTCACGGCTTATGATCAGTATGCGATTCAAGCATTTGAAGACAATGCCTTTGATTACTTGCTCAAACCTGTCGACCCATGCCGGTTAACTAAAACGGTCAAACGACTAAACAAAGTCATTAGCCAATCCGCCCTAACGCAACAACTGTCTGCTATTACACCTGACACGTTGGCTCAGATACCGTGCATCGGACACAACCGCATCGTTATCATGGCCACCGACACGGTGGAATGTGCTTACAGTGATATCAGCGGCGTGCATGTACGCTCCACCAGCCAAACCGCGAGCACCCAACTGACATTAAAAACGTTGGAAGAGAAAACCCCTCTAGTCCGCTGCCATCGTCAATACTTAGTCAGTATTAAAGCGATTAGCGAAATCAAGTTACTGGAAAATGGGTTAGCGGAAATCATTACCAAAACAGGCTTTGAGATACCAGTAAGCCGCCGCTACTTAAAGGTGCTCAAAGAGATGCTCGGCATTAGCCACTAACACAAAAACTTCACACATCATCGCTGAGTTTCCGCTAGCGTATAAATAGGACGCTCTGAAAAGACGAGGCGATGATGTATAAAGTTTTATTCATATGTAAGCACAACGCTGGACGAAGCGTCCTCGCGGAGTCAATCGCAACCAATATCCTGCCAGCAGATTTTAGTGTCACCAGTGGAGGCTCACATCCCACAGGCAAGGTGCACCCAGTGGTACAAAAATATTTAGATGACCACCAACTCCCCATTCCGCATATCCACACGCATTCATGGGAGGAGCGAACTCAGTTTCTTCCCGACATCGTTATTATTCTCTGTGATTCTTTACATAAAGAAACCGCTCCTCAGTGGCTTGCAGGTGGTGTTCGAGTAAACTGGCAAGTTGATGCTTTTCCGACCGATGGTTCTGATGAAGACATGTACGCACATTGCGAAAAGGTTGCTCAATCGCTTGAGCGAAGAATCACGAAGATGTCTGATATGATTATCGATGGTTTAGGAAAAGACCAAATTCGTGATTACCTAAATGAGTTAAGAGAGATGTAAAAAAGGCGACCCACAGGTCGCCTTTTGAATATTCGATAAATGGAGATTAATCCACTTGCTTGATTTGCAGTTCTTTAGGTACTTCAAAGAACATATTCTCTTCGCGACCAAGTACTTCATCAACCGCTTCGGCACCAACGAGTTCTTTGATTCGCTCTAGAATCTGATTAACGAGCTCTTCCGGAGCAGATGCTCCCGCAGTCACGCCGACCTTTGTTTTGCCTTCGAACCACTCAGGTTTGATATCTTCCGGACAGTCGGTTAAGTAGCCAGGTGTCCCTAGCTTTTCAGCTAGCTCTTTAAGACGTGTAGAGTTTGATGAGTTTTTAGAGCCCACCACAACCATCACATCTACGTCACCAGCTAATTCACGTACGGCATCTTGGCGGTTTTGTGTCGCGTAACAGATATCGTCTTTACGTGGACCTTGGATATCTGGGAACACGCGGCGTAGCTCTTCGATAACATCGGCAGTTTCATCGACAGAAAGCGTCGTTTGGCTTACGTAATGAAGATCGGATGGATCTTTCACAATCGCCTTCAGTTTCTCAACATCGGCTGGAGTTTCAACCAAGTACATACCACCGGTTTCACTGGCGTATTGCCCCATCGTACCTTCGACTTCAGGGTGACCTGCGTGACCAATCAGAACCACTTCCATATTACGACGGCTCGCACGCGCCACTTCCATATGCACTTTGGTTACTAAAGGACACGTTGCGTCAAATACGGTCAAATCACGCAGCTTGGCTTCCTGACGAACTGCCTGCGATACACCATGAGCAGAAAAAATCACAATGTTGTTGTCTGGCACTTCGTGCAGTTCTTCAACGAAGATAGCACCACGCTGTTTTAGACCTTCAACCACAAAACGGTTATGCACCACTTCATGACGCACATAAATCGGTGGCTGATACATCTCTAGCGCACGCTCTACGATGCTAATCGCGCGGTCAACACCAGCACAGAAACCACGTGGGTTAGCTAACAGGATTTTCATTTCATTGCTCATGGAAGTTATCTTTTATTTGGTTCGCTATTCTACTGACAAAATTTCAACTTCGAAAGTCACGTCTTGTCCCGCTAGAGGATGGTTGAAGTCCACAGTGACTGAATCGCCTGCAATCTCAGTAATGATGCCCGGGATTTCCATGCCATCAGGGCCACTGAAGGCCATGATTGTACCAACTTCCACTTCTGCATCACCTACAAATTTAGTGCGATCCATATAGTGAATATGATCAGGGTTTGGCATACCAAACGCGTCTTCTGCCTTTAGCTCAATCGCTTTTTGTGCGCCTGTTTCGAGGCCTATCAAGCACTGCTCAAAGTTTTCACTCAAGCTGCCATCACCCATCACAAATTTCGCTGGTTTACCCATGTTATGAGTACTATCTGCAACCGATCCGTCTTTCATTTTAATCGTAAAGTGAAGGGTTACTACCGATTCATTGGTTATTGTTGTCACGTTAATGCTTCCTTGTTCTTGGGTTATTACGCTGTCAGCTTGGTCTTTTTATACATTGATATGCTGATTGGCGCTCCAACATAATAAAAAGCGTCGCTCGAATCAACGGACGACGCTTAGGGTTATTCGATATACCGCAAAAGATTACTTGTCAGCGTCTTTTTTACGGAAGCCATCCAGAATAATCATTGCCGCACCAATACAGATCGCCATGTCAGCAAGGTTGAATGCTGGCCAGTGGTAGTTACCCCAGAAGAAGTCTAGGTAATCAACAACAAAGCCATGAACGACGCGGTCAAACACGTTGCCCACTGCACCACCAATAATCAGTGCATAAGCAATGTTGTTCCATTTTTCTTTTGCTGGAAGCTTACTCATCCAGTAGGTCAAAAGACCCGTAACAACAAACGCGATACCTGTAAATAACCAGCGCTGCCAACCAGCTTGATCGCTCAAGAAGCTGAAAGCGGCACCGTAGTTATGAACGTAAAGTAGGTTGAAGAATGGCAACACCTCAATTCGGTTTGCCCATCCGTAGCCCATGTTGTCCATCACCACCAATTTGATGCCAATATCTGCAATAAATACCAGAATTGCTAACCACAGCCAGCGAACTCCAGATTGCTTTAACGTCAGTGCTTTTTCACTCATTACTTTACCTACAAACAGCCCCAGTAAATACTGGGGCTGTTAATTTAAAAAAAAGTTCAGTCGTTCTAGGCAATTACGCGAATTTACGTACTTCACCTTCGCCGTCTACGTTAGACACACAACGACCACAGATTTTCTCGTGACCTTCAATTGTGCCTACGTCTGGCGTGTGGTGCCAACAACGATCACACTTCTCGCCTTCAGCTGCTGCTACTTCAACAAATAAGCCTTCGATATCTGTGGCTTGTGCTGCATCCGTCTTCTCACCTAGAGGCTTAACTTTCGCCGCAGAGGTTAGTAGAACAAAGCGCAGTTCATCTTCAAGTTTGTTGATCTTCGCCGCTAGTGCGTCATCAGCAAATAGAGTCACTTCAGCTTGTAGTGCACCACCAATGGTTTTCTCTTTACGCGCATCTTCTAGAAGTTTGTTTACCGCACCACGAACCGCTTGGATCTCAGACCAGAATTCGTTGTTCAGCTCTTCACCTTCAGCAAGACCGAATAGACCGTCGAACCACTCACCAGTGAATACGAACTTGTCGCGTTGACCTGGCATTTCGTTCCAGATTTCATCTGCAGTGAACGACATGATTGGCGCCATCCAACGAACTAGCGCTTCTACGATGTAGTAAAGTGCAGTCTGACAGCTACGTTGAGCGTTGCCGCCACGTTTTGCTGTGTACTGACGGTCTTTAATTACGTCTAAGTAGAAAGAGCCCATTTCGATTGAACAGAATTGCATTAGACGCTGAGTCACACCGTGTGTGTTGTACTCTTCGTATGCTTTAACAATCTCTTCTTGTGCTGCTAGTGCACGACCAACCGCCCAGCGATCTAGCGCAACCATCTCTTCAACAGGAACGATGTCTGTTTCAGGGTTGAAGCCGCTCAAGTTAGCTAGGAAGAAACGCGCTGTGTTACGGATACGACGGTACGCATCTGCGCTGCGTTTTAGGATTTCATCAGAAACCGCAACTTCACCAGTGTAGTCTGTAGAAGCAACCCATAGACGAAGAATGTCAGCACCTAGCTTGTTGGTTACGTCTTTTGGCGCAACCACGTTACCGATAGATTTAGACATCTTACGACCCTGACCGTCAACCACGAAACCGTGTGTCAGTACTTGTTTGTAAGGTGCTTCGTCTTTCATCGCAATAGATGAAATTAAAGAAGATTGGAACCAACCGCGGTGTTGGTCAGAACCTTCTAGGTATAGGTCTGCACTGTTGCCGTTGTACTCTTCACGAGCATCAACAACAGAGAAGTGAGTGACACCTGAATCGAACCATACGTCTAGCGTATCTAGCACTTTTTCGTATTGGTCAGCGTCAGCACCTAGTAGTTCAGCGGCATCTACATCCCACCATGCTTGGATGCCTTTCTCTTCAACCAGCTTCGCGACTTTCTCGATCAGCTCTAGCGTGTTTGGATGAAGTTCTGCTGTTTCTTTATGAACAAACAGAGCAATTGGCACACCCCAAGTACGTTGACGAGAGATACACCACTCAGGGCGACCTTCGATCATACCTTCGATGCGGCTTTGACCCCACTCAGGCATCCACTCTACATTCTTGATTGACTCTAATGCTTTAGCACGTAGGCCAGCTTGGTCCATAGAAACGAACCATTGAGGTGTAGCACGGAAGATGATTGGGGTCTTATGACGCCAACAGTGTGGGTAGCTGTGCTCGTAAGCGTGGTGATGTAGTAGTGCACCTTTTTCTTTTAGTACTTCTACTACTGCATCGTTCGCTTTAAATACGTGCTGACCAGCAAATAGCTCTGTATCTGGTAGGTAAACACCGTTTGAGCCAACTGGGTTTGCTACTTCTAGGTTGTACTTGTTACCAACCGCGAAGTCTTCTTGACCGTGACCAGGAGCAGTGTGAACAACACCAGTACCTGAATCAGTCGTAACGTGATCACCAAGGATCGCCGGTACAGTGAAATCGTAGAATGGGTGTTGGAATTGAGACAGCTCTAGATCCGCACCTTTAGCAAAGCCAAGGTTGTGGAAGTGCTCGATACCCGCACGGTCCATTACGTCTTTCGCCAGCTCAGCAGCAACGATAATACGCTCAGCGTTGTCGCCTTCTGTTTGGATAAGCACGTACTCTAGATCATCACGTAGACATACTGCGCGGTTTGCTGGCAGTGTCCAAGGTGTTGTTGTCCAGATAACGATAGATACGTCACCGTGACCTTCATGACCTTCTGTCAGTTCAAACTTAGACAATAGTGCCGCTTCGTCAGCCGTTTTAAAACGAACGTCGATAGATGGCGATACTTTATCTTTGTACTCTACTTCCGCTTCAGCAAGAGCAGAACCACAGTCTGTACACCAGTGAACAGGTTTGAAACCTTTTAGCAGGTGACCATTGCTTGCGATCTTACCAAGAGCACGAATAATGTTCGCTTCAGTTGCGAAATCCATAGTGCGGTATGGCTTGTCCCACTCACCCATGATACCAAGGCGTTTGAAGCTCTCTTTCTGACCTTCAACCTGACCTGCTGCGTATTCACGACATTTCTCGCGGAATTCCGCTGCTGTCACTTTTTGGCCTGGCTTACCTACTTTCTTCTCTACCATTAATTCGATTGGTAGACCGTGGCAGTCCCAGCCTGGGATGTAAGGTGCGTCAAAACCTGAAAGTGTTTTGGATTTAATAATAATGTCTTTAAGAATCTTGTTTAGTGCGTGACCAATATGAATGTCACCATTTGCGTAAGGAGGGCCATCGTGCAATACGAATGACTTTTTGCCTTTCTTAGCTTTACGGATTTCACCGTAAAGATCTTCTTTGTACCAACGCTTAAGCATTTCTGGCTCACGATTGGCCAGGTTGCCGCGCATTGGAAACCCTGTTTCAGGTAAGTTCAGGGTATCTTTATACTCACTCATCGATTCTTAATTCCGTTATATTGGGCGAAAATTAGACATTATGTTGAACGGTGGAATAAACCGCTCAACGCTTAAGCTGACGCAGCCACACCCTTGCTGCTTCAGCATCCAATTCGATTTGTTGTTTAAGTGCTTCAAACGACTCAAACTTTTGCTCATCTCGAAGTTTATGCAAAAGTTCCACTTCTAGTTGCTTGCCATATAAATTGGCATGAAAGTCGAATAAGTGCACTTCTAACTGTTGGCGAACACCATTGACGGTTGGTCTTTGACCAATATTAGCAACACCACCAACTGGCTTATTTCCTAAGCCAAGCGCTTGAACAACATAGACTCCGGAAACCGGAGAAACACAGCGTTTCAAAGGAATATTTGCAGTAGGGAACCCAATGGTTCGACCTAGCTTTCTTCCGTGAGAAACACGACCGCTGATGCTGTAGTTTCTTCCCAGCATCTGTTGCGCGGAATGCAAATCGTCACGCGCCAGCGCTTGACGGATAGCCGTACTGCTGACACGTAATTGTTGTAAACAAAAGCTCTGGGTACTTACGACATCAAAGCCGTATTTTTCCCCTGCTTCCTGCAGCATTGCAAAGTTACCTGTACGGCCTTTGCCAAAGCAGAAATCATCACCAACGACAAGAAACTTAACACCCAAACGCTCGACCAACAAGTCACGGATAAACTCTTCCGCGGTTAAACTTGCAAAATGGCGATTGAAATTGACACACAGTAAGCGGTCAATATCGAGCTTACTCAATTGCACGAACTTATCGCGTAATCGCGTCAACCTTGCAGGTGCCTTGTCTTTGGCAAACAGCTCCATCGGCTGAGGTTCAAAGGTCATCACAACAGAAGGCAAGGATAGCCTGTCCGCTTGCTCAGACACTTGCTGCAATACTTGTTGATGGCCTTTATGGACACCATCGAAATTGCCAATAGTCAGCACACAACCATGATGTCGCGGGTTGATATTGTGAATGCCTCTAATCAGTTCCATTGGATACTGCTTTCTGCCTCTGTTTTACTTTACACTGTGTGAAACTGACGGATTATATACTAATCACCCTCAGTCTGTCCCAGCTTTTAGGTCTTTTAAACGCGCACCAGTTAAAAATAGAACCACTAGGTAAACTACGGCTCCTAAACCGATCAACATCCCTAGCACCGCGCTTCGGTGAGCAAAGCTCCAGCCCAGCCATACTGACATATCTTCCAGTTGCCATAAGATTGCCGCCACCATCGCCGCGCCAGCAATAGCTAAACGTATAATAAAGAAGACGGTTCGCTTAGTGATTTGGTATACCTCTGCGATGTGCAGGCCACGATACAGCAGTGCCATATTCACAAATGCCGATAGTGCCGTCGCGATAGCCAAGCCAACGTAGCCATAGAAGTACGCAAAAATTGCATTAAATACCATGTTGGTAACCATCGCAATGATGCCGTATTTCACTGGCGTTTTAGTGTCTTGACGCGAGTAATAACCCGGAGCGAGCACTTTAATCAGCATAAAGTTCAACAAGCCTGAAGCGTAAGCAAAGAGTGACAATGATGCTTGATGTACGTCTTGTGGCGAAAACTCACCTCGCATGAATAACACCATCAACATAGGTTTTGCCAGTACCATCAAACCAAGCATTGCAGGAAGGCCAAGTAAGATCACCATGCGCACCCCCCAGTCCATGGTTTGTGCGAATCCTTCATTTTGTGCGTCAACATGTTTGCGTGATAATGCTGGTAAAATCACCGTTGCAATAGCAATACCAAACAGACCTAACGGGAATTCCAACAAGCGATCTGAATAGTACAACCAACTGATCGAACCGGTTTGCAGAAAGCTGGCAATAAAAGTATCAAACAACAAGTTGATTTGGCTTACCGACACACCGAACAAAGCAGGAATCATTAAGGTTCGGATCTTCACCACGCCCGGATCGCGCCAGCCCCATTTCGGCTTAACCATAACCCCCGCTTTAATAAGGAAAGGGATTTGAAATAAGAACTGAACCAAACCACCAAGGAAAACACCGATGGCAAGGCCAATCTCTGGCTGTGACATCTGCGGCGAGATAAACCATGCTGCCAAAATGATCATTACGTTGAGGAAGACGGGAGTAAACGAAGAAACCGCAAACTTACCTAGTGTATTGAGAATGGCTCCCGATAGGGCAACAAAAGTGATGAACCATAAATAAGGAAAGGTAATCTTGAGCATCACGCTAGCAAGTTCGAACTTCTCAGCCGCGGGACCACCATGCATCCAGTCTAGGAACCAACCAAAACCAAACAGTGCAGTCACCACTCCGGAACCTAGAACACCTAAGATGGTAACAATTGAGACTATCACCCCTAATGTACCCGCCGCACGAGCAATGAGCTCCCGAGTTTTATCCATGTCGCCTTGAGCATGGCTTTCCGTTAAAACAGGTACAAACGCTTGGGAAAAAGCACCTTCAGCAAACAAACGTCGTAAAAAATTAGGAATTTTATTGGCGAAGAAAAAGACGTCTGCGCTTGCTCCTGCCCCCATTAAATTTGCCACTACAACATCACGAACTAGGCCAAGAACGCGGGAAATAAATGTCATAGCACTGACGATCATGCCAGACTTGAGTAGTCGTTTACTCACTGTAACCTCGGAATATCACCATAAGACAGCTAACCCTATACTGTTTCTCTGACAGGTGCTGCAAATAGACGTCAAAAATCTATCCGCGGGTTGTAAGGAATAAGTGTGCCTTTCGCGGATAATTATTAGCATTGGTATAAAAATGCTGTTAGAATCCCCGCCATCTTAACCGCGATAACCTCTCTTACCAAAATTTGTTTTGGCTTAGATCGGTTTTTGCACAAATCATTTGACATTTAAGCGCAAATGAGGGATATTCCTCGCCCTTAAATTGTCACAGAACTAAGTTTTTGGGAGTTAGACCCTTGGCAAATAGTAAATCTGCTAAGAAGCGCGCTATCCAAGCTGAGAAACGTCGTCAGCACAATGCTAGCCGTCGCTCAATGATGCGTACTTACATGAAGAAAACTGTTGCTGCTATCGAAGCAGGCGACAAAGAAGCTGCAACTGCTGCATTCGCTGTAGTTACACCTATCCTAGACCGCATGGCAACTAAAGGCCTTATTCACAAGAATAAAGCAGCTCGCCATAAGTCTCGTTTCGCTGCACAAATCAAAGCTCTTTAATAGAGTCCTGATTTTACAGTGAAGAAAAAACCGACCTTGTGTCGGTTTTTTTATATCTACAAAGTTTTCTTAATAAAAAAAGCTGGCAATGCCAGCTTTTCTTTTTCTGAATGTCCCATTTAAAGACATCAGCTTATTCATTACCCATATAACGCTCAAACTAGAAAGCACTAATAAAACACTTGAGAACAAAGCAAATTGGTCGATGAGTAGTACCCTATCATCAAAAGTTTAACGCCACTCTCAAATATTCCAACAAGTTAGATTCACACTCTAAGATGAGCAGTATATTAGGACTATTTAATTAATGTTGAGCACTCTCAGCACAATAAAGACTATGCAGTGTTTTTATTAACGCTTTCACTTCATCACTCTTTAATGTGTAGTACACCGTCTGTGCTTCTTTCCTTGTCGTGACTAACTCATCACGGCGAAGCCAAGCAAGATGCTGAGATAATGCCGACTGGCTTAGCTCTAACTTTGCACACAGCTCTCCCACGGACAGCTCTTGGTTATGCAGCATACAAAGGATTTGTAGGCGTCTCTCGTTTGCCATCGCTTTGAGCAACACGACGGCTTTTGCGGAGTTCTGCTCCATTTCTTGTAGATTCATGTGTTGGACCTCTAGCTACAACTTACTTATTCCAACCCTGGCCAGCTTGTTGTGTTGCACTGATTTATATATCTAAGAAAATCAAGATACACTTCCAGAGTCTTCATTATTAGAACCTCTAATTTAGTTGTTAGTGATACACCAATATTATCCACCAAGGATTTTAATTGGTGCGCCATCAATAATTAATAGTTTTGCTCACTAAAACAAGTATCTTGCTTACTTAGATATTATTTAGAATTATATTTTTATTGATAGTAATCTATTTATTTACGCAACGATACGGGTTTACTCAAACATTTGACTGAAATCAGCATCACAAACATTTTTTACCGCGGGGTGTTGGATCATTCGTTCCGCAAAAATCACGTAGTACTCTTCTTTTAGCCCATCGACATGGCCAATTAGCTGTAAATTTCGGTCGTCTTCAATCTCCGACATGTATACGGTCGGTGCCAAGAAAATCACATCATCGTGGTACCGAGCAAAAGCTTTCATCAACGCAACATCATCAAACTCCCCCAGCACATTGGGTTGAAGGCCTTGACGATCAAACCATTGAATAACTTTACGCCCCATAGCCGTTCGGCTCGCGGGAATCAGAAGTTTTTTTTGTTCCAAGATCTCAGGGAATCGCACATTTTCAATTTCAGAAGAAGCAAAAAAGCTCATGCTACTTTCACCCAACTTTTTGCTATAAAGGCCAGGACTTTGAGTAGAATCAACGGGACAATCTGAAAGGATCATATCTAGCTTGTGCTGAGAAAGGCGTTCAAGTAGCAGTTCGTGGGTCGATTCATAACAGCGTAAATGAATACTGTTATCTTCCGGGACGGTCGTCATCAGTACTTTACTGACCAAGCGCTTAGATAATGCATCGGCTACACCAACTTCAAATAGAATGTTCGAGTGCTGGCTGTAATTGACGATATCTAACATCTCATAGCTCAAACCGAACATCCGGTCGGCGTACTTAAACACAAGCTGACCTAACTCAGTGGGCTCAACTGTACGACCATTGCGCTTGGTTAACTTTCCTTTCATGCGCTCTTCAAGCGCTTTAATCTGTCCTGTCACGGTTTGCGGTGTCAGGAAGAGCGCGTCAGCCGCCTTAGTTACAGAGCCCTGTTTGCACACCATCCAGAAATAATAGAGATGGTTGTAGTTTAGATGTGACATGATCGAGTCCCGAAAAGAAAGTGATACTTTTTATACCAAATGTGACAGAGACAAACAATAAACTCGACAAAACCATACAATACCTTACAAAAGCATAAGTTTTACCGAAAGTATAAAGTCAACACTGTCATAAAAGTTGAACTGAGGCGCATTTTCTCTACAAAAAAAACGCAAAAACCAAACAAAACGAAATCAAAATTTAACCATTAAAATCAACAAGTTAAAAATTAATTTTCTTCCTCTTTTACGCCATTATCAAAAAGAACAATAAAAATCTCTCACAGCAAGAAATCTGTAATATTACTGAAATATTTGTTCTCTAACATCGCCCGCAGATTCAACTACAGACCGAAAAATGAACTGAAAGGTCAACGGAGAAAATTATGATGAACCAAGCTACTTCAACAGTGGCACCAATTTCGAGCACAGCTCGTTGGTTACGCTGGGCTAACTTGGCATTCATGTTATATCTGCTTCTTCTAGCAGTATCTATGGTTGGTAGTGGCTTTAAATGGGCAACTGGCGATCAAGCTAAGGTGCTATTTGAATTTGCCGCACACCCAGTTGCAGGTCTAATGATCGGCTTGGTGGCAACAGCCTTAATTCAGTCTTCAAGTACTGTAACGTCTATTATTGTAGGCTTGGTTGCAGGTGGCTTACCTGTAGAAACCGCTATCCCTATGGTGATGGGTGCTAACATTGGTACCACAGTGACCAATACGCTTGTGTCTCTTGGCCACGTGCGCTGTAAAGAAGAGTTCAAACGTGCATTTGCAAGTGCAACCATTCACGACTTCTTCAACTTGCTTGCTGTCGCTATTTTCCTTCCGTTGGAAATGATGTTCGGCATTTTAGAGAAAGTTTCTCACTGGCTTGTTTCTCCACTGCTTGCTACTGGTGATATGAGCATTAAAGGCTTCAACTTTATTAAACCAATTACAAAGCCAGTCGTAGGCGCAATTAAAGAGCCACTTTCTACCTTCGGTGATACTGTTGGCGGCGTCATGCTTATTGCTTTGGGTATTGCGACTATCTTCGTTGCAATCACCGTGATGGGTAAATTGATGAAGAGCCTAATGGTTGGTCGCGCACGTGAAATTTTGAAAAACGCCATCGGTCGTGGTCCTATTCACGGCATCGTATCAGGCTCAATCGTGACCGTTCTAGTGCAATCTTCCTCAACCACGACAAGTTTAATGGTTCCGTTGGTTGGTACTGGCGTGTTGAAAGTACGAGATATCTACCCTTTCACACTGGGTGCTAACATAGGTACTTGTATTACGGCACTACTAGCAGCGACAGCGGTATCTGGAGAGTTCGCAGTATTCGCACTACAAATCGCTCTAGTCCACTTAGTATTTAACATCATGGCGACGCTGTTTATCTTTGGAATTCCATTCCTACGTGAGATTCCGGTTAAAGGCGCTGAGATGATTTCTGAAATGGCTATTAAGAATAAAGCAGTTGTTGGTGGTTACCTAATGTCAGTATTCGTTATTCTACCAGGTGCAATTCTAGCCCTAACAACGTAACAACAACGACATACCATCGCTTATTGTTTAGGCTCCACATCGTGGAGCCTTTTTTATGATAATTAAACTGTTCAAATCGATTGTCCGGTGATAATTTGAGCCACATCAGCATGCTTATGCTGAGCTATCTCATTTGGAGTCGACAACATGACGCAGCTTAATGACGCTATTTCTGATCAGCTACTCGCAATAGACGAAAACCTAACCCAACTGGTTGCTGATATTGATATCCTTAGTAGCGTGAATCCTCTTAATTATGCTCAAGAAAGAGAACGTTTCATTAAAAACAAATATTCTCAAGAGCCTAATTTTCAATATTCAATTACTAACGTAGATACCCACAGTGCAAAGCGACGTCTATATGAGCTACCTCTAGAAAACATTCAAGACACCCAACTGCAGAGGCTGTACGCGGATGTAATTCAGTCTTATGCAGATAAACTGGATCAAGTGAATACCATAGGTACGCAAGAGTTTCTTTATAACTCCTTACGCTATTATGGGGAACCGAGCGCCAAAGATATTGCCAACGCCCATTTCATATTGCACCTTCCTACAGAAGAAGAAAAAGAACCTCAGCACGATAGCCGTGCAATAGCACGTTTCATGCAAAATTTTGCTCAACGCAATGGGTATGAATGTGAAATACAGGTGTTGGACGGGATGTTAGCAAACGCACTAGTTTCAGGATCTCGAGTCAAAATTAACCACGCGGCGTACATCACCACTGATGAGCTGGAGGCTCTTGCACATCATGAAATGGGAGTACATCTCCTGACTACGCTTAACGGTCGTCAACAACCGCTAAAAGTACTGAGCTTAGGTTGTCCTGCCAATACCAACACTCAAGAAGGGCTGGCTATATTATGTGAGTATCTGTCAGGACATTTCAGTATCAAGCGCCTAAGAACCTTAGCCTTACGAGTTCTGGCAGTAGAGTCGATGATCAAGGATCGCGATTTCCGCCATACGTTCATGCTATTAAAAGAACAGTATAAAGCTTCTGATCTTCAAGCATTTACAACGACTGCCCGAGTGTATCGAGGTGGAGGTTTAACGAAGGATTACTTGTATCTTAGAGGATTCCGAGAGGTGCTCAATGCCTATGATAAATTGGGCGATGACTTTTCACTATTGTTGTGCGGGAAAACAGAGCTGAAGTACTTTGAGCTTATCCGTTCATTAGTGAGTAAAGAAATATTCACTCAACCTAAGTTTATTAGCCCGGCACTGTCCACACCGATGCAGACCAACCCAATTCACCGTTATATTGTCAGTGCACTAAAATAATACCTTCTAAGTACAAAAAAGAAAAAAGCTCCATTCGGAGCTTTTTCTATATCTTGAAGAACGATACTCGTTACACTGAGAATGGGTAACGAATAGGATCGTGATGCTCGTACCCTTCAACCCAAAAGTCATCCAGTGTGACCCATGTTTCCAAATCTTCTAGAGATTTAATCTCTGGGTTGATATGGAACGTCGGCGCTTTTAATGGCTCACGTTTCAACTGAACATCGCGCATCAGTTCAAGCTGATCTTCATAAATGTGAGCATTCACAATCTTATGAAATGCCTGACCAGGTTTCTTGCCCGTAATTTGCGCCATAATCACCAAGAACACGTAAACTTGAACCATATTGAAGTTTAAGCCAAGCGGTACATCACACGAACGCTGAGTACTATTCAGGTAAAGCGTATCATCCAGCAATGAAAAATGGTGACTGTACATACAAGGACGCAAGCACCCCATGTGGAACTCACCCGGGTTGTAGAAGTTCAAGATTTCACCGCGGTCATCAACGCCACGCGTTAAGTCATCCACTATCTTACGTAGCTGGTCAACATGACCACCATCAGGTTTCGCCCAGGCGCGCCCTTGAACCCCATAGACACGGCCCATGTCGTCTTCGCCTTTACGGTATGGGTTATTCAACCAGGCATCATTTAGGTTGGCATTGGCATCCCAGGTTTTCGTGCCCAGCTTACGAAAATCTTCCGCATTATCGTAACCACGAATGTACCCTAGTAGCTCTGCAACGGCTGCTTTCCAAAAACTTTTACGTGTGGTGACCAACGGAAATTGATTGTTCGCAACATCGTAGGTTAAATCCGCGTTGATTACGGTCAGGCAGCGCTTGCCTGTACGCTCATTTTCAACCCAAACACCTTGGTCAACGATGCGTTGACACAAATCTAAATACTGTTTCACACCAATACCTTACTTCGTCTTTTGTGGTAATTCGTCTTTGTAATGACCACGTTTGTATGCCCAAACCATCATGAGGACACCGATAACCACCATTGGCAGGGATAAAATCTGTCCCATGGAAATAAAGCCACCGAATAAACCCAAATGAGCGTCTGGTTCGCGCACGTATTCTACTAGGAAACGGAAGGTTCCGTAACCCGCAAGAAAGAGTCCTGAAACAGAACCTAGAGGACGAGGTTTCTTGATGAACCAATTCAAAATGAAGAAAAGGACGATACCTTCAAGCGCCATTTCATAAAGCTGCGATGGATGACGTGGCAGTGGACCACCATTTGGGAAAACGATCGCCCAAGGCACATCCGTTACTCGGCCCCACAACTCGCTGTTCATGAAGTTACCTAAACGCCCCATACCCAAACCAAATGGCACAAGCGGCGCGATAAAGTCAGCAACACCGAAGAAAGTTCGCCCGTTTTTGTGTGCATACCAGAACATCGCAGTAATCACACCCAGTAAGCCCCCGTGGAAAGACATACCACCGGTCCACACTTTAAATAGATACAAAGGGTCAGCCAGGAAGAGCTCAAAATTGTAGAAAAGCACGTAGCCTACACGGCCACCAATCACCACGCCAAGGAAGCCTGCGAACAACAAATCAGAAACCTGCTCTCGTGTCCAACCACTTCCAGGCTTATCCGCACGTCGGTTCGCTAACCATAGAGCAAACATAAAGCCAACAAGGTACATCAAACCGTACCAACGAACCGAAACAGGACCAATAGAGATTAAAACCGGATCAATATTGGGAAATTCAATATATCCCTGAGACATAAATCATTCTCTTCTTATCACAACAAAATAAATATACCCAAGTAACCTCTAGATGCTTGGTTCAGCGAGAATGACTTGGGTACAAACTTAGAGCAGCATGGTCGCTGCAACAAACATTAAGAACACCGCGAATATCTTTTTTAATACCGCAGTTGGAAGGTTAGTTGCCAGCTTCGCACCCACTTTTGTTGTGAGCATCGAGGCCATAGCAATCGCTAATAAAGCGGGAAGATAAACATAACCAATACTGTATGAAGGTAAGCCTTCGACTTTATAGCCATGTAAGATGAAGCCGATCATACCAGAAATAGCAATCACGCAACCACAAACGGAGGATGAACCCACCGCTTTACGCATCTCTATCCCGTGTTTATTTAGAAATGGTACCGACAGTGAGCCACCACCAATACCAGCAAGGCTTGATACGACACCAATTCCCGTGCCGTAAACTACAGTCACAGGGCTGCTCGGCATAGGTTTACTGCTCGTAACTTTAATGGAACGAAACATTTGTACTGACAGGCAAAGAACAATGACACCAAACACTTTCGGCAAATAGTGTGTAGGGATCCACTCAGCAATATTGGCACCAACAAAGCCACCAATGACCACACCAGGCATCAACCATTTTACGACAAACATATCGACATTGCCGAGCTTAAGGTGATTCATCGCCGATGAGCCAGACGTGACAATAATACTCGCTAACGAAGTGGCTAAGGCCATGTGCATACTCATTTCTGGAGAGATCCCAGCAAGAGGAAGCAAATACAACAAGGCAGGAACCACAATCAAACCACCACCGATACCGAGTAACCCCGCCATCACACCCACAAAAGCGCCTAGCGCCAACAATAACAAAAATAAAGAGACGGTCACGATTTCCTACTTTTTACCTGCACGGATAAAGCCCGCAAAGCCCTGTTGAATGAAGAAGTCATGCATCATTTGATGAATGTCCTCCCCATAGGATTTTGTCATTGCTTGCTCCGCTAATTTTTCTAATTCTTCTTGTTGACTATGACGAATCAAATATTTCACCTTAGCCACGTTGGAGGTGTTCATACTCAAACTGGTATACCCTAACCCAAGTAAGAGAAGAGCGCCAAATGGATCACCCGCTAGCTCACCACAAATACACACGGGCACCTGATATTTATCACACACCTCATGGATTTGCTTAAGCGCTAACAGTACCGCAGGATGCATAGATTCATAGACATCCGCTACGCGCGAATTGTTCCTATCTACCGCTAATAAATACTGAGTTAAATCGTTTGTCCCGACAGAAACAAAATCAACACGGTGAGCAATCGTTGGCAACAGATACACCATCGATGGTACTTCAATCATGACCCCAATTTGTGGGAACTGAATTCTATCATCAAGCAAAACGGCTTCGCTGTGAGCTTGATTAATCAAGCTAATGGCATCGTCTAGCTCTTTTACCCCTGAGACCATTGGCAATAAGATACTTAAGTTTCCGCTTTCTGCACTCGCTCTTAACATTGCACGCAGCTGGATCAAGAAAATGTCTGGATGATCCAATGTAAAACGAATGCCACGCCAGCCTAGAAACGGATTATCTTCTTCGATGGGCAAATACGGCAAAGGTTTGTCACCACCAATATCCAAAGTACGCATCACTACTCGTTGATTCGGATAGCTGTTAAGTATTGCTTGGTATTGATGATACTGCTCATCTTCCGAAGGAAAGTGATGCTGAAGTAAAAATGCAATCTCAGTTCGGTACAACCCAACACCATCAACACCTGTGTTGATGGCAATATTACTGTCTGCACTGAGTCCCGCATTCAGCATAATTTCGATATGGTGATTATCTTGCGTAACCGCAGGGAGTGCGAGGTCCTTGTTTACCATGGCAAACAATTCAGACTCTTCGCTTACTAAGCTGCGATACTCTCGCAACAACTGGCGGTTTGGCTCCAAGAAGATCTCACCCGTATAGCCGTCGACTATCCCGAGTTTGCCATTCACCACATCCGGATTAATGTTGGCGCCCATGACTGCAGGGACCCCAAGAGCTCGAGATAAAATGGCAGCGTGAGAGTTTGCGCCTCCCTCTAATGATACGACGGCTAACAAGAACTCTTTAGGTACAGAAGCGAGCAAGGTGGCAGTGAGTTCGTTCGCCACCAAAATAATGGGACGATCAATTGCAGAATTTTCTTGCTCACTGTTGTGCAGAAAATAGAGCAGCCTTTGCCCTAACTCTCGGATATCTTGCGCTCTTTCACGCATGTATACATCCGACATTCTGGCAAATCGATTCGAGTATGACTCTACAACTTGGCGTAACGCCCAGTCTGCCCTGTCTCCTTTTTCAATCTGCTTCTTCAAATCACCGCGAAGCATCGGATCATTCAGTAAGTGAGTAAACAGATCGAAGATCGCCAGCGCATCTTTGTTGATTTCACTGTCCAGTTTTTTCCGCATGCGGCGAAAGTCATTTAACGCTCGCTCTATGGCCACCAGTAGTGTCTCGTGCTCGCGTTCCTTATCTAACGTGGACGAAGGGAAAATATCCGATAAACTCGGCTGGGTATTGTCGAACCAGAACTCTCCAATCGCGACACCAGTAGACGCAGGCAAACCTTTTAATACCGTGGGTTTAGATGCTAACTGCCAATGCCCAAGATTCTGCGCATGTGCAATGAGCACCGCTAACTGAGCGGATAAGGTAACAAGAAACGATTCTTCCATTTCACTAAACAAGCGCGGCGTTTTTTGTTGGATCACCAACACACCTAAAACTTGTTTACGATGAATGATTGGAGTAGCTAAAAAAGAGTGGTAAATCTGTTCGCCGAGTTGAGGAAAGAATTTGAACTCGGGGTGTTTTGAGGCTTCGGCAAGGTTAAGGGGTTCAGCGCTTCGTTTTACCAACCCAACCAAGCCTTCATTGAAGTTGATATGAATACTATCACCTTCAAAAATAAGGCCTTGAGTTGCCATTAACTCAAGGCGCTGCATTTCTTCATTAGCAAGATAGATAGTACAGCACTCAGTACTAAGGGCAGCACAAGTCTCTTTCACCAATATATCGAGTGCCAGATGCACATCATCGACCCTGGAGACTTTCTCAACTATTTCCCTTAGCTGACTGAGCATGATTATCCTCTACGTTGCTTTTTTCTTTTCCCTTTCGCTTTTCTCTCTCGAAAAGGCATGGCTAAGGATGCAAATTCTTTCATCGCTCGTCGATAAACATCTCGCTTGAAAGAAACAACTTGCCTAACTGGATACCAGTAACTTACCCAGCGCCAACCATCAAATTCAGGGGATTTTCCGCGTTGCATATTAATGCGAGACTCATCGCATTCTAATCTCAGCAGAAACCATTTCTGTTTTTGGCCGATACAAACAGGCTTGGAGTCCCAACGCACCAATCGCTTTGGTAGCTTATATCTTAACCAATGACGACTTGTTGCAATGATCTTAACGTCTTTTTTCGTTAAACCGACTTCTTCGTATAACTCCCTGAACATGGCTTGTTCAGGGGTTTCACCTTCGTCAATCCCACCTTGTGGAAATTGCCATGAGTGTTGCCCGTATCGTTTAGCCCAGAAGACCTGACCATGGTTATTACATATCACAATACCAACATTAAGTCGGTAACCATCGCCATCTATCACTGGCTAACCTCTATGAATAAATTTTTTATTACCGTGATTTTTCCACATATCCCCATTACTAGCAAACTTACTGATGTGATATGAGCAAGATTTATTACCTTTTCAGCATTTTTGGATATCTTTTAATCAAACCATACCTTATCAACACAAGAGTGAGACATTGCCCACATTTATTCACCTTTTCTGTGAATAACTTTGTGAAGAATTCAATTCAAATGAGTAATTCAGTTCAATCCCATCAAATGAAAAACAAATGAATAAACAAAAAAACAAACATAACACATTGATAAAAAAGTATTTATTTTTAAAAATAACGATAATTCGATCTTCAATTTCTTGATGATCTTTTCACCAAACTCAGATCGGTCAAAGATCCACCAACAGGCTATTTATCCACACTTACCTGCTATTCGTTTAGATGATTACAACAAAATCAACCCCAAAAATGCATTTTAACCCCTGTTTATTCATACAGACCTCGTCAGGATCTTATCAATACCTCCTCCACCTGTGGATAAGTTATGAATTGATCGTTCTTACACCGCCTCGGTGAAATCTTAAACAGTAGATTTGGTCGGAGTTTGATAAACTATATTTTTTGTAATACCACCTTGTAACTATGAAACCAGAACCACAAACAGAAGCAGAGCTATTGGAACGAGCGCATGATATGGCAGGACTCAGTTTTGCTGAGTTGGCCGCCGAGGCGAATATGATTGTTCCTGAAAACTTAAAACGTGATAAAGGTTGGGTGGGTCAATTACTCGAATGGCACTTGGGCGCTCCAGCAGGCAGTAAACCTCAACAAGATTTCGCAAAACTAGGGATCGAGTTGAAAAGTATTCCGATTAGTTACTCTGGCAAACCTTTAGAAACAACCTTTGTTTCTGTGGCCCCCCTCACTGGTGTTCATGGTCTTACATGGGAAACAAGTCATGTTCGAAACAAGCTATCTCGTGTGCTTTGGGTACCCGTAGAAGGAGAACGAGAAATCCCACTCGCTGAAAGACGAGTGGGCAGTCCACTCATTTGGTCACCAGATGAAGAAGAAGAACGGATTTTGCGAAATGACTGGGAAGAGTTAATGGAGATGATCGTCTTGGGAAGATTTGATCAAATTTCCGCCAGACACGGAGAAGCGCTGCATCTTCGCCCTAAAGCCGCAAATGCAAAAGCGCTCACCGAAGCATACAACTCAAATGGTAAGCCGATGAAAACTCTGCCCCGAGGCTTTTACCTTAGAACACAGTTTACTGAACAGATCTTACTCAAGCACTACATTAACACTCAACCAGAATAAAACCATATCAGCTATTTAGTGCGTCACGAGCGATAACTCAATATCGCAGTACGAGGCTGCCTCTTCAGTGCCACATTCGTCATACGCATTGCGCAGCCTTAAATACGCTTTATCGACCCCTAGCCTCAATAGTTCTTCTTTTACTAAGTCTAGAGAGCCAAAATGTATCGGGTCTTCACCGTCTTTAATCGGCTCAAGTTGATGCTTGTACTCCACAGCTAAAAGATAGTCAGAGACATCAGAACACCCAATCACAAATACTTTGGGAGTTTTATAAGTATCTTTATGTGGACCATGTAACCACATGTCCAATTGATGCTTCTGCATAACATACCTCCTTCACACGATCATTTAAGTGTAGTTAGGCTAACTGTAGCTTTCGAGTTTGCTCTTCCTTTATACGTAAATCATTTGCGATTGCGGCTAAAAATCCCCTATATTGGAGTCACTTATTTAGTCGGTAACTCTTCAAGGACGTGATATGCAATACACAAAACTACCGCACTCATCACTTGAGATCAGTAAAATCTGCCTCGGCACTATGACGTTTGGCGAGCAAAACACAGAAAAGGACGCCTTTGAGCAGCTCGACTTTGCCCTCGCTCATGGGGTGAACTTCATCGATACCGCAGAGATGTACCCTGTACCGCCAAACTCGGAAACACAAGGGCTCACCGAGCAATACATCGGTAATTGGTTGGCAAAAAGCGGCAAAAGAGAAAAAGTAGTACTGGCAACAAAAGTGGCAGGCCCTCGCAATGTTCCTCACATTAGAGACAACATGAGCCTTAATCGTCGCCACATCCATACAGCAATTGATGACAGCCTTAATCGTCTACAAACCGATTATGTCGATTTGTACCAACTACATTGGCCGCAGCGTCAAACCAACTGCTTTGGTCAACTCAACTACCCATACCCTGACAAACAAGAAGAAGTCACGTTAATTGAAACGTTGGAAGCGCTTACTGAATTAGTGAATGCAGGTAAAGTGCGCTATATCGGCGTATCCAACGAGACGCCTTGGGGTGTAATGTCGCTACTGCGTTTGGCAGAAAAACACGATTTGCCAAGAATTGTCTCCATTCAAAACCCATATAACTTATTGAACCGCAGCTTCGAAGTTGGCTTGTCTGAAATCAGCCATTACGAAGGCGTTCAGTTACTTGCCTACTCTCCTTTGGCATTTGGCTGCCTGAGTGGTAAATACCTAAACGGGGCAAAACCTGAAGGCGCTCGATGTACTAAGTGGGAGCGTTTTGCGCGCTACTTCACTCCACAAGGTGTTAAAGCGACCGAAGCTTACGTCAATTTAGCTCAAGAGCATGGTCTAAACCCTGCACAAATGGCGCTCGCGTTTGTCAATCAGCGTCCATTTGTTGCTTCTAACATTATCGGAGCAACAAACCTAGACCAATTAAAAGCCAATATCGACAGTATTGATTTGCAACTTAGCGACGAACTACTTACTGAAATTCAAGCAATAGGTACAACTTACTCGAATCCTTGCCCTTAACAGTAAAGCTCCCTTCAAACGAAAACAGCTGATCTTCAAGATCAGCTGTTTATCCAATGAAGTCATACTTCATATAAAAAGTTAAGCGTGTTGAATGACTCGTTAGCAACTCAGTCAGTCCAACACGCTAACGATTACGTCATTATTCGCGACGTTAAAACTCGACGAAGGTGACGAACTCGACGTTCAACTTTAACTGCATCCGGAACATTGGCACGTGTAGAACGACCATCGCGATCTAAACCAATATCTCTCAATAGATGAACATTCGTCCATGGAATATCATGAGCAGTTCGGCGTATGGTGCGCTGCCATTGCTTTTCTTCGCGTTTAAGGTCTGCTTTCAATAGCAAAGTGGCCAATTGTAGGTAAATAGAGTGACGCATAATATTTTCTCCGATTATCGATGTATTCGACTGGGAAAAATAGTGCGTAAAATGAACAGAAATATTCTGTTGATACTAAGCCGCTACTTTTCCGCAGCCTAGTAAACATAAATTAGGTTACGGATTAATTTTTATCTTGTGAGCCAGTGGTATTGGTATCATCCGATTTAAGGGTTATCGGAGCGATAGGCATACGATCAGCGCAAGCAGTGGTGTTAACAACGTAATGTTTCATCTTGCGCCTCCTAGCTAAAAATTAATCCGTTTATGAAAGGTATAACTCATTGAGTTACGGTTAAATTGTAAGCTTTGATGAATATATATCAAACATTTTTTGCCTTTTTGATTAAAAACAAATCAATACACCGCAATTTAGTTTCATATACTTTTATGTATAACATATTCACCTGAGGAATATATAAATTTGCGGATTTTATAAATCAAACCAAACAAAAAATAAAAAGAGCGGCTCTGTGGCCACTCTCTTTTATTGTATTTATTCGCCTATTTAACACAGGGAAAGGCCAACTACATGGCTTGTTCGGAAATCAAGTTATGTTTATTAAGTAGTCGATACATGGTTGCACGCGAAACTCCGAGCTCTTTCGCCGCATTTGAAACTTGACCAGAATGAGATTCCAAAACAACCAGCAACGCATCACGTTCACTCTTCTCACGGATTGATTTCAAGCTGCGCTTTGAGTCATTACGTTGAGGTAAATCTAAGTGATGCTCTTCAATCATTACGCTGTCGGACATTAATACCGCTCGCTTCACTTGGTTCATCAGCTCACGCACATTTCCAGGCCAGAAATAACGTGTCAGTGCCTTGAATGCATCCTCAGAAAAGCTTTTTGCTTGCGAGTTGTACTCTTTTGAGAACTCTTGTAAGTAGAAACGAGCCAGCAATGCGATGTCACTCGCACGTTCTTTCAAGCTAGGGACATTGATGCGCAGAACGTTGATGTAATGGTAAAGCTCTTCATTGAAGTCACCGTCAATCAAAGCTTTTTCAACATCCGACGAGTTAGCAGCAAGAATACGCACGTTAACCGCTTTTACGCCATCTTTGGTATCAATGGTGCCTTCTTGCAAGAATCTCAGCAGATTCATTTGCTGCTCTTTTGAAATGGTAAGAATGTCATTAAACAACACGGTGCCACCATCTGCTTGTTCAAGCAGGCATGCTTCCATATCTTCATCGGCGTTAATACCAAATACTTCAGCTTGGAAACGTTGTTCATTGAGTGCGCGACAGTTAATTGCCATAAACGGTTTATGAGAGCGTGAAGAGACTTTATGGATGGCCCTAGCAACCGCCTCTTTACCAGTCCCACTTTCCCCAGAAATCAGAATGCTGACGTCCGTTGGACCAATGCGCTTCACTTGATCGCGTAAACGTTTCATCGGGATAGATTCACCGATCAAACCCATATCTAAACTGCTACCAAAACTAGGCCAAACTTTTTTCTCCAATTTAAGCATGCCAAGCTGGTGACCTATTGTGCTTAATAACTGTGCATCTGGGATCGGCGCTGTGAAAAAATCGATACAAAAGTTAACAATGAACTGGCATATGGTGTCAGTGCCAAGCTGAGATTCACGAATAAACGCTAACCAACGTACGTGTTTGTGAGAGCTGACTAAGTTCGCCAAACCATTCAAGCTGAACTCGTCATGGCTGAGATCAACAATACCGATACATGGACCAATATCTTCTAACAGCGTATTAGCTTTGCGTAAGTCACCTACTTGATGACACTTCCAGCCCACTTGCTCCAGTACCGATAACCAAGGCTCATAAGTACCGCCAACTACCACAAGCGATCCCGGGATGGAATCCATCTTAAACTGCCCAGCCATTCTCTAACCCTTTTTCATTGTTAATAGAAATTTTGTGCCACAAACTTATCTTTGCGAGCGGGTAACATTATCGAGACTCCGCCCCCTCACGTCTGTCTCAGTATTAAGACTATGCAATAGATTGAGATTTGGCGAATGTTTATTTGCATATCCCATTAAAAGGCAAGTGCAACAACTTGAATTACCTTAACTAAAAGGCAAAAAAAAACCACCCGAAGGTGGTTTTTTTACTCATCCTATCGAATTACGCTTGCGGGCGCATTGCAGGGAATAAGATCACGTCACGGATAGTGTGCGTGTTAGTCAGTAGCATAACCAAACGGTCGATACCGATACCTTGGCCTGCTGTTGGCGGTAGGCCGTGCTCTAGAGCAGTGATGTAGTCTGCATCGTAGAACATTGCTTCGTCGTCACCAGACTCTTTCGCTTCAACCTGTGCTTTAAAGCGTGCATCTTGGTCTTCAGCATCGTTAAGCTCTGAGAAACCGTTCGCTACTTCACGGCCACCGATAAAGAACTCAAAGCGGTCTGTAAAGAACGGGTTATCATCGCTACGACGAGCCAACGGAGAAATATCTGCTGGGTAACCAGTGATGAACGTAGGCTGCATTAGCTTAGGTTCTGCTGTTTCACCAAAGATCTCTTCAAGAAGCTGACCGCATGTCCAGAAAGGTTCTACTTCAACGTGAACAGATTTCGCGATAGAAACCATTAGATCACGGTTTTGTAGGTCTTCTTCTGTTAGCGCTTGGATTTGCGCGTGGTCTGGGTTGTAGTGCTTGATTGCTTCGAACATGCTCATACGAGTGTAAGTACCACCAAACTCAACCGTTTCATCACCGTAAGGCATTGACGTTGAACCTAGAACTTCTTGCGCCACTGAGCTTAGTAGTTCTTCAGTTAGGTCCATCAGATCTTTGTAGTCTGCGTACGCCATGTAGAATTCCATCATTGTGAATTCTGGGTTGTGGCGTGGAGAAAGGCCTTCGTTACGGAAGTTACGGTTGATTTCGAATACGCGATCAAAACCACCAACAACTAGACGCTTCAGGTATAGCTCTGGCGCGATACGTAGGTACATTGGCATGTCTAGTGCGTTGTGGTGCGTGATGAATGGACGCGCACTCGCACCGCCAGGGATAACGTGCATCATTGGCGTTTCAACTTCCATGAACTGCTTAGAGATCATGAAGTTGCGGATTGCAGACATTACTTTAGAACGTACTACGAACGCTTGACGAGAGTCTTCGTTAACGATCAGGTCAACGTAACGTTGGCGGTAACGCATCTCTTGGTCAGTTAGACCGTGGAACTTTTCTGGAAGTGGACGTAGTGCTTTGGTTAGCAACTCGTACTCTTCCATGTTCACGTATAGGTCACCCTTACCAGACTTATGAAGTGCACCTTTAACACCGATGATGTCACCGATATCTAGACCTTGGTATTTTTCTTTAAGTACTTTTTGAACCGCTTTGTCAGCATAAGCTTGGATACGGCCAGAAGTTTCTTGAATTACCAAGAATGGACCACGTTTAGCCATGATACGGCCAGCGATTGCTACTACGTGGTTAAGCTCTTCTAGCTCTTCCTTCGTCTTTTCACCGAACTCTTTCTGAAGGTCGCCCGCTAGTGCGTCACGACGGAAGTCGTTTGGATGGCCGTTCGCTTTGCAGCTCTTTCGGATTGCATCCAGTTTAGCGCGGCGTTCAGCAATCAGCTTATTTTCTTCTAGTACAGTTTCGTTTTGAACAGCATCAGTCATTTTCGATGTATCCTGTTTTTGTCGGTGAAAAGCTTTATAGACCTGATTTCAGGCTAGCTTCAATAAATTTGTCCAGATCGCCATCAAGAACCGCTTGAGTATTACGGTTTTCAATGCCCGTACGGAGGTCCTTAATACGTGAGTCATCCAATACGTAAGAACGGATCTGGCTACCCCAGCCAATGTCAGACTTAGCGTCTTCATTAGCTTGTTTTTCCGCATTTTGCTTTTGCAATTCAAGCTCAAATAGCTTCGCTCGAAGCTGTTTCATTGCCTGATCTTTGTTCTTATGTTGAGAACGGTCATTCTGACACTGAACCACTGTGTTCGTAGGTACGTGCGTAATACGTACCGCAGATTCTGTGGTGTTTACGTGCTGACCACCTGCGCCTGACGCACGGTAAACGTCAATACGTAGGTCGGAAGGATTAATGTCGATGTCGATGTTTTCATCAATCTCTGGATAGATGAACGCAGAAGCAAATGACGTATGGCGACGACCGCCTGAATCGAACGGAGATTTACGAACAAGACGATGAACGCCCGTTTCAGTACGTAACCAACCGTACGCATATTCACCAGAGATGCGAACTGTTGCCGACTTAAGACCCGCGACTTCACCTTCAGAGACTTCAATCACTTCAGCTTTGAAGCCCTTCGCTTCTGCCCAACGTAGGTACATACGCAGCAGCATGTTAGTCCAGTCTTGTGCTTCTGTACCACCAGAGCCAGCTTGCAAATCGATGTAACAATCAGAGCTATCGTGGTCGCCAGAGAACATACGACGGAATTCAAGCTTTTCTAGCTTCTCTTCCAACTCAGCAAGTTCTGGTTCAATTTCGTCAAATGTTTCTTGATCTTCTTCTTCTACAGCCAGCTCAAGAAGACCTTCTACATCTTCCACACCTTGCTCTAGTAGATCAATGGTTTCAACAACCGCTTCTAGTGATGCACGCTCTTTACCCAGTGCTTGCGCACGCTCAGGTTCGTTCCATACATCTGGTTGTTCAAGTTCTGCGTTGACTTCTTCTAGACGCTCTTTCTTCGCGTCATAGTCAAAGATACCCCCTCAGGACATTTGTGCGCTGAGACACGTCCTGCAGACGGTTTTTAATTGGATTGATTTCAAACATGTTTACTCAACATTTTAGAATAGAATTTAACCGAGAAATTCTACTGAAAAATGTGACCGAGATACAGGAAAATTTCGGATGAGAAATCAGATTGCGGTGAGAGAGAGCACGGTCATAAAATTTTACACCCACTTAGGGACAACCGTACTCTATAAGAAAGGTTAATCTAGGTATTACTTAGCTTCGATATGGTCGATCATCAATTGCAATGATTGATTACCACGAAATTCATTCACATCCAGCTTATACGCGAGACGTACTGTTTTAACCGATGCATCTGGCCATCGACGTAGATCAACATTGAATGCGATACCGTCGATCATCACATTGGTAGGGTGACCTTTATAAAGCGGCTCTAACATCAATTTAAGATGCTTCTCACCCACCAGCTTTTGATGCAGTACTTTAAACTCACCATCAAAGATTGGCTCTGGGAAAGCTTGTCCAAAAGGGCCACCCGATCGCAGCTGTTCAGCAACATGCATAGAGAACTCTTCCGGCTTAAGTTCGCCATCGGACATGATCACGCCTTTTAGCGCCGCTTCATCGAGTTCCTTTTTTACCACTTCATCAAACAAACGACTGAAACGCTCAAAATCCTGCTCTTTAATCGTTAAGCCTGCTGCCATGGCGTGTCCACCAAACTTGATGATCAAACCCGGGTTTTGTGTGTCGATGAAATCCAACGCATCGCGCATGTGTAGCCCCGGAATAGAACGACACGAGCCTTTAATCGTCCCTTCTCCGCCATCAGCAAATGCAATGACTGGACGGTGAAACTTCTCTTTAATGCGCGAAGCCAAAATACCAATCACACCTTGGTGCCAATCACGCTGGAATAAGGCTAAGCCATAAGGAAGCTCATTGCCTTCACCAAACTGAAGGCGCTCACAGAAAGCCATCGCTTCTTGCTTCATGCCTTCTTCAATCTCTTTACGAGTTTGGTTCAAGCCATCCAATTCACTTGCCATGCGACGAGCAGCGTGGATGTTGTTACACATCAATAGTTCAACACCGAAAGACATGTCATCAAGACGACCTGCAGCGTTAATACGTGGACCTAAAGCAAAGCCAAAGTCAGACGCAACTAAACGACGCGCATCGCGCTTCGCGACCTCAATTAATGCTTGGATGCCGGGACGCGCTTTGCCAGCACGAATACGTTGCAAACCTTGGTGTACAAGAATGCGGTTGTTTTCATCCAATGGAACGACGTCGGCGACGGTACCCAGTGCAACAAGGTCAATCAGTTCCATCAATTTGGGCTCTTGCATCCCCTGTTCTGCAAACCAATTGTGTTTTCGCATATGAACGCATAGTGCCATCATGAGATAAAACGCGACCCCTACACCCGCAAGCGCTTTAGATGGAAAGCTACAGCTCTCAAGGTTTGGGTTCACCATTGCATCCACATCAGGCAACACTTGTCCTGGCAAGTGGTGATCGGTAACAAGCACAGTAATGCCATTTTCTTTTGCGTAACGCACGCCTTCGATTGATGAGACGCCGTTATCCACCGTCATGATCATCTCAGCGCCAAGCTCTAAGGCTTGGTCAACGACTTCTGGGCTTAACCCATAACCGTCTTCAAAACGATTTGGCACTAGGTAATCCACATTGTGACTACCAAGCATACGCAGCGCGAGCACTGATAATGCTGAGCTTGTCGCGCCATCAGCGTCAAAATCACCGACAACGATGATGCGTTTTTGTTCTTTTATCGCCTGAAACAAAAGATCGACAGCTTGCTCAATCCCCCCGAGTTTTTGATATGAATGCAACCCACGGGCCGACGTTTCTAATTGTGAAAGATCCGTTATCCCACGGTTGATGTAGATACGTTTAAGAATCGGAGGAATGGAATCAGGAAGAAGGGAAAGATCAGGTTCAGGACGTCGTTGAATTTCTATCATGCTTAAAAGAGCCGACAACTTTGCCGACTCTGCTCCTAATGGATTATAGTTGCTTTAAACGTTTCAATAGCTCTGCAGGTGGTAGGTAGCCACCAACCATTTCGCCATTCGGTAAGAAGATTGCTGGCGTACCAGAAATACCCAATTGGCGACCTAGATTGTAATGCGCCTGGATGGTTTCTTTACACTGTTTCAAGTCTTTCGCAGGGTTATCAAATGTACGATTCACTTTCGCGTTGTGCATTGCCGACGCCGGATCTTCAGCACACCAAATCGTTGCCATTTGCTCCGCTACAGGGCCAGTTGCACCTTGGCGAGGGTAAGCCATGTAACGCACTGTAATACCTAGATCATTATAGCCTTGCATTTGGCTATGCAGACGCACACAGTAACCACAGGTGATATCGGTGAATACGGTCACAACGTACTTTTCATCGTCGGCTTTGTATTCGATCATGCTATCGGAGAACTGCGCAATTTTCTCGGCGTTAAGCGGCGCTTGACGCTCTGCTATGACATCTTTGTAACTGCCATCATCATTAATGGCATAAAGCGTACCGGCGATAAAATGGCTACCATCATTTGAAGCAAACAGGATCCCGCCATTGGTTTGAATTTCCAATAAGCCAGCGACGTCTGATGGTTGAATATCAACGATAGATAAACCAAGCTTTGAGAACTTAGTTTTTAATGCTGCTTCATCAAAGCCGCTTTGTGCAGCTGGCGCCACTTGTTGCGCAGGAGTCTCCGTTTGAGCCTGACTTTCTTCTGCACCACAAGCGGTAACAAAAAATGGTAAAGTCAGCAGAGTTAGTCGGCGTAATACGCTCATGAAATTCACCTTAATGTAAAATCGTTTTTCCAAGAGGACATGGATGAATCTAACCATTGTTATGCTCTTGGGTGGTGTTGACTGTGGATCTGCTTCAATCGTTCAGTCGCCACGTGAGTATAAATTTGCGTGGTCGATAAGTCACTATGTCCTAAAAGCATCTGTACGACCCTGAGATCTGCGCCATAGTTCAATAAATGCGTGGCAAAGGCATGACGCAGTACGTGCGGCGACAGCTGATCAGTATCAATCCCTGCTATCAAAGCATAGTATTTAATACGGTGCCAAAACGTCTGACGAGTCATCTGTCTTGCGCGTTTACTAGGAAAAACAATATCAGATGATGTATCACCAAGTAACGCAGGGCGCCCTTGTTGAATGAACGTCTCGATCCAATCGACCGCGTTTTCCCCCATAGGAACCAGGCGTTCTTTACCACCTTTACCAGTCACGCGCACCACCCCTTGGCGCAAGCTAACATTTTCCATGGTCAAACTGACGAGCTCTGTCACACGCAACCCTGTCGCGTAGAGTAGCTCTAGCATCGCTTTATCGCGCAATTCTATAGGGTCATTCGGGTCTGGCGCTTCGAGCAACGCGTCCACTTGCTCTTCACTAATATCTTTGGGTAAACGTTGTGGCAGTTTAGGGCTAACCAAGAGCGCACTCGGGTCATCAGCGCGCACCTTCTCACGATGCAGGTATTGAAATAAACGACGAATAGCCGACAACATACGCGCACGGGACGTCTGTTTGTAATCTAAGTCTACAAGGTGGCTTTGATATTCTTGCAAGCCAGACAAACTGATAAAATCAAGACGGTATCGATGTTTTTCCATCCACACGAGCAGCTTCATTAAATCGTTTCGGTAGGAAGCCAACGTGTTCTCTGATAGACCACGCTCCATCCACATCGCATCTAAGAATTGCTCAACAAGCGAAAAATCTTGTTGATTGACAGGCTGTTGTGCCGTCATGAATGCTTCCTTATCTGTTTATATTTACAGTATTTAGATTAAAGCACCTGCCAATCCAATACCATAAAAAATCATCCCACATAGGATATTCGCTGCAATCTTCCTCAATTTATGGTTAGAATCTTCCACAACAGCAACACAAATAACGACGAATATAATGAAAATCGGACTCTTTTACGGCTCAACGACCTGCTACACCGAAATGGCAGCAGAGAAAATTCGTACCCTTATTGGTGAAGACCTTGTCGACATTCACAATGTGAAAGAGACACCGTTATCACTAATGGCGGACTACGACTTATTACTCCTTGGCATCTCAACTTGGGATTTTGGTGAAATTCAAGAAGATTGGAACGCGATTTGGCAAGACATCGCGACCACACCACTGAAAGGCAAAGTTGTAGCGCTGTTTGGTCTGGGTGACCAAGAAGGTTACGGAGAGTGGTATTTAGATGCGATGGGCTTACTTCACGATGAATTGCAAGCCACAGGCGCAACCTTTATCGGTTACTGGCCAAATGAAGGCTACGAATTTGAAGCATCGAAAGCATTGATCGAAGATGGCAGCAAGTTTGTTGGACTTGCGTTAGATGAAGACTCACAGTACGAACTGAGTGATGAACGCATCGAAAAATGGTGTGAACAAGTTCTTGTGGAATTCCACGACACGCTTTAATAGCGCAAACACGTCATCATTAAAAAGTAAAAAGCCCGATGAAGTAATTCATCGGGCTTTTTATTATCTTGATAACGCGAAGTGATTACGCGGTTTCTTGTGCTAGCTCTGGGCGAGGTTTCGCGATGAAGAACATGCACACGATAGCCGCAAATGTTGGAAGCACCCAACCCATGCCGACTTCGAATAATGGCAACATGTTAAACGCAGAAACATCAATACCCGATACTTTTGCCGCATCAACCAACGCAAACAGCAGAGATACAAGCAGTACTGCACGGTAAGCAAAGCGTGGATTCGGCAGTTTGCTGCGCACAAATGTTAGTGCAACCAACGCAATCGCCACAGGGTACAGCGCAAACAATACTGGCACTGACAGAGAAATCAGCTGCGCAAGACCAACGTTTGCAACCAATGCACAAACAGAACCATTAATCAGTACCCATTGCTTGTATGACAGTGGTGTTTTCGAGCTGAAGAAATCTGAACACGCAGAAATCAAGCCAATCGCGGTTGTCAGACACGCTAGCAATACGATGACAGACAGAACGATTTGACCGTATGGACCAAACAACGCTTGAACGTATTGGCTAAGCACTAGGCCACCATTATCAGCACCAGCAGCAACCGTTGCACTCGTCGCACCTAAGTAAAATAGTGAGATGTAAACAAACGCAAGACCAGCAGCAGCAATACAACCTGCATAGATCAGATATTTAGTAGTTGCAGAGCGCTCAGTAATGCCTTTACCGCGCAGTGCATCAACCATCAGCATGCCAAACATCAATGACGCGAACGTATCCATTGTGTTGTAGCCTTCTAAGAAGCCTTTGGTCAGAGGCTGCGTTAGGTATTCACTGTGCGCGCCAATCATATCGCCCTGAGGATCAAGGAAGACAGCGACAGCAAGAATGATCAAACCAACGAACAATGCTGGTGTCAGTACTTTACCGATGAGATCGATCAAACGGCCTTGGAACCATGAGAACATCATTGCTGCGATAAAGAAGATCACTGAGAACGCTGTCAGATGCGTTTGTGACGCCTCAAGGAAGAAAGGTTTCACCGCCATCTCGTAAGCCACTAGGCCAGTACGAGGCGCTGCAAACGCAGGACCAATGATGATGAAAATCAGTGCAGCCATAAGAACTGCCGCTTTTTTCGGAAGATCTTGCGTCAAGTGATCCCAAGAACCACCAGCAACAGCAATAGCAACGATAGTAATAAGAGGTAGACCTACCGCTGTTAGCAAGAAACCAAACATAGCTGGCATTAAGTTTTCACCCGCTAACTGACCCGCTAGAGGTGGAAAGATAATATTGCCCGCACCTAAAAAGAACGCAAATAGCATAAAGCCTACTGCGATAATATCTGTTAGTTTTAACGTCTGCTTCACAGATAACCCTTGTCTTTTAATTAATGAATGTTGTGTATGCTTAGACCACTTTTTGTATACCTAAAGTCAATAAGTACACGTGGTTCAATCTATAAAATTTTCGCCGCATAATGACGAAAGACTCATCATTTGGCAACCTTTAAGAAAAAAACACCATATTAATTTAGTTTTCAAACTTAAAAGCAGTGGATATAACCAGATCCAAATAACAGACCAGTTCTTTATCTCGATCAATTAACAATACAATTTAATAACCAACAAAACAACAATCTATACAATTAATAAACAATAGAGCAATCCACTTAATTATTGAGCAAATATAAAACAATCATGAAGAACAAAAAACTGAAAACTAAAGGCTTCAATTTTAAGCAATTTTGTATTGAGGGCGGCGAGAGTGGTATGCCAGTCAGCACAGATGGGGTAATGCTTGGTGCTTGGATTCAAAGCCCTAACGACGCTAAAATTCTCGATATTGGCACTGGCACTGGCCTGCTTGCCCTGATGTGTGCTCAACGCTTTACAGAAGCTCAAATAACCGCGGTCGATATCGAATTAACAGCCGTTGCTGCCGCGCAAAAAAATATGGCCCAGTCTCCTTGGTCAGATCGTGTAAGTGTGCATCACACCGACATACTGCACTTTACGCCGACACATCCATTCCAACGCATCATTTGTAACCCGCCCTACTTCAACAGCGGCGAGCAATCGAAACACAGTCAACGTGCAACCGCGAGGCACACTGATACGCTAGGCCATAACGCATTGCTACAGCGTTGCTATCATTTGCTTGATGACGAAGGGAGAGCTAGTTTTGTGTTGCCAATCACCGAAGGCGAGCAGTTCATTGAGCTAGCATTAAACCAAAGTTGGTATCTATCGCGGATCTGTCGTGTGCAACCATCAGAAAAGAAACCAGTACACCGACTGTTATTTGAACTGTCAAAACGACCTTGCGATTTGCAGACGTCACATTTAATTATCCGTTCAAATGACGGCTATAGTGATGATTTCATACAGTTAACTCGCGAGTTTTATCTTAAGATGTGAAATAACATGTGATCCTTATCACCAATCACTTTATAATGTGCGACCTTTTTGTATTCTATGCTGTTGTGGCGAACCATTAACCAAGCTTTGCTTGTGGAGAACTCATTGTGATCAGAACCTTTGCTGAACTTGATCTAGACCAAAACCTACTTGAAGCCATTGAAGAGATGGGTTACGAACGCCCAACAAAAATTCAGGCAGAAGCGATTCCACAAGCGTTGGACGGTCGTGACATTCTAGCGTCAGCGCCAACAGGAACTGGTAAAACGGCCGCCTTCGTCCTGCCAGCATTGCAATACTTGCAAGACTTCCCTCGTCGTAAGCCTGGGCCTGCGCGTATTTTGATCCTAACGCCTACTCGCGAACTGGCGATGCAAATTGCCGATCAAGCACGTGCTTTGGCAAAAAATACCAAACTCAACATTTTCACCATCACTGGTGGTGTTCAGTACCAAGAGCACGCCGACATCCTTGCAACAACGCAAGACATTGTGGTTGCGACACCTGGCCGTTTAAAAGAATACATTGATGCAGAACGTTTTGATTGTCGTGCAATCGAATGGTTAATCCTTGATGAAGCAGACCGTATGCTAGATATGGGTTTTGCTCCTACTGTCGATCGCCTATCTAACGAATGTCGCTGGCGTAAGCAAACCCTTCTGTTTTCAGCAACGTTAGAAGGGAAAGGCGTAGAAGGCTTTACCGCTGATCTGTTGAATGACCCTGCAGAGATCGACGCAAAATCACCGCTGCGTGAGCGTAAGAAAATTGCTCAGTGGTACCACCGTGCTGATGATGCAGAACACAAACTGGAATTACTAAAACACATTATTACTCAGCAGGCTGAGCGCACTATCGTCTTTTTAAAGACTCGTGAGCGTTTGGCTGAGCTACGAGCGCAGCTTGAAAGCGCACAGATTCCATGTTCTTGGATTCAAGGTGAAATGCCGCAAGATCGTCGTAACAATGCGATTTCTCGCTTCCGCGATGGAACTGTGAATGTGCTGCTCGCGACGGACGTTGCTGCGCGTGGTATCGATCTTCCGGATGTATCACACGTTATCAACTACGACATGCCGCGCACGGCTGATGTTTACCTTCACCGTATCGGCCGTACGGCTCGCGCAGGTAAGAAAGGTAACGCTATCTCAATCGTAGAAGCACACGACCAACCAATGATGGATCGCGTTGCACGTTACGTGAAAGAAGACATCAAAGAGCGTTTCGTGAAAGAGATGCGTCCTAAACACAAAAAGCCTGTGTTTAAGAAGAAAAAGAAAAAAGACGACAAGAAAAAAGTAGCGAAAAAGAAAACCGCTAAGAAGAAGTAATCTTGTTGGGGCCAAGTAGCTCAAGCTAGAAAATAACAAAGGGTTGGCAATGCCAACCCTTTTTCGTTTGTGCTGATAGAGATTAACGTCGATTACGTCTCAATCAGCTTTATTTTTGCTCTTCGCGTTTAAATACTAACTCTGTTGGCGTCGATTCATCTTCCACAAAGTAGTAACCCGCCGTATCAAACTTAGCCAGGTCTGCTACGCTCTCAACACGGTTTTCAATGATGTAACGCGCCATCATACCGCGCGCTTTCTTCGCGTAAAAACTGATGACCTTGTATTGACCATTCTTACAATCTTTGAATACTGGCGTGATCACTTGCGCATCTAAATTCTTTGGCTTAACCGCTTTAAAGTATTCATTTGATGCAAGGTTGATAAGGACATTATCACCTTGAGCAGAAATCGCTTCGTTAAGCTTGTCCGTAATAACGTTGCCCCAAAACTGGTACAAGTTCGTACCCTTGTCGTTTGCAAGCTTGGTACCCATTTCAAGACGGTATGGCTGCATCAAATCAAGTGGTTTTAGTAAACCATAGAGACCCGATAGCATACGCAGATGATCTTGAGCATATTCGAAGTCCGCTTCAGATAAACTTTCGGCGTCTAGCCCTGTGTAAACGTCACCTTTAAATGCAAGAATGGCTTGTCGTGAGTTTTCCGTGGTAAACGTTTCACTCCACTCTTGGAATCGGCCCACATTTAAATCGGCAATCTTGTCGCTCACTTTCATTAAAGAGGCAACATCAGCAGGAGTCAGTTTGCGGCATACATCGATAAGCTCTTTTGAGTATTCGACCAACTCAGGTTGAGTAAATTTTTCTGTCGCTAACGGAGACTCGTAATCAAGAGTCTTCGCTGGAGAAACTACGATAAGCATGACTTTCCCTTCTCTAATTTTGTTTTTAATAGGGTACAAAAAAAGCCATGCATTGTCTGCATGGCTTTTTACATCGTACTAATAGCTTTCAACTATGAGTGATAGCTCACTTAGTCTTTTTTATCGTTGTACCAAATGCCTTCTTCAAGCTGAGATTTCAGCTCTGGGAAATCATTCGCATCAAATGTTGGCACTTTGCCTTCACCAAGCTGGCGGTTGTAATCTTTGGCCAGTTTAATCACGATGCCAGATAGCAAGATGATAGCCACTAAGTTAACTATCGCCATCAGACCCATAGAGACATCAGCAAGCGACCATACGACTGGTAACGAAGCTAGTGCACCAAACATCACCATACCAAGAACAATAACGCGGAAAATGCTTAAGCCCGCTTTATGATTGTGCTCTAGGAAGATTAAGTTCGTTTCAGCATACGAGTAGTTTGCAATGATTGAAGTAAACGCAAAGAAGAAGATTGCCACAGCAACAAAGATGCCGCCCCAATCGCCAACTTGTGAGCTCAATGCACGCTGAGTTAGCTCGATACCCGTCACTTCTGTTGCTTGACCGACATACTCACCAGACATCAGGATGATAGCCACTGTTGCAGAACAGATAACGATCGTATCCATGAACACGCCTAGCATCTGTACGTAACCTTGAGACGCTGGGTGTGGTGGGTAAGGTGTTGCTGAAGCTGCCGCGTTAGGTGCAGAACCCATACCTGCTTCATTCGAGAATAGACCGCGCTTGATACCGTTAATCATTGCCTGTGCAATTGCGTAGCCAAGACCACCTGCTGCTGCTTCTTGCAGACCAAATGCACTCTTAAAGATAAGCATCAATACATCAGGTAATTTCTCTAGGTTAGAGAACATGATGAACAGCGCTAGGGCTAGATAAAGTAGTGCCATGATCGGAACGATCATCTCAGCAACTCTTGCGATACGCTTGATGCCACCGAAAATAACAATTGCAGACAGTAAAACAACGGCAATACCGACATACAGGTTATTCCAACCAAATGCGTTGCTCATTGCATTGGCAATTGAGTTAGCTTGTACGGCGTTGAATACCAAACCAAAAGCGATGATTAGGAAAACTGAGAACAACACGCCCATCCAACGCATGCCCAGGCCTTTTTCCATGTAGTAGGCAGGGCCACCACGGTAGTTGCCATCATCATCTTTGGTTTTGTATAACTGCGCCAGTGTGCTCTCAGCAAACGATGTTGCCATACCAAGCATTGCAATCAGCCACATCCAGAAGATCGCACCAGGACCACCCGCAGTCAATGCAACTGCAACGCCCGCCATGTTACCTGTACCAACACGTGCAGCAAGACTAGTACAAAGCGCTTGGAAAGAGGAAATACCAGCTTTGTCTGCTTTACGGCTGTTCTTAAGAACAGAGAACATGTGGCCGAAATGGCGGAACTGAATGAACCCTAATCGAACGGTGAAGTAAATACCAACACCAACAAGAAGATAAACCAGAATCGAGCCCCAGAGGAGATCGTTCATCAAATTGATTAAGTCTGTCATGTGTACCTCAAAGTGAGTTGCGCCAGTCTATGCGTCCTAGCCATCCACCAAATTGCCTGCTAAGTGTCAAAGTGTGCTTAGCTTTTTAAGTAATGTTTATGGGCAATCTAGAATCGTAAACGTCGCTTCATGCATCCATTTTACGTACCAGCGTATTTTTTGACGGGCGGATAATGCAACCTAGGAGCGCAAAAATCAATATGCAACAACAAGAATAACATTGTTATTTTTCACTATAAAGTCACCAAAAAATAACATAAATAGAAGACTTAACACTCAAACTGCGCAACATTTCAATTACCAAACACCAACATAAATAATTATTCTTCATTAAATGGAATGGTAAACCGTATAAACAAGAACAAGCTAGTATTCACAAGGTGTTACATAAATTTACGCTAGTGACTTACCATCTAATTGAACACTATTTCATCAAACTGATTTTATGCAACTTTAACCTTTGCGCAGTGCACCCATTCATCAAATCGAATTAACATAGAAAATCTCTCTATTTAATCGTTTTCTTGAGATCGTTTGTGCATTTTTTATCCACATCGTTGCAATAAAAAGTGTGATTTTGAGAATATTTTTGCACGAAAATGTCATGCTACCGACACAAATGCGAAATATATCATGGTTATTCTCACGGCTATTGTGGTACTAAAAAAACTCCACAAGGACTGGTTACAACAGTTTAGCTTAAGAAAGGTAAAGGTGGCTTATGGAAGGCTTTCAACTAGATGACATTTTTAATCTGGATACTACCTCAACAACCAAATCTCGTGCCAAACCAGTAAAGCGAAAGTGGCGTGAAATAGAAGAGATGAACGACAGACGCAATTTGCTTAAAGAGCTGCGCGAACTTGATGTCTGTACCGATTATAACTTGGAAGACATTAAACTCTAATTCAAACAAAAGGCACCTTACAGGTGCCTTTTGTTTTTTGTTTACAGTGACCGTAAACACCGTGAGTTTATGTACCAAGGTTTAAGTATGAATACCATTATTACTCAATGAGAATCTTCCGTACTTTTTGCCGAGAAATATGCACACTAAATTTTCGGTTGATTCCCAATAAATAAGAAATGTATCTCACAAACCCGAGAGACGGCTTTCGCTCGCTCAGGTTTCATCATTCAGTCTTAAACATATTCAGTATCACTTTGACGAACACGTTCGGCCAACTGCTTATAACGATCAGCAATCGTGTCACCAAACACAGGATCATCCTCACTGACGCTCCATAAGCTCTCGACATGCTGCCAATCTTCTGTGGTAAATAACTCTTCAATGAGAGGCAAAATTTTTCGCTCTTCTAGCTCCAAGTGGTGCCTTTGCGATTCTATGAAATCTTCTAGGTGAGCGACAAACATGTCTTGTGGCACAACAGCATCCTGAAGGATCATCTCTATCACGGATGAAAACTCTCTGGTTTTACTCGCTAACTCTAGATGTTCTTTCTCTAAATTTTCCATGGTTTGTTGCTTACCATAGTGTTCAAGAAAGTGGTGATAAAGGATATCTTCTTTCGGGTGGTGTACTTTCTCCGAATGATTAGAGAGGTAATCAACAATCTCGCTTACTAACGCATAGTTGATTACACGTTCTTTTTTTATCTCATTAAGCTTATGGCGCAGTATCGCCAACAGACGAACCATATAACCATGTTCGCGTCGAATTCTTTCGATCATCATAGCGTCTCTCCTTAACACCTACTTTTAGTAAGTGTACATGAGAAATTTACTATCAGCCTCGAGCGTGCTCAAAAAAACAGCGATCATACCATCCATGATCGCTGTCTCTTCATTTATACCGTTAATGGCAAATGCCAGTTAATTGGTGCTTTTTCTTGTGATGTAAGCAACTGGTTTGCTTGAGAGAAATGCTTACAACCGAAAAAGCCTCGATGTGCAGAAAGTGGCGATGGGTGTGGGGCAGCTAACACATGGTGCTTATTGCGATCGATAAAACGACCTTTCTTCTGTGCATGTGAACCCCACAGCAAGAACACTACACCTTCTTGATGCTGATTAATGGCTTCAATCACTCGATCAGTAAACGTTTCCCAACCTGTCTTTGAATGTGAATGCGCTTTACCTTGCTCCACCGTTAATACCGTATTGAGTAACAATACGCCTTGTTCAGCCCAGCTTTGCAAAAAACCATGCTGAGGGATTTGGAAACCTTCAATATCTTGCGCCAGCTCTTTATACATATTAACCAGTGACGGTGGCGTTTTAATGCCAGGAAGTACAGAGAAACACAGGCCATGCGCCTGATTTGGGCCGTGGTATGGGTCTTGTCCTAGAATCACGACCTTAACGTCTTTGAACTCGGTAAAACGAAACGCGTTAAAGACATCTTTTGCGGGAGGAAAAATAGCTTTGCCTGCGGCGCGTTCGGCTTCAACAAAATTCAAGGTGTCTACAAAGTAGCTCTGCTTTTTCTCTTCGCCGATCACATCGTGCCAAGTGGGTGACTGATTCATGGAAAGTTCCTGTCCTAAATTTTGCTTCTATTCTAACGAGCGAAACTCAAACAAACAAAAACTTACCACGAACTTGAGACAAGTAATAAAAGACTAATGCTTCTGTGGCGTTCGAAAATGCCCCTGTCCGGTAATGTGACGATTAGGCATCGGTAAGCGAAGCACGCGACGAGTGAAAGCATAAGGAGTAAAAGAGAGTGGTCGAGACATGTTGGCATCCTTCTTTGCTAATTCAGAGATTGATGTTCAATGACTAAGAAAGATAGGTGCCAACTTTGTGGTTACGCCATTAACTGGCAATGGCCGCTAAATGGAATTGACGCAACGTGTTGATCTCTTGCTGCCAAATATCTGGATCAATTGTTTCCAAAATCAGAGGGATACCATCAAAACGAGGGTCTTTCGCGATGTACTCAAAGCAATCCCACCCGATCTCTCCTTTACCTAGCGAATGGTGGCGATCTACTTTGCTGGCAAACTCTACTTTTGAATCATTTAGATGCATTGCTCTTAAATAGTGCATACCTACGATACGGTCGAACTCTGCAAAGGTGCGCTCGCAATCTTCTTTTGTACGTAAGTCATAACCAGCCGTAAAGGTATGGCAGGTATCAATACAAACGCCGACACGATCTTTATCTTCCACTTGCTCGATGATTTCAGCAAGGTGCTCAAACTTCCAGCCTAAGTTAGTGCCTTGACCTGCCGTATTCTCGATAACAGCGATCACATTCGGCACCGCTTTATGCGCAAGATTGATCGACTCGGCGATCGTCGCGAGGCACTCCTGTTCAGAGACTTTCTTTAGGTGACTACCCGGATGGAAGTTAAGCAAAGTCAGCCCCAACTGATTACAACGCTCCATTTCATCAATAAATGCCGCGCGGGATTTATTCAGCTTTTCTTCTTCCGGCGCACCCAAGTTAATCAGATAAGAATCATGGGGAAGAATATGTTCTGCTCCGAAACCCAGCATTTTACAGTTCGCTTTAAACGCACTGATGGTTTTTGCTTCTAAAGGCTTCGCCACCCACTGGCGTTGGTTTTTTGTAAATAGTGCGAATGCATTCGCGCCAATTTCACGAGCTCTCAACGGAGCTTGATCGACCCCACCAGCAGCAGAGACATGTGCACCAATGAGTTTATTCCCAAGCTTGTTTTTCATGTTTGTCATTTAATCACTTTAGACTTTCAGTATTGCTACCTAAATACAGATAGTTGCGTTAACCAGTTTAAACTTTAATCTCAATTTGTAGTAAATTTACAACAAAACCAGTTATTAAATATTTTTTATATTATCAAATAAATTGTAATTGGTTTGTTTTCAAAGGTTTTATTGATTTAACTCAATAAAATCACCTTAATAAAAATAATGTTTTTGGTTGTTTTTTGACTTAAATCAATATTAAAATAGTGGATATTAGCTATATAATACTCAGCTCAACGAAAATTCGAAAATTAACACCAATAATCACCACGTAAGTGGTCTAGGAGATAGTGATGATCCAAGGTATCCAAATTACAAAAGCGGCAAACGACGACCTACTAAACTCTATCTGGCTATTAGATAGCGAAAAAAATGAAGCTCGTTGTGTTGCTGCAACTGCTGGCTACGAAGCAGACCAAGTTATCGCAATCAGCGACCTAGGTGAATACGAAAGCCGTGAAGTTGCAATCGAAACTGCTCCTCGTATCGAAGGCGGCCAACACCTAAACGTGAACGTGCTTAAACGCGAAACACTAGAAGATGCAGTTGCACACCCAGAGAAATACCCACAACTAACTATTCGTGTTTCTGGTTACGCAGTACGTTTTAACTCGCTAACTCCAGAGCAACAACGTGATGTAATCGCTCGTACTTTTACTGAGACTCTATAATCTCTCAGTAAACTAGCTCGCTAGAATTTAAAAAGCTTGGTCAGCAATGACCAAGCTTTTTTGTTTCAGAATCCTTCTAACCCCTTTCTATAATGGAAAGCAACTCGCCTCTAAGGTGCATTTCTTTGCGAAGGATCTTTCTGAAACGCTTGCGCTACAGAGGTTGGATCAAGCCTATCTCTTTGCAGTGACGCCCCTTCTGCCCACCAAATCAATTGATGCATAGTGCGATTCATATAGTTGTCCCACTGCGTCTGCTCCGACTCATCCGCAGCAACGCCCTGTTCATCAAAGACTTCTTGCGCTTTCGGAATGTGGATCATCGCAGAGACAGGTAGACATCCAAGTTCAGATAAGAAGGTACGCATCGACACTGCAGCACGAGCGCCACCCCATTGCCCTGCAGAGTAGGTCACGATAGCACTCGGCTTGTAAGAAAACAGCGAACTGCCGAAATGGTTAAGCATGTTCGCCAAGGCAGGACTCATCGAATGGTTATATTCCGGGCTAACCATCACATACCCATCCGCATGTTTGATTTTGTCTGCTAGCTCACTTAGGTGCTGCGGAACTTTAGAGCGGTGATAAGCAAACTCAGGCTTAAACACATCACCAAAGTCGTAATTCAAAGGGTCGATGATTTCGACCGTATGTTGCGAATGTTGACTCGCGATGAGTTTTTCACACGCTTTACTGACTCGCATTCCTAAACGGGCTGGTCGTGGTGGCGTGCTGTCTCTCACTGAGCCAAGAAAAATCAAAAAATGCATGCTTCTCTTTCCATCTCATTTAGTTAAGTTCGTTTCTCAATCATAAAGAGAGTCAAAACTTACCGACAATAAAAAAGGTGAATGATTACTCATTCACCTCTCGTTATTTCTGTTTTTGATACTTACTATACTTTGAAGCTTACTGCACGCGGCGCAGTACTTGTTTCAATGCGTCAAAGTCTGCGTCGAGCTCTTCCGATAGCAGCTCCATCGCAGCGTGCTTCGCTAGTGGCGCAGGAAGCTCGATATCGGATTCTAGAATATCATCCACGACTTCTTTGAACTTCGCAGGGTGAGCAGTACATAGGAACAGACCGGTTTCACCGTCTTGCAATTGTTCTTCAAGAACGCGGTAAGCAATCGCACCGTGCGGTTCGCATAGATAGCCTAGAGCATGTAAGTCTTTCACTGACTGTGCGCTTTGCTCATCAGATACTGCACCTTTACCTAACGTCTCCAAGCCCCACTCTTTCACACGGCACAGCTCTTCAATACGAGGCCAGTTGTTTGGTTGGCTCACGTCCATCGCGTTCGATGTTGTTGCGACTGTTGGTTTTGGCTCCCACTTACCTGTTTCTAGGTAGCGAGGAACCGTGTCATTGGCATTAGTTGCAGCGATAAAGCGTTTGATAGGCAAGCCCAACGCTTTTGCCAATAGACCAGCAGTTAGGTTACCGAAGTTACCGCTTGGTACTGATACCACTAGGTTTTCACGCTCTTGCTTGCTCATTTGCGCAGCTGCTTCAAAGTAGTAACAGATTTGCGCCATCAAACGGCTGATGTTGATTGAGTTTGCAGAGTTCAGACCGATCTCTTCACGCAGTGCAGAATCATCAAAAGCTTGCTTAACCAGTGCCTGACACGCATCGAAGTCTCCATCGATCGCGACAGTATGGATGTTCTTACCAAGCGTACAGAATAGCTTCTCTTGCAGTGGACTGATCTTACCTTTCGGGTAAAGAATCACAACGTTGATGTCTTCCATGCCGTAGAAAGCATGCGCAACGGCTGCGCCAGTATCGCCGGAAGTTGCAGTCAGAATAGTGATCTTGCCGCCGTCCGAAACCGCAGCAAGAGATTGCGCCATAAAGCGACCACCAAAGTCTTTAAATGCAAGCGTTGGACCATGGAACAGTTCCAGAGCGTAAACACCGTCTTTGACCTGATTAATTGGCGCAGGGAATTGGAATGCAGCATCAACAAGAGCATTCACTTGCTCCTCTGTAAGTTCATCTCCAATTAACGCCGATAAAATCTTAGTGCTACGAGAGACAAAGTCTTCTGCAAGCAGCGCATCGATATCTTCAAATTTTGGTAATTCCGATGGGAAAAATAGACCTTGGTTACGGCCTAACCCTTGGCGAACGGCTTGGCCAAAGGAAACTTGTTCATCATTTTCTTTTATATTGTAAAGCTTCATAGCTCACTTCCTGTTACTTTCGAACCCTGCTTATCTAGACGACAAACGTGGACGAATCCTTCTTCGTTTTGTACGTAGTTTTGTTCTAACCAGCGAGCAACTCGCTCAGCGACATCTTTCTCTTTGCAAATACTGAACAGTGTCGGACCACTGCCAGAAATACCGGTTGCCAATGCACCCGCAGACGCTGCGTATTGACGTGCATTCGCAAAACCTGGAAGCAGTTTCTCACGATACGGTTCTGCGATCACGTCTTTGATCATTTTTGCAGCAAGTTCTGGCTGACCAGAATGACACGCATGAATAAAGCCCGCAAGGTGACGACCATGAGCAATGATATCTTGTCGGCGGTATTGAGATGGTAGGATCTCACGCGCTTCCGCCGTTGATACCTTGATACCCGGATACGCCATCACCCAGTACCAATCATCAAAACAAGGCACTTTTTGACTGATGATACCAAGCTCTTCAAGCATCAACTGGACACCACCAAGGTAACACGGCGCAACGTTGTCGTAGTGAATACCACCAGAGATCTTGCCTTCCATCTCTCCCATCAGCGCTAGTAATTCTGTCTCGTTAAGTGGCTGTCCATGGAATCGGTTCAATGCATCTAATGCAGCAACGATAGAACATGCACTTGAGCCTAAACCAGAGCCAATTGGCATGTTCTTTTCTAGCGTCATCTCAAGTGGTTTTAGCTCAACGCCTTTTTTGTCTAACTCACGAGCAAACACGAGCCAACAGTCGTAGACGATGTTCTCTTTTGGTTCAGTTGGCAATTTCTCAACAAAATCACCCGCCGTTTTAAGGCTGAACGGATCAGCCCCAGATTTCACCAATACACGGTCACCCAATAGTGTGCCATCCACTGGAGACACGGCAGCCCCCAGCACATCAAAGCCAACGCTTACATTACCAATTGATGCTGGGGCATAAACCACTACATCCATATCACTTGAACTCATTATTGTTATACCCCTAGTTTCCAACCTAAAGTACGCATCACGTCAGAAAATACACCCGCAGCCGTTACTTCGGTGCCTGCACCATAGCCACGTAACACTAGTGGGATTGGCTGATAGTAACGGCTGTAAAATGCCAGTGCATTTTCACCGTCCTTGATTTTATACATTGGATCGTTTTCATCCACCGCAGCGATGCTTACTGTGCACTTGCCCTCATTAATCTCACCAACGTAGCGCAGTACTTTGCCTTCTTCCGCTGCCTTTGCAGATAATTCTTTAAAGTAGGCGTCTGCTTCAGGTAAACGCGCCATAAATTCATCAACGCTACCAGAATCATCAAAACCTGGTGGCAGTGCTTGATCAACCACAACGTCTTCTAGTTCTAGAGACATGCCTGCTTCACGAGCTAGGATCAGAAGCTTACGCGCGACATCCATACCAGAAAGGTCATCACGAGGATCCGGTTCAGTAAAACCATTTTCTTTTGCGATATTAGTTGCTTCACTTAGGCTCATACCTTCATCTAACTTACCGAAGATGTATGACAGAGAGCCAGAAAGAATACCGCTGAAGCGCTCTAGCTCATCACCCGCTGAGATTAGGTTTTGCAGGTTTTCGATTACCGGTAGACCCGCCCCCACAGTTGTTTCGTACATCAGCTTGCGACGAGAGCTGCGCGCAACATCGCGAAGCTGATGGTAGTAAGCCATGCTTGCTGTGTTTGCTTTTTTATTTGGTGTAACGACATGGAAACCAGCAGCTAAGAAATCAGCGTATTGGTTCGCGATATCTTCACTTGATGTACAGTCAACCAATACTGGGTTGATGATGTGGTTACGTTGAACCAAAGAAATCAAACGCGCTAGGCTGAACTCTTCTGTCGCAGCCGACATACGATCACGCCAATGATCGAGTGGCAGACCTTCACTATCAAGCAGAAGACCTTTGCTGTTTGCCAAGCCACACACGCGAATAACGATGCCTTTTTCCGCAAGCTTCGCCTGTTGACGCTCGATCTGATCCACCAGCTCACCACCAACGCCGCCAATACCAACCACGAATACGTCTAAGAAGTGCTTAGAGTTGAATAGGTTTTCGTGACACGCTTTGATCGCTTCAGAGATTTTATCTTCAGGAATCACGGCTGAGATAGCACGCTCAGATGAGCCCTGTGCGATGGCTACAATGTTTACGTTCACTTCAGCAAGAGATGAGAAGAAGCGAGATGCAACACCGCGCGATGTACGCATGCCGTCACCAACCAACGTTATGATTGAAACATTATCAATAAACTCGACCGGCTCTAATAAGCTATCTTTCAGTTCCAACTCAAACGCATCGGCCAGTACTTGTTGCGCTTTTGCTTTATCTTCTGCCTCAATACAGAAGCTAATGCTGTACTCAGAAGAAGACTGAGTAATAAGAACAATAGACACACCAGCGGAAGACATTGCGCCAAATACGCGGCTTGCCATGCCAACCATACCCTTCATACCTGGGCCGGAGACGTTAACCATGGTTAGGTCGTTTAGCGTCGTGATACCTTTGATCGCCAGATTGTCTTCACCAGTGTCTTGCCCAATCAGAGTTCCTGCACCTTGTGGGTTAAAGCTGTTTTTGATCAGACATGGGATATGGAATTGTGCGATTGGGGCGATGGTTTTCGGGTGCAGAACGGAAGCACCGAAGTAAGAAAGCTCCATTGCTTCTTGGTAGCTAAGAGATTTAAGTAAGCGAGCATCTTCCACTAAACGAGGGTCGCAGTTGTATACACCATCTACGTCAGTCCAGATCTCACAACAATCTGCGCGCAGACACGCCGCAAGAACCGCCGCCGAATAATCAGAGCCATTGCGACCAAGTGTTACCAATTCACCTTTCTCGTTACCTGCGGTAAAGCCAGGCATGATATTCACATGGCCCAGAGGAAGAGGGTTTTGGCGGAAGTTTTGCGTTGAAACATCTACATCAACCATGGCTTCAAGGTGATCACCTTTTGCGTATAGGTATTCAACTGGGTCGATAAGATGCGCTGGCTGGCCTTTGGCTTCTAGCACCGCTTTCATCAATTGAATCGAAACGCGTTCGCCTTTGCTAATAATACGTGCATTAACATTGTTTGGGCACATGCCAAGAAGGTTGATGCCATGAACGAACTGGCGTAATTGAGAGAGAGAAGTTTTCACTTGGTTATCGAAAGCTGAACCATCGATATTGGGTAGTACTGCTTGGATTTGAGTGAAGAGCGTTTTAAACGACTCCTCCAACTCTTTGATTTGTAGTTCTGCTTCACCATTGCGCAATGCGCCTTCAATGACCGCAACCAATTTGTTTGTTGTTTTACCGGGAGCGGAAAGAACAACCGCTACTTCTTCTTGTTGAGCGTTATTGGCAATAATGTCTGCCGCTCTCAAAAAGCGATCTGCATCAGCTAGTGATGATCCGCCAAACTTCAATACTCGCATCCCTTCCTCCGGTATATCTTCTTAAATTTGTCTAAATTCTGGATAAAAAAGCATAAAAAAAGGCCTGTATCTTGTTGGATACAGGCCTTTTTTGTGAATTTCTTTCGCTCAGCAGCCTGCCCCAACATGTGTCGTGTCGGTAATAATAATGGTCGTGGTCATTACTACTAGGCTGTTAGATGGCATAAATAAATATTCAACGTTAATTGTGTTTGCTTAACTCTACGTTTACCGAGTTTCTGATACATAGTCAACAAAAAATTGTTTGCTTTTCCATCTTTCAGAGATTTCTGCTAAGCAATGTCATTGATATTTATAGTTAATTACACATTATTGATCATTTGAAAATCTACAGTTAGTTTTTGTAAAGGACTTAACCATCATCACCAGTTCGGTTTTTTATCTAATAACTAGTCTGATCTTTGCCATAAAACGTACGATCAAATAATTCGAGAGGGTTGTGACACATAACAACAACTTAACTGTGACTTATGTTCATAGGATCGAATTATTTAGAAAATAGGTGAGCTAGCTTTCATATTCTATGCTTTAATAGTGAGAAGCTTTGGGCGCATACTAATAAAAAAGTTGACACAAGGAGTGGTGAACATGAAAAGATGGCTTTTTCTGTTGCTGTTTTTTGTGCCTGGTGTTTGTCTAGCAAACGAGCTTCCGCCGCTTCCAGGTAAAACATCCCCTTCTCCTCATAAACTATTCATTTCCAGCGACAGTTACCAGTCTGACAGTTTTGATGTTTGGAATATCGATACGGGTTACGCCTACGAACTTTTTGATTCGGTAGATGTTTATGTCGGTGCGCGAGTCAATAACTCTCCTACCCAAAATCAAAGTGGTTTTTTGAGTGGGATCAGCTATCACTTTAATGATCGTGTCACGCTGAAAAGTACAGTTCGCTCTTACAAGAACGAAACAGCGGAAGGTATTCGCCAAGACGACAGCAGCCTCGCGGCTGAAGTATCAAGTCGCGTAAAAATTACCGATAAACTGGATCTTCACGCGACTCTTGATTACCAAGATTGGCAACAAGGCTTTGAGGTTGGTTTAGGCTTTCGTTTTTAGAAGTCCAGCTTTTGCTTAGAAATCAATACACCGTTCCAGTCCGCGTAAACGTAGTGCTTAGGTTGAACGATTTGGTTTTGCATCGTTAAGGTTACGTTTACCTCTCCTATCCCGCGTTTCTCTGTTTTAAACGGGTTAGTTCCAAGAGCTTGAACGCCAATGTCCATTTGAGATATTTGTGCTACGTCGCGTATTGCACCATAGACAATGATGCCTTCCCACCCATTTTCTATTCCGAGTATCGCTAATTGATCGCCGAGTAATGCTCTCTGACACGATCCATGTCCGTCAACAATCAATACTTTACCCGTTCCATCTTCGCCCAGTACTTCACGCACTTTCGAGTTATCGTGATAGCAGCGCACCGTAACGATTTCACCGTAAAAAGCGCTACGTTGACCAAAGTTCTGCAATGGTAAAGTAAGCAAGCTCACTTGGTCTTCAAATTGGTCACAAATATCGGGTGTAATGTCTCTCATATTTCCTCCGTGAATTTTCTCACCCAAGCGATGCTTCAGTGAGCAGTATCCTTTTCTATACCTTCTATACGAGCCGAGGTTTAATGGAGCCTAACGTATGAAAAACTTTCGGCTGCGAGCACGCAATAAGATAAAGTTGGTCATTAATGACGTAATAAATCGCGTTTTGTTGAAAGTCATTCGCCAATTCAACGGCTACCTCTGGCGACAACTCGACGGCAAAGCTTTCCTCATACCATGTAAAAGCGCTATCACCTACCGTGACAGGCGCGTAATTAACGTGCTGTAGCTGTTTTTCTAACGCGTGATTGTTTATGCTGTTCTCTTCTTTGGACCTCAAGTTACTGTATGGGTTCCAAGCGGTTATCACAGCATAGTTTGAAACACGCCACTCGGCTTCGAATCTGAAAAAAGATTCTGAATAAGCATTCCATAACGATGCGTCTATGTTCGTATTACTTTTTTCTATCATAAGTCTTAAACGATTAATAACAGTTACATTTCATCAATTGATATAAATCAACAAACTGAATGGAATTAACATTTGAGCATTGTTAGCATGCTGTTAACAATATAAAATCCGCTCAATATCTTAGGGTGTTTACGTTTCAGGCCCCACTGAAAGCAGGAAATGAAAGGTAAACAAGCCCTTTAGAATAAACGTCGCCATTGGATACTGGTGAGTTGGCAAAATTCCATGGAGGGCGGATAACTGAAAGAAGTGTTTTTTTGATCAACTTGATTTATTATCAAAATCACATTACCTGTATGTTATATTTTTGCCTAGAATTTATTCTATTAGCACAATTTTGTCACAAATTTAGGTACCGCCAATGCAAACCCCGCAGATTCTTATCGTTGAAGATGAGCAAGTAACTCGTAACACTCTTAAGAGTATTTTTGAAGCAGAGGGATACGCTGTTTTTGAAGCCAGTGACGGTGAAGAGATGCACCAAGTGTTGTCTGATAACTCAGTCAACTTGGTTATTATGGACATTAATCTTCCAGGCAAGAATGGCCTTCTACTAGCGCGTGAATTACGCGAGCAAGCGAACATTGCTTTAATGTTCCTGACAGGCCGTGACAATGAAGTAGACAAGATCCTAGGTCTTGAGATTGGTGCAGATGACTACATCACTAAACCATTCAATCCACGTGAGCTAACTATTCGTGCACGTAACCTACTTAGTCGCTCAATGAGCTCTAACGCGGTGCAAGAAGAGAAGCGCTCGGTAGAAAAGTATGAATTCAACGGTTGGGTACTAGACATCAACAGCCGCTCTCTAGTAAGCCCTGCTGGTGATAGCTACAAGCTACCTCGCTCTGAGTTCCGCGCATTACTGCACTTCTGTGAGAACCCGGGTAAGATTCAAACTCGTGCAGATCTTCTTAAGAAGATGACTGGTCGTGAACTTAAGCCACACGACCGTACTGTAGACGTAACGATTCGTCGTATCCGTAAGCACTTTGAGTCTGTTTCAGGTACGCCAGAAATCATCGCCACTATCCACGGCGAAGGTTACCGCTTCTGTGGCGATCTAGAAGACTAGATTTAACCGCTAATATGCAAAGGGCTTGCTCATTGAGCAAGCCCTTTTTGTTTTAGGTCTAACGACTAATGCAACATCATTGCGGTTAATAAACCTTGTTAATCTTCACGTACTTTTCGACTAACCAACGCTGTTTACCCGCATCGTCTAGAAGCACTGCGATATCAACCGATTTTTCTGTGTTCACATCAATGTGAGACGAGAACGCCACCTCCCATCGGCTTTCACTGTGCGTTCGAGTATCTAAAGACGCACTGTCCACCAACCACTCTTTTTGCCCCTGTTTAATAATAAGAGCTTCTGCCGTTAGATTTGCAGGAAGTAACTGATCTCCTTCGAGGTAAAGTGCACCTTGAATACTTTGCTCTTCCACGTCCCCAATATTCGGCATGAGGTTCACCCATAAATTACTTTTGAGCTCAACATTAACCTCATTAATCGTAATCTGACTGTTTTGTTGCCAATTCACATTTGGAACGGAACTACAGCCTGCCATCAATGCCATGGCTAATGCCAATGGTGCGATTCTTTTCATGTTATTTCCTTTGTTCCAACCAACTTTTGAGGACTTGAACATCGTTTTGGTATTCATTTTTGATCTCTTCAACCCAGTCTGAAATGTTTTCCCACCATGCTGGCATATCGGGCGATTGCGCTTTTTGCGCCACACTTTGGATACGTTTCAGGCCAATTGAACCTGCAGCACCTTTGATTTTATGCGCTTCAGAAACAATCCCATCTTGATCTTTCGCTGTCATGTTCGAATCTAAGACATCGATATAGTCTGGCATCATATCTTCAAACATTTTTATGCTGTCGTAGACAGGTTTTGCACCAACAATGTCGACGTAAGACTCTAACATATCCATATCGAGCAAATGTGTCTCAATCACAGGAGAAGGCACTGGCTCTTCCACTGTTTCGGGACCGCTCACCACTTCCTTAGGTTGTTCTAACTGGTGAGCGAAGAATTTATCAATCACTGACTGAATAGCATTCACTGCCAGCGGCTTACTGATCGCATCATCCATGCCGTTATCTAAGTATTCACGACGATCTTTCATTACATTAGCAGTTAAGGCGACCAATGGAGGAAGATTGTTATAATGCTTGCGGTAATAATTGGCGACATCAAAGCCCGTCATATCAGGCAGTTGGATATCCAACAACGCTAAGTCGTATTTTTCTGGCACAAAGTTCACTAACGCTTCTTGGCCCGTCATTGCCACGGTGACAGAGTGCCCTAGGCTCTCTAGTAACGATTTAGCCACAGTTACGTTAAGCTCGATGTCTTCGACCATAAATATGTTGAGGCGCACATTGTCGCGTTTCGCATCAATGACTGGCTCAGCTAGTTCAACAATCGGAACGTGGATCGATACAGTAAAAGTGCTACCAAAGCCTTCCTCACTGGTAACCGTAATGTCACCATCCATCATATTGATCAGTTGCTTAGATACCGCCAAACCAATACCTGTACCGACCGCATGCAGGTTGTCCTTGCCTGATTTCACTTGGTAGTACATCGCAAAGATCTTATCTAGCTCTTCGTCTGGGATACCAATACCTGTGTCTTCCACTTCCATAATAATGGTCGCAAAATCGTCTTCGACATCCGCGCTCACTGTCATCACAACGCCACCTTCCTTGGTGAACTTCATTGCGTTGCTGACCAAGTTCCAAATCACCTGACGTAGACGGGTTGCATCCACTTCAATTGCTTTTGGCAAGTCGCTTAAACGTTCTAAGTCAAAGCGTAACCCTTTTTGTTCCGCCATCAGAGCTGAGATACTCTCAATCTCTGCGACGAAGTCTTCGAAGTTAAGTGGCGCAGGTAATAGTTCTAACTTACGGCGATCAAATTTATCCATATCGATAATATCGTTGAAGATGTTACCTAGAGTAATCGCACTCACATTGATGGTCTGCATGTGTTTACGCTGCTCTTCTGTCAACGGACTATCTAGAAGCATACGACTTAAGCCTACAATGCCATTCAGCGGCGTTCGCAGCTCATGACTGATGGTTGAGATGAAGGTAGTTTTGTCGCGGCTTGCTTTCTCTAACGACTCTTCATGGCGCTTACGTTCAGTGATATCACGACCGAACCCAACGAGACCAAGGTGGCGGCCATCTTTGCTGTAAAATGGCACTTTACGCAGCTCAAAGTAATGCTTGCGACCATCTGGGTATTCGAGCCATTGCTCGTAAGTAATTGCTTGATTATCGGCAAAAACCTTTTGGTCAGTATCAACGATATGCTCGGCGATTTCTTTGCTATACACATCCCAAGGGCTTAATCCGACTAACTGGTGCTCTTTCTTGCCCGTTAGCTCTTCCATCGCGCGGTTACAGCCAGAGAAAACACCATCCGCATTGCGGTAGTAAATTAAGTCTGGTGAGGCATCAATAAATGAACGCAGTAATGCGGTACGTTCTGCCAACTCTAATTGAGTACGTTCGCGTTGGAACACCTCATTTTCGAGGTCTTGCATCGCCTCTTCACGTGCTTCTTCCGCTTTAATACGCTCTTCAATTTCTTGGTTAAGCTTTTCAATGTTTTGTTGAAGTTGGTAATTCAGCTCTTGATCTCGCGAACGCATGTCCTTCAGTTTGGACACCAGCTTAGTTAAACGCTGGCGAGACTCTTCTAGTTGATCGACAACCACAGAGAGGAAGTAAACCGCCCAAGGGGTGATCAATAGACCAAAAAACACCGAACGGACAATATCGATATCATCTACTCGCCCTTTGAGAGCTAAAGTAATCCCTACCTGCACCACAACAGCTAATGCCACCAGCGCAAGGGCTAGCAAAATAGAGAAGCGAACAATCCCCAGTTTGACTAGCAAGTCGACATAATACTGGGCGAGGTTTTTCATGGGTTTCATTAACTACTCCATGGTGGTGGCTAGATAGCGCCATTCGATGATGAAAAACAGGTAAATGCACTCGACCTAACGCAATTTAGGTCTGTTTGATTAGTGAAAAACACACGGTGCGATCTGCGCTTGTGACACGAGATAGAAAGATAAACCAACGAGCGCACAGGCTTCTGTAAGTTTAACGTGTTTAATACGGTGATTTAAACAATCAGCTATCAACTTAGAGCAAGCGGTCACAAAGCGTTAGCAAGAACTGGGGTGAATACAGGTGCGATTACGTCCATCAGCTTTAGCTTGGTATAACGCACTGTCAGCCATAGCGATGCCCATTTCGGGTTCATCACCATGCTGAGGAATGTAAGAGACCAGACCGATACTGACGGTAAGGCGTTCAGATGCTTCTGAACTGTCGTGTTCCATATCAAGCTGTAGAATTTTCTCATGAATACGCTGTGCTACGTTGCGCGCACCTTCCGTGGTGGTATTCGGCAAGATAAAACCAAACTCCTCGCCACCATAACGCGCAACACAATCCGAAGAACGATTGATGACTTGTGTAAACACGGTAGCGACACTGACTAACGCTTCATCACCTTGTTGGTGACCGTAACAGTCGTTGTAATCTTTGAAAAAGTCGATGTCACATAACATGATGGTGAGCGGCAGCTTTTCTCGAGCGTGGTGGTACCACAATACCTGCAGTTGTTCGTCGAAACGGCGTCGGTTCGATACTTGAGTTAAGCTATCCATAAAGCTCAATTTTTCTAACTCTAGGTTGGCTTTTTCCAACTTTTGTTCTGCAAGATAACGCTCAGAAATATCACGCGCCATGATCAGCACACCATTCGTTCCTGATGCTTTATCTTTAAAAGGCGATTTCACCACATCAAACCACGTACTTTTACCATCACTACTCACGACTTTATCTATGTATCGAACTGGCTCTAACTGGCGTAATGCTTCTAAGTCACTGTCTGCTAAGCGCGCGTACATCTCTTTAGGAATCACGTCTTGGAGGCGCTTACCTATCAAATCAGAAATTTTTGAAATGCCTAACGCCTTAACAAAAGGCTGATTACACGCTTGATAGACCATGTTCTCATTGAAAATACCAATAGAGTCCGGACTGGCATCCAGAATCGTTTGTAAGATAGTATCTCTTTGCGCTAGCGCCACCTCTGTATCTTTGCGACGCTCCATTTCATCTCGCAGATTCTGTTGCATCTTGTGCCATTCAGTCACGTCATGACTAATAGACAGCGTACCGATAAGCTCACCACTCGGCGAAACAAGAGAGTTTTGATTGACTTCCAATAAGCAACTTCGACCTTGTGGATCCGTTGTCCATTTACGTTCGCTTTTTCTGGTCATCTCACCCAAGGCCTTGGATGCGCAAGCTTCTTCCCTTCGCCCTTGCCAGAATTGATCAAATGCTCGATTGGTCGTTAATAGATTGCCTTGGCGGTCTTGGGTACAAATCAGCTCTGAAAGTGAGTCTAATGCCGAACGTGCGATGATTAATTGGGCAAGTTCTTGTTGCTGCTCTTGGTGAGTGGCTTGATATGGCTGAGCATAAAGAATCCAAACTCGATGATTGCGCAATAAACTCTTTCTGCCTGACAGCTCCACTTTAATAGATTCACTATCAGATAGTCGCCAGTCAAAAGCCTGCTGACGAAAATGACGACTAGAGAAGCGATCGAGAAACTGCTCAAGCTCATGAATATCGAATAAAGCAGGATACAAATACCCCGTTCCCAAAGAGCGAATGCCTAACAACTGCATCGCAGCCTGGTTAGATAGCAAGAGCTGAGCATGGCTAGTGTCCACCACTATGACTGGATAGGGAGAATCCGTTACTAGTTGCTTAAGTGATGTCTGAAAGTGCAAATAGATCAGTGCTAACGCGCACACGCCTGCGATTAACAACAAGACGACATAGCCATAACCGCCTTGACCACCCCAAAGCCAATTGAGTAACTGATCCATCGTTTAAACCTTCAAAGAACACTGGTTAAAATATATCAGTTATTTATTGAGCGATCTGCTATTAATTCCGGTTTAGTATAGATAAAGGCATTCCCCGTAAGGCTCCCTTGAGCACCATGAGCACTGAGATCTCGACCAATTTCCGTTATCGCTAGCCAACGGTTTTCACACCACAGAGGCGATAATAACGTGGGCCTCCTGGCTGCTGATGAAACGCGATGATAAATCACATCTGGTGGTGTCATACGAATCATTTCACTGGCGACCGCAACATATTCTTCTAATTCAGGGGCTTCTAGCTTTCCAGCACGCCAAGCTTTCGCCATGGTGCTACCTTCGACAATATGCAAGCCATGTAACTTGATGCCATCCGTTCCCACGGCCAACACTTTTTGCAGCGTTTCAATATTTTCGGCGCGGGTTTCTTTGGGTAAACCCACAATTAAGTGAGTACAAACCTTGATTCCGAGTGTTCGCGCACGCTTAGTGATTTCGGCATAACACTCAAAGTCATGACCACGATTGATACGTTTTAGGGTGTCATTGTTGGCGGTTTGAAGGCCTAGTTCTAGCCAAATTTCATAACCTTGCTGTACATAGCCCGACAGTAAATCCAATACCGCATCAGGGACGCAATCAGGACGCGTCCCCACACAAAGACCAACCATGTCTGCAGCCTTTAGTGCTTCCTCATACATGTTTTTGAGAACTTGTACTTCGGCATAGGTACTGGTGTAGGCCTGAAAATAAGCGAGATACTTCTTCGCTCTGTGAATTTCACCTGCGCGATCTTTTAACTGTTCGTGAATGCTTTTTATCTGGACTTCTTCATCTGCAAACGAAGCCACATTGCAAAATGTACATCCTCCCCGCCCAATCGTGCCATCGCGGTTAGGGCAACTAAATCCACCGTGCAATGTTAACTTATGAACCTTTTCACCGTATCGACGCTGAAGATCTTGGCCGATTGTATTGACCAACTCATGTAACTGCATAAATTCTCACCAACAATAAATCGTAATCAATCTCACTACGATCTGTGTAAATAAATTACATCCCTGCAAGAAAAAACACACAATATTAATCAATTCAAACACCCATCATGCGGGTCAAAATCAATAAACTTGCATAATTAAAGACAAAAATCGTTCATGTTGCGTAAATGTTAAACTAAAAATGCATAATTAAACGAAAAAATTGGGTCACAACGCCGACTTTTTCATTGCATTCTGAAGTGACAAAATTGTAGGATACTTACACAACCCCGTTATTTTTGTGACTTTTATTACAAAGCACACTGCGGGATTTGTCGGTGTTATCCCACTCCTACCTATATAAATCACTAGATAGTGATAATAAATAAAGGGATACCACCAAGGATTGTTTTTCTCGCAAAACTTTTCCTGCGAGATACGGAAAGGAATCAAGACCGGTCAACCTAGATCGGTGGCGATAATAAATATAAAGGACAAGACGTAATCAATAGTCTAGGTAGTATTTGCTGCCCGGTACTTTTGCGTCGACATTGAACTGGAAGGATGTATCTATGGTAGATAGAGAGCAAAATCCACAGGGTCTGTACACTCCGGAACTGGAGCATGACGCTTGTGGTATCGGTTTTGTTGCTCACCTTAAAAACCGTAAATCTCATGAAGTAGTGACTCAAGCATTGGATATGCTGGCTCGCATGGAACACCGTGGTGGTCAAGGTTGTGACCCATGCAGCGGTGATGGTGCGGGTATCTTGCTACAAAAACCTCATGAATTCCTATTAGAAGAAGCCGTTAAGCTAGGCATTAAACTGCCTTCGTTTGAAAAGTATGGTGTTGGTGTCGTTCTTTTCCCGAAAGACGAATACAAACGCGAGCAATGCCGTGACATTCTAGAACGTAACGCACAACGTCTAGATCTTGAAGTTATCGGCTACCGCGTATTGCCAACCGATAACTCAATGATCGGTGCAGACCCACTAAGCACAGAGCCTCAGTTTGAGCATGTGTTTATCTCTGGTGGCCCGGGCATCACACCTGAAGAGCTAGAGCGCAAACTGTACGTACTTCGTAACTATACTGTACGTGTTTGCCTAGAAAGCGTTTCGAACATTGGTGACGACTTCTACATTAACTCCATGTCTTACAAGACATTGGTGTACAAAGGTCAGTTAACGACCGAGCAAGTACCTCAGTACTTCCTTGATCTACAAAACCCGACCATGGTGACTGCACTGGCACTGGTACACTCTCGTTTCTCTACCAATACCTTCCCGAAATGGCGTCTTGCACAGCCTTTCCGTTACATTGCCCACAACGGTGAAATCAATACAGTTCGCGGTAACTTGAACTGGATGAAAGCCCGTGAAGCAATCCTAGAATCAGACCTGTTTACTCAGGCTGAAATCGACATGCTTCTTCCAATCTGTCAGGAAGGCAGCTCGGATTCATCTAACTTCGATATGGCACTTGAGCTCCTAGTTCTTTCTGGTCGCAGCCTGCCACACGCATTGATGATGATGATCCCGGAAGCATGGCAAGAAAACAAAAACATGGATCCTAAACGTCGCGCGTTCTATCAGTACCACGCGAACATCATGGAACCATGGGATGGTCCTGCTTCAGTATGTTTTACTGATGGTGTTCAAGTTGGTGCGACACTAGACCGTAACGGTTTGCGCCCTTCTCGCTACACAGTGACCAAAGATAACTTCCTAGTGATGGCATCTGAATCTGGTGTTGTGGATATTGAACCAGAGAACGTAGAGTTCCGTGGTCGTCTACAACCGGGTCGTATCTTCGTTGCAGACCTAGAGCAAGGTCGCATCATCTCCGATGAAGAAGTGAAAGACACCATCGCAACGGCACAGCCTTACGAGAAATGGGTAGAAGAAAACCTACTGAGCTTGAAGAAGCTGCCAGATGCGAGCAACCAGTTCAGCCAACCTAAGCCAGAACACCTTCTACACCGCCAACAAGCGTTTGGCGTAAGCACTGAAGAAGTGAACGAAATCATCGTTCCAATGGCGAATGACGCGAAAGAGCCATTATCAGCAATGGGTGCCGACTGGCCTCTTGCGGTTCTATCTCATCAGTCTCAGCATCTTTCAAACTACTTCAAGCAGCTGTTTGCACAGGTAACTAACCCGCCGATCGACCCGATCCGTGAGCGTATGGTTATGTCGCTGAACACTTACTTGGGTAAAGACCAAAACCTTCTGACTGAAACACCACTTCACTGTCAGAAAGTAGAATTGGAATCGCCTGTTCTAGCCAACTCTGAGCTTGAGAAATTACGTGCGATCGATAACGAGCACCTACAAGCGAAGACGCTGGATATCGTATTCCAAGCTAGTGAAGATCAAGGCAAACTTGAGCGTGCATTAAAACGTATCTGCCAATACGCAGAAGACGCGGTTATCGATGGTTACTCAATCATCCTACTCACTGACCGCGCAGTTAATTCAAACCACGCTGCGATCCCAGCAATGCTGGCAGTTGGCGCAGTGCACCACCACTTGATCCGTAAAGGTCTACGTGCGAAGTGTGACATCGTGGTTGAAACCGGTGACGCGCGTGAAACGCACCACTTTGCAACACTACTTGGTTACGGTGCGAATGCGGTTAACCCATACCTAGTGATTGAAACCATCATTGAACTTCAACGTACGAAGAAGTTGGATCCAGAAGCGAACCCTCGTGATCTGTTCAACAACTACCGTAAAGCGATCAATGGCGGTCTTCTGAAGATCTTCTCGAAGATGGGTATCTCAACGCTACAGTCGTACCATGGTGCGCAAATCTTCGAAGCATTGGGTATCCACAAATCCGTGGTCGACAAATACTTCACAGGGACGGTTTCTCGTATCCAAGGTCTAACCCTTGATGATATCGCCAAAGAAGTACTTATCCGTCACCGCATCGGTTACCCACAACGCGAAATCCCAATTCAAATGCTGGATGTTGGTGGTGTTTACCAATGGAAACAGCGTGGTGAGAAGCACCTATTCAACCCAGAAACCATTTCTCTACTGCAAGAGTCTACGCGCAACAAGAACTACGATCAGTTCAAGCAGTACGCGACAGCCGTAGATAAACAAGGTGACAACGCAGTAACTCTGCGTAGCCAGCTAGAATTCATTAAGAACCCAGCAGGTTCTATCTCTATCGACGAAGTCGAACCAATTGAAAGCATCGTGAAACGCTTCGCGACGGGCGCTATGTCATTCGGTTCTATTTCTTACGAAGCACACTCCACACTAGCTGTTGCGATGAACCGTCTTGGCGCGAAATCGAACTCTGGTGAAGGTGGTGAAGACCCAATGCGTTTCGAGCGCAAAGAGAACGGCGATTGGGAACGCTCTGCAATCAAGCAGGTGGCTTCAGGTCGTTTCGGCGTAACCTCTTACTACCTAACTAACGCTGAAGAGCTGCAAATCAAAATGGCTCAAGGTGCGAAGCCAGGTGAAGGTGGTCAGCTACCAGGCGATAAAGTAGATGACTGGATCGGTGCAACGCGTCATTCGACTCCGGGCGTTGGCCTTATCTCTCCACCACCACACCACGATATCTACTCAATCGAAGATTTGGCTCAGCTTATCTACGACTTGAAGAACGCGAACCGCGCAGGCCGTGTAAACGTGAAGCTGGTATCAGAAGCAGGCGTAGGTACGATCGCTTCTGGTGTAGCGAAAGCGAAAGCGGACGTTGTACTAATCGCAGGTTTCGACGGCGGTACAGGTGCATCACCAATGTCTTCAATCCGCCATACAGGTCTTCCTTGGGAACTTGGCTTGGCAGAAACGCACCAAACGCTACTGAAGAACGGTCTACGTAACCGTATCGTGGTTCAAGCGGATGGTCAGATGAAGACACCTCGCGACCTTGCAGTGGCAACACTACTTGGTGCAGAAGAATGGGGCGTAGCAACCGCAGCATTAGTGGTTGAAGGTTGTATCATGATGCGTAAGTGTCACAAGAACACTTGTCCTGTTGGTATCGCGACTCAGAACAAGACGCTTCGCGAGCGCTTTGATGGCCGCGTAGAAGACGTCGTAACCTTCTTCCAATACATGGCACAAGGTCTACGTGAAATCATGGCTGAACTTGGCTTCCGCACTATCGATGAAATGGTCGGTCAAGGTCAGAAACTGAAGATCCGCCAAGACATTTCTCACTGGAAATACAAGAACCTAGATCTGTCTCCTGTTCTCCACGTTGAGCAACCACGTGAAGCTGATGGTGTATTCAACCAAGCTCAACAGAACCACAACCTAGAAGAAGTGCTAGACCGTAAGCTGATTCAAGCAGCGATTCCTGCACTAGAGAAAGGCGAAGCGGTGAATGCCGAGTTCCCTATCGTCAACACGGACCGCTCTGCAGGTACCATGTTGTCGAACGAAATCTCGAAAGTGTACAAAGATGCAGGTCTACCTCAGCCAATGAACGTGAAGTTCAAAGGTTCTGCAGGTCAGTCATTCGGCGCATTCCTAGCTAAGGGCGTGAAGTTCGAAGTGGAAGGCGACGCGAACGACTACTGGGGTAAAGGCTTATCCGGCGGTACTTTAGTACTTTATCCAGATGCAAAATCAAGCATTGTCGCGGAAGACAACATCGTGGTTGGTAACGTGTGCTTCTACGGTGCAACTTCGGGTGAGTCTTTCATTCGTGGTATGGCTGGTGAACGTTTCTGTGTTCGTAACTCAGGCGCGAAAGTAGTAGTAGAAGGCGTCGGTGACCACGGTTGTGAATACATGACTGGCGGTGCAGCCATCATCCTTGGGTCAACAGGTCGTAACTTTGCCGCAGGTATGAGTGGTGGCGTGGCTTACGTATGGGATAAATCAGGTGACTTTGAGTCAAAACTGAACCCAGAGTTAGTAGACCTAGATCCAATCGAGCAAGAAGACAGAGATCTATTACTCGACATGCTAACTAAGCATGTTCAATTCACAGGAAGTGAAGTCGCTCAGTCTTTCCTAGACAACTTTGAAGCAAGCCTAGCCTCTATGGTTAAGGTAATGCCGCGTGACTACAAAGCGGTTCTTCAAAAGCGTAAAGCTGAAGCACAGTCTCAAGGAAACGAAACTCAAGTGGAGGCCGTATAATGGGTAAGCCTACTGGATTTTTAGAGCATGGTCGTGAACTACCACAGAAGATCGACCCAGCTGAACGCATCAAGAACAACAAAGAGTTCGTTCTGAACGAGGAGTTTGGTGACAAGATCAATACTCAGGCTTCTCGTTGTATGGATTGTGGTGTGCCGTTTTGTCATAACGGCTGCCCTATCGGTAACATCATCCCAGAGTTTAACGATGCGGTTTATCGTGATAGCTGGGAAGAAGCTTGGAACATTCTAAGCTCAACCAATAACTTCCCAGAGTTCACTGGTCGTGTTTGCCCTGCTCCATGTGAAAGTGCTTGTGTTCTTGGTATCAACCAAGACCCAATCACTATCTGTAATATCGAAAAAACTATCGTAGAAACGGCGTATCGTGAAGGGTACGCCAAACCAAAAACACCACGTTCTCGCACTGGTAAAACGGTGGCGATCATTGGTTCTGGACCTGCTGGTCTTGCGGCTGCTGAGCAGCTAAACAGCGCAGGCCATACCGTGACAGTATTCGAGCGAGACGAGAAAGTGGGCGGTCTGCTACGTTTTGGTATCCCAGACTTTAAACTGAGCATGGAAGTCATTGATCGCAAGATCAATCTAATGGCAGAAGCTGGCATTGAGTTTAAAGTAAACCAACACGTCGGTGTTGATGTAAATGCTCAGCAACTGCGTCAAGAATTCGATGTGGTTCTACTGACGGGAGGCTCAACAGTTCCACGTGATTTGCCAGTTCCGGGTCGTGAGCTCAAAGGCGTTCACTTCGCAATGGAATTCCTAGGTCAAAACAACCGCCGTGCAAATAACATGGACCTGAAAACGGAAGAGATTCACGCAAAAGGTAAACATGTGGTTGTCATCGGTGGTGGTGATACCGGTTCAGACTGTGTAGGTACGTCAAACCGTCACGGCGCAGCAAGCGTAACTCAAGTGGAAATCATGCCGATTCCACCAGAGAAGCGCCCAGCCAATATGCCTTGGCCTCAATACCCAATGATCCTACGTACTTCTACCTCTCATGAAGAAGGTGTCGATCGTCACTGGAACATCCTGACCAAAGAGTTCATCGGAAATGACAAAGGTGAAGTCACAGGCCTTCGTCTTGCTGATATCGTTTGGCAAGATGCAAAACCAGGCGAGCGCCCAAGCTTCAAAGAAGTAGAAGGCAGCGAGCGTGTGATTCCATGTGATATGGCATTTCTAGCGATGGGATTCCTACACCCTGAACCAACAGGCGTACTTGCTCAACTGGATATCGCGCTAGATGATCGTGGTAACGTAGCAACTCAAGGTTTTGCTACAAACCAAGAAGGTGTATTTGCTGCTGGTGATATGCGAACAGGCCAATCTTTGGTGGTTCGTTGTATCAACGAAGGCCGTGAATGTGCCCGTGCTATCGATGATTACTTAATGGGTGGCACAAACCTAGAAGCAAAAGCAGATTCACTGATGCTTTCTGCTTAACGAAGCAGTCATGCTTCTCTCTTTCAATTGCCTAATAGCCATCAGCAATATCGATGGCTATCGGTGAAGAAAGAAAACAATTCCTTCCAATCTTTCTATTTTGACCAGCATTTTATGCTGGTCTTTTTTATCTCCCACAGAATCAAATGTTACTTTTTTGTAACAATCAATTTTCTATCTATTTGAAATTATTAAACTATTTTAGCTTATTAAATGGTAAATCGCATATTCACGTGATGATCCACTAATAACTTGACCTTTTTTACAATAAGCTATAGCTTGTGAAGTTGATGAAAATAAAACACTCAAAAAATGTTAAATATTTCACAACTTTTACTGAATAATTATACATAAAGCTATAAAGATGACGCATAGTTAGTCATCGATATCAACGTAAGCAGTGTTGATATATCTGTCGGGATGACGGATAAGCAAAGGGAGAATTGCAATGGCTCTTTATGATCCAAGTCTTGAGAAAGACAACTGTGGATTTGGCTTGATCGCGCATATGGAAGGCGAACAAAGCCACAAGCTGGTACGTACAGCAATTTCTGCACTTGACCGCATGACTCACCGTGGTGGTATCGCCGCCGATGGTAAAACTGGTGATGGTTGTGGTCTTCTATTACAAAAGCCCGATTCCTATTTACGTCTTATTGCCGAAGAAAATGGTTTCAACCTTGGCAAGCAATACGCCGTAGGGATGATTTTCTTCAACCAAGATCCAGTCAAAGCTCAACTCGCTAAAGACATCGTCAACAAAGAACTGGCGCAAGAGACGCTAACTGTGGCTGGTTGGCGTGAAGTACCAACTAATTCAGAAGTACTCGGTCCAATTGCGGCCAACTCGCTTCCAAATATTCAGCAAGTCTTTATCTCTGCACCGGCAGGTTGGCGCGAGCGTGACATTGAACGTCGTCTCTACATCGCACGCCGTCGCATCGAGAAACAAATCACCGAAGATCCGGATTTCTACATCTGTAGCTTGTCGACTCAAGTTTTGGTGTACAAAGGCCTATGCATGCCTGCGGACTTACCGCGCTTTTATCTTGATCTTGCCGATCTACGTATGGAATCTGCTATCTGTCTGTTCCACCAGCGTTTTTCTACCAACACTCAACCGCGTTGGCCATTAGCTCAACCGTTCCGCTACCTTGCTCATAATGGTGAGATCAATACCATTGAAGGTAACCGACAATGGGCACGCGCTCGTGCTTACAAGTTCTCGTCACCACTGCTGCCTGACCTACAAACTGCAGCACCGTTTGTGAACGAGACAGGCTCAGACTCGTCTAGCCTAGATAATATGCTAGATCTCTTTTTAGCTGGCGGCATGGATATCTTCCGTGCCATGCGTATGCTTGTGCCGCCAGCATGGCAAAACCACCCTGACATGGATCCGGATTTGCGTGCGTTTTACGATTTCAACTCCAAACACATGGAACCATGGGATGGCCCAGCAGGTATCGTACTGTCCGATGGTCGTTATGCTGCTTGTAACCTAGACCGAAACGGTCTACGTCCTGCGCGTTATGTAATTACCAAAGACAAGTTGATCACTCTGGCGTCTGAGGTAGGGATTTGGAATTACGCCCCAGATGAAGTTGCCAAAAAAGGTCGTGTAGGTCCGGGGGAATTGCTCGTCATCGACACTCGTAAAGGTAAGCTTTGGCAATCTAGCGAGATCGATAATGACCTGAAATCTCGTCACCCTTATCGCGAATGGATGGAGAACAACGTTCGCAAACTAACACCGTTCTCTCAGCTGCCTGAAGATCAAGTAGGTGAGCGCAGCTTTGATGAAGACTTGCTTAAGACTTATCAAAAGCAGTTTGCTATGAGCAATGAAGAAGTCGATCAAGTATTGCGTGTCCTCGGTGATATGGGGCAAGAAGCCGTCGGTTCGATGGGTGATGACACCCCGATGGCGGTTCTTTCTTCGAAAGAGCGCTTGGTGACTGATTACTTCCGTCAGAAGTTCGCGCAGGTCACCAACCCACCAATCGATCCACTGCGTGAGAAACACGTCATGTCGCTGGCGACCAGCATCGGTCAGGAAATGAATGTCTTCTGTGAAACCGATGGCCACGCGCATCGTGTAACCTTTGATTCTCCAGTACTGCTCTATTCTGACATGCAGCAACTACTAGAGCTGAGTGACGATCATTACCGTAATACCATTCTCGATATCAACTACGACCCACAACAAAAAGATCTTAAACAAGCCATTAATGATCTGTGTGAGCAAGCAGAGCAAGTCGTTCGTGAAGGCACGGTTTTAGTGGTGCTTTCGGACAGAGCCTTGGTCAAAGGTAAGTTACCAATTCCGGCAGCAATGGCAGTCGGCGCCGTTCAAACTCGTCTGATTGACGCGAACTTACGTTGCGATGCCAACATTGTTGTCGAAACCGCAACAGCCCGTGATCCACACCAATTTGCCGTCTTACTTGGTTTTGGTGCCACTGCGGTTTACCCATACCTTGCTTATGAAGCGTTAGGTAAACTGATTGATGATAAAGCACTAGAGAAAGACTACCGCGATGTGATGCAAAACTACCAATACGGCATCAACAAAGGCCTGTACAAGATCATGTCGAAAATGGGGATCTCAACCATCGCCTCTTACCGCTGCTCACAACTGTTTGAAGCAGTTGGCTTGAGCCAAAATGTGGTCGATCTGTGTTTTAAAGGCGTCACAACTCGAATTGAAGGCGCGAATTTTGACGACTTCCAGCAAGATCTTACAAACTTATCTCGTAAAGCATGGGCGAAACGCAAATCGATTGATCATGGCGGCTTGTTAAAGTACGTCCATGGAGGTGAATATCATGCTTACAACCCGGATGTCGTCGGCACGCTGCAACAGGCCGTTAAATCTGGCGAAAGTAACGACTATCAGAGCTTTGCTAAGCAGGTAAACCAACGCCCTGTTGCCATGCTGCGTGACTTAATGTCGCTGAAAAAATCAGACTCACCGCTGCCACTTGAGCAAATAGAACCACGCACTGAACTGTTCAAACGCTTTGACTCAGCGGCAATGTCCATTGGCGCACTTAGCCCAGAAGCGCATGAAGCACTTGCAACGGCGATGAACCGTCTTGGTGGTTACTCTAACTCGGGTGAAGGCGGTGAAGATCCTCGCCGTTTCGGTACTGAGCGTAACTCACGTATCAAACAGATTGCTTCTGGCCGATTTGGTGTAACGCCGCATTACCTGACTAATGCGGATGTACTGCAAATCAAGGTGGCACAAGGTGCGAAACCGGGTGAAGGTGGACAGCTACCAGGACACAAAGTCACCGCAGAAATCGCAAAACTGCGTTATTCGGTACAAGGCGTGACTCTGATCTCCCCTCCTCCGCATCACGATATCTATTCGATTGAAGATTTGGCCCAGCTGATCTTCGACCTTAAACAAGTCAACCCGAATGCGCTGGTTTCGGTAAAACTCGTCTCCGAGCCAGGTGTCGGCACCATCGCAACGGGTGTAGCCAAGGCTTACGCTGATCTTATTACCATTTCGGGTTACGACGGTGGTACCGCAGCAAGCCCATTAACTTCGGTAAAATACGCTGGTAGCCCTTGGGAGTTGGGGTTGGCAGAGACACAACAAGCTCTGGTTGCTAATGGTCTGCGTCATAAGATCCGCCTACAGGTAGACGGTGGTCTAAAGACTGGTTTAGACGTAGTTAAAGCCGCAATTTTAGGTGCAGAAAGCTTCGGTTTTGGTACTGCGCCAATGGTCGCTATGGGTTGTAAGTTCCTACGAATTTGTCACCTCAACAACTGTGCAACTGGGGTTGCGACTCAAGACGAGACACTGCGTAAAGAATACTTCAAAGGTCTACCAGAAATGGTGATGAATTACTTCATCGGCCTGGCAGACGAAGTGCGCGGATTACTCGCCGAACTTGGCGTTGAAAAGCTGACGGACTTGATTGGTCGTACCGATTTACTTGAGGCAGTAGAGGGATTTACAGCGAAACAGACCAAGCTGGATCTATCCAATATTCTAGAAGCTCCAGTATCACCTGAGGGCCATCCGCTATTTTGGACAGAGCCAAACAAACCGTTTGATAAAGCTGAGCTCAACCAAAAGATCGTTGATGATGCCATGCATGCGGTCGAAAACAGTCAATCGGCAAGTTTCTTCTACAATGTCATCAACACTGATCGTTCTGTTGGTGCACGCTTATCTGGCGAAATAGCAAAACGCTATGGCAACCAAGGGTTGGCGGCTTCCCCTATCAAAATCTATCTTGACGGCACCGCAGGCCAGTCCTTTGGTGTTTGGAACGCAGGTGGTGTAGAGCTTTACCTCACGGGCGATGCGAACGACTACGTGGGCAAAGGCATGGCGGGTGGTAAAGTGGTTATAAAACCTCACCTTGGCACTGCATTTAAGTGTAATGAAGCAACCATCATTGGTAACACCTGTCTGTACGGCGCGACCGGCGGTAAACTATTTGCAGCCGGTAAAGCAGGTGAGCGTTTCGGCGTACGAAACTCAGGTACGATAGCCGTCATTGAAGGTGCTGGCGATAACGCTTGTGAGTACATGACTGGCGGTATTGTTGCCATTCTTGGTGCGACAGGTGTGAACTTTGGCGCAGGTATGACCGGGGGCTTTGCCTATGTTCTGGATGAGAACCAAAGCTTTGAAGGTCGAGTCAATACTGAGTCTGTCGAAGCCATCTCATTGTCCGATCTTTACATCCACCAAGAACATTTGCGTGGCCTAATTGCGGAACACCTTGAAGAAACAGGGTCGAGTCATGCTGAAAATATTTTGGCGAACTTTGATGAATGGATTCCAAAGTTCTATTTGGTGAAACCACAAGCGGCAGATCTTCGCACGCTACTTGGTCACCAGAGCCGCAGTGCCGCAGAGCTGCGTGTTCAAGCACAGTAATCATGGAGGATGTTTGAATCATGAGCCAGAACGTTTATCAATTTATCGATGTGCAGCGTGTAGATCCTGCGAAAAAGCCTATCAAAGTTCGTAAGATCGAGTTCGTTGAAATCTATGAACCGTTTACTAAGCAGCAGGCGACTGCACAAGCGGATCGCTGCTTAGATTGTGGCAACCCATATTGTGAATGGAAATGCCCAGTCCACAACTACATCCCTCAATGGTTAAAACTTGCCAATGAAGGTCGTATTCTTGAAGCGGTTGAACTATCGCATCAAACCAATAGCCTACCGGAAGTATGTGGGCGCGTTTGTCCTCAAGACCGCCTATGTGAAGGTTCATGCACGCTTAATGATGACTTTGGTGCCGTCACCATCGGTAACATAGAAAAGTACATTACCGACAAAGCGTTTGAAATGGGCTGGAAGCCAGATATGTCCAAGGTGGAGTGGACCGATAAAAAGGTCGCAATCATTGGAGCAGGCCCAGCTGGCTTGGCTGCCGCAGATATCCTAGTGCGCAATGGCGTTAAGCCCGTCGTGTTTGACCGCTACCCTGAAATTGGAGGCCTTCTGACCTTCGGCATTCCTTCATTCAAGCTTGAAAAAGGCGTGATGGAAAACCGCCGCCGTGTGTTCACTGAAATGGGCGTCGAGTTCCGCATGAACATGGAAGTAGGCAAAGATGTCCAAATGCAAGAGCTACTTGATGAATACGATGCTGTTTTCTTGGGCGTTGGCACCTATAAATACATGCGTGCAGGTCTAGATAATGAAGATGCGCCGGGTGTGTATGACGCGCTGCCATTTTTAGTTTCGAACACCTACAAAGTCATGGGTCTTGAGAGTAACCAACCCTTTATCGATATGGCAGGAAAGAAAGTCGTCGTACTGGGTGGTGGTGATACCGCAATGGACTGCGTTCGTACCTCAATTCGCCAAGGAGCCTCCAACGTAGTTTGTGCTTATCGTCGTGATGAGGCCAACATGCCAGGCTCTCGTCGCGAGGTAAAAAACGCAAAGGAAGAAGGCGTGAAGTTCATGTTCAACCTTCAGCCTTTGGGAGTTGAAGTGGATGCGTCAGGCAAAGTCTCGGGGGTCAAAGTGGTGAAAACCGCACTTGGTGAACCTGATGAAGCGGGTCGCCGACGTCCAGAGCCCGTTGAAGGCAGCGAGCACGTTCTACCAGCAGACGTTGTTATCATGGCGTTTGGTTTCCAGCCGCACAAAATGGACTGGTTAGCACCGTTTGATGTCGATTTGGATCAATGGGGTCGTATCAAAGCCCCAGCGAAGCAAGAGTTCCAGTTCCAGACCAGCAACGAAAAGATCTTCGCGGGTGGCGATGCGGTACGAGGTTCTGATCTTGTCGTAACCGCAATTGATGAAGGACGAAAAGCGGCAGAAGGCATTCTCGATTACCTCGAAGTTTAATCACTGTTAACGTCTCAAAAAGGATCCTACTATTGGATCCTTTTTTCTTTTATTACATATAATTAAATTCCTATGATAAGGGATAAAACCAATGAAAAAAGCCGCTCTCCTTTCCATTACTTTGCTCGGCTTAACCGCTTGTAGCCAAGGAGTCAAAACCATGACGGATCGTTCTCAATCACCTTGTGGTGACAAACCAAACTGCGTCTCCACCCAAGACACGCGAGAAAAATACAACCTAACGCCATTCATCTTAGTGGATTCAGCGAACATCGACGCTATTGAGCAAGTTGCGCTTGAACTGCCAGGCGCGAAAACCGCGGTGAAAGAAAGCAACTACCTTCGTATCGAGTGCACATCTAAAATCATGCGCTTCGTGGATGACCTCGAACTAAAAATAGCAGGAGACCAACTGATTGTGCGCTCGGAGTCTCGTGTGGGCTACTCTGACTTTGGCGTAAACAGAAAGCGCGCCGATCAATTACGAGAAAAGCTCACTCAAGCTAAGCTCATCAAATAGAAAACTGCCAACGGGGAGTGCTATACTCTCGGCCAACTAAAATATTTACCCAAAGAGAGTGTTATGAAAGTTGGTATCATCGGTGCGATGGAACAAGAAGTGACCATCCTGAAGCAAGCAATTACAAACTGCAAAACTGTAAATAAAGCAGGTTGTACGTTTTTCTCTGGTCAAATTAACGATGTTGAAGTCGTCGTACTACAATCGGGCATCGGTAAAGTTGCAGCGGCAGTGGGCACGACAATCCTTCTTGATGAATACCAACCAGACGTTGTGATTAACACAGGCTCTGCTGGCGGTTTCGATTCAAGCTTAAACCTTGGCGATGTAGTTATCTCTACAGAAGTTCGTCATCACGATGCAGACGTAACCGCTTTTGGTTATGAGATTGGCCAAATGGCCGGTCAACCAGCTGCATTCAAAGCGGATGACAAGCTAATGGACTTAGCCGAAAAAGCCCTAGCACAAATGGAAAACACTCATGCGGTTCGCGGCCTAATTTGTACTGGCGATGCGTTTGTTTGTACTGCTGAGCGTCAAGAGTTTATTCGTAAACACTTCCCGTCAGTTATCGCTGTAGAAATGGAAGCATCTGCTATCGCTCAAACTTGTCATCAATTCAACACTCCGTTTGTTGTTGTGCGTGCAATCTCTGATGTCGCTGATAAAGAATCACCAATGAGCTTTGATGAGTTCCTGCCTCTAGCAGCAAAAAGCTCTTCCGAAATGGTATTCAAAATGCTGGAACTCATTAAGTAAACGACTCATTCATGGAAGAAGTTTTTCAGTCATTTTATGCCAACGGTGCGCTCCTCATTATGTGGGGTGCACTGATCTTGCACCTTTTAGTGCCAATCCCCCATTCAGCGCACCCCATCACTTTATGGCGAAAGCTAGCAGAGCAGCTAGCTAACAAAGTGAACAATAATCACAATTACTCACAGAGTGTAATCTCAGGCAGTCTTGCACTAGGCTTGATGCTGTTTCCTTGCTTGATATTACTGATTGCAGTAAAGCCATTTGTTTGGCAAATCCGTTTATATGAACTGGTTCTATTGATCCTTGCGCTAGACTGGCGCAACAGCGAAACGTTAACGAAACAGCTCGTCACAAGTATCTCTTCGGAAGACAAAGCTCAGTGTCGAGCATTACTGAGACCATATCTTAATCGCGATACTGGTAGCCTCTCGATCGTTGGCATAGGTAAAGCTGGCTCAGAAACCCTGATTATGGCATACAGCCGCAACGTGATCGGTGTGCTATTTTGGTACGCACTAACAGGTGGCATTGGTGCGTTAATGTATCGACTCACAACAGAATTAGCGCGAGTGTGGTCCCCTAGCCGACGCCAATATTTGCCGTTTGGTAAACCTGTGATTCAACTGGTTGCTACTCTGGATATTATTCCACTTCGTCTCTTTGCCATACTTTTAGCTGCCGGAAAGAATACAAGTAATGTGCTCTCTGGAATACAACAGCAAGCGAAATCTTGGTCCTTACCAGGACCTAGCTGGGTGTTATGTACTATCGGACACAAACTACAACTGTCTTTATGCGGCCCTGCTATCTATCAAGGTGTGCGTGCAGAGCGCGCAAAAATCGGTGGGCGCATTGCGCCATCGGCTATTCACCTTTCACAAATACATACGCTGCTCGTTTGGCGCGTCCTGGCTTGGATCGCAATCCAAAGTTTGCTTTTAGGAATAATTTATCAAGGATTATGATGAATAAATTATGCTTCGCATTAACGCTGTTTGTTTCGACAGCGACCTTCGCTCAACCCGCTCAACGCATTATAAGTTTAGCTCCACATGCCACCGAAATTGCCTTTGCAGCAGGGCTAGGAGACCAGCTTGTTGCTGTCAGCGAAATGAGCGATTATCCAGAACAGGCAAAGCAGCTAGAAAGAGTCTCAAATTATCAAGGAATTAAATTAGAGCGCATTATTGCTCTTCAACCGGACTTAGTGATTGCTTGGCCAGCCGGAAACCCCGCTAAAGAGTTGGAGAAAATTAAACAGTTCGGTATTCCTATCTATTACTCCACTACAGGTTCATTAGAAGATATCGCCAATAATATCGAGCAACTCAGCCAATACAGCGAAACTCCACAAGTAGGAAAAAAGGCCGCTGAAGATTTTAGAACGCAGCTGAGTACACTAAAAGAACAGTACAACACGAACGAGAAAGTTCGTTACTTTTATCAGTTGAGTGAAAAGCCTATCATCACTGTCGCTGGAAAGAACTGGCCAAGTGAAGTCTTTACTTTTTGCGGTGGTGAGAACATTTTCGCCGCATCCAGCGCGCCTTATCCTCAAGTTAGCATCGAGCAAGTCATTACTCGCCAGCCAGAGGTTATTTTTACTTCTCGTCACGCAATGAGTAACGATGGTATGTGGACTGAGTGGAGTAATGAGCTTCTTGCTCTTAAAAACAAACACATCTGGTCCCTAAACTCTGATTGGATTAACCGTCCGACACCACGCACATTGAACGCGATCAAGGAAGTGTGTGAGCACTTTAAAAGCGTTCGTCAAAAACGCTAACGATTTCGTGGCAAATACCGTACAATTTCCGCCCATTTTTTCTCACACTATTTAAAGGTACTAAGTAACATGGACTCCATGCTGCTTTATATGATCGATTTGTTCGGTACCGCTGTTTTCGCTATCTCTGGCGTATTACTGGCTGGCCGTTTAAAAATGGATCCATTCGGCGTTATCGTACTCGGCAGTGTGACTGCTATAGGTGGCGGAACAATCCGAGACATGGCGCTTGGTGCCACTCCCGTATTTTGGATAACAGATACGACTTACTTATGGGTGATATTTGTTACGTGTCTACTAACCATGCTTGTTATTCGAAGACCCAAGCGACTCTCATGGTGGGTATTACCCGTTTGTGATGCCATCGGTCTCGCTGTATTTGTAGGAATAGGAGTAGAAAAGGCACTCGCCTACAATGCTTCTGGGATGGTCGCGGTGATAATGGGGGTTATTACTGGCTGTGGCGGTGGCATTATACGAGACGTGCTGGCTCGCGAAGTTCCTATGGTATTAAGAAGTGAAGTCTATGCTACGGCATGTATTATTGGCGGCATCTTCCATACGATGGCGGTAAACATGGGTTATGACCACTCAACGGCTTTACTCGCTGGTGTAATCTCAACGCTCATTATACGTCTCGGTGCGATTCGTTGGCATCTATCCCTGCCAACTTTCGCCATTAACCGTTAAACACCAACAACATCACTCATCATGGAGTCGACCAAGTGTCGGCTCCTCTCATTTATGCTCATTTGATTCGCCAATTCTTGGGCAATTCGCTAAATTATCTCAACCATTCCTAACTTTCATTAATCATTATGTTGCTTGAAGGTATTGAAACGTTACTTGTCCTCAGTAAAGAAAAAACCATGAGCCGCACGGGCAGTCAACTCTATATTAGTCAATCTGCCGTGAGTAAACGTATTTCAAATCTAGAGAAGAAGTTAGGAAAAAAATTAATAGAGCCAAATGGTCGGCACATAAAGCTGACCTCCGATGGCCTTGCGCTCATCAACACGATCGAGCCAACGTTCAATGAGTTAAGAGGTCAGATCTATGATCAACAACAAATAGAAGATACTTCTTTGATCAAGATAGACAGCTCTGAAACCTTAGTCGCTGGATACCTCAGCATGATCATGGCAGAACACTTTGCCCATGATCAATACATACGAATATCGACCAATCATACGCCACGCATTATTGAGAATGTGAAATCAGGCAAAGCAACATTGGGATTTTGCGCTGGCTATCTACCACCTCATCATGGATTAATGAGCCTTCACCTCGCCGATGAACCTTTCTCAATTGTCAGTCGACATTCACTTTCACAACTACCTAAAGCTATTTTGACCAATGACCTAACTAACCCTGCCAACACATATCAACAAGCTATTTTATCCAAACACGGAATCGAACCTTTGATGGAAATGGATTCGTATACTGCGGCAGCACAACTGGCTTTGGGAGGTATGGCTCCCGCTTTAATCCCTAAATCTATCCTAACGACACTTAATATCACACCTAAGTTCTGCTATGACTTTGAAGAGCTAGATCAGTTAGTTCGACCAATACATATCTGCTTACGTCACAGCACATATCGTAGCGAGCGAGTTAAAGCACTGACAGAATCCATTGCTGATGTTGTTGCCAAAGAAGTTTCGTTGCCATAAGCATCGACATCACTATAACTAGAGGACGAATCCATTTTTGCCCTTTACTTACCACGACCTTCGCCCCTAACTGAGCACCAAGAAAACCGCCAACAGCCATAGTTAAGCCAAGCTTCCACACTGGCAACCCAGCTAAGATAAAAAAGAGTAGTGCCGCAATGTTTGACGTGAAATTGAGGATTTTGGTTCTAGCTGTGGCTTCGACCAAAGAAAAGTGACCTAGTGCAACAAAACAAACAGTAAAAATAGATCCAGTCCCAGGGCCAAAAAAGCCATCATAGAAGCCGATCCCGCCACCAATGCATAGCGCAAACATCGCTTCAGATAACTTTGGTTCTCCATCAATTTTTCGCGTACTTGGCGCGAGTAAAAAATAGAGGGAAATGGCTATCAAAAGAACAGGGATCAAACTGGTGAGTACGCTAGCATCAATAAACTGCACAGCCTCGGCACCGATTGCAGCACCTATAAAAGTGCAGAGTATCGCAAAACGCATTTCCTTTAAGCTGACAATACCGTTACGCACGAAATACCAGCTAGCAGAGAAACTGCCAAACGAACTTTGTAACTTATTGGTAGCTAGAGCTTGAGTCGGACTCAACCCCGAAGCCAAAAGCGCAGGGAGCGTAATGAGCCCTCCCCCACCAGCCATCGCATCAATAAAGCCTGCGGCAGTCGCAACCAAAAATAAGGCCAACAAAATTTCAACCGTGATTTCCACTACACTTCCTTTTTGAAGAGGTATCAAAGAGGAAGAAACGGTAGCATTTATTCACAAAACTACCAATGGAAAGTCAAGACACCAATCTATTCCTAATTTTCATAGAATTAATGCTTAAACTTGACTCCAAACTTTTATATAAAATTTAGTTGTCAGAAAGAATTGAATCACTGTCACAAATCTATTCCTGATAATGAGATCAAACGCTTACCTTTAAATATAAAACTAGACGAATATGAAAGATCTGTTCAGCATGTAGAGTTTACATTGTCAGCGCTCAAGGCCCGATATCTGAGGAAAATACATGACTAGCAACTACCCTTTATCACGACATCAATCCTCAAAAAATAGTGGTAGTATAAGCACCTACCCACTTTATAAATCAAATCATCAACATCGAAATCAAGAAACCATTATCTTATCTATCGAGAGCTTCGATATTGTTGTCAAGAACAATGTAAAAGATAAAGCGAAATTAGAACGTTGGGAAAAGATAAAGGGAATGTTTGAAAATACAGCAAACTATTATGCTACAGGACAGGACTTAGTTTTTATAACCAACTTATCAAACTATTTGTACGGAAATAATAGCTCTGTTATCGTTAAAAATTATTCTGGAGCTCCACATATCATACTCACAGGCTCCCCTGCTATGCACTCAAAGCTTTCTGGATTAGGAAAATTTCTTCCTACTCCAACTGTGGCAAAGTTCGCTGTTGGACCAGAAGGGGCATTACAATCCATTAGAAGTGGGGGCATAATAACAATTATCTTAATATCCACATACAGAGTGATTGACTTTTTCCTCAATGACCGTCAAACCTTAGCCAAACTATTTGGTACTTTAGCTAGTGATATAATCACTATCGGGTTATCGTCAGCTGCAGCAGCTATATTTGTAAACTTTGCCGCAGCAGTGGGTGGCAGTGTTGTAACTTTAAGTGTTGGCCCATTATTAGGGGCTATTTTGATAAGCTCGGCTGTAGGTCTTTTATTGAATAGAGAAAATGATAAACGAGGTTTAACACAGAAGTTAATAGCCTCTATAGATATTTACTTAAAGCAAAGAGATATAGAAGCAAAGAGAAGAGCAAAAGAAGAATATAATGAGATTCAACGTAAAACTCAAAGTATGATTTTCTCGCAAGAAATACAGCGAGGTTTGTTACGATGAAAAAAGGGAGTTACGACCGAACGCAAGTGTTTTTTTATTTAATAATTTTATTAGCATCAGCAATATCACTGTTAATATATGGTTTTGATGGATTGTCAGACTTTTATCTTAACATCTATAATAATGAAAGTTATTCATCTTTTGATCAGGCTGATATTTTGATTATAGGCTCTAGTTTGATCTTATTTGAATGCTCTATAATGTCCGTAAAAACATTAAAATCAAATGATTTCCTAACTAAAAGTGAGTTTAAAAGCTCTAGTAAGATATTCCTAACCATATCGATAACTAGTTTTTTTCTTCTTTATCCCTCGCTACTAGCAGCAGATGTTTTTGCAAAAAGTAACGGATACTCTCTTGATACTGAAAAATCAACTTATAACTTAGTCTTAGAAAAAAGAACATATCGAAGCACTCCATAGTTAGTATGTTTTTAAGCTCGACACTGCTTATTTTAACTTTTTCTAATTACCTATCTGCTTAAAGAGTTATGGTCGGCTTAATATCTCAGTCCTACAGCATTAATTTTGTTGCAGCAAGTGGTAGTACTATTTCTTCCTCTTTGGGTACATCGCTTGCCATCATTAGCTTAATTATCTTCAAAAGCGAAGCATACCAATCGTTCCTAGCACACTTTAATGCTCTTCATTTTAGAAAAACCTCGATATAAAAAAAAGCCCGCTCAAATGAGCGGGCAATGAGGTTGTCATGCAAGCCCTGATTAATGAGCTTACTGATTTTTATCTGTTACGCGTCTAGACTCGCTTTCACTTTAGCGTGTAACTCTTGAACCGAAGTTACTGACGCTTTTGCGTCTGCAGTATGAGACATACATGTAGCGAACGCTGCATTCAGTGTCGTTGTGTAGTTCACTTTTTCTGCCAGTGCACCACGGCGTAGAACTTTCGAATCTTCAATCGCTTGACGACCAGCAGCCGTGTTTACGATGTAGGTGTATTCGTTGTTCTTGATGCGGTCAAGAATGTGTGGACGACCTTCGTGTACTTTGTTTACCAAACGTGGGTTAATACCCGCTTCGCCCAGAATTACAGCAGTACCGTGTGTCGCATCCAACTGGTAACCCAGTTTCACTAACTTAGAAGCTAGGTCAACAACACGCTCTTTATCACCTTCACGTACAGACAGTAGCGCACGACCACCTTCAGGATAAACCGCACCGCAACCTAGCTCTGCTTTCGCGTAAGCTTCTGCGAACGTTGCACCCACACCCATTACTTCACCTGTTGAGCGCATTTCAGGGCCCAATAGAGGGTCAACACCAGGGAATTTGTTGAACGGCAGAACCACTTCTTTCACTGAGTAGTAAGGAGGGATAATCTCTTTAGTAAAGCCTTGTGACTCTAGAGATTGACCCGCCATTACACGTGCAGCGATTTTCGCTAGAGGAGCGCCTGTCGCTTTCGATACGAATGGTACCGTACGAGCAGCACGAGGGTTCACTTCAATTAGATAAACGTCGTTATCTTTCACAGCAAACTGCGTGTTCATCAAACCGCGCACACCGAGTTCGAATGCTAACTTCTCAACTTGCTCACGCATCTTGTCTTGAATTTCCTGACTTAGCGTGTATGCAGGCAGTGAACATGCAGAGTCACCAGAGTGAACACCCGCTTGTTCGATGTGCTCCATGATACCGCCGATAACGACGCGTTCACCGTCACAGATAGCATCAATATCAACTTCGGTTGCATCATCCAAGAAACGGTCTAGCAGAACTGGAGACTCGTTCGATACGCTTACTGCTTCGTTGAAGTAGCGACGCAGGTCTTGCTCGTCGTATACGATTTCCATCGCACGACCACCGAGTACATAAGATGGACGAACAACTAATGGGAAGCCAATTTCTTTCGATTTCTCAACCGCTTGCTCCATCGTTGTTACTGTCGCGTTTTCTGGCTGAAGTAGACCTAAACGGTCAACAGCGGCTTGGAAGCGTTCACGGTCTTCCGCACGGTCGATAGCATCTGGGCTAGTACCAATGATTGGCACACCAGCCGCTTCTAGAGCACGAGCCAGTTTAAGTGGCGTTTGACCACCGTACTGAACAATCACACCTTTTGGTTTTTCAACGCGAGCGATAGACAGTACATCTTCCAGAGTTACTGGCTCGAAGTACAGACGATCAGACGTATCGTAGTCAGTAGATACCGTTTCTGGGTTACAGTTAACCATAATGGTTTCGTAACCGTCTTCACGCAGCGCAAGTGATGCATGAACACAACAGTAATCGAATTCGATACCTTGGCCGATACGGTTTGGACCGCCACCAAGAACCATGATCTTATCTTTGTCTGTTGGGTTTGCTTCACATTCTTCATCGTAAGATGAGTACATGTAAGCCGTGTCAGAAGAAAACTCTGCTGCACATGTATCCACACGTTTGTAAACCGGATGAATATCAAACTGCTCACGAGCACGGCGAATTTCACTTTCAGCGACACCAAGCAATTTAGACAAGCGAGCATCAGAGAAGCCTTTGCGTTTCATCTGACGAAGCACTTCTTTGGTCAAACCTGCGTAGCCGCCCGCCTTGACTTGTTCTTCGAGTTTTACAATTTCTTCGATTTGAACCAGGAACCAGCGGTCGATTTGAGTCAAGTTGAACACACCGTCGACTGACATACCCGCTCGGAATGCATCGGCGATGTACCAGATACGCTCTGCACCTGCTTCTTTAAGTTCGTGACGAATCTTAGTCAGTGCATCTGGCGCTTCCAGATCGACCATCTCATCAAAACCAGTTGCGCCAACTTCTAGGCCACGCAGTGCTTTGTGAAGAGATTCTTGTTGGTTACGACCAATCGCCATTACCTCACCAACCGATTTCATCTGAGTTGTCAGACGATCGTTTGCACCAGCAAATTTCTCGAAGTTAAAGCGAGGGATCTTAGTTACGACGTAGTCGATAGTTGGTTCAAATGACGCAGGTGTTGCACCACCTGTGATGTCGTTTTGTAGTTCGTCTAGCGTAAAGCCAACAGCCAGTTTCGCGGCAATTTTCGCGATTGGGAAGCCTGTTGCTTTTGATGCTAGCGCAGAAGAGCGAGATACACGCGGGTTCATCTCGATGATGACCATACGACCATCTTTCGGGTTGATACCAAACTGTACGTTTGAACCACCTGTTTCAACACCAATCTCACGTAGAACGGCTAGCGATGCATTACGCATAAGCTGGTATTCTTTGTCAGTCAGTGTTTGTGCTGGAGCAACCGTGATTGAGTCGCCCGTATGGATGCCCATTGGGTCAAAGTTCTCGATTGAACATACGATGATACAGTTGTCCGCTTTGTCACGAACGACTTCCATTTCGTACTCTTTCCAACCGATTAGCGACTCATCGATAAGAAGTTCGTTGGTCGGAGATAAGTCCAGACCACGACGACAGATTTCTTCGAACTCTTCTTTGTTGTACGCGATACCACCACCAGTGCCACCCATGGTGAACGATGGACGAATGATACAAGGGAAGCCAACCATATCTAAAACTTTGTAAGCTTCTTCCATGCTCTTCGCTGTATCTGCGCGAGGACACTCAAGGCCGATAGACTTCATCGCTTTATCAAAACGAGAACGGTCTTCCGCTTTGTCGATTGCATCAGCCGTTGCACCAATCATCTCTACGCCAAACTCTGCGAGAACGCCGTGCTTCTCTAAATCTAACGCACAGTTAAGTGCTGTCTGACCACCCATAGTTGGCAGAACTGCATCAGGACGTTCTTTCTCGATGATCTTGCGTACAACTTCCCACTGAATCGGCTCGATGTAAGTCGCATCTGCCATCTCTGGGTCAGTCATAATCGTTGCAGGATTAGAGTTAACTAGGATAACTCGGTAGCCTTCTTCGCGAAGAGCTTTACACGCTTGTGCGCCAGAGTAGTCAAACTCACATGCCTGACCGATAACAATCGGACCAGCACCAAGAATTAGAATACTTTGAATGTCAGTACGTTTTGGCATTATCTACTACTCCGAATTAAGCGCTGTGTTTTTTGATTAGTTCGATAAAGTGGTCAAATAGCGGTGCCGCGTCATGTGGACCAGGGCTCGCTTCTGGGTGACCTTGGAAGCTAAATGCTGGCTTGTCTGTGCGGTGGATACCTTGCAAAGAGCCATCAAATAGCGATACGTGAGTAGCACGTAAGTTTTCCGGTAATGTTGCTTCATCTGCCGCAAAGCCGTGGTTTTGCGAAGTGATCATCACAACGTTACGCTCTAAATCTTTTACTGGGTGGTTTGCACCGTGGTGACCAAACTTCATTTTCACCGTTTGCGCACCTGATGCTAGCGCCAGAATTTGGTGACCTAGACAAATACCAAAAATTGGCAGGCCTTTTTCTAGGAACACTTTGGTTGCTTCAATCGCGTAAGTACATGGTTCTGGGTCACCAGGGCCGTTTGATAAGAATACGCCATCTGGATTTAGTGCCAGAACTTCTTCCGCTGACGTTTCTGCAGGTACAACCGTTAAGCGGCAGCCGCGGTCAACCAACATTCGTAAGATGTTGCGTTTTGCGCCGAAGTCGTAAGCGACAACGTGGTATGGCAGCTCGCTGTCATCTTTCGCCTCTGGAAGTCCACCTTCAAGCGTCCACGAACCTTGCTTCCATTGATACGCTTCTTTTGTTGTAACTTCTTTCGCAAGGTCCATTCCTTTTAAGCCTGGGAATTCTTTTGCTTTCGCTAGTGCCAAAGCTTCGTCTAGGTTGTTGCCCGCAACAATACAGCCGTTTTGAGCACCTTTTTCACGCAGGATACGAGTGAGCTTACGAGTATCGATATCAGCGATGCCAACGATATTTTGAGACTTAAGATAATCAGAGAGGGATTGTTCGTTACGGAAGTTAGAAGCGATTAGAGGAAGATCGCGAATCACAAGGCCTTGTGCATGAATGGAAGAGGATTCTTCATCTTCGGAAGTGGTTCCGGTATTGCCAATGTGAGGATAAGTGAGAGTGACGATTTGCTGAGAATAGGAAGGATCAGTGAGGATTTCTTGATACCCCGTCATCGAGGTATTAAAAACGACTTCACCAACGGAAAGACCATCTGCCCCTATGGACACTCCGCGGAACACTGTCCCATCTTCTAGGACCAACAGTGCTAATTTACCCAAGACAACCTCCAGAATAAAAATGCAAAAAAAATAAATCAAACTGCAAACATGCCTTCCTTTACCTATAAAATCTACATAAATAGGTATTTCAGACAAATTGGCGGTATTCTAAAGTTGGACTCGAAACCTGTCAACCTACAATCAAAAATAAATGATTAATTTCTAGCGAGTAAGGTCATTTTGAATCAGTAAGGCCCAAAAAGATAACTTTTACATGCTATTACATAGAGGGGCATAGAGGTTTAATGAATTTTACAAATTTGAACTTTTTAGAGATCACAAAAAAGTATGAGTTTTTCACGCAAACGTTCACCCGGCAAAAAAGACATTAGTTTTTAGGCATCAAAACCCAAAACACCCACAAAGCAACCAAAACAACAACAAAAGTAAGCACCAAAATACTTTCTGTTAGAATCATTTCATTTACAACTAATTCTATAGATATAAAAAAGCCGGCTACCGCCGGCGAATAATTATGTATTTAGAGTTCATTCAATCCCAAAACATCTGTCATGGTATAAAAGCCCGCTGGTTTGGCACTCAACCAAACAGCGGCCTTGACGGCGCCATTAGCAAACGTCATACGATCGGTCGCTTTGTGCGTTATCTCCACTCGTTCCCCGATATCAGCAAACATGGCTGTGTGCTCACCAACAATATCGCCAGCGCGAATTGTAGCAAAGCCGATCTCATCTTTAGTACGTTCACCTGTGATACCTTCTCGCGCATAGACAGCTACATCATTCAGCTTGTTGCCCATCGCACCAGCAATGGCTTCGCCCATCCCGATAGCGGTACCAGAAGGAGCATCAACTTTATGACGATGATGTGCTTCGACAATCTCAACATCACAGTAGCCGCCCATCACTTTGGCTGCTTTCTCAAGAAGCTTAAATACTAGGTTCACACCAACAGAGTAGTTAGGTGCCATGACAACAGGCACTTGCTTAGCGGCTTCGTCAATCAGTTCACGCTCTGCATCACTGAAACCAGTCGTCCCAATCACAATACTCTTTCCATGCTTCTTACACAGTTCAAGATTCGCCAACGTACTTACTGGGGCAGTAAAATCGATGATTACATCAAAATTATCGACGTCTTTAGCAAGATCATCCGTTAAGAACACATCGAATTTACCTTCACCACAAAGTTCACCGATATCGACACCGACAAGTGAGGACTCAGGTCGTTCTGATCCCGCGCTCACTGTCGCCTCTGGATTAAGGTGTGAAGCTTTAACCAAATTACGGCCCATTCGGCCTGCTGCTCCTGCGATTGCAATACGAACCATTGCGCTTTCTCTCCTTCTCTGGATAACGAGGTTTGCTCTCGTTCTCTCGTTTCGCTTAATCTATTTAAACTAACAACATACCGTGGTTACCACAAGCAAGTTCATCAGGCTTAAGCGAACTCTTTTACGACACGCTCCAAGATAGGCACGTTCGCTTCAGGAAAGGCATAGTTACCCAATTCTCTTATCTCAACCCAGCGACCTTCTTGACCTTCTCGGCCATAAGGCTCATTACTGAACTTAGATACCGTAATAAAATCAAACTTAAGTGATTTGTCTGGATAGTCATATTCCAAATGCTCGAAAAGGGCTTGCTCAGTAACTTCAATTCCTACTTCTTCTTCAAGTTCTCTTGCTAGAGCATGTTCAATACTTTCTCCTGACTCGACTTTCCCGCCGGGAAACTCCCAAAACCCGCCTTTATGCTTGTCGTCTGGACGCTTTGTAATAAAAATTTTTGATTTGTCTTGGTTAAAAATAATAGCCGCGACTATGTGAATTCTTTTCATAGGGTTTCCTAACTCTCAAGCCGTTACACTTCAACGGTCTTTGCATCTCTAAAACTATCCGATGCTATCAAAACTTATGAAATTCGACAGCCACAGAATTTGCTCAAAAAAAGAGCCGCCTAGGCGACTCTTTAAAACATTATCTGACTAATACGTTAGTCGATTTTGCCGTGGCACTGTTTATACTTCTTACCACTACCACAAGGGCAAGGCTCATTGCGACCTACTTTACGTTCATCACGTACCATTGGCTGACTTGAACCTTCTTCAGATTCTTCACCTTCAGAAAGAGGGTTTTGTGCTGCTGCGTGTTGCGCTTGAGCACGACGAGCGGCCTCTTCAGCTTGCGCACGACGTTGCTCTTCCATACGTTCAACTTCTTCTTGTTGCTGAACTCGAACGCGAGATAGAACAGTAATCACATCAGTTTTCAGCGCTTCTAGTAGACCTTCAAACAGTTCAAACGATTCACGCTTGTATTCCTGTTTCGGGTTCTTCTGCGCATAGCCGCGTAAGTGAATACCCTGACGCAAGTGATCCATTGCTGCCAAGTGCTCTTTCCAAAGCGTATCCAGAGTTTGAAGCATAACCGATTTCTCGAAGTTACGAAGCACTTGGGCACCCACCACTTCCTCTTTCTCTTTGTACACTTCAACGGCTAGATTGATGATCTTCTCGCGTAGCGCCTCTTCGTAAAGCTTATCGTCTTCTTCAAGCCATTGCTTCACTGGTGCATCAAGATCGAAGTCTGCTTTCAAGCGCTCTTGCAGACCTTCAACGTCCCACATATCTTCTAGTGATTGTGGCGGGATGTACTCATCAATAACCGCTGTTAGCACATCTTCACGGTTTTGCTCGATCATACCGCTGATGTCTTCAACGTTCATCAATTCGTCGCGCAGCTCGTAGACAACCTTACGCTGATCGTTCGCCACATCATCGTATTCTAGTAGCTGCTTACGGATATCAAAGTTACGACCTTCCACTTTGCGCTGTGCTTTTTCAATTGAGCGAGAAAGCATTTTCGATTCAATAGCTTCACCTTCTTCCATACCACTTTGAATAAGGCTCGCCATACGATCAGAAGTGAAAATACGTAACAAAGAGTCTTCCATAGATAGGTAGAAGCGCGATGAACCCGCATCACCTTGACGACCAGAACGACCACGTAGCTGGTTATCAATACGGCGAGATTCGTGGCGCTCAGTACCAATGATGTGTAGACCACCAGCATCTAATACTTGATCATGTACAACTTTCCACTCTGCTTTAATCGCATCGATTTGTTCTTGAGTTGGGTTCTCCAAAGCTTCCACTTTTGATTGCCAACTACCGCCAAGCACAATATCCGTACCACGACCGGCCATGTTGGTCGCGATAGTTACCGCACCAGGCATACCCGCTTCAGCGACAATTTCCGCTTCCTTCTCATGGAATTTTGCATTCAATACGTTGTGTTTGATCTTAGCCTTCTTCAATGCGTTAGAAAGAAGTTCTGATTTTTCAATCGATACGGTACCAACCAATGTTGGCTGACCTTTCGCAACGCGCTCTTTGATATCTTCAATGATTGCAGCAAACTTCTCAGCTTCAGTACGGTACACCACATCCGGCATATCGTTACGAATCATAGGTTTGTTGGTTGGGATAACCACCGTTTCCAAGCCATAAATAGATTGGAACTCAAACGCTTCAGTATCCGCAGTACCTGTCATACCAGACAGTTTTTCGTATAAGCGGAAGTAGTTCTGGAAGGTAATCGAAGCCAAAGTTTGGTTTTCGTTTTGAATCTTAACGCCTTCTTTCGCTTCTACTGCTTGGTGAAGACCTTCAGACCAACGACGACCTGGCATTGTACGACCAGTATGTTCATCAACAATTACTACTTCACCTTCGTCAGTAACGATGTAATCAACGTTGCGCTCAAACAACACATGAGCACGCAAAGCGGCATTCACGTGATGTAACATGCTGATGTTAGTCGGAGAGTAAAGTGTGTCACCCTCTTCCATAAGACCATTTTTCACCAACAGTTCTTCAACGTACTCTTGGCCCGTTTCTGTGAGGTATACTTGCTTTGATTTCTCATCAACAGTGTAGTGACCATCACCACGATATTCTTCAGAGTCTTCTTTGTCTTGCTTTTTAAGATGCGGGATCAAAAGGTTGATTCGGGTGTATAGCTCAGAGCTATCTTCAGCAGGACCAGAAATGATTAAAGGGGTACGAGCTTCATCAATTAGGATTGAGTCCACCTCATCGACAACTGCAAAGAAGCGTTCACGTTGTACGCGATCTTCGCTACGGAAAGCCATATTGTCACGAAGGTAGTCAAAACCAAATTCATTGTTCGTTCCGTACAAGATGTCAGCTTGGTACGCTTCTTTTTTCTCTTGAGGAGGCATGTTTGGCACGTTTACGCCAACAGTCATACCTAAAAATTCAAATAGAGGGCGGTTTGTCTCTGCATCACGTTTAGCTAGATAATCGTTCACTGTTACAATGTGAACGCCTTTACCAGCCAGGGCATTTAGGTAAGCAGGAAGCGTTGCCGTCAGCGTTTTACCTTCACCCGTACGCATTTCAGCGATTTGACCCGCATTTAGAACCATACCACCGATAAGCTGGACGTCGAAGTGGCGCATACCGTAGACACGCTTAGATGCTTCACGAACCGTAGCAAAAGCTTCTGGAAGTAGTTTATCAAGAGTTTCACCCTTCTCTAGGCGCTCACGGAATTCAACCGTCTTTGCTTTTAACTCTTCGTCACTTAGAGCTTCGAATGTTGGCTCAAAGTTATTAATTTCTTTTACAATTTTTCTAAGGCGGCGCAGTGTTCGGTCGTTGCGACTGCCAATCACTTTTGTCAGTAGCTTAGTTATCATTTTTCGTGAATCTCTCTTTATTCAGACCGTTCCCGATCTACTCATAATGCCTTCAGTCTCTGCCAGTTTGGAACTAAGAATACTGAGATAAATCATTTATCAAAGATATTGAGTTCAAACATCCATATTTCAAGGCTAAGTTTTGAAACAATGTGGCTTAGTGTAAGGATTTTTAATCGATACAACCATAAATAGACGTATTTGTTTGAAGCACTCTGAAGTTTTTACTTAAAGTGGTGACTGATTAGCCGATATTGCATACCGCAATATGTGTAATCCATCCAGAGCAAACTTTGCTTTTTACCTTGCTACATTGTAAAACTGAAGCTAAAGACGTTAATGTAAACTATACCTTGATAGAAAGCTGCTCTAGAATAGCTATATCTCAACAAAATTAGATTTTACCTATGCGTGATCACCGTCCAACCTCGACTGAAGATGTTATTGCTGAGTCACAGTTCAAGCAGATTCAAGAACATGCTGGAGAAATCTTACAGCTTAACCAAGCTTTGCAAGAGATCTTACCCATGGGGACGGCCGATCATTGCCGAGTAGCGAATGTTCGTAACGGCCATCTATTGATCGATGTCTCTAGTGCCGCAATCAAAATGAAGATCGATTACGATCGCCTCATGATCCTAAATAAACTTCGTACTCAAGGCTTTGCCAAGCTGATGAGCGTTGAAGTGAGGATCAATCCTTCACTATATAGAAACCGCTTTCAACAAGACGACAGACCTAAGCGTCCACCACTAACAGAATCTGCAGCAAAGTCATTAATGACGATTGCCGACATGGCGCCACCTAAAATTCAAGAGCGTTTAAAACGATTAGCCGATATGGCAGAAAAGGAAGATCGTAAGTGAACGTTATTTCAATATGCTGAAAGCTTGAATGTTATTGATAAGTAGAAGATTAAAGCCAAATAGCAAAAAACCAGGCATAAGCCTGGTTTTTTATTAATTCTAATGCCAAGTATTTACGCAAGCACCATATTTGGTTCTGCGAATGCTACTGGTGAGCCGACTTCTTCTTCGAATGTAGTCCACTCCCACGCTTCCTGATCTGCAAGAACAGCACGTAACAGTTGGTTATTTAAACCGTGGCCAGATTTAAAGGCACGGAATTCACCAATGATTGGGTGGCCACACATGTAAAGGTCACCAATCGCATCCAACACTTTGTGAGTCACAAACTCATTTTCAAAGCGTAGACCTTCTTCATTAAGAATACGGTAATCATCCAAAACGATAGCATTGTCAAAACTACCACCCAAAACTAGGTTTTGAGATTGTAGATATTCGATATCACGCATAAAGCCAAACGTACGTGCTCGAGAAATCTCACGAACAAAGCCTTTTGACGAGAAATCAAACAGCAAACGTTGCTCGTCTGATTCAATCGCTGGGTGATTAAACTCAATTTCGAAGTCCATACGGAAGCCGTTAAATGGTACAAATTCTGCCCATTTATCACCATCTTCAAAACGAACTGGCTTTTTGATACGGATGAAGCGTTTTGGCGCATTTTGCGTTTCGATACCTGCTTGTTGTAGCAAGTATACAAATGGGCTTGCACTACCATCCATGATCGGAATTTCAGGTGCGTCTACTTCGACAACAATGTTATCGATGCCCATACCAGCAAGTGCCGCATTCAAGTGCTCAACAGTTGAAATACGCACACCTTCATCGTTTACCAATGCAGTACAAAGCATGGTGTCACGAACTGAAGCTGGATCAGCTGGAAAATCTACAGGTGGATTTACATCTGTACGACGGTAAATGATACCTGTATTTGCAGCAGCCGGGCGCAGAGTAAGTGTGACTTTACGACCAGAGTGGAGACCCACACCAGTTGTTTTCACTATTTCTTTCAGAGTACGTTGTCTGATCATCTGCTTGCCTCTCAAAAATTTGCTACAAAACACGGCCGTCTGTAACGTCGACCGTGAATGCTACCATAATTTTGAGCCATGTCAAATTTATGGGTTAAAGATTAATCAGCCTGACGACGCAAAAATGCCGGTATATCTAAATAACCACTTTCCTTTTCTTGCTTTGGAGCCGCAGAACTTTGGCTCGACGAAGCTGGAGAAGAAGGAGCAGTGTTTGTCGGCTGAGGAGTTACCTGTGGCTTCTCTTGCACTTGATTATTTTGCAAGGTCTGTGCCGGTTTTTCTTCAGCTTGCGTTGCCGCTGCTTGTTGCTGTGGTTGAGCTTGCGGCGTCGGTGCCACTTTCGCTTTACCACCCGCAACTAGCGTGATATCTGGCTTTTTCTCATTACCAATACCTGTCGCTACAACTGTTACGCGGATTTCGTCAGTCATATCAGGGTCTAGAGAAGTACCGATAACAACAGTCGCATTGTCAGAAGCGAATGCCTTCACTGTATTACCAACCGTCTCAAACTCGTCAAGACGCATATCCAGACCAGCAGTAATATTGACAAGAACACCACGAGCGCCCGCTAGATCGATGTCTTCCAGAAGTGGGCTAGAAATTGCCATTTCAGCCGCTTCTTCAGCACGGTCTTCACCTTTGGCGATGCCGCTACCCATCATTGCGTGACCCATTTCAGACATTACAGTTCTTACGTCCGCAAAGTCGACGTTGATCATGCCAGGGCGAGTAATTAGCTCAGCAATACCTTGAACGGCATTCTTAAGAACATCGTTAGCGCTTGCAAAAGCTTCTAGTAGTGTTACACCACGACCAAGTACTTTAAGTAGCTTTTCGTTTGGAATCGTGATCAAAGAGTCAACATGCTTAGAGAGCTCATCGATACCTTGCTCAGCAAATGCCAAACGCTTTTTACCTTCAAAACTAAACGGTTTAGTTACTACCGCTACTGTTAGAATGCCAAGCTCTTTAGCCACTTCAGCAATAACAGGCGCTGCACCAGTACCGGTACCGCCACCCATACCAGCTGCGATAAACACCATATCGGCGCCAGTCAGGGAATCTTTAATTCGATCTCTGTCTTCGAGAGCTGCGTCACGGCCAACCTGTGGATTAGCACCTGCACCCAGACCTTTAGTGATATCACCACCGATCTGAATAACATTGCCAACGCTTGTCTTACGAAGTGCTTGCGCATCAGTGTTGACGCTGATGAATTCCACACCTTCGATGGATTCACGCACCATGTGTTCAACGGCGTTACCACCGCCGCCACCAACCCCAACGACCTTGATTACTGCATCGTCAGACATTTCCATCATCGGTTCAAACATGTGTTGTCTCCGTTTATCCTGCAACTCAGGTTAAAACTCTTTTTGTATCCAGTTACGCAATTTATCGAAAAAGCCAGTTACAGATGAGCGTTTAGGTTCATTATAATCGCTATCGTCGCTAGACTGCATGTCTCTTGCGTAATGAAGTAATCCAACTGCCGTAGAATGGTACGGCTCTTTTACATAGTCAGTTAATCCGCTGACTTCGAGCGGTTTGCCGACCCTTACTTGATTGCGGAATACGCGTTCCGCACATTCTACCACTCCGTCCATTTGCGCAGCACCGCCGGTGAGTACAACTCCCGCAGCCAGATGGTGCTTGATACCCTCTTCGCGCAATTTTGCTTGTACAGAGTCGATAGTTTGGTTAACCAGTCCCATAAGCTCAGAGTAGCGTGGCTCAATCACTTCTGACAACGTTTGACGTTGCAGGCTACGTGATGGTCGTCCACCTACGCTTGGTACATTAACCGTGTCATCCTTACTGACCAGTTCACTCAAAGCACAGCCATATTTGACTTTTATTTCTTCAGCATCGCTCACTGGCGTACCAAAAGCAAAAGCAATATCACTGGTTACAGCATTTCCTGCGTACGAAAATACTTCTGTGTGACGTAACGCACCGCCAGTCCAGATGGCCACATCCATCGTGCCGGCGCCAATATCAACCACACAAACTCCAAGCTCTCTTTCATCCTCGGTGATTACTGCATTACTAGCAGCAAGCCCAGAAAATACGAGTTGTTCTACTTTAAGGCCGCAGCGTTCTACCGCCTTAATAATATTGCGTGCCATGTCATTATGGCATGAGATAAGGTGGACACTCACTTCCATTCTTACCCCAGATAAACCAAGCGGATTTTTGATTCCTTCTTGGTAATCAATGGTGAACTCCTGCGGGATCACATGAAGAATTCGCTGTTCATCACCGATTTTAATCGATTTTGCGGTATGGATAGCGCGATCCATGTCTTCTTGAGACACCTCTTCATCAGAAATCGTGCCCATACCTTTTTCAATTCGGCTTGCGATATGCTTACCAGACAACGAAATGAAGACTCGACTGATCTGGCACTCTGCCATTAATTCAGCTTGATCAATTGCACGTTGTACTGATTTTACAACCGACTCCAAATCATTCACGCCACCTTTATCCATGCCGCGTGAGGGGCTACTACCTGCGCCAATAATATTAATTTGACCGTCTGGTAAAACCTCACCCACTAGAGCCGATACGGTTGCAGTGCCTATATCAAGACCAACAATAATGTTGTCATCAGCGGCCTTAGTCATCTGTACTCTCTTCTAACTCTTGTTCAGGAAACCAACCAACTGCGGCTCCTGTATCGTACCTAAGATCGATATAACTGATTCTTTGCGTGTCACTGCCAAGCTTGTTATAGAGCTTAAAAAAGCGCTCTATACGCTCAAGAAGAGACTCTTTTCCGAGCTCTAATCGAATACCGTTATCAAGGATGATTTGCCAAGCTCGTCGCTCGTTTAATACCAGAGACGATATCGCTAAACCCAATTGCTGAAACTTAGGACTCAAATCACGGTAAGTCTGTAAGACTTCCGGTCCGCTATCTTTGGGTCCGTACAGCTTCACTTTTTCTTCTTGCAACAGAGCAACATCTCCATCAAAAACGAACCCGTTTTTATCTAACAGTTCGTTGCCATTCCAAATGGCTTCTGGTTGATGCTCCGTCAAAAAAACTTTTACTGTATCCGGCCACTGCTTTCGGATTGCGGCATGCGCTACCCATGGCAGAGCTTCGACACTTTGCTGTAATACATCAATATCCTGAGACATAAATGTACCGATGTGATCAATTCGACTAAATGCAGCCTGCACATCGTCAGCTTGGACATACTCCAGTTTCCCCTGAAGTACTATTTTGGAGAGAGGTAACCTTTGGTCATCCCACATCCAACTGATCGCCGCGTACAAAACAGAACTAATTAAAGTCACAACCACAACGAAAAATAACGCACCCAAGATTTTTTCTTGGCGACCACGGTTGTTACCCGTGTTTGGTCGCTCGTCATTCAGTGCAATATTCAACAACGTCTTCGTTTCCTGACTTTTGTCGTGTACTTTTTACCCATATAATTACGCAGAGGTAAAAGTCTTGACTTTAACCTTGGGATTATACTGAGCTCTTGTAAACTATCAAACACTGATAGCAATAAATCACAATGATATTGACGCAAAATCGAGATCTGAGTCTTTATCTGTCCTTCGCATCAACAATATGTGTCAGCCAAGCATCTTGTTTATATTCAATTTAAGACCTGCCAGCTGTTTCGCCACTTTACCAATATCACCCGCACCTTGCGTTAAGATTAGGTCGCCGTCTTGTATAACGTTAGCTAAAACTGAAGGTAATTGCTCGATTTCTGGAACAAAAATCGGATCTACCTTGCCTCGGCTGCGAATTGTGCGACATAAAGCGCGCCCATCAGCACCTGCAATCTGCTTTTCACCCGCTGCGTAAACATCCAGCATGATCAATACATCCACCTGTTCAAGCACATTCGCGAAATCATCGTATAAATCACGAGTACGGCTATAACGGTGCGGTTGGAAAATCATCACCAAACGCTTGTCTTGCCAACCACTGCGTGCTGCATTAATGGTTACATCCACTTCTGTTGGATGATGGCCGTAATCATCAACAAGCATTGCATGGCCGTTGCCAGTATCAAACTCGCCAAGGTGATCAAAACGTCTTCCCGTACCTTGCGTACCAGCCATTGCCTTTAGGATCGCATCGTCTTCAATGTCATCTTCAGTAGCAACCGCAATCGCAGCAGACGCATTCAATGCATTGTGACGACCTGGAATATTCAGCGTGATATCTAAGTTAGCTCGCCCTTTACGTACTACCGTAAATTTGCCTTGCTGCCCCTCTTGACGATAATCTTCAATACGTACGTCGGCATCTTCAGAAAAACCGTAAGTTATCACTTGACGACTAATACGTGGGATTAACTCTCGAACCACAGGATCATCAATGCAAACAATTGCTTGGCCGTAAAATGGTAGATTATGAAGGAAATCGATGAAGGTTTGCTTTAAGGTTTCAAAGTCACCACCATAGGTATCCATATGATCGGCTTCGATATTGGTAACAATGCTCACCATTGGTTGCAAGTGCAGGAATGACGCGTCACTTTCATCTGCCTCTGCAATTAGAATACGACTCGAGCCTAGACGCGCATTTGTACCTGCGCTTTTCACCAAACCGCCATTCACAAACGTTGGATCAAGACCGGCTTCAGAATAGATTTGAGTGACAAGAGCGGTCGTCGTGGTTTTACCGTGTGTACCCGCAACGGCAATACCGTGACGGAATCGCATCAATTCAGCCAACATCTCTGCGCGGCGTACAATAGGGATGCGTAATTCACGTGCCGCCATCACTTCTGGGTTTTCTTCGTTGATCGCCGTTGACACAACAACCACACTTGCTTTTTCTACATTACTGGCTTGATGACCAATAAATACCGTCGCACCTTTTGATACCAAACGCTCTGTCACAGCGTTCTCTGATAGATCAGAACCTGTGATTTGGTAGCCTTCGTTCAACAGCACTTCTGCAATGCCGCTCATGCCCGCACCACCAATACCGATGAAGTGGATGGATTTCACGCGGCGCATCTCTGGCACCATTGCGCGAATCTGAGCTAAGTCTTGTGTATGTTGGATTGTCATCAATTCTATTCTCAATAATTCGGTTAACGCTTTTCGGTCAAAGCGACAATGGCTTGTGCGACAACTCGGTCAGCATTCAATTTTGCAGCGCCACGCGCTTGCTCAGCCATTGTAAGTAAAGCTTGGCGATCCAATTGTTGGATCTGCTGAGTCAGAGACTCAACGGTTAAATCTGGTTGTTCAATCATTTTCGCCGCGCCGCAATCCACCAAGTGGTCTGCATTAAGTGCTTGCTGGCGGTCTTTGTGCATGAATGGAACAAAAATAGCGCCTACACCTGCCGCCGAGACTTCAGAAACGGTTAACGCTCCAGAGCGACAAACTAAAAGGTCAGCCCATGCGTAAGCTTCTGCAACGTCATCAATAAATTCCATTACTTCTGTATTTACCACACCATTAGCTTGGTATGCTGCATTCACTTCTTCGGCGGCACCTTTGCCCGCTTGATGACGAATACAGTAATCTTCGCCCAATTTCGACATCACTTCTGGCAGAGTTTGGTTAAGAATACGTGCGCCTTGGCTGCCACCCATCACCAAAATGCGAATTGGACCTTGGCGCTCTTGCATGCGCTCAGTTGGCGCTGCTAATTGAGTCACGTCTTCACGAACTGGGTTCCCAACCACTTCGGCATTTGGAAAAGCGCCTGGGAAAGCCTGAAAAACCTTCTTAGCGATTTTCGATAACCATTGGTTCGTTAAACCTGCTACTGCATTTTGTTCATGCAGAACAACAGGAATGCCACTCATCCAAGCGGCAATACCGCCCGGGCCGCTAACATAACCGCCCATACCAAGCACTGCGTCTGGCTGCCAGCGTTTCATGTGAGCACGAGCCTGCATAATGGCATTGATAATTTGAAATGGTGCTGCAAGAAGACGTTTAACGCCTTGACCTCGTAACCCTTTCACTTTGATAAAGTCGATTTCAATGCCATGTTTTGGCACCAAATCCGCTTCCATTCGATCCGCCGTACCTAACCAACGGATCTCCCAACCTTGCTCTTGAAGCTGTTTTGCTACCGCCAAACCTGGGAATACGTGACCGCCAGTACCACCAGCCATCACCATCAAACGTTTATTTTGTTTCATTAGCTTGTTGTTCTGATTGTTGTTGCTCGCGTTTCAAGCGGCATTCGTAATCGATACGCAGTAGTATGGACACTGCGACGGACATAATTATTAGACTAGAACCACCATAACTGATGAGTGGAAGTGTTAAACCTTTAGTTGGAACAATACCGGCGGCAGCTCCAACATTAACCAAGGTTTGAAACGCAAACCAAATACCAATTCCGAAAGCCAGATAACCTCCGAACATTTCGCCTTCTTCAAATGCACGCTTGCCGATGTAAACCGCTTTTAGCACCAAGCTAAAAATCAGCATTAAGACCAGCACTACGCCTACGAAACCAAGCTCTTCAGCAAGTACGGCAAACACAAAGTCGGTATGCGCTTCCGGTAGATATTCCAGTTTTTGAATTGAATTACCGAGACCTTGTCCGAACCATTCACCACGACCAAACGCCATCAAAGACTGAGTCAACTGATAGCCACTGCCAAATGGATCTTCCCACGGGTCAAGGAAGGAGGTTACTCGTCGCATACGGTATGGCTCGACGAGAATCAAACCTACTACAGCGCCGATACCTGCCACCATCAAGGCGAGAAACTGGGTTAGTTTTGCACCTGCGATAAAAAGCATGCCAAACAGCGTGACCAGCATCACGACGACCGTCCCCAAGTCTGGCTGACCAAGTAGTAATACTGCGAAGAAGGCAAACACCATGATTGGCTTCATAAAGCCACCAAAGAACGTTTGTCGTACTTCGTCTTGCTTTCGAACTAAGTAACCAGACATGAAGATAAACAGCGATAGCTTCGCGACTTCCGCTGGCTGCAGGTTAAACAGCCCAAGGGGAATCCAACGAGACGCACCATTAACCGACTTACCCGCCAAGAGCACGATGATCAACAGTGCGAAAGAAGCCCAAAGTAAGTAATGGCTCTTCTTAAACCACTCTTGCAAAGGCACTTGCAAAATAACAGCGGAGGTCCCTAACGCCAGCACGAGAAACGTCGCATGACGAAACATAAAGTGGAACGGCTGTTCCGTTAATCGAGAGCTGATTGGAAATGATGCAGAGGTTACCATGACCAAACCAGTCAACATCAAACCCAGTGCAATCCACACTAACTGACGATCAAACATCGCCTCTGGGGCTGGATGCTTGAGCCAATTGCCAATACTGCGTTTAACGTTACCTAAACCCACGAAGTGTGTAACCTTTAATTATGCATATTTCTGAGCAAGAGCAGCGAAAGCATCACCTCTTGCCATAAAGTTGTCGAATTGATCAAAGCTAGCACATGCAGGAGACAGCATCACCATATCACCTGGTTTTAACTGCGAAGATACTTGTTGAATCACATCTTCCATAGTGTCGAAACGTATTGCAGATTCATGCAGTGGCATAAATTCATCGCCATCAGCGCCAAAGCAACACAGTTGCAAGTTAAGCGTCGCGAAGATCGGTTTTAATGGCGAGAAGTCAGCACCTTTGCCAACACCACCAACGAGTAAGTAGAGCTTGCCTGTCGATTCCAAACCAGATAGCGCAGCCATAGTGCTGGCAATATTAGTTGCTTTAGAGTCATTCACCCATTTGACGCCTTGATTATCCGCAACCACCTGGCATCGGTGTGTCAGTCCCGTGTAATTTTTAAGTGCATTCAATGCTTTGTGATAGTTTACGTCCGCAGCTTTTAATAGCGCTAAAGCAACCAGAGCGTTAGATAAGTTGTGCTTACCAACCAACTTAAGCTCATCACTTGCGACAACTCGTTGACCGTGATCGAGCAGCCAAGTACGGTTGCCATCCACCTCGAGACCAAAGTCCTGATTGTCGCTGCCAAATGTCACCAATGGCATCTCTGCGTCTGGGAAGGTTTCTTGATCATCACGGTTCACGACTGCAAGAGCAGCATGGTTAAAAATACGCAACTTAGCTTGTCGATAGTCAGACATGCCTTGATAACGATCCATATGATCTTCAGAAAGATTCAGAAACGCAGCGGCTTTGAGCTTTAAGCTTGACGTCGTTTCTAACTGGAAGCTCGAGAGTTCGAGTACATATAGGTCTGCGTCTTGTTCTAACAAATCCAGAGCAGGCACACCGATGTTACCACCAACGCCAACATCCAAACCTGCAGCGTTAGCCATCACACCTGTGAGGTCGGTTACTGTGCTCTTACCGTTTGAGCCCGTAATCGCAATCACCGGTTTCTGCACCGCCCAAGCGAATAACTCGATATCACCTACTACTGCCGTACCTTTTGCTAACACGGCTTGGATCTCTGGTGTCGCTAGCGCAATACCAGGGTTGGTCACGATAAGATCCGCGTCAGAAAGCCAGTCTGTATTCCAACCACCACTATGCAGTTGAACATCTTCCGGCAAGCGCTCTGCACCCGGAGGGTTTACGCGAGTATCAATGACTTTGACCACAAGCTGTGGCTGATTTTTTCTTAGGTGTTTAACGACAGAGAGCCCGGTAATACCGAGCCCTACGACGACAACACTATGTATGTTTTGCCAACGTTCCATATTTGATCACACTGTAAATCTTGTTCTTGGAAAGTGCGATTAACGCACTTTCAATGTCGCAAGACCAATCAGAACAAGAACCATAGAAATAATCCAGAAACGCACGATTACGCGAGGTTCTGGCCAACCTTTCAATTCGTAGTGGTGGTGAATCGGTGCCATACGAAAAATGCGCTGACCACGCAGTTTGTATGAACCCACCTGTAGAATTACCGACAGCGTTTCCATCACAAACACACCGCCCATGATCACCAACACCAACTCTTGACGAACGAGAACAGCAATAGTGCCTAACGCGCCGCCAAGCGCTAGTGAGCCGACATCACCCATGAACACTTGTGCTGGATACGTGTTAAACCACAAGAAACCAAGGCCTGCACCGACGATTGCTGTACATACGACAACCAACTCAGAAGCATGTGGTAAGTATGGAATATGAAGGTATTCAGAGAAGTTAACGTTACCGGTCGCCCATGCAATAACCGCGAAGCCTGCTGCAACAAGAACCGTTGGCATGATTGCCAAACCGTCTAGACCATCAGTCAGGTTAACCGCGTTACTTGTACCTACAATGACAAAGTAAGTCAGAATGATATACATCAAACCAAGCTGCGGCATGATGTCTTTAAAGAATGGCACCACTAGCTGAGTTGCTGCTGTGTCTTTACCGTAAGCATACAATGCGAAAGCGACGACAAACGCGATCAACGACTGCCAGAAGTACTTCCAACGCGCGATCAAGCCATCGGTATTTTTGCGTACCACTTTACGATAATCATCAACAAATCCGACCGCACCGTAGCCAAGTAAGACTGTCAGTACCGCCCATACGTAAGGGTTGGATAAGTCTGTCCATAGCAAAATCGTGATTGAGATGGCCGCTAAGATCATGATACCGCCCATTGTTGGGGTACCACGCTTACTAAAGTGAGATTCAGGACCTTCGTTACGCACTACCTGACCAATTTGCAGCATTTGCAAACGCTTGATCATGATTGGTCCCATCCATAATGACAGACCTAGAGCGGTTAATACGCTTAGGATTGCTCGAAAAGACAAGTATTCAAACAATCGGAAAAAAGACAGGTATGGCTGTAGCAGCTCGGCAAGCCAAATAATCATTAATAATACTCCTTCAAAGCAGCAGCGACTTCAAACATACGTGCACCATTCGCTCCTTTCACCAATATCGTATGGTTTTCAGGAACGGCTTGGTCTAGATGCTGCTTGATGTATTCAATCATCTCTTGGTGCGTCTCAAAATGAATGCCTTGGCAAAGATCACTGATCACCTTGGCGTCTGCACCATATGTGAGAACATGTTCAAATTTTTGTGGGGCAGCATGTTCCCCGACTTGACGATGAAGTGCAAGACTTTCCTCGCCCAATTCCGCCATATTACCTAAAATCAGCCAGCGTTGACCTGGGAAAGCGGCCAATAAATCAACTGCCGCTTTCATGGCTGGCACGCTCGCGTTGTAGCTGTCGTCAATCAATTTTATCTTTTCGCTCAGCGCTTCAACCTCGACGCGACCTTTCACTTTGTTCAAATGTTTAAGGCCAGCGCGAACCTCTTCTAATGTGGCGCCCATTTGTAACGCAATAATAGAAGCAGCGATCGCATTCGCAACGTTGTGTTGACCTATAATACCCAGAGACAGTTCAATTTCTTGTGAGCTTGCTGCGATATGTAAGTCAAAGCTTGCTTCACCTGCGGCGTTCAATACGATGTTAGAAGCGAAGAAGTCTGCATCAGTATTACTTTGTGAAAAAGTAATGACTTTCTTATCTGCTAACACTTCATCCCACTTGGCTTCACCATTGCTGTCTAGGTTAACAATCGCAATACCACCAGCTGAAAGGCCTTGGTAGATTTCACCTTTGGCTTGTTTCACGCCATCGATAGAACCAAAGCCTTCAAGGTGAGCGGCGGCTACATTGTTCACTAACGCGATATCTGGTTTTACTAACTGAGTCGTGTAAGCAATTTCACCTATATGATTAGCACCAAGCTCAATCACGGCATAATCATCATCCTGCTGTGAGCGCAATAATGTCAACGGAACACCAATATCATTATTGAAGTTACCCGCCGTGAATAACACTTTGCCTTTCAATTGCAGGATACTCGCAACCATTTCTTTTACGGTCGTTTTACCGCAACTTCCGGTGATGGCAACGGTAGGTGTTTTGCATGCTTGATGCACCCAAGAAGCAAACTCACCCAATGCAAGTTTGGTATCCGACACCACAATTTGCGGCACATTCACATCTAAGCGTTTTTCTACGAGTAAAGCACCGGCACCTGCATCTACCGCTTGTTGGCAAAAGTTGTGCGCATCAAAGCGCTCCCCAACTAACGCGACGAATAAAGCCCCACGCTCAATCGTTCGTGTATCAGTAGAAACCGCGTCGATAAGTAGCTCGTCGCCGAATCGCTCACCACGAGTGATGTCTGCAATTTGAGATAACGTTACTTTGATCATGAGGTCAATCCTAAAAGTTGCATTGCGGACTCGCGGTCGGAGTAATGAATCGTTTCGCCATTACGAATCTGATAATCTTCATGGCCCTTTCCAGCTAACAAGATAATGTCGTTTGGCGAAGCATTTTCAATGGCATAAGACAGTGCTTTGAAGCGGTCATGCTGAACAATCGCTTCAGCAGGTTTTGACAGCCCAGCTAACATGTCTTTCACAATCTGAACCGGGTCTTCGCTGCGTGGGTTATCGTCAGTCAACACCACTCTGTCGCCTAGACGCTCTGCAATTTCCGCCATCATTGGGCGCTTACCTGCATCGCGATCGCCACCGCAGCCAAAAATAGCCCACAGCTGGCCTTCACAATGAACTCGTAAAGCTTGCAGCGCTTTTTCTAAAGCATCAGGAGTATGGGCATAATCAACCACGACTTTGGCACGATCCTCAGTTTGGAATAACTCCATTCGGCCGAGTACAGGTTGCAGTTGACCTGCGGTTTCGAGTAACGCTTGTTTCTCTTTACCTAAGCTTAATAAGGTCGCAAAAGCGAGCATTAAGTTGGTTGCATTAAACTCACCAATCAATGGCGCGTGCAATTCACCTGAGCCAAATTTACCATCGAACTTAATAGTAATCCCTGACTCCGCGTAACTGACTTCCGTCGCCCAAATTGCGCTTTCAAATTCAGTATTCGGTTTGAGCGAAACAGCGACCGCATTACTTAACTGCGACGCCCATTGATGACCTACTTCATCATCAACATTGATAATGGCACGTTCACATTGGTGTTGCGTGAACAACCCAAGCTTTGCATTGGCATACTCTTCCATCGTGCCATGGTAATCAAGATGGTCACGACTTAAGTTAGTAAACACGCCCGCCGCAAATGATAATGCTTTGACACGACCTTGCGTCAGGCCATGGGAAGATACTTCTAGCGCGGTGTATGTGGCTTGTTGATTTGCGAGAGAGGAGAGCGTTTTCTGAATTTCAACGGCATTCCCCGTTGTATTCGCAGCTTGTTGCAAGTTATTGAGGAAGCCATTTCCTGTTGTTCCCATTACCGCCGCTTTATGGTCAAGCAGTTCTAGCCATTGCGCTATTAACTGGGTAATGGTGGTTTTGCCGTTGGTGCCGGTGACACCAATCAAATCCATATCAGGGTAAGCATAAAGCTTTCCAGCAATTGCGGATAAACGTTGGTCCAACCTATCAATGTAAATGACGGGAACATCATCAATGATTTCCACCGTACCATGTGTTTTGACATCGCAGGCTTGCGCCAGGGCTGCATTTGCACCTTGCTCAATTGCAGAGGCAATGAATTTACGCCCATCCACAACATGGCCAATCACTGCTACAAACGTGGTTCCAGGTTGAACTCTTCGGCTGTCGAGCTCCAATTCAGAAACAAGAACGGACGATAAGCTAGGGCAATCCACCCAAGGGGAAAGCAGCACGTCCATACTGATGGCTTTAGTCATATTTGTTCTCCGAGCTTTGGCTCAGGTTTTCTTAATTTTGTTTGCTCAGTAAACCACAGGGCTTACTGTTGGAATTTGTTTTCGTCAGGTGCAACATTGAGTATTTGTAGCGCGCCTTTCATGATTTCAGAGAAGACAGGAGACGCTACCGAACCACCATAGTAGTCATCGCCTTGAGGCTCGTTTACGATCACTACTAAAGCAATTCGCGGATCGCTAACCGGAGCAAGCCCAGCCGTGTAGGTGATGTACTCGTCGCTGTACCCACCGGCAGAAGCTTTACGTGATGTACCCGTTTTCGCTCCTACTCGATAACCAGGAACTGCCGCTCTGCGAGCCGAGCCCCCTTTTTGAGTTACGGTTTCCAACATGTCTAATACTTGACGCGCATACTTCGCACTCACCACTTGACGTGACATGTCATGATCATTGCTTTCAATAATATGAATAGGCTCGTATTTGCCAAGGTTTCCAAGCGTCGCATAAGCATGGGCTAGCTGGATTGGTGTAATTGATAGACCGTAACCAAACGCAATCGTGGCGCGCTCAATTGGCGACCAACGAGTTCGTGTAGGAAAAATACCCGTCACTTCCCCAACTAGGTTTAGGCCAGAAAGCTCACCAAAACCCACTGAACTGTACAGCCCAAGAAGCGCCTCTACCGGCATTTGCATTGCTAGCTTCGTCACACCGATATTACTCGACTTTTTAAGGATCGTGGTCAAGCTCGCTTTGCCTACGCGAGAGACATCTCTGACTCGACTACCACCTAAACGTAGAACACCATTACCGGTATCTACGATGGTATCTTTATCGGCTATCCCATTTTCTAAGGCGGCTAAAATAACGAAAGGCTTAATGGTCGAACCGGGCTCCATTGAGTCCGTGATCACTCGGTTACGCATTTGATAGCTTTGCCAATCGCTACGATTGTTAGGGTTGTAAGAAGGAGCATTAACCATGGCCAATACGGCGCCCGTTTTTACATCCAACATGACAACGGAACCTGAAGTGGCGCGGTGGTCCGCAACGGCTTGCTTAATCGCACGATACGCAATCGCCTGTAGGCGCTGATCGATGGTTAACTGAAGTGATTTACCTTCTTGCTTGTCTTGCCAAGCAATGTTTTCCACAACACGACCATAACGGTCTTTACGAATAGTTTTCTTACCCGCCGCGCCAGTGAGCCACTCATCGTAGCTACGCTCCACACCTTCTAGGCCATGCCCGTCAATGCCTGTTACACCGACTAAGTGAGCACTAACCTCACCTGCAGGATAATAACGACGAGATTCCGACTTAAGGCCAACACCTGGCAGCTTTAGCTCACGAATATAGTTCGCCATGGCCGGACTGACCTGGCGCTGCAAGTAGATAAAGCGGCGTTTTTCATTGCGCTTGATTTTGTCTATTAACCCTTGTCGGTCAATACCAAGAACATCCGCTAATGCATGCCAACTTTTGGTCTGGCTTAACGCGTTTTCTTTAAATATCGTGGCAGGATCTGCCCAAACCGCCTCAACCGGTACACTGACAGCAAGCGGCTCACCATTTCGATCCGAAATAATACCGCGAGCAGAAGGAATGGATTTAACACGAACCGAACGTAGGTCACCTTGTTTAATCAGGTTATCTGGCTCAATGATTTGGATGTAGGCTACGCGTGCCACCAAAAGGGCAAATGCACAAAAAACAAAAAACAGTAATAGATGGAAGCGCCAACGAATCAAGAAAGATTCTTCGACCGCCACTTTCACTGCTTTGTTATCGGTTTTCTTATCCCCCGTAGCCGCTTTCTCTTTTGCTACAGGTTTACGCTTATTGGCTTGTTTCGTGTTGGATTTTTTTCTAATCATTTGAGCGTGACAACCACTTCTTTATCGCCATCAGGTCGTTTCATTTCAAGTTCTTTTTTGGCAAGGTCTTGAACACGACTGTGTTCCGCGAGGGCAGTTTCTTCCAACATTAAGTTACGCCATTCGCTATCTAATCGTTCTCGTTCAACCAACGTATGGTCTTTCTCGGTGATCGCTTGACGCGCATGGTGGGTAGCAAATACCACTCCCATTGCCGATGCCACGATCAATAGCAACAACAGTAATGGCCAGCGACCAACAGTGAGGAGATCCGTTGCAATCAACTTAGCAAGATTAGGAGTGGATTTCGTCATAATAATTAAAGCTTTTCTGCAATTCTTAACACAGAGCTGCGCGAACGAGGGTTCATTTCAATTTCTTGTTTGCTTGGTTTAATCGCTTTGCTCACCGCTTTCATATTCGCACTACCAAGAGCACGAATTTGCTCTTCCGTCATTGGAATACCGTGTGGCACTTCAGGCCCTTTGCTCTCTTTACGGATAAAACGTTTGACCATACGGTCTTCCAGAGAGTGGAAGCTAATCACAGATAAACGGCCTTCAGGAGCAAGAATGCTCGCCGCGCCTTTAAGTGCCGTATCAATTTCTTCTAACTCACTGTTGATGTAAATACGAAAAGCCTGGAAAGCACGAGTCGCAGGGTGTTTTTTCTCTTTAAAACTTTTCGGTGCGGCATCTGAAATCAATTTTGCCAGCTGACCAGTGCGAACCATTGGCTCATTTTCTTCATCTTCACGGTAGGCAACAATCGCTTTTGCAATACGGCGCGCATGTTTATCTTCCCCAAACTCGCGAATGACCCAAGTGATATCATCGAGGTCTGCTTCCATCAACCATTGAGATACTGGAACACCTGATGTCGGGTCCATACGCATATCTAGCGGACCGTCTTTCATAAAGCTAAAGCCACGCTCTGCGTCGTCTAACTGAGGAGAAGAAACGCCTAAATCCAGCAGAACACCATCCACTTTTCCAACTAGCCCATACTCTTCAGCATACTCAGCAATACCAGAAAATGGACCATGAATAATGGTGAAGCGAGGGTCATTGATTTTGCCTGCCTCAGCGATCGCTTGAGGGTCACGGTCGATACTGTACAGTCGGCCATTTTCACCGAGTTTAGATAGAATTGTCCGGCTGTGACCGCCACGGCCAAATGTTCCATCAATATAGACGCCGTCTGGTTTGATAGCTAAGCCATCAATGGATTCATTTAATAACACGGAAATATGTTGGAAGGTTTCGGTCATAGCTTTCTCGTTGAATGATCTTGAGGCGATTCTTTAGTGTACTGATTTCCTACATCATCGCCACCACAAGTCTAAAGTTAGACGTGATTTACGCCAAGTTTATTGGTAATGACATAGTTTGCGTCAATTAAATGCAAAAAACCCATCACTACCGAAGTAGAGATGGGTCTCGAATAGGTGGAGCCGACACATAAGCCGGGTTCTGTTCCGCTTGCACGGCGGTAGCCATTCGTCTAGGCCAGCAATCACTCACTGGCTCGAGCAACCTACCCGCCTCCTTACGCGAGCAACGCAATGTGGAGGCCTATTTGGTCTTGCTTCAGGTGGAGTTTACCCTGCTACGAACTATTGCTAGTCGTCCGGTGCGCTCTTACCGCACCCTTTCACCCTTACCTGTACCCTTACGGGCCATCGGCGGTCTTCTCTCTGCTGCACTTGTCGTAGGCTTGCGCCCCCCAGGCGTTACCTGGCACCTTGCTCTATGAAGCCCGGACTTTCCTCCCCTTTGTCAGTCTCCCGAAGGACGTCAACGTCAGTCTCCCAAAGGGACTTCGACGTCAGTCTCCCGAAGGACATCAACAAAGCAGCGACTACCCAGTCAGCTCCGAGGGCGGATTGTATAGAGTTCTCACTTCAGAGTCTAGTTAGATCACAGATATGATGAAATGAATGCACTAAGTGATGACTTTTTAGTCAACGTGCCAAAAATAGATAATAAAAAGGCCGATGCCTAAACATCAGCCCTCATTGACCATTTATCTCGCTAGCGGCACTTAGTCTAAGTTTTCTAAGCCCCATTTATATAGCGCATTCTTCTTCAAGTTATGTATTTCTGCCACCAAAGCAGCTGCTTTTTTCAAAGGCAGCTCTTTGGTCAAAATCCCTAACGTGCGTAAAGCATCTTCAGGTAGTGAGTCGTCTGTTGTTTCACGATGGCCATGTACCAACAATACCATTTCACCACGCTGTTGGTTATCGTCACTTTTCACCCATTCAATCAGCTCACCTAACGGCATGCCTTGAATGGTTTCAAAGGTTTTTGTTAGCTCTCTTGCCAACACAACTTCTCTATCTGGGCCAAGAACGTCTAACATGTCTTGTAGAGAGTCTAAAATACGGTGCGGTGACTCGTAAAAAATACACGTACGCTCTACCGAAGCAATCTCTAGGAATTTATCCTTACGACCTTTGCTTTTCGGTGGTAAAAAACCTTCGAAGCTAAAGCGATCCGATGGCAAGCCAGAGGCACTTAACGCCGTAATGACCGCACAAGCACCTGGAAGAGGCACAACTCTAACGCCCGCTTGACGACATTTTGTCACCAAATGGTATCCTGGGTCGCTGATAAGTGGCGTACCAGCGTCAGAAACTAATGCGATAGACTGACCGGAAAGCAGCTTTTCTACCAAAACTTGTGCTTTTTGCTGCTCATTGTGGTCGTGTAGAGCAAAAGTTTTGGTTTGAATATTGAAGTGAGACAGTAATTTGCCCGTATGTCGAGTATCCTCAGCGGCAATGATGTCCACAGTCGACAGAATTTCGATAGCACGTTGGGTGATATCCGCTAAATTTCCGATTGGAGTCGGTACGATATAGAGAGTTGGCCCCTCATTCGGCAACTTATTTTTATCTGTCATTTGTTTACCATCACTTCAACGATTAATATAGAGACAATTTTGTACAAAATTATAGAGAACTCACGGCAATGATTAACCATAAGAGACTCAGTGTACCACGCATACTTACTCCTGTTGCACTAGCAATTACGCTCGCCGCCTGTTCTTCAGGTCCAAGACAGCCTGATGGCGTTGATGTAACACTTGAGCCTACTCAGTCTGTTCAGAACTATATGATCCAAGCTGATAGCACGGAAGGCAGTTTACAAAATGACTGGTTGATCATGGCAACCAAAGCCGCGATTCAAGCAAACCAGTTTGATCAAGCAGAAATGTTGATCAAGCGCCTGGCTCGTCAACAGTTAACCGAAGTTCAGCAAGCAGAGTGGCAACTAGCGCGTGCGACCATACAGCAAAAACAGGGTAATTACTCTCAGTTGCTGCAATTGTTGAATTTTAAACCTTGGTGGAAGTTGCCAAATGAGCAATGGAAAGACTATTACTTGATGCGTGCCGACGCTTATCAAGGTCTTAACCAAGCGTTTGAGGCAAACCGCCAACTGGTTGCATTTGGCCAATATGCATCGTCCGCGGAGCAGAGAGAGATTTCTAGCCGTATTTGGATGAACTTTGGCAGCTACTCCGAGTACGAACTGACCTCATTAGAAACAGAGCCAAATGAAGATGTTTTGGATGGTTGGCTACAACTCGCTATTTATGCGAAAACGCTGTCGGGCAACTTATCCCAACTAAAAAATACCCTAGAACGCTGGTTAAACGAGAACCCATCGCACCCAGCCGCTATCTACACACCAGAAGAGATTCAAAACATTCTCTCTCTAGACATCGTTAAACCAAACAACACCGCTTTGTTACTGCCGCTTACTGGTAAATTCTCGCCACAAGCGCAATTAATTCGTGATGGTTTTGTGTTTGCGATGATGAATGATCGTAACCGTGATCCAAGCGCTACCCTCACGGTAATAGACACTAATGCGTATAACGCCGACCAAATTAAACAACGTTTGATCAATGAAAACATCGATTTTGTTGTTGGTCCTCTAGAAAAAGAGAACGTTGAGCTATTGCACACAACCATGGATGGCTCAGAAAATGGTCCTACGATTCCAGCCCTTGCGCTAAATATTCCCGAAGATGTGCAACCAGATAGCAATATTTGCTACTTGGCATTATCACCGGAACAAGAAGCCGCACAAGCAGCGAAACACTTGTTCAGCGAAGGCTATAACTTCCCTCTGATTCTGGCACCAAAGGGCAGCTTTGGTGAACGTGTAACTGAAGCGTTCAACAAAGAGTGGCGCAAGTACAGCTCTAATAAAGTCGCAGCAAGTTATTTTGGTGACAAGCGCCAACTTCAAAAAGACATCAATGAAGTATTTGGTCTGCAAGAAAGCAAACAACGTATTGCTCAGATGCAATCACTAATGCGTATCAAGCTTGAAACACAGCCACGTAGCCGTCGTGATGTCGATGCGGTTTATATTGTTGCTAGAAGCACGGAACTGACTTTGATTAAGCCGTTTATTGAGGTAGCGATTAATCCAGACGCCAAAGCGCCACAAATTTTCTCTAGCTCGCGTAGCAACAGTGGCGGCGCGACTTACGAAGATCTAACAGGCATCATCTACAGCGATATTCCATTGCTGATTGACCCAGACCCTAGCGTGACCGCTGAAATGAACGAGTTGTGGTCAGAGCAATCTAACATGGAAAAACGTTTGAAAGCACTGGGTATGGATGCGTATAAATTGATTGGGGAGCTGCCACAAATGAAGGTCGTTCCGGGCTACTCAGTTGGCGGCCAAACCGGTATTTTAAGTATCGACAATAATTGTGTTGTACAGCGTGAGCTAAGCTGGGCTGAGCGTGGGGCTCTTTAGCAAGCGCCAAATCGGAAATCAATATGAAGCTCTGGCGAAGCAGTATTTACAACGCCAGGGCTTAAACTTTATTGAACAAAATTTTCTGACTAAGGTCGGTGAGATTGATTTAATCTTCCAACAAGGTGAAACTATTGTGTTTGTTGAAGTCAAATACCGTAAGAACAATCACTTTGGCTCGGCAGCAGAAATGGTGACGCACGCTAAAATGCGCAAGCTAGTCAAAACCGCACAAGTTTGGCTTAGCCAACAAAAGCGCTTAAAACACAATATCGATTATCGATTTGATGTCATCGCCATTCATGATAATGGTCGAGATATCAACTGGATAGAAAACGCAATCTCTGAAGGATAAGCGATGCTAGACAGCATTAAAGACAGCTTTACAGAAAGTATTCAAATTCAAATCGCAGCAGCAGAGGCGCTGCCTGATGCCATTACTCATGCAGCTCAAGCGATGGTGTCGAGCCTGCTTAATGGCAATAAAATTTTATGTTGTGGTAATGGCGGCAGTGCTTCAAACGCTCAACAATTTGTTTCTTGTCTTTTAAACCGTTTTGAAACTGAGCGCCCTAGCCTACCAGCAATGGCCTTAACCGCCGATAATACCACCCTAACCGCAGTGGCCAACGATTACCACTACCAGGAAATCTTCTCAAAACAGGTACGAGCGTTTGGTCAACCAGGCGACATTTTGCTTGCCATGTCGACTAGCGGTAACAGTAAAAATATTATCAAAGCGATGGAAGCAGCCGTAACTCGAGACATGACGATTATCGCGCTAACAGGAAAAGATGGCGGAGAGATGGCAGGACTGCTCGGTGAGAACGACGTCGAAATTCGTATTCCATCACACCGCACTGCACGTATTCACGAAGTACATATGGTAACACTCCATTGCCTTTGTGATCTTATTGACCAGGTGCTTTTCCCTGCTCACGAAGAGTAACCAAGACTGAGAGTCAGAATTATGATACGTAGCCTTGTTATCTTATTAACAGCATTGAGTTTAAGTGGTTGCGCAGGTTTGTTTATCGCAGGTGCAGCAACCACAGCGAATATTGTCACGGACACACGCACGACAAAACAAATCTGGCAGGACAATAACATTGAATTCGAAGTTGCGGCGATCGGCAATAAAGCACCGTTTAAAGGTGAAGTACGTGTCGTTGCCAGTTCATATAATGGGACTGTAGTCCTTATGGGACAAGCTCCGACACAAGACCTTATCCTTGCTTTAGAGCGAAGGGCTCGAGAAGTTAGTGGTGTAAAAGTCATACACAATCAAATCAAACAAAAAGAGCCACTCACTGTTACCCAGATTAGCAATGACAGCTGGATCACAACCAAAGTAAAGTCAGCTTTGCTTACTGATTCTGAGCTTAATGGTGTTAAGGTTAAAGTGATCACCGAAGATGGCGACGTTTTTCTGTTTGGTTATGTCACGCCAGAGCAAGGCGATCGAGCGACAGAAATCGCGCGTAATATCTCAGGCGTAAAACAAGTCATTAAAGGGTTCCAATACGGCGAAATGGAGCCTGTTGAAGTAGACTTACCGAGTGACGGTGTACAAACAATAGAAAGTGAGGCAAGTACAGAAAGTGAGGCAAGTACAGAAAGTGAAGAGAACGTCGAAGTCTTTACGATTAGTGAGTAATTTCCAAAGTCTGGCTTGAAATCATCTTCAACAAGTTAAAAAGAAAAAAGCAGCGTTACGCTGCTTTTTTATTATTTAATCACTCTTAAGCTTGGTTTGCCTTTTGGTCGAGGAGCATCGTCCTCTTCGGCATCTGAATCAGAAACTAACTCAGAAGGCTCATCGCTAACCGTTGTGAACGATGGGGATGATTCTTCCTCGGTCATCGCTTCTTCTTCGATGTGAGTGTACGCTTCTTCTGGTTCAAACATAGTACCAGCACCATTCTCACGTGCATAAATAGCTTGAACAGCATACACAGGCACGATCACTGAGTGCGGACGACCGCTAAAGCGAGCATGGAAGGTAATCGCATCATTACCTAACTCAAGATTACCCACTGCACGTGGCGCAATATTCAAAATAATTTGACCATCTTGAATAAATTCAACCGGGACACGCACCCCTGGCATTGTTGCATCCACAACCAAGTGAGGAGTCAAGTCATTGTCTACTAACCAATCGTAAAATGCGCGAAGCATATACGGGCGGCGAGCAGTCATTTTTGCAATATCCATAACGTGTTTTAAATCGCTTAGCGAACTAGGCGCATTTCACGTTCAGCTTCAGTCAAAGAAGCAAGGAACGAATCACGTTCAAATACGCGGTTCATGTATACCTTGATTTCTTTTGAACCAGGGCCAACAAGATCGATACCAAGTTGAGGCAAACGCCACAATAGTGGTGCTAGGTAACAATCGATCAAGCTGAATTCTTCGCTCATGAAGTACTCATATTCAGCAAAAATTGGCGCTAACGTCAGAAGATCATTACGCAGCTTTGTGCGTGCTTTTTCTGATTCTTCCGCATTACCTTTCATCACTTTTTCAGCGAGTGAATACCAGTTGCGTTCGATACGGTACATCATCAAGCGGCTGTTGCCACGAGCAACAGGGTAAACCGGCATTAGAGGTGGATGAGGGAAGCGCTCGTCCAAGTACTCCATGATGATTTTTGAATCGTAAAGAGCTAGCTCACGGTCAACAAGAGTTGGCACTGATTTATATGGGTTTAGCTCAACAAGCTCAGCAGGAAGGTTTGCTTCGTCAACAAGCTCAACTTCAACACTTACGCCTTTTTCAGCTAGTACAATGCGAACCTGATGGCTATACAAATCTGATGCACTTGAGAAAAGAGTCATCACAGAACGTTTATTGGCAGCTACAGCCATGGAGCCCTCCAGTACACTTACAAATAAAAACAATGGAGGCTAAGCCTCCATTGTACATCAATTAAAATTGGGAATTAGCACGGTATTTTAGCACAATTAATGCACATCGCGCCAATACTCTTTCTTGAGCATCACGACAACGATGGTTAGAAGCACTAAGAAGCCCATTACCCACCAGCCTAGAGCGTGACGCTCAAGCTGCACTGGGTCACCTGAATAAACTAAGAAGTTAACGAGATCGCCAACCGCTTTGTCATATTCGCCTTCACTCAGCTCACCCGTGCCATCGGTTTCAGTACCAACAACAACTTGTACTTCTTCGCCATCTACGATTTTCGTATCGTAAATAGGCGTCGGGATGCCCTGTAGCTCTTCAAGCACATGCGGCATACCAACACTCGGGAAGACGATGTTGTTCACGCCGAATGGACGAGATGGATCAACATAGAAAGAGCGTAAGTAAGTGTATAACCAATCAGCACCACGAACTCGTGCAACCAACGTAAGATCTGGTGGTGGAGCACCAAACCAGTTTGCCGCTTGCTTCGGTGGCATAGCATTGACCATTAGATCACCGATTTTCGCTTCAGGATTGAAAATCAGGTTTTCTTTCATTAAGTCTGTTGGAATTTCCAAGTCTGTTGCTACACGCTCGTAACGCTGGTATTGCGTAGAGTGACAAGCAAAACAGTAGTTCATGAACAACTTCGCGCCGTTTTGTAGCGAAGCTTTATCCGTAAGGTCAACATTCGCTTTATCCAGCGGAACATTGGCCCCAGCTGCCATCGCTAGTGATGGCAACATAGCAAATAGAATTACAATCCACTTCTTCATTTGAATGTCACCCTCTCTGGTAATGGTTTGGTTGCTTCATTTTTGCTGTAGAAGAACAGCAACACAAAGAACATGAAGTAACACAAGCTAAAGATCTGAGATAGTAGTGTGTACGTTGGTGTAGCAGGTAACGCACCTAAAATACCTAGAGCGATAAAGGCGATAGTGAACTGTACAATATTCAACAGATGAAGTTTGCTACGGTAACGGTATGAACGAACTTTACAACGATCCAACCAAGGTAGAACAAACAGCACTGCAATTGACGCGCCCATTAGGATAACACCTAATAGTTTGTCTGGAACCGCACGTAAGATTGCGTAGAACGGCGTGAAGTACCATACCGGAGCAATATGCTCTGGTGTCTTCAGTGGGTTTGCAGCTTCAAAGTTAGGCGGCTCAAGGAAGTACCCACCCATTTCTGGGTTAAAGAACAGCACGTAACAGAAGAAGAACAAGAAACCAGCGACACCGACCAAGTCCTTAACCGTGCCGTACGGATGGAAAGGAATAGAATCAATGATGTCATATTTCTTCGTGTAGTAATCATGGAACTTGAATTGCGTTTTGTAATCGTCGCCCATTGAGCCTTTTGGCAGCTTAGTTTCGATACCATCCGGGTTGTTTGAGCCTACTTCGTGCAGCGCCAATACGTGCAGAACAACAAGAAGAAGCAAAACGATCGGCAGTGCAATAACGTGTAGTGCGAAGAAACGGTTTAGCGTTGCACCAGAGATGATGTAGTCACCACGAATCCAAAGCGTTAGGTCATCACCGATAACAGGAATAGCACCAAACAGGGAAATGATTACCTGCGCACCCCAGTATGACATCTGCCCCCATGGAAGTAGGTAACCCATGAACGCTTCAGCCATGAGAACAAGGAAGATCAACATACCGAAGATCCACAATAGTTCACGAGGTTTTTGGTATGAACCGTAGATCAAACCACGGAACATGTGAAGATACACAACAACGAAAAACGCTGACGCGCCAGTGGAATGCATGTAACGCAGAAGCCAACCGTACTCTACATCACGCATAATGTATTCGATAGACGCAAATGCACCGTCACCTGAAGGAACATAGTTCATCGTTAGCCAAATACCCGTTAGGATTTGGTTAACAAGAACCAGCATCGCCAGAGAACCGAAAAGGTACCAAAAGTTGAAGTTCTTAGGCATTGGGTATTCAGACAAATGCTTTTTATAAGCATTCATTGCAGGAATACGCTTTTCAACCCAATCTAACATTGCTTGCATTATGCATCTCCCTCATCAACACCCACAATGAGCTTGGTATCGCTCAAATACATGTGCTTAGGAACGACAAGGTTCAACGGAGCAGGTACTCCTTGGAACACTCGACCAGCCATGTCGAACTTAGAACCATGACAAGGACAGAAGAAGCCAGATCTTACTCCCTGCACCTGCTCTGAGAAAGAGTCAGGTAGATAGGTTGGTGAACAACCTAAGTGGGTACAGAAACCAACTGCGACGAAAAACTCTTCCTTAATCGAACGAAACTCATTCTGAGCGTACTCAGGCTGCTGCTCCATTTCAGATTGTGGATCGCGAAGCTTATCACCGATCGATTTTAAGTTATCCAGAACGCTTTGAGTGCGGCGAACAATCCATACAGGTTTTCCCTGCCACTCAACACGAACCAGCTGACCTGGTTCAATTTTACTTATATCCACTTCCACCGGTGCGCCCGCCGCTTTGGCTTTAGCACTCGGATTCCATGATTTGATAAAAGGCACGGCGACGGCGACTGCCCCTAACCCACCAACAACTGCCGTTGTAGCGGTTAGAAAACGCCTGCGACCGTTATTTAAAGGCGCGTTGCTCATCCAAACATTCTCCCATTTGCTCCCTTTGGATCGTTATTATTCCGCTTATAAGAGCATGGCTAACAAATAATGAATTTAGTTCTATTTATTGGAGGGAAATGATAAAGAAAACCCTACTTTTTGACAAGATAAAGCTACCTTTTTGTAACATTTGTGAGGCAAATCGCTCGCGTCGTCACAAAAGCGGCAGAATTATAAAAAATTGATGTGATTTGTAACAAGAAAGCACCACATAGAAGCCCCGCTGAAAGCGGATAAAACCTTTTATCTTGGTAGTTTTCAGTTAATTACACAGAGAAATATTTCGTATTACGCGTTCAGCTTGCTGTGTTTATATTTTCAATTTTGTAGCACGCAGAATACTCAAAAAGGAGCGTAAGTCATTTTAAAACATGTTACAGGGAGAATAAGATACAAAGACATTCTTGCTGATGAATACATCTATGCTGCATCGCAAGAGAAAGCGTGGTGAGTCGCGATTAAATAAGGCACACATATAAAACGGCACTGGCAACCTTTCGACGAAGAGGACGAATAAGAAGGCCTACTCGGAATGTGATGATAAATGAAGACTGTTCGTTGCTTGAAGACAAGTATGATGTCTTTAAATACAAAAAAGCCCGGCATAGAGCCGAGCTTTTGGTACACAGTTTCCAGAGTAACTCTGAAAAGCATAATTCCCGATAAGAGGAAATTAACGCTTAGAGAACTGTGGACGACGACGTGCTTTACGTAGACCAACTTTCTTACGTTCAACGCAACGAGCGTCACGAGTAACGTAGCCAGCTGCGCGTAGAGCAGGACGTAGAGACTCATCGTATTCCATAAGCGCGCGAGTGATACCGTGACGGATAGCACCAGCTTGACCAGAAATACCGCCGCCTTTAACTGTTACGTAAAGGTCTAGCTTTTCAGTTAGTTCAACTAGCTCTAGAGGTTGTTGTACAACCATACGTGCTGTTGGACGACCGAAGTATTCGTCAAGGTTACGCTTGTTTACTACAATGTTACCGCTGCCTGGTTTAATGAAAACACGTGCAGCTGAGCTTTTGCGACGGCCAGTGCCGTAGTATTGATTCTCTGCCATTTTCGAAATCCCCAATTAGATGTCTAGTACTTGTGGTTGTTGAGCAACATGGTTGTGCTCAGCGCCCGCGTAAACTTTTAGCTTACGGTACATAGCACGGCCTAGAGGACCACGTGGAAGCATGCCTTTAACTGCAAGCTCAAGAGCCATCTCAGGTTTACGATCGATCAACTTTTCAAAAGTGATAGATTTTAGACCACCTGGGAATTCAGAGTGACGGTAGTACACTTTGTTCTTAGCTTTGTTACCAGTTACAGCAACTTTCTCAGCGTTGATAACGATGATGTAATCACCAGTGTCAACGTGAGGAGTGTATTCAGCTTTATGTTTGCCACGTAGGCGAGATGCAATTTCACTTGCTAGACGGCCAAGAGTTTTACCTTCAGCGTCTACAACGTACCAGTCGCGTTTTACAGTTTCTGGTTTAGCAACGAAAGTTTTCATGCTAACAATAACCCGTTAATTAAATTTTAAACTTTAAAGGAACACCCAATAGTGCTCCCACACTGTCTAAGAGCCCAGTCATCACCCCTTCGAGTCGTTGGTACTCTCGACCTTCAATTTCGAAATAACTTCGATAATCAGGTCTGCAGTAACGGTGGGTCGCAGGATTATAGAGAAGAGCGAAGAAAAAATCACCTTTTTTTGCGCCAAATCACTAATTTTTTCTTCACTTTTTTAAGAATCCTTTGGATCTAGGCCAAATGTTCACGCGCGAGATACTCATGACTTTGCATCTCAGTAAGCCGAGACAAACAGCGCTTAAATTCGAACTCTAACTGCCCATCAGTATATAAGTCGGACATTGGCACTTCAGCAGAAATAATCAACTTAACATTGCGCTCGTAAAACTCATCGACTAGCGCGATAAAGCGTCTCGCCGCATCATCTATTTTTCGGTTCATTTGTTGAACATCTGCCAGTAATACAGTGTGGTAAATACGAGACAATTCAATGTAGTCATTTTGACTGCGAGCAGTTTGACACAACTGAGCAAACGACGCATGCAGCACCCCGTCGCTTGCTTCAATCACCGCTAGTTGACGGTGGTTAACTTCGATTTGATGAGCAACAAACTGACGCTCTCCAGTCAGCTGCTGATAATATTTGTTAAGGTTTATGCTAGCCTGCTCATCAAGCGGGTAATGGTATATTTCAGCCTGTTCTAACGTTCTTAAGCGATAATCAACGCCACTATCGACATTCAACACTTCACAACGTGCCAAAATCATATCGATAGCGGGCAAAAAGCGCGCTCTTTGCAAACCGTTACGATATAAGTTCTGCGGCTCGATGTTTGAAGTCGCGACTAGGATCATCTGCCGCTTGAACATTTCTTGAAGTAGCGTTGCAAGGATCATCGCATCAGTAATGTCGGAAACAAAAAATTCATCAAAGCAAACCACATCTGCTTCTTCTTTAAATTTATCCGCCACTTTTGATAGAGGATTTTCGACATCACCTAACAGCTTCAACTCATCATGTACTCGATACATAAATCGATGGAAGTGGACGCGCATTTTTCTTTGGGTCGGTAAAGCATCAAAAAATGCGTCCATAAGGTAGGTTTTACCGCGACCTACCCCACCCCAAAAGTAAAGGCCTTTTGGTGGTTCAGGCTTGTCGATTTTTTTCCCCATTAGCTTTTGCCATTTGGAAAGCTGAGGCACAGGCGCTGACTGAAATTCAACGATAGCATGGTAAAGCTTGTCTAATGCAACGACCGCTTGATACTGAGCTTCATCACGCTGAAACCCGTGTTCTGCTATGTCTTTTTGATATTGTTGTAGTGGTGTCATCGTATTAAGTCGTATAGAGGTATAGAGAAAAGGGTTACCTCGGGGTCAACTTTGAGAATAGAGAGAAGTAGTTATCAGTCCCCGAAGACATACTGCTATTTTTCTTTATCGGCTGTTCAAGCCATAGTAACATGGACGAGCACCGCGTGTAACTAAGTAGTAAAAGACTTGTTAAAACAACTATAAGGAGCAGTTATGCCTTGGATTTATGCCATTGTGGGTTTGCTGGTCGGTACAATCGTAGGCGTAGTCATTAGTAGACTAACCACCCCTGAATACAAGAAACAAAAGTCTGTGCAGAAAGAACTTGAAGCGGCCAAGTTTGAATTAGAGCAACAACGTCAAGAGCTCGTCGATCATTTTGCACAAACCGCAGAAATGTTGGACACCCTAGGTAAAGATTACACCAAGCTATACCAACATATGGCCAAGACCTCTTCTGAGCTTTTGCCAAACTTACCAGAACAAGACAACCCGTTTGATAAGAAAACGGCAATGTCATCTGAAACCATTGCAGAAGATCAACCAGAGTTTAACGAACAACCAAAAGACTACGCTAATGGCGCCACCGGTCTTTTGAAGGATCAAGAGAAAGAAATCATTAATGCTCCCGAAGCGGTAACCGCAAAAGCATCATAATCCTCTCTTACTTCTATCTAGGGCCGATACATTTGTATCGGCCCTTTTTTGAACTTTTTCCCCTCACCTTCGCTCTAACTTGGATGTGCACTGCCTCCCCTTTTGATTATCCGAACTAGACCCTATATTAGTTATTAACAAAGTGAACGAAACGTTCGGATATTTCTTTTTGGCAGACATGTTTCAAGAGGAGTTATTGGATGAAAAAACCACTGCTTGCGCTCACCGTTCTATCTCTGAGTTTGGGTTCGATTATTGCCCCAGTTCAAGCCACTGCCGCATTACCTTTGAATGTGGATGGCCAACAGTTACCTAGCTTGGCACCAATGCTTGAGAAGGTGACCCCAGCTGTTGTGAGTATTGCTGTAGAAGGTAAACAAGTACAAACCAGCCGCATTCCCGAGCAATTTCAATTTTTCTTTGGCCCAGACTTTCCTATGGAACAAAGGCGAGAGCGCCCGTTCAGAGGTTTAGGGTCTGGTGTCATTATTGATGCGAAGAAAAGCCATATTGTCACTAACTACCACGTGATCAAGGGAGCAGATGAGATTCGAGTTCGCCTCTTTGACGGGCGCGAATATGACGCTACGCTCGTTGGCGGTGATGAAATGGCCGATGTTGCGTTACTTAAATTAGAGAAAGCAAAAAACTTAACGCAGATTAAGGTCGCGGATTCCGACAAACTGCGTGTCGGTGACTTTACGGTTGCGATTGGTAACCCATTTGGACTCGGTCAAACTGTGACTTCGGGTATTGTTTCAGCCCTTGGTCGTAGCGGCTTAAACGTTGAAAACTTCGAAAACTTCATCCAAACCGATGCCGCAATTAACAGCGGTAACTCTGGCGGTGCATTGGTCAACCTTAATGGTGAGCTGATCGGTATTAATACTGCAATTTTAGGCCCTAACGGCGGTAATGTGGGTATTGGCTTTGCGATTCCATCAAACATGATGAAAAACCTCACTGATCAAATTCTAGAGTTTGGTGAAGTCAAACGCGGCATGTTGGGTGTGCAAGGTGGCGAAGTAACCTCTGAGCTAGCTGATGCATTGGGTTACGAGTCAAGTAAAGGTGCCTTTATTGGTCAAGTCGTACCGGACAGCGCAGCCGATAAAGCAGGATTAAAAGCCGGTGACGTAATTGTATCGGTGAACGGCAAAGCGATTAATACTTTCTCAGAGCTCCGCGCAAAAGTGGCAACACTGGGCGCAGGTAAAGAAATCACATTAGGTGTGGTTCGAGATGGTAAGAATAAAACCTTTGATGTAACGCTTGGCGAATCTACGAATATGAAAGCTAAAGCGGAGACATTACATGAGGGACTCAAAGGGGCGGAATTAAGCAATACAACACCAAGTGATGTAATCCAAGGTGTTAAAGTATCGAGCGTTGCAGATAACTCTCCAGCGGCTCAATATCAATTACAACAAGGTGACATTATTATCGGTGTGAACCGTCAACGAGTGAAAAACCTTGCCGAGCTTCGTACAATCGTAGAGAAACACAAAGGTGTACTGGCTCTTAATATTCAACGTGGTGAACGTACTATTTATCTTGTCATTCGTTAACCACTTTCAAAGTGATAGAAAATAAGGTTTTCGATGCATAGCACTGAGTGATAAGGCTCGATCACTTTTCCTTATCGCTCAATAACTAATGAAAAGGGCAGCGCGATGACGTGCTGCCCTTTTGTTATTTTTCAATGTAATGCTATTCTTCATCTTCGATGCCATTTTGGCGCTCACGCATGGAGAGGATATGCTCAGCTTTTTATTACGTTCTGTCTTTTTAGGCTTGGCTACTGCCGCAGTGGTATTACTGGCGGTTCCATCTTTGCGCAACAACGTAATTCCTGCCGCGCTTGATCCTCAACCTGTTAATATCGCATCAGTCGAGTTGACGTTTAATCAAGCGGTCCGAAGAGCAGCGCCTGCCGTGGTAAACATCTACAGTCGTAAGTATGTTGAGAATGATCGCAGTAAACTCTCGACTCAAGGTCTGGGGTCAGGTGTCATTGTTAGTGAGAAGGGCTACATCATTACTAACTATCATGTGGTTGCTCAAGCTGATCAAATTGTTGTGGCATTACAAGACGGCAGAGCCGCAGCGGCTCAGCTCGTAGGGACAGATAAACGTACTGATATAGCCGTACTGCGTGTCGAAGGTTCGAATTTGCCCGTAATCCCTCTGAACTCTAATTACAAACCACAAGTGGGCGATGTAGTACTAGCCATCGGTAACCCATACAACCTTGGACAAACCACAACGTTCGGCATTATTTCAGCCACAGGTCGTTCATCTATTAGCGACGGCCGTCAAGCATTCATTCAAACCGATGCCGCCATCAATGAAGGTAACTCTGGTGGAGCCCTAGTGAACACACAAGGCGAGCTCGTCGGCATTAACACCGCCTCTTTTCAGCAAGCGACAGACTTAGAAACTTACGGTATTTCTTTTGCGATCCCTGCGCCGCTAGCCAGTAAGATCATGCAGAAAATCATCGCTGATGGCCGCGTGATTCGTGGTTATATTGGAATCGACGGCCAAGACATTAATGCGGTCACTGCTCGCCTGCTTGGAAATGAACACATAGGTGGTATTGTCGTACTTGGTATTGATCCAAATGGTCCAGCCAATGCGGCAGGCTTCCAAAAGCAGGACATCATTATCAGTATTGATGGCAATAAAGTGCAAGGGCGTCAGAGCGTTATGGATATCGTCACCGATTTACGTCCTGGCACCACCGTGGACGTCGGTATCATTCGCAAAGGAAAAGAGATGACCTTGAAAGTCACCATTGCCGAAGACAAGCAAGAAGCATAAAAAATCCCAGCCATTGGCTGGGATTTTTATTTGTGCGTTACTCGCTATCGCTCGGTGTTTCCGTCGTATCGGAATCATCTAGCTCAACTTCAATGCGAGTGACTCGCTGCAAACCTCTCGGTAATAACCCACCTCGGCGACCACGTTCGCCACGGAAGTTATCAAGGTCAGACGGTTTAAGACCCAACTTTCGCTTACCCGCGTACAGCGTTAACGATGCACCTTTTGGTAAAGACATTAAGTGAGATAGTACTTCTTCTCGCTCTTTTGCTTTAGCAGCAGGAATGTTGATGATCTTATTCCCTTTACCTTTCGCCAGTTGTGGCAAGTCTTTGATTGGGAACAGCAGCATGCGACCTTGGTTAGTGATTGCTAAGATTTCATCAGAGTCTAAATCTTCAATCTCTTTTGGCGTCATGATCTCAGAGTTGGCAGGTAAAGTGACGAGCGCTTTACCACTGCGGTTTTTAGACAGCAAGTCCGCGCCTTTACATACAAAGCCGTAACCTGCATCTGAGCCCACCAGCCACAGCTGCTCTTCTTCACTCATGATGACTTGGCGAATACTGCTACCAGCCGTAATATTCAAGCGACCGGTAATCGGCTCACCTTGACTACGAGCAGAAGGCAGTGAGTGCGATTCCAGAGAGTAACTTCGACCGTCACTACCTAGGAATACCGCAGGCTGATTACTCTTACCTCGAGCATGCGCTAAATACTTATCACCCGACTTATAGTTTAAGCCTTCGGCATCCACGTCATGGCCTTTCGCGTGACGAATCCAACCTTTCTCAGAAAGCACAACCGTGATTGGCTCACTTGGTACGAGGTCACGTTCAGTCAGCGCTTTTGCTTCTGCACGCTCAACCATTGGAGAGCGACGGTCATCACCGTATTTCTCTGCGTCTGCTTTGATTTCTTTTTTCAGTAGTGTGTTCAGACGACGCTCAGAACCGAGTAGCTGTTCTAGCTTCTCACGCTCTTTCTCTAGCTCGTCTTGCTCACCACGGATCTTCATCTCTTCTAGTTTTGCTAGATGACGAAGTTTGGTATCTAAAATTGCATCCGCTTGGATATCGGTAATACCAAAGCGTTCCATCAGCACCGCTTTTGGATCGTCTTCAGTACGGATGATCTCAATCACTTCATCTAGGTTGAGGTAAGCAACCAACAAACCTTCCAAGATGTGTAGACGAGCCATGACTTTGTCTAGGCGGTGTTGTAGACGACGACGCACAGTCGTACGACGGAACTCGATCCACTCAGATAGAATTTGCACCAGACCTTTAACTTGAGGACGGTTATCCAAACCAATCATGTTCAAGTTAACGCGGTAACTGCGCTCAAGATCCGTTGATGCGAACAAATGGTTCATCAACAAATCACAATCGACGCGGTTTGACTTAGGCACGACAACAATACGCGTAGGGTTCTCGTGATCCGATTCGTCACGAAGATCGTCAACCATTGGCAGCTTCTTCGCACGCATCTGGTTAGCGATTTGCTCAAGCAGTTTGGCACCCGATACTTGGTGAGGCAAAGAAGTGATAACAATATCAGAACCTTCTTTATGCCAAACCGCGCGCATTTTGATGCTGCCACGACCGTTGCGGTAAATCTTCTCGATATCCGCTTGCGGCGAGATAATTTCTGCTTCTGTTGGGTAATCCGGACCTTTGACATACTGCATCACGTCCGGCAGTTCTGCTTTCGGGTTGTCGATCAAATGAATAGTCGCATCTGCGATTTCACGAACGTTGTGCGGTGGGATGTCTGTTGCCATACCAACGGCAATGCCGGTTACACCGTTAAGCAGGATATGAGGCAGACGTGCTGGCAACATTTGTGGCTCTTTCATTGTGCCATCAAAGTTAGGTTGCCATTCAACCGTGCCCTGACCAAGTTCGCCAAGCAATACTTCAGCAAACTTAGACAGTTTTGCTTCGGTATAACGCATTGCCGCAAATGATTTCGGATCATCTGGCGCACCCCAGTTACCTTGACCATCCACTAATGGATAGCGGTAAGAGAATGGCTGAGCCATCAATACCATCGCTTCGTAACACGCTGAATCACCGTGCGGATGGTATTTACCTAGCACGTCACCAACGGTACGTGCAGATTTTTTGTATTTTGCTGATGCAGAGAGACCAAGCTCTGACATCGCATAAATGATGCGTCGTTGAACCGGCTTTAAGCCATCACCAATGTATGGCAAGGCGCGGTCCATGATTACGTACATCGAGTAGTTCAGATAAGCGTCTTCAGTGAACTTGCGCATTGGCAATTGTTCGACGCCATCGTAGGTAATTTCTGTAGACATCCGTTACACCTCTGCCAAGTCGCCGTTGTTTTGTAGCCAAGAACGACGGTCATCTGCACGCTTTTTACCTAGCAGCATGTCCATCATTTCCATGGTCGCCGTAGAGTCGTCAATGGTTAACTGCACTAAGCGACGCGTGTTCGGATCCATGGTGGTTTCACGCAACTGAAGTGGGTTCATCTCACCCAGACCTTTGAATCGTTGCACGTTGATTTTGGCTTTCTTCTTCGACAAGCGCTCTAAAATGCCATCTTTTTCATCATCATCGAGGGCGTAGAACACTTCTTTCCCGCAGTCGATTCGATACAGAGGCGGCATCGCCACATAGATATGACCCGCTTCCACTAGTGCGCGGAAGTGACGAGTAAATAGAGCACAAAGCAGCGTTGCGATGTGAAGACCATCCGAGTCCGCATCGGCAAGGATACAGATCTTACCGTAACGAAGACTCTCGAGGTTGTCGCTATCTGGGTCAATACCCAAAGCAACAGAAATATCGTGTACTTCTTGAGACGCAAGAACTTGATCGGCAGAGACTTCCCACGTGTTCAAGATCTTACCACGCAGTGGCATCACGGCTTGGAATTCACGGTCACGCGCCTGTTTTGCCGAGCCACCCGCAGAGTCACCCTCCACAAAGAAGATTTCAGTGCGACTTAAGTCCTGTGCTGAACAGTCGGTCAACTTGCCTGGCAGTGCCGGACCGGACGCCACTTTCTTACGTACGACTTTTTTCGCCGCTCGCATACGACGGTGCGCGTTAGCGATACAGACTTCTGCCAATTGCTCTGCGAGCTGAGGCTTTTCGTTCAACCAAAGGCTGAACGCATCTTTGACTACGCCAGAGACAAATGCCGCGGTTTGACGAGAAGAGAGACGTTCCTTGGTCTGGCCTGCAAATTGCGGGTCTTGAATCTTAACCGACAGCACGTAAGAACAGCGGTCGAAAACGTCATCACCCGTTAGCTTCACACCACGAGGTAATAGATTACGGAACTCACAGAATTCGCGCATCGCTTCCAACAAGCCTTGGCGTAAACCATTAACGTGCGTACCACCTTGAGCGGTTGGGATTAGGTTAACGTAGCTTTCGGTGATCATCTCACCGCCTTCTGGCTGCCAAATTACCGCCCAGTTTGCCGCTTCAGTATCCGCCAAGAACTCACCAGTAAATGGTTCTTCAGGAATAACTGGATAGCCTTTTACACCTTCCGCAAGATAGTCTTTCAAACCATCTTCGTAGTACCACTTATAGTCTTTGCCATTAACTTTGTCGGTTAATGTGATTTCTAAGCCCGGACACAAAACCGCTTTTGCGCGCAGGTTGTTGACTAGGCGCGTCACAGAGAAGTTAGCCGAATCGAAGTACTTCGCATCAGGCCAGAAATGTACGCTGGTACCGCGATTGCGACGACCACATGTGCCAGTTACGGTCAGATCAGACACTTTCTCGCCGTGTTCAAATGCAATTTCATACACTTGACCATCACGACGAACTGTTACTTCAACGCGTTTTGACAACGCGTTTACTACAGATATACCTACCCCGTGCAAACCACCAGAGAATTGGTAGTTTTTGTTAGAGAACTTACCACCCGCATGTAGCTTACATAGAATTAGCTCTACGCCTGATACTTTCTCTTCTGGGTGGATATCAACAGGCATGCCTCGACCATCATCGATCACTTCGAGTGATTGGTCAGCATGTAGGATGACTTGTACTTTTGAGGCATGTCCGGCTAGCGCTTCATCGACACTGTTGTCGATAACTTCTTGGCCCAAATGGTTTGGGCGCGCTGTATCCGTATACATCCCTGGTCGGCGACGTACTGGCTCTAAGCCATTCAGTACTTCAATGGCACCAGCATTATATTGTTCAGTCATAATACGGAATTATTCTCAAAGTTTACTTGTTGCCTGAGTATCACCAATGGGCGTACCCATACTCAGGAAACGAAAAAGCCACCCTGTTCACATCACTAAGAGTTTGTAAACATGATGCATAACAAAGTAGCCAGGGTCCTCGACCCTTAAGATCTTTTGGCAAAACATAGTCGGAAAGCATACCGCCCATGTCAAGAAACGGTTGGATATATCAATAAAAACTATGAGCCTTTTCCAATCGCTTTCGAATTACAGTTCTAGAAATTCGATAATCTGTGCAGGATAACGCTCAAAGCCTACAAAACTGTGATCACCGCCTTGTTCTACTGTTTGCTTAGCGTCTGCAAACTTATCTACCGCTTGTCGATAGTCTAAAACCTCATCTTCTGTTTGTTGCAATAACCAAAAAGAATGTGGCGACGCGATGCTTTGTACATCAAGAGCTTTTAACTCGTCAATATGACAAGCTTCAAGTGTATAGGTTTCATGCGTATATGGGTTAGTTTGCTTACCCAAATAATCTACTAGCAACTCATAAGGCTTGACTGCGGGGTTGACCACTACCGCTTTAAACCCAAACTTGTCATTTAGCCACGTTGACATAAAACCGCCTAATGAGCTGCCCACTAGACCAATTTTATAGTCGTCTTTATATTGCTCGATAATATCCAACAACATTTTCGCCGCTTGCTGAGGATAACAAGGTAACTGGGGAACAATCACCTTAATATCAGGCCTATGTTGCTCGCAGTAGGCTCTCATCACATTCGCTTTCATGGAGAGTGGAGAGCTATTAAAGCCATGGATATAGAGAAGAAGTGAAGGTTTACTCATAGATATCTCGCACAAAAAAGCGAGCCCGAACAGAGAGCTCGGGCGCGTTAGTAGCCGTTAGAAGAGAAGTCTGGTTGGAACTGGCCATCGGGAAGCCGACCTACTTGGGTCGTAATATCGCCACAAGCGTGTAGTTGCAGCTCCCGCCAACCAGGCGAAGTGGTATCAAGGGCAAAATCATCCGAGTTAGGCTTAAACTGAACACAAGTTGAGGGTGTTGCCATCACTCGAATGCCCTTGTGAAGCACATTCATATCTTGATGAACATGACCACAGAGAATGCCTTTCACGTTATTAAAACGCTCGACAACCTGCCAAAACGCTTCGGCATCTTTTAAAGTATGTTGATCAAGCCACGCGCTTCCCACCAGTAACGGGTGATGATGCAACAAAACAAGTGTGTGTCTTTCTGGGTGTTCGGCTAGCTTTTCTTCGAGTAGCGTTAATTGCTGATCACTCAAGCGCCCATGAGGAACGCCAACCACTTGCGAGTCTAAAAGAATTAACTGCCAATGCTCGCCAATCAATACATGCTCTGCGGCTTTGATTTGTGGCGAAGGCAAAACACTGCCCATATTAGGCTTGTAATCATGATTACCAGGTAGCCAAAAACAGTCTTTCTCTAGCGGTTCAATGCCGTTGGCAAAGCGCTGATAAGATTCTGCACTATGGTCTTGGGAAATATCCCCCGTCGCCAAGATGTAATCAAACGCCACGTTGCGGCGTAAAACATCAGCAACAACAGCATTGAAGCTATCGACTGTTTTTACGCTTAGCAAACTTCCCTCATCGGCAGCAAACAGATGAGTATCCGTAATTTGTAAAAGTTTGATGCTGTCACTAGATGATTGCAAAATGAAAACCTGATTCGTCCACTATATCGTTATTTGTTATTTTCCTTTAGTGACGTGACGATCAATTGAAGGCAAGTGGTGTTCTACTGATACCACTTCGTAAACAAAACGTCAGCCATTCACCGAGGAATGTGTTTAATTGATGCTTTTCATCTTTCTGCATCAGTTGGTCATTGGGATAATCATACTTAGCTTTTATGCGAGAGAACTCTCCGCTTGAGCATACTTCGGCTACTCTCGCATCATGATAAAGCCTGACAGACATCGTCGGTAAAGGAAACACTGGCGTTTCATCACTCTGACATATCTCAACAACTGTGGTGTATTTTGTGATTTCATTCACGGTCAATTGGTAAACCATGTTCGCCGCTTGGTAGCAACGTACATCCCCAACTTCGGCAGAAGCAGGCAATAAGGCGTTCAACTTAGCGTAGTTGGTCTCATACGTTCTCATAAGACCAGCTAAATCAACATGATATTGTTGTTTTTCAGCCAATTGTGCCATTACTCACTCTCCACCGTTTGGGATTGTCCCCATTCTGACTTTAACTCTTGATGGTGTAATTGCAGCCATTGCAACGCAATAATCGACGCACCATTTTCAAATTTCCCGTCCTTCACCCATTGATACGCCGTTTCACGACTCATGACATGAACTCGGATATCTTCATTCTCATAGTCTAAACCATGAATGCCGTGCGCTTTAGACGCATCCACTTCACCAACAAAGACGTCTAGCTTTTCCGAGCAACCACCAGCCGAAGGATAATAAGAAGTGACAGGTATAACGCGCCCCACCTGAATCCCCGCTTCTTCGACAGCCTCTCGACGAATTACGGCTTCAGCTGATTCATCGCGGTCAATCATACCGGCGACAATTTCTAGCTGCCAAGGGTGTTCATGTTCCAACGCGCCAATACGAATCTGTTCAATGATTACGACCTGGTCCGTCTTTGGATCATAAGGAAGCATCGCTGCTGCGTGACCACGCTCGAACATTTCTCGTTCGACAACTCCACTCCAACCACCAGCAAATAGCCTATGCTGAAAGCGGTATTTCACCATTTTGAAAAAACCTTCAAATAAGGTTTCTTTCGAGATGACTTTTACATCTCGCGAAGTAAAATCTTGTTGTTGTTTGTCACGCTGTTGCATTCAACACCTCTCTGAGTGAATCCTGTAGTTTACTCATTGTTATTCGCTTGCTCAAAGGACTTGGCTCAACTTTTTGTATAATAGTTACAAATTAATTTAAGTCTTCGCTAAAAATTTATTGCACAAGTGGATAATTACGTGTAAAAAAGTGCAAACTTTAGAGTAAATATCGTGCAAATTGAGTTAAACTACTGAGAATTAACCAATCTATGGACCGCGGGAATAGAAAATGAAAAAATTGCTTCCACTATTTATCAGTGCAGCGCTAGGTAGCATGAGTACGTCTGCGTTCGCAGACTCTTTGGCTGAAATCTACGACTTGGCAAAACAAAATGATCCACAATTGCTCAGTGTAGCAGCACAACGTGACCAAGCTTTCGAAGCAATCACCTCAAGCCGTAGTGCTCTATTACCACAGATCAACCTTACTGCGGGTTACAATTTAACTCGTGGTGATACTGAATACGATTCAAATCTAATTAGCGACGTATCAAACGATGGCAACGCGCTAACCGCTGGCGTTAGCTTTTCACAAGCACTTTACAACCGCGCATCTTGGATCTCTCTAGATACTGCTGAGAAAAGTGCTCGCCAAGCAGACGCAACTTACGCAGCGACGCAACAGGCACTGATTCTTCGCGTGTCACAAGCGTATTTTGAAGTTCTACGCGCACAAGATAATCTTGTTTTCGTACGTGCAGAAAAAGCCGCGGTTGGCCGTCAACTTGAGCAAACTAAACAGCGTTTTGAAGTAGGTTTGTCTGCAATCACTGACGTGCATGACGCACAAGCTCAGTACGACCAAGTGCTAGCGGACGAAGTGTTGGCAGAAAACGCGCTAACTAATAGCTACGAGTCACTGCGTGAAATTACAGGCCAAGAGCACAAAGATCTCAACATTTTGGACACTGGCCGCTTCACTGCTAGCCCATCGACCGTACCAGCTGAATCCCTCATTGATGAAGCAAAAACCAAAAACCTGACCTTGCTATCTTCACGTATTCTTCAAGACATTGCGCGTGACAATATTTCACTAGCAAGCTCTGGCCACCTACCAACGCTCTCTCTAGACGGTGGTTACAACTACGGTGATACTTCTCATAGCTCTCGTGACAACACGACAGACAACTTCAATATTGGTGTGAACCTTGCTGTACCGCTATACACAGGTGGTAACGTAACCTCTCAAACCAAACAAGCTGAATACGCGTACGTGGCAGCAAGCGAAGATCTTGAAGCACAGTACCGTAGCGTAGTCAAAGATGTTCGCGCACAAAACAACAACATTAACGCCTCTATCGGCGCATTACGTGCGTATGAGCAAGCGGTTATTTCTGCACGCTCTGCACTAGAAGCAACAGAAGCTGGCTTTGATGTAGGTACTCGTACTATCGTTGATGTACTGGACGCGACTCGTCGTCTATACGATGCGAACAAAAACCTATCGAACGCTCGTTACGACTACATTTTAAGTGTTCTTCAGCTACGCCAAGCAGTTGGTACGCTAAGCGAACAAGACATCTTGGACGTTGATGCAGGTTTGAAAGCGGCAAAATAACCGCGAACTGAATACTTCAGGTCTTAATAAATAAAAAACGCCAGTTGAGTTATCAGCTGGCGTTTTTTATTACTTGTAGTTCAGAGCTTAAAAGTGCCTCTGAACTACAAGTATCAAAAAGGCCGCACTTAGCGACCTTTATGAGCAAATAGCATTTCAATGCTAACAAACAGCAGCCTTAGCCCTTACCGCCTTTGATTGCATTAATGATTTCACTGGTCGAGCAGCCATCTTCAAAGTTCAATACACGAACTTCACCACCCGCCGCAATGACTTCTTTACCACCAGCAATCTCTTCTGGTTTGTAGTCACCGCCTTTTACTAGCAAGCTTGGTAGAACTTCTGAGATCAAACGCTGCGGCGTATCTTCACTAAATGGTACAACCCAATCCACAGCGCCCAAACCTGCCAACACCGCCATGCGGCGATCGGTTGGGTTTACCGGACGACCAGGGCCTTTAAGGCGTTTTACTGACTCATCGGTATTAACCGCAACGATTAGGCGATCGCCCAGTTCAGCAGCATGGTTTAAGTAAGACACATGCCCAGCGTGTAGAATATCAAAGCAGCCGTTTGTCATAACGACTTTCTCGCCACGAGCACGTGCTTTTTTCACCGCTTCGATCAGTGCTTTTTCTGAAATCACACCGTAATCCGTGTCTTGGCTGCCATGTACCGCTTCTGCTAATTCAATCTCAGAAAGCGTTGACGTGCCTAGTTTACCAACCACAACACCTGCCGCTGCGTTTGCTAGTGCACACGCTTCTTCAAATGATTTGCCTGCGGCAACAGACGCTGCCAATACAGAGATAACCGTGTCGCCCGCACCTGTCACGTCGTACACTTCTTTCGCTTGAGTTGGAAGGTGGAACGGTTCCTGGCCACGACGAATCAAGGTCATTCCGTTTTCGCTGCGTGTCACTAAAAGCGCTTCAAATTCAAACTCTTCAACCAAAGCCAGTGCTTTCTCTACTAGCTCTTGGTCAGATTTCACTTTACCTACAACGTCTTCGAACTCTTTCATGTTTGGCGTAAGAAGTGTTGCGCCACGGTAGCGTTCAAAATCCGCACCTTTCGGGTCAATGAAAACCGGAATATTTGCTGCGCGCGCTTTTTGAATGTATGCCTGAACATGCTCTAACGAACCTTTTGCGTAGTCAGACATAATCACGGCTTTAACGTTTGGCAGTGCGGCATCCATACGTGATAGCACAGGTGCAGAATCTGTGTTTTCAAACTTGTCTTCGAAGTCGAGACGAATAAGCTGTTGTCCACGGCTCATTACGCGAAGCTTCGTAATCGTTGGGTAATCAGGCAGTGCAACGAAATCGCACTTCACATTGAGTGAGCTCAGCGTCTCCGTCAGCACTTTTGCAGGCTCATCTTCCCCAGTTAGACCAACAATGTGAGCATGGCCACCTAGTGATGCGATGTTCATCGCAACGTTCGCAGCACCACCAGGACGCTCTTCATTGTTTTCTACTTTTACAACAGGAACCGGCGCTTCAGGAGAAATGCGCCCGGTTGGGCCATACCAGTAACGATCTAGCATGACATCACCGATGATGAGCACACCAGCGCTGTTGTAATCAGGTAGAATTGGTTTCATTGTTGGTCTCCAAAAATTAAATCGAAGTGAGTTTATCACAGCCCTTATCGAGGCTAAATATATGGTCTTAACTGAACCACTGATTCCAAGCCTGTTTTACCCACTCCCTTTCGGCAACAAACTTATCTTCCACCACATCAGCGTCTAAATTGAGTAGATTTCGGCGGTGTATTTCGTTGCGCATTGTCGTGTAAGCACGTATCAACTGCATTGCTTGGTCTTCGTCCATAACATCTTGCGCAATGAGCGTTTCAAAGATGCGCACATTATCACACCAACGCGTCAATTTCGGCTTATCGTGACTATAGTTGAGCACTAGGTACTGAGCGAGAAATTCGATATCGGTAATCCCACCTACATCTTGCTTGAGCATAAAGCGGCCTGGCTTTTTCCCCCCAAGATGACCGCGCATTTTTTCTCTCATTTCGACAACGTCTTTTTTCAGTTCAGCTTGATCGCGTGCTTTGCACAACACATCATGCCGCGTATTGTGAAATGCTATCGCCAGTGGTTCATCACCATAAATCATGCGCGCGCGGACAAGTGCTTGATGCTCCCATGTCCACGCGTCTTGATGTTGATAGTCGTCGAACGCGTCCGTTGGGCTAACCAACAAACCCGATGCACCGGACGGACGCAATCGGGTATCGACCTCGTATAAAATACCGGAAGCGGTGCGAGTGGAGAAAATATGAATGATACGCTGTGCTAAACGAAGGTAGAACTGACGACCATCAATCTCTTTTTTGCCGTCAGTGTAGACATTGACTGGGCAGTCATGCATGAAGACAATATCCAAGTCGGAGTTATAGCCGAGCTCCCACCCTCCGACTTTACCATAACCAATTACAGCAAAGCCTTTACCTTCACGATCTTTCACATGCGTTGGCTCGCCGTACTTTTCAGACACTTGCAACCAAGCCTGACTGACCACCGCATCCACGATAGCTTCCGCTAAGTAAGTTAAATGGTCACTCACTTTCATCACTGGCAATGCGCCAGCAATATCTGCCGCTGCAATACGCAAAATACAAATTTGCTTAAACTGACGCAACGCTTCCATTTGCTGTTCCATATCATCTTCAGGAATACGCGCCAAATAATCACGCAGCTCTGTACGGTAACTGTCTAATGGAATGGGATTGTACAGCTGCGCAGGGTCGATCAACTCATCAAGCAAGATAGGATAACGAGACAGCTGCTCTGAAATCATTGGGCTTGCGGTACACAAACGTACGAGCTGCACCAGAGCCGCTGGATGCTCATCCAATAATTCCAAGTAAGTCGTGCGAGTGCAGATGTTGTGTAGCAAGTGAAGTACACGAGATAAACCAAACTGTGCATCAGGATGGGCAAAGACCGCATCAAACACTTTCGGCATCAAACGATTGAGCACTTCGCGTCCACGTGGGCCTAACGTTTTTTTGGCCAGATCGGTTTTAAAGTTGATGATGGTTTTCGCGCATGAAGCAAAGTCTTCAATCTGAATATCCTGCTGCAAGATATGCTCAAGAACGTCTTGTTTGTCGGCCATATCCCATAGCTCATGAAAATGACGAGCAACGGTAGTCCCCTCGTCTTCTTCATCATCACCAATTAGTGATTCAAAAACTTGGTGAACATTTGCCATATGCTGCTGGGTTTGCTCAATCAATTGCTCCCAACAGCTCATTTTCATCGCGGTGGCGAGCTTTAAGTGTTCGGTTTCGCAATCAGGCAGCGTCTGGGTTTGCTTATCCGCCATTGCTTGCAACAAGTTTTCTAATTGACGCAAGTACTTGTATGCGGCTTCTAGATCGCTGACTTCTTGTGGAGTAAGCAATGCCAGTTCTTCAATGCCTTGCAGCGTTTCCAACAGCCCTCGATTACGTAAAGAAGGTTCTCGACCACCTCGAATCAATTGAAAAACTTGAGCGATAAATTCAATTTCTCGGATGCCACCCGCACCTAGCTTAATGTTGTTATTCAACCCTCGGCGGCGAACCTCGCTACTGATCATCGACTTCATTCGTCGCAAAGATTGAATCGCACTGAAATCAATATAACGACGAAAAACAAAAGGGCGCAGCATTTGGCGTAGCTCTTGATACTGCGGGTACATCTCACATCCCATCACCCGAGCTTTGATCATCGCGTAACGTTCCCAATCTCGCCCCTGCTCTTGGTAATAATCTTCAAGTGCGGCATAGCTCATTACCAAGGGGCCACTTTCTCCAAATGGGCGAAGTCGCATGTCGACGCGGTAGCAAAAACCATCGAAGGTTTGTTGGTCGAGCGCTTTGATGATGCGTTGACCAAGACGAGTAAAGAACTGGGCATTAGCAATGCTTCGGCGTGCGCCTTGGGTTTCGCCATTCTCTGGGTACGTGAAAATTAAATCAATATCGGAAGAAAAGTTTAGCTCGCCACCACCCAGTTTCCCCATACCGATAATTAACATCGGCTGCACTTCACCGTCCTCACTTGTTGGCGTGCCCCACTCCTGACAACACACTTGATATTGCCATTGATAGGTTTCAAAAATCATCGCTTCTGCCAACTCAGATAAGTGGCTTAAAGACGTCTCTAGCGACCATGCATGCGTGAAATCCTTCCACGCAATGTACACCATTTCTCGGTTGCGAAACTGACGCAACACGCGATGGCCAGACATCTCATCAGGACATTGTTCCAACAGTTCAGCAAGGCGTGAGCGGTAAGACTCCTGACGACTTGGCTGCGCTAACATACTTGGCAACTCACGGGCTAGGACTTCATCGCGATGAATGGCTTCGGTTATAAATTGGCTTAAGCCCGCCACATAACGAAATTGCTGCGCAACCTCATCGGGCCAAAGGGGAAAATAACCTGCGTCTTGGGCGTTTTGTACGGCAGATTCAGCGATAGAAATCAGTGGCGAAGGCAGCTGCATTTTTCTTCCTTGTTTGAAAAGCACGGTAACTCATTCTTTATACCAGACTGAAAGCAAATAAAAACGCCCACAAAAGGTTTGTGGGCGTTTTATCAAAAGTTCGGGATCGAATATTAAACTTGGAAAGATTTGATCTTCTTGTCTAGCTCACCTGCATTATTTTGCATCATTTCAGAGGTTTCTAGCAGCTCGGTAACAACAACAACTGAGGCTTCCACCAACTCACGTACATTGGTGAGGTTTTGGCTCATCTCTTCTGCAACACTGCTTTGTTGACCAGACGCCGTCGCGATCTGGAAGTTCATGTCATTGATTTGCGTCACTTGCCCAACAATACCATCGAGCTCAGATCCAGCATTAGAAACCAGCTCGTTTCCATCTGCCGCTTCTACAACGCTTTTTTCCATGAGTTCTACCGCAGATTCAGCACTGGTTTGCAGCTGTGCGATCATCTCTTGAATTTCTACCGTCGCTTGTTGTGTGCGTTGGGCAAGGTTACGAACTTCATCTGCAACCACAGCAAAACCCCGCCCAGCCTCGCCAGCTCGCGCCGCTTCAATCGCCGCATTCAGTGCAAGCAGGTTGGTTTGTTCAGAAATGCCTTGAATCGTCCCCACAACGCTACCAATGGCTTCAACACGTTCTTCAACTTGGTTAACAGCTTGTGCCGATGAAGCGATATCCGACGAAAGTTCACTCATTTTCGCCATTGTACTTTGCAAGAACTGCTGACCAGAAATTGCTTGCGCGGAAGCTTGCTCTGTCAGAGAAGAGGCCGTCTGGGCATGTTCCGCAACCGTTTGGACCGTCGACGACATTTCACTCATCGCCGTAGCAAGTTGATCAATTTCGTTAAACTCTTCTTGCGCCGATTCCTTCGTTTCCGACATGCTCAGTGTCATGATTTCGGTGAGCGTTGATAATTCATCAGACGCATTAATTTGCATTTGAATCACATCGTGCAATTGTCGACGTGTCTTTTCTAATTCACGTGCCACGTCTCCGTATTCATCTTTACAATCCATACCAAATGGAACAGAGAGGTTCTTGCTCGCCATCAGTTTGATCGCGTCGCTCAGATACTGTGTTTGACGCAACATCACTCTAGCCGCCGCTAATAAGAGCACGACAAAAACCACTATCAATAAGGCGGTTTGCCAAGCAACTTGCGTTAAGTATGCTTCATAATGCTGTTGGGCAACTTGCGCGTTTTGTGTCGCCGCTAAAAGTGAGTCGTAAAAAGTGTTTGCGTCCCACAGTTGTTTTGCCACGATCAGGACAGTACTGAAGACCATCAGCATGACCATTTTAGGCACCAGTCGAATGTCGGATATGACCCTTTCCCATGGCTTAAATGCCAGCTTTTCCATTGTCAGTTCTCCACCGAGTCTTATATAGTCTTTATCTATAATCTTTATATTACTTATAGTTATGTTCGCGCTTTGCGTGGTTACGCGATTTATTTTGAGCTTCGTATGAAAAACAATGATATCAAAGACAGCACACGACCGATGGGCCTGTTGTCACTAATATTGTCTTTTATGGCACTATTTGTGATCTCTGGCTTGTTGTTTTTCCCGATCGATCACGAAACCCGTCAAGTTCTTATCGGTCTGGATTTCATAATCTGTAGTATTTTTCTACTACAGCTCACCATTGATTTGATCCGGTCCACAGATCGCTGGTTATTCCTTAAACGTCATTGGATAGATTTCGTGGCGAGCATCCCATTGATAGAGCCCCTGCGCTTTGCTCGTATTTTTCATATTATGCGAGTGGTATTAGTACTGCGTTCGTCAAAGTTCATTTTGCATCAGCTCAAAGAAAACCGCCGCGAAACCACGGTCGCCTCTATACTGCTATTGATGGTTATCCTCATAACACTCGGTTCTAGTGCAATGCTGTTTATCGAAGCGAAAAACCCAGAAGCGAATATTCGTACTGGCGCCGATGCTTTGTGGTGGGTATTTGTAACAATCTCAACGGTTGGTTACGGCGATCATTATCCAGTGACCTCCATAGGAAAGTTTTTGGCTGTCATCATCATTGTTTGCGGGGTGGGTATCTTTGGTATGATCTCGGGTCTTATCACCTCTATCCTTACTGCCCCAACGAAACAACAGACGCACAGTTCAATCAATAAAGAACGTATGCTCGAGCGGCTCCTAAGCCAACAAGCGCAAATACTAGAACGACTCGATTTCATGGAAAAAGAGCTACAACAACGTAAAACAGAGACAAAAAAATAGGACCATGCGGTCCTATTTTTTTGTTCTTATCACCAGAACGATCATTCACGCCAATAAGGCTGAACTTCCACACTGATCGCTCGGGTTTGATCCATTGCATGTAAAATTGAGCGCTCTTGACGGTGTAACCAGCGTTCTAACTGCTCTTTTTCTGCGTCTTCCAGCATATCAACCAACGGGAGCAAGTGGTTCAGCATTAGCAGATCATCGATACCATGCACTAGATCCGCCCATGGTAAACGGAAGCTGTTACGCTCATCCGAATTATACAAACTCGCGAAACCAATACCAGTATAGAGGTTACGCAATAAGCGATAACGCTGATCAACGTACTCTTGCGCCGTCAAATCGCGCTCTGCTGGGAAAGCTTCCATTAGCTCAGCCCAAGTGCGATCGAGCTGAGTAACTGAAAACGGCATGATGTTACTTGCCATTTTTTCACGTGCTTTTTCATCAAGAAATGGCTGCCAACCGCGTGCTAAGATCCAGCGGCTTAGATCCAGCAGTAACCCTGTGTAACGCGCGGAATTGAGCAACCCTAGCACTTCTTCACGGCTTGGCAACTCTTGTAACTGCTGAGTCAGCTCAGATACTAAGAACTTACGTGCATCCAACTTACGCAGCACATTGCCTTTGTCATCTAAGAGCTCTTCAAGGTGTGCATACTCATCTAACCAACTCAGTTCTTCTTCCAACCATTTAAGCTCTTGGCGCAGAATCGCACTCGCGCGACGAGGGACAATCCCGCCAAAAATAGTCAATGTTTGACGAATGAAACGAATGGCATTACTGATTTCACGCAGTGCTTCCACGCTGTCACGCTCAGCATAAATTTGCTCGTGATAATGCCAATGAGACAAAGCGTGCTCTAAAGAGTTGATCAAGCAAAATTCAACGGTATCCGTCGGACTACTGTCCACAAGTGCCAATGATTTTACTTCATCACCCGCATAACCGCTTGCAAGTCGATAACCTTTCGCCGCTTTGCTCAAGTTACCCAAGCGCATACCGCCTTGCTCGCAAAAGCTACGTGCCAGTGTGAATAAAGCTTCGGTTTGGCCAGACTTAAGTTCCAGTTCAACTTCGCAAATTGGCTCTTGCTTCTCTTCTTCGTCTTCACCTTTGGCTACAACTAAGCCTTGGTCAAAAGCAACTTCAATCTGACTGCCATCGGGCATGCCAATCAGCCATTGTTCACGTGTGAAGTTAGTCGAGAATAATGGCATAAGCTCGGATTGCAGCGTTTCTGCATCTTTACCTGGAGGCCAAATATCTAGAGGATGAAGCGACAGATTAGGCTCGTCGCTAGTGTGCTCAGCATTGTATTCTGGTCTTTGATGTAAGCCTGCGACGACGCGTCCTGCTGTCTTTACGGTTTGGACGAATACATCATCAAAACGGCGAATTCTTAAACCAATGTCGTGCTTTCGAAGCCATTTATCGGCAGTATCAAAATAGGTGTTACCCAAGTCACGACAACTATGCTGAAGTACTTTTGTCTCAGAAATTTTTTCTTTTAAAGTTTCTGAAAATTCAGGAGAAACAAAAAACTTCAGTTCTATTTCGGTTTCCATAGCTATACCTTTCAAAGCAGATAGAAACAGGATATTGCGTAATTTCTCACACGGCAAGAGAGAAATATCGCCGGAATGATGATCTAAAACAGTTTTAATGAGCGATTTAATGCGTTACCATGCGCGCCTTTATAGCCATCGTTCAACATTTCGCCAAGCACTCAGAAATGGTGTATGTTTTTTTAAGGTTATAGTTATTAGGTTGAATGACCATGCCAGTAAATACAATTATGGGGTTATTTGCAAAGTCCCCAATTAAGCCTTTGCAACGCCACGTTGTGTGTGTCAACGAATGTTGTTCACACTTGGTGAAATTCTTTGAAGTATCTTCAAAGGGTGATTGGGAAAAAGCAGCAGAAATCCGTGCACAAATTTCTCACCTAGAGAAAGAAGCGGATGTGCTGAAACGTGAAATCCGTCTAAAACTGCCTCGCGGTTTGTTCATGCCAGTCGACCGTACTGACATGCTTGAGCTTTTGACTCAACAGGACAAACTTGCAAACCTGGCAAAAGACATTGCTGGCCGTGTATATGGTCGTCAACTTGTCATCCCTGAGGCTCTCCAACCAAACTTCCTCGCTTACGTTCAACGTTGTCTTGATGCTGCCGATCAGGCGCAAAAGGTAATCAATGAACTTGATGAATTGCTAGAAACCGGCTTCAAAGGCCGTGAAGTGACGCTCGTCGCTGAAATGATTCATCAATTAGACGTTATCGAAGATGATACCGATGCCATGCAGATTGAACTTCGCCAACAGTTGATGGTGATTGAAGCTGACATGAACCCTATCGATGTCATGTTCCTGTACAAGATTCTTGAATGGGTAGGTGGTATTGCCGACCAAGCGCAGCGCGTAGGTGCTCGTTTGGAAGTCATGCTATCTCGATCTTAAAACATAAAGTTAACGACATAACGAAGAGCATAATTAACACGTGTCATAGGGACGATGACTATTTTCATCGTCTTATGGTTTGGCGCGCGTAAAATTTTGTTCCGCTTGTTATAAAACAACTAGGTATTACGATGGATATCCTTGCGAACTACGGCACTGTCCTGATTATTGTTGCAGCGATTTTTGGTTTCATGATGGCGATTGGTATTGGCGCGAACGACGTTGCTAATGCGATGGGTACATCTGTAGGTTCAAAAGCGCTAACTGTAAAACAAGCTATCATCATTGCGATGATCTTCGAATTTGCAGGTGCTTACCTTGCAGGCGGTGAAGTAACCGACACTATCCGTAAAGGTGTAATCGAAACTTCTTTATTTGCTAGTCAACCAGATGTTCTTGTCTACGGCATGATGTCTGCGCTTTTAGCAGCAGGTACATGGCTGCTTCTTGCTTCTTACATGGGCTGGCCAGTATCAACGACTCACTCAATCATCGGTGCAATCATTGGTTTTGCATGCGTATCAGTAGGTACTGAAGCGGTTGACTGGGGCAGCGTTCAAGGCATTGTTGGTAGCTGGATTATTACGCCAGTGATTTCAGGTTTCTTTGCTTACGTTATCTTTGTCAGCGCACAGCGCCTGATTTTTGATACTGAGAACCCTCTGTTTAACGCGAAACGTTTTGTACCTGTTTACATGTTCATCACAACAATGGTGATTGCACTTGTAACCATCAAAAAAGGTCTAAAACACGTTGGTCTTCACCTGACCAATGGTGAAGCCTGGATGTGGGCAGCAGCAGTTTCAGCACTTGTGATGATTGGCGGCTACGTATACATCCAGAAAAAATTCGCTAATCGCGAAGAAGACCGCAGCTTTTCTGGCGTGGAAGGTATCTTCAGCGTTCTGATGGTTATCACCGCTTGTGCGATGGCATTTGCACACGGTTCAAACGACGTTGCAAACGCCATTGGTCCACTGTCTGCTGTCGTATCGACTGTTGAACACATGGGCGAAATCAGCACGAAAAGCACCATCGCTTGGTGGATTCTACCTCTTGGTGGTATTGGTATCGTGGTCGGTCTTGCAACACTAGGTCACAAAGTAATGGCAACCGTTGGTACAGGCATCACTGAGCTAACGCCTAGCCGCGGTTTTGCAGCACAGCTAGCAACAGCATGTACGGTAGTTCTAGCGTCTGGTACAGGCCTGCCAATTTCAACCACTCAAACATTGGTTGGTGCGGTTCTCGGTGTTGGCTTTGCTCGTGGTATCGCAGCACTGAACCTAGGCGTAGTTCGTAACATCGTGGCATCATGGATCGTTACACTACCAGCGGGTGCGTTATTGGCCGTAGTATTCTTCTACGGACTTCAAGCGATGTTCGCTTAAGACACTCGTCAATAGAATGTAAGCGCTTTGTCATTATTGACTCAAACGCACAGAAAGGGAGGCTTTGCCTCCCTTCTTTGTTGCACCGAAGTTTGAAACTGCATACTATTCGTCTATTTCCGGCTCCAATCATTCGGTGCCAACGCTGTCTCCAAGAAAAATCGTTAAGGGATTTACTGTGAAAAAACTAATCATCACGGTTTTGTTTACTTTGCTAGCAGCGCCAGCGGCCCTAGCAGCAGACCGTTATATTTCTGATGACCTCTTCACTTTTATGCACTCAGGTCCAAATAACACCTACCGTATTATTGGTAGTGTTAACGCCGGTTCTAAAGTACAACTGATTAAAACCAACCGAGATACTGGCTACACGCAAGTTCGTGATGACCGTGGTCGCACTGGTTGGGTACAAAGCAAGTTTGTGACAAACCAAGAGAGCATGGCAATTCGCCTTCCTCGCATTGAGAAAGAGCTAGCCGAAGTAAAAGAGCAGCTTGCTAATGCTCGTCAAACTTCTGATGCAGAGAAAGCAGGTCTTGTTACCTCTCTCGAAACACGTAACCAACAAATTTCAGATCTAGAAAATAAATACTCTGAGATCAGTGATCAGCTTACTTCTGTTGAAACAGAAAACCGCGAGCTACGCGCAAAGCTGGATACACAAAAAGATGACATGCTGCTTAAGTACTTCACTTATGGCGGCGGTGTTGCAGGTTTAGGTTTACTATTTGGTTTGATTCTTCCGCATGTCATGCCTCGTAGAAAGCGCTCTCCTGCGGGTTGGGCATAAACCCTTACGCTTTTATCTTTAAAAAGAACGCAAAAGCCAGTCGATATCGACTGGCTTTTTAGTTTGCTTCGTTTGACAGAAGTAAGTACTACTCCCCCATTGAACTAGAGGCTCGACGACGATCCGTTGCGCCATAAAGCTTGCCATCTTTTAGCTCAATTGCATTCAAACCGCTTACCACTGGAATAACGTGCACTGGGTAGCCAAGCTCCATAAACTCAGGCACCAACATTTCTGCGAACGTTTTCTTTTCCACCAGCAAACCAGTCGGGTCATAAGACTTGGTACGGTCTATCTTAGTGCCATACTGGATGTTTGGTAAGTCAATAGCCTCTTGCGCTGATAACTTCCAATCCAGCACCCCAACCACGGTTTTGAGTACATACCCCGGGATTTGTGAACTACCTGGTGACCCAACCACCAAACGCAAGTTATCATCACTGTCCATCACCATTAATGGCGTAATAGCCGAACGTGGACGCTTGCCCGCTTCAATTGAGTTTTGCGTAGGCTTGCCGTTAACCGTTGGCTGAGGTGAGAAGTTAGCCATCTGCGCATTCAAGATAACGCCATCAACCATGACACCAGATCCCATTCCCGTGCCAACGGTGCTGGTCATCGCAATTGCATTTCCATCTCTATCGACGATAGAAATATGCCCTGTATCTTTGCTCTCGAAGCCTTGATATTGCGCATACTGAGTTTGCGTTATCTGTCCTGCTTGTGGATCCTTTTTTGAAGTGCCATTATCAGGGATTAAATCACGTCTCTGATCTAGATAGGCTTTAGACAGCAACTGTTCAACTGGCGCTTCCACATAATCCGGATCTCCGGCATACGCAATACGATCGGCTTTTGCAATTCGCATCGCTTCAGTCATGAGACGCCAAGGTTCCACATCCGTTTTCGCCATATGGGCAATGCCATAGGGTGCAAGCAGTTCAAGACTCTGAGCGACCATCACACCGCCCGAAGCTGGGTAACCAAAAGAGACGATTTTATTCCCACGGTAGTCGCTCTCAATGATGTCACGCTGCTTCACTTGGTAATGTTTAAAATCTTCTAAAGACAACTTCTCGTGTTGGTCGTCAATACGACTATTAACCGTCTCTACGATGTGCTGACCAAGCTCACCACCATAAAGGTAACTATCGCCTTGTTGCGCGATCTTCCTCAGCGTCTCAGCCATCTTAGGGTTCTTCATCAAGGTTCCCGTCGGCTTAATATCGTCCCCTTGCCAATACAAGGCTTTCACTTCCGGATCTTGCTCAAGTCGGCTTTGCTCTCTTACTACGATGTCGTAGGTGTAGCTGTTCATCGCGTACCCATTGCTCGCCAATGTAATCGCCGGCTTAATCAGCTCTGCCCATGGCAACTTGCCGTATTGTTCATGAGTGGTGTAAAGCAACCGCAACGTGCCCGGAACCGCAACAGAACGAGGGCCTAATATTTCGTTGCGACTGAGTACTTCCCCATTCTCAACAAACATTTCAGGGTTCGCGCTAGAGGGCGCTTCATCTCGACCATCAAGGGCCAGAAATTTTTTCTCGTCATGTTGATAAAACAGCGCGAAAGTCCCGCCGCCAATTCCGGTCATATCTGGCTCAACGACAGACATCACCATCTGCATCGCGACCATAGCATCAACAGCGTTACCGCCTTCTTTCAATATTGAGTAACCGGTACTGCTCACGTAAGGATTCGTCGCACTGACCATGAAATCTTGCCCGCGACTATCTGGTGTAACTGGGAATGGATCTGGCTTTGCTGCATAGCTTGTCGATGCAACAATACTTAAAGAAAAAATCAGAATACGCATGTGTCTCTGTTTAGACTCCTATTATGTGATGGGGTCTAACGTGGACCAAGTCATTACTCCGAAGTTCGTGAAGATGGTGTCTTTTTACACAACGCTGACTGGAATCGCGCTATCAATAGATGAATGATATTGGTGCTATTTAAACGACTGAGAAAAGCTATATTTTGCTTGTTTGAGTATCTAAAAATCATCACCAGAATAGATGCAAAAGATGCTCTGAAAAATAAAAAGCCAGCGATATGATTTCGCTGGCTTGATGTGTTTCTACAAGAGTTACCCTTTCCACTCATACAACGCTGGTATACGAATTTGCTCACCTTGGAACTCAACAATCACAGCTTGCGGTTGTATTTCTCTTAGAGTGACCTGATCATCAACGACATCCCCTTGATGATACTCAACATTGTTAATTTTCACCCAACGGCGATTTTCATCACTAGCGTACATATGGGTTTGCAAATTAAGCGCAGGTAGACGCCCTTGCCACTGGTGAGCGTTGCGCTCTAAATCGTTCACGCGTGCCGTTTGTGATGACGAATTGTCATCATCTCGGGATAAGGCATTTTCGACCTTCCTAGCTAAATCAGGAGATAATGAGGATAAATCCAGATCATCCAAAGACAACCCGAGGTCCTCTTCAGCAGCAGAAGTCGTTTGGGTTGATGCTGAGTTGCGTGTTTCATCTCTGCTTGGTGTATGGCTCGTGTATTCATCGGGGGTGGTAAATGTACCAAAATCACGCGATAGCTCTGCACTTGGCCACTCTCTTGGCAATTGGGCCAACTGGGTGTTCTCTGGATAGTCTAATACTTTGAAAGGTGATACCACTTCGACCTTTTCTATCGGGGACGTTGTATCTACTTCAACACTCGGTGCAAAGAGATCTAAGTACCAAGCGACTCCAATAGCAGAAGCAGTGATTGGCAGCAAGAACAGACCTATATGTTTCACAGCTGACATTATGCGTCCTCCTTCTCTATTCTCGCCAGTTGAGGCGCATCTGGCTGAACATTTTGCTGAAGTCGGTCTAGCGTTCGCTTACCAGCAATACCATCGACACCAATTCCTTGCCAGCGTTGAAATAACTCGACTCGCTCTTTCATCGCACCATCAAAAATAGACGTTTCAAGCAGTGGCTCACTCACCGCTTCTGCTAATAATCGGTCTAATACTTCAATCGCAGGGCCTTCCATGTCTAAACGTAATGTTTCATTCAGCGGAGCATGCCACAGTTCGATAATATTGCCCTGCCACAACGGCTTTAGCCACGAAACTGGCAGACGGAGACGCTGCTTACCATTGAGCACTTCAGCTTGGTCATTACCGACGGCATATAGAATGACATACCCAACATCACCTTGATAATTCAACTCCAAGATCACAGGGCGATTTTGTTGCATCAACAGCGGCCAAGTCGCCATTTTACGCTCACAACGCATAGTCGACTGCGGTTCTGACAAACAAAGGTTATCGCGAACCGATGCTTGATATCCCCACAAACGATACAAATCATTTACAGCGAGGTTCGACTGTTTTTGTGTTAACAATAAAGCACGCTGCTCATCCGTTAACTGTTGGCTGACGACGGTTGGTGTTGGCTCTACTCTTGGCTCCGTCACTTGTGTCAACACTGACGTCGCTTGAGCTGGCATATAATTCACGACCGCCCACCCCGTACTTAATGCAGCAATAAGGCCTACCGTGACAGAGCCCCAAGCAGGCCAACGGAAAGTCCGGCGCTCTTTTTTATCTTGCTGATAAATATCTGCCTGAAACTGCATCACCTCTTCACAGGCCTGCTGAACGGTTTGCTTATCCACAACCACATTACCCTGGTGATAACTAATGTTGAGGGATTTGTCACAGATAAGGTTGATGAGCCGCGGTATACCGTGACTGTATTTGGCTATAAGTTTACAAGAAGCACGATTAAACAGTTGCTGGTTGCCACCTGCTGTATGTAGTCGAAATGCGATGTAATCTTCTGTCTCTTTTTCATCCAACGGCAACAGGTGATAACGCCCAGTAATACGCTGGGCAAGTTGGCGTAGTTGTGTTGTTTGTAATAACCGCTGCAATTCAGGCTGCCCGACCAACAACACTTTGAGCAGTTTTCTGGTATCGGTTTCCAAGTTGGTCAACAAGCGCAACTGCTCTAGAACGTCGGCAGCAAGGTGTTGAGCCTCATCAATGACCAGCAATGTCTGCCAGCCTGCACGATAATTACGCAGCAAATATTGATGGATAACCTGGTTTAGCTGTTTGAGGTTTGCATCTGGTGGATAGGTGATTTTGAACTCATCACAAATGGCTTCGAGCAAGTCTCTACTCGAAAACGTAGGATTGAGGATAAGACCCGCTTTGGTGTTATCACCCAAATTCGCCAGCATCGCTTTTGCGACAGTCGTTTTGCCTGTACCTACTTCGCCAGTAAGCATAGCAAAACCACCGCCATCGCCTAGCCCGGCTTGGAGATGTGTGATTGCCTCTTTGTGACGTTGGCTTAAATACAAATAACGTGAGTTTGGAACAATCGAAAATGGTTGTTCGACAAACCCAAAAAAGTCCTTATACATTAGGCTCTCCAGCTAAAAAACCACCTGGGAATAGTCAGACATGGTATAAACGCTCTTCTTCTATTCTTAGGAGTAAAGAAAAGTACCATTGCTTGCTACAATGTCCAACGGCATATCCATAAATTAAGAGGTAATTCGTGCAAGTTTATTTAGTAGGTGGCGCAGTTCGAGATAAATTGCTCGGAATTGATAGTTATGACAACGACTGGGTGGTCGTAGGCGCGACGCCCGAGATGATGCTGTCCCAAGGATACACCGCCGTTGGTAAAGACTTTCCTGTATTTCTGCATCCCAAAAGTAAAGAAGAATATGCCCTTGCACGAACAGAGAGAAAGTCAGGTTCTGGTTACACTGGTTTTGAATGTTTCTTCGATCAAAACGTCACCTTAGAAGAAGATTTGATACGTCGTGATTTAACCATTAACGCGATGGCAATGGAGAGTGATGGCACGATCCATGACCCATATGGTGGCCAGCAAGATCTCAACGATAAACTGCTACGCCATGTATCAGACGCCTTTATTGAAGACCCTCTACGCGTTTTACGTGTCGCTCGCTTCGCAGCGAAGCTTGCTGATCTAAACTTTACGGTTGCCGACGAAACCATGCGGTTAATGCGTCACATGGCAGAGTCCGGAGAGCTGAGCACACTGACTCCCGAGCGTGTTTGGCAAGAATGGCATAAATCTCTCTCTACTCCTCGCCCTGATATTTTCTTATCGGTTCTACGAGACTGTGGTGCATTAACCGTGGTGTTACCTGAAATTGATGCACTATTTGGCGTACCTCAACCTGAGAAGTGGCATCCAGAAATCGATACTGGCATCCATACTTTGATGGTGGCAGAGCAAGCCGCAAAATTGAGTAACTCACTCCCCGTCAGGTTTGCCGCCCAAGTGCATGACTTGGGTAAGGGCGTGACGCCAGAGAGCGAATGGCCAAGCCACAAAATGCATTGCCATACAGGATTAAAACTGATCAAAAAGCTGTGCGAACGTGTCCGGGTACCAAATGAGTTTCGTGATTTAGCCTTGATGGTGTGCGAACAGCACTCCAATATTCATCGCGCGGCTGAACTTAAACCACAAACCATAATTAAAATACTCAATAAGCTTGATGGGTGGCGTAAGTCCGAACGTCTGCAAGATATCTTGCTTTGCTGCCAAGCGGATCACGCTGGTCGTAAAGGACTGGAAACGCAACCATATCCACAGGCGGATATTTTTAGGCAAGCCTACCAAGCAGCAGCGGCAGTTGACGTTCAAACCATAATCAAAGAGGGCTTTAAAGGCCCTGCGATTCGTGACGAGCAAGAAAAGCGACGTATTGAAGCAGTGAAAGCAGTACTTAAGAAGTAACGAACAAACAAAAACGCCCGCGGATTTCGCGGGCGTTTTTCGTTAGCATCAATTATGCACTTAATAGAAAAGCGAACAAACCGACGCCCAAAATGAGACGGTAAATCACAAACGGTGTCATGCCCATGCGTGAAATCATCTTCAAGAAGAAGTGGATACAGATGTACGCACTGATAAACGATGTGATAATGCCAGTAAGTAAGAAACCAACATGGACAGGTTCACCACTGGTCACTAACTTCATGCCTAAGTAGCTACCAGCTAATGTAATGATTGGGATCGACATTAAAAACGAAAATCGGGCAGCCGCTTCTCGAGTAAAGCCAAGGTAAAGCGCTGCTGTGATGGTCGCCCCTGAACGTGAAGTTCCAGGAATCATCGCTAAGGCTTGAGCAATACCGATAAATACAGCTTTCTTCCAACCCGTTTGGTATTCATCGGCAACGAGTTTAGCGTTTTTGTCTACCCACCATAGCAACAAGCCAAATACGATCGTGGTAGTCGCGATGACGTAAGCGCTACGTAGATACACTTCAATGATGTCTTTCATCAATAGACCGAACACACAAGCTGGAATCGTCGCAATCACGATCATCCAAGCCAATTTAGCTTCTTTACTGCGATCTCCTTTAAAGATCGAAGCAAATAACGCTTGAAACAAAGTGATTACTTCATGACGAAAATAGATCACGACAGCCATTAATGTACCGACGTGAACAGCAACATCAAAGGCCAGACCTTGGTCTTCCCATCCTAAAATAGCGGAAGGCAGGATCAAATGGGCAGAGCTTGAGATAGGCAAAAACTCTGTCAGCCCCTGAATCAGAGCCAAAATAAAGGCTTCAAAATAACTCATGTAAACAACTCAAATTAAAAATGAAAGGAAACGGGTTTGAGCGAATCGACTGGCTGCATAGCATGCCAAATGTCTGCGACTGTGCGTCCATCGCCTGGGATCACTAATTGCGGTTCGAGATCATACAGCGGCTTTGTGACAAAAGGATATTTGTAGATATCACTGCGAGGTAGCTCAGGTTTTTTCTTGGAGACGCGCTCACCGAACAACACTATATCGAGATCCAGTGTTCGATCCTGATACTTTTGCGCGTTTTCTTCGCGTCCCCACTTAAATTCAATCTCGCGTAGTTGATGGCTCAACTCTTCTAATGACAACTCGGTACGCATTGCAACGACAAAGTTGTAGAAATTCTTGCTGCTAAAACCAATAGGTTCACATTCATATATCGGTGATACGAGGAGATTTTCTCCAAGCCGTTGCAGCTCCTGATACGCAGCAAGCACATGTTGCTCTCTTTCTACGTTCGTCCCAACACCGATATAGGTGGTGATCATGCTCGGCCTCGCTCAATCACCACACCAACAGCACGTGCTTGTGGCACGGCGCCAGGTTTCGCTAGGCGGATTTTCACCCAAGGCACAGAGAAACGCTGCATGATAAGCTCTGCTACTTCTTCAGCCACGCGCTCGACCAATAAGAAACGACCATTTTCAATGTGGTTAAGTACCGCCTCACTCACCTGCGAATAATCCAGTGCATCTTGCACATCATCACTTTTGCCCGCAGGTTTATTATCGTGTGCCATTTCAATATCTAGAACCAACTTTTGTTTGATTTGTTGTTCCCAGTCGTACACGCCAATGGTGGTGATTACTTCCAACTGTTCAATAAAAACTTTATCCAGAGCCATCTTATGTCCTTCTATTACAGAGGTCGGATACCCGTGAGGGGTAATTTGATCGTAGTATTCTATACCTAAGTAACATTTACTTTGGTCATCACAATGTTACTTAGGTATAAACTGCGAAAGCATCTTTATATACAAGAAATCACATAATGCAAGCTCTATCACAGTGAGGATTTCTGCATTATGTAAATTCGGGGTATGATAGCAACTACGCGGGAACCGAGCATTAAATTCCAATCCATCAAGGACTTCTATGGACGCACTGGCACTGATAATGACAATGGCCGCCTATTTATTAGGTTCGGTTTCCAGTGCGGTTTTGATCTGTCGACTCTTAAAACTGCCAGACCCACGCAGTGTGGGATCTAACAATCCTGGAGCAACGAACGTATTGCGTATTGGCGGACGAGGAGCCGCTGTTTCAGTCTTGTTGTGCGATATGCTCAAAGGCACTATCCCCGTGTGGGGCGGATACTTTCTTGGTATCGACCCTATCATTCTTGGCGTCATCGCCATTGCTGCCTGTCTTGGCCACATGTACCCCATCTTTTTCCACTTTAAAGGCGGAAAAGGTGTCGCAACCGCGCTTGGCGCTATCGCTCCGATTGGTTTGGACTTAACTGGATTGGTAATGTTAACTTGGCTGTCAGTAGCCGCGCTATTCCGCTATTCATCCTTAGCGGCTCTCGTCACGGTTTTGGTCACTCCGTTTTATACTTGGATGTTTAAACCGCAATACACGTTACCTGTTGCTATGCTGTGCTGCTTAATCGTATTTAAGCATCATCAAAATATTCGGCGGCTTTTATCTGGCGACGAGCCAAAAATCGGCGAGAAAAAACTGACACAAAAAAACTCGGCTTAATGCCGAGCTTTTCGTTTAAAGAAGGATGCATTGGTTACGCATGAACTCGATTCAGGAAGTTCAACAACATTTGGTTGACGAACTCCGGCTGTTCTAAACAACTGATGTGTCCCGCTTGCGGAATTTCTACCAACTCACTGCCCGTGATACAGTCTTTCATTAAATACGATTCGAAAACCGGGCGAGGCTTATCTTCACAGCCCACCGCAATTAACGTCGGCAGAGCGAATTTTTCCGAATCTTCAATCACATCACGGCGACCAAACACCATGCGCCCCATGCGAGCTACTTCCACCGCACGCTCACCGTTCAGCTCTTCTAAACTGCGTTTGAATGAAGCGACAAGTTTAGGGTTATCCTGATTGACGTTGTTGGCAAAGAACAGCGGCACAACGGCTTCAATAATTGGCGCAGGCACTGCTTGGACTTGGCTGATGGTATCAAGCATTGCAAAATACTTTTTATACGTAACTTCTGGCTCCCAGCCAATGAAGGTATCCATCAATACCAGTGACTTAACACGTTGCGGCGCTTGAGCCGTTAGCTCTGCTCCCCACATGCCGCCAACAGATAAGCCCACTATCGAGAACTCTTCGATATCTAAATGATCCATCAATGCCAACATATGCTGTGCATAGTCGGCCAATGACTGTGTCGATGCAGGTGCAGCGTCCGATTCACCATGTGCCCAAAGATCTGGCACAATACAACGGAATGACTGGCTTAAAACCTCAACTTGTGGCGCCCACATTTGGCTATCCCAAAGGTAACTATGACCAAATAGAAGCACAGGGCCCTCACCTTTATCTAGATAAGCAAGTTGCTGACCTTCAATTTCAAACTTATTCATTGTTATATCCATTTCTTATTCTTCCACGTCATCCTAGCACTGAAACAATAGCGAACTGATCGCATCAGTCAGAATGTAAAACGAGGCGGTTCATTGAATAATTAAAAATAAAGGCCTCTGAGGAGCAGAGACCTTTATTACAAAGAACCGGTTTCAAACCTACCGCATAAATTTGACTAAGCGACAGGTGTTAGTTGATCAATTGGCCAACGTGGACGAGCCTCTACTGACATATCAGCCACTTCGCCATTCTTCAAGCGCTGCATGCCTGCGTAAGCGATCATCGCACCGTTATCTGTACAGAACTCAGTACGTGGGTAGTAAACTTCGCCGCCAACTTTCTTCGCTAACTTCTCTAACTCAGCTCGCAAACGACGGTTAGCACTCACACCACCAGCAATAACAATGCGTTTCATGCCTGTTTGCTCAAGCGCGCGCTTACATTTAATAGCCAACGTAGCACACACAGCCTCTTCAAATGCCAATGCGATGTCCGCGCGGGTTTGCTCGTCATCACCGTTTGCAGCAATCGTGTTAGCCGTAAAGGTTTTTAGACCAGAGAAACTCATGTCCAAACCTGGCACATTCGTCATTGGGCGCGGGAACTTAAAGCGGCCCGGTGTACCTTTTTCCGCCAGTTTAGATAATAGTGGACCGCCTGGGTAATCCAAACCCATTAGCTTCGCTGTTTTATCAAACGCTTCGCCCGCCGCATCATCAATCGACTCACCTAGAATTTTGTACTCACCGATGCCTCTCACTTCCACCATCATAGAGTGACCGCCCGATACTAATACCGCCACAAACGGGAACGGTGGAGGGTTATCTTCCAACATTGGGGCCAATAGGTGACCTTCCATATGATGAACAGGTACCGCTGGCACTCCCCAAGCATAAGCAATACTGCGACCGATAGTCGCACCCACTAATAGCGCCCCAACAAGACCAGGCCCCGCGGTATACGCGACACCATCGATGTCTTTTGAAGTTAAGTTCGCTTCTTTTAGTGCCTCTTTAATAAGAGGAATGGTTTTCTTTACGTGGTCACGTGAAGCCAACTCAGGCACCACACCGCCGTAATCTGCGTGCAGTTTTACTTGGCTGTATAGCTTGTGTGACAAGAGACCGTTTTCATCGTCATAAATTGCGATGCCAGTCTCGTCACAAGAGGTTTCAATACCAATAATGCGCATGGTTTTCTCAGTATGCTTTCTGTATAGAGGAAATTTGGGCGTCATATTACCTCGCCTTGGTGCTGCAAACAAATTTTGTACAGACAATAATCGACAAAAGGCTTTACAAAGTAGTTGTGATCGGATTAAAATTCCGCACCATTTTTGATCAAGCTGGTAAGAGACCTAACAATTGTGATTTGGTCTGTTGAATACCAGCGTTAACGAATAACCCCTGAGGTGAAAGGCATATGCCAGTAGTTAAAGTACGTGAAAACGAACCGTTCGACGTTGCTCTACGTCGTTTTAAGCGCTCTTGCGAAAAAGCAGGTATCCTTTCTGAAGTGCGTCGTCGTGAGCACTACGAAAAACCAACTACAGTTCGCAAACGCGCTAAAGCAGCAGCTCAAAAGCGTCACGCTAAGAAGCTAGCTCGCGAAAACGCTCGTCGCGTTCGCCTGTACTAATAACTGAGCTCCAAAAGGAATTTAGTTATGGCTCTGATTGATCAACTCAAAGAAGAGCAAAAATTAGCGATGAAAGCCAAGGACAAATTGCGCCTTGGTACTATTCGTTTAGCCCTATCAGCAATCAAGCAACGTGAAGTTGACGAACAGATTACTCTGAACGATGACGACATTCTTGCAGTATTGACCAAGATGGTTAAACAACGTCGCGATTCTGTAGCGCAGTTTGAAGCAGCGGGTCGTCAAGATCTTGCTGATGCGGAACAAGCAGAAATTACCGTTCTTGAGGACTTTATGCCTCAACCACTGACAGACGAAGAAGTAGCGGCTCTCATCGAGAACGCGATTGCTGAATCTGGCGCAGCTGGCATGCAAGACATGGGCAAAGTAATGGGCGTTCTGAAACCGCAAATTCAAGGGCGTGCAGATATGGGTAAAGTAAGCGGTTTAGTTCGCGCTAAATTGGCTTAAGGTACCCCACCCAATTGCAGCAAGCCGTGCTATCCTTTGGAGCGCACGGCTTGTTTGTATCTGGATGGATGGAATGAAATCAATGGGCAATACGCTCATTCTTTTAAGGCATTCACTCCACTCATCATCTTCTTTTTTTGTTAGGTTTTATGGCTGGACACATCCCTCGCAGTTTTATCGATGACCTTCTAGCTCGACTTGATATTGTCGATATCATCGACGCACGTGTGAAACTTAAGAAAAAAGGCAAAAACTACGGCGCATGCTGCCCGTTCCACAACGAAAAGACACCCTCATTCAGTGTCAGTCAAGAAAAGCAGTTCTACCATTGTTTTGGTTGTGGCGCGCATGGAAATGCCATCGATTTTTTGATGGAATTCGACCGACTAGAATTCGTCGAAGCCATTGAAGAACTCGCTTCATACTTGGGTTTAGATGTTCCTCGCGAACAACGTAGCGGCGGTAATGGTTCGTTTCAATCAGGCCCACAAGCAAGCAGCAGTGAAAAACGTAACCTATACGACTTAATGGGCAGCATTGCTCAATTTTATCGTAACCAACTCAAACAGCCAGCAAGTAAGGTGGCGATTGAGTATCTAAAAGATCGCGGCCTGTCTGGTGAAATCGTCCAGAAGTTTGGCATCGGCTATGTGGCTGATGAATGGGATTTAGTTCGTAAGAACTTTGGCCAGAATAAAGAAAACCAAGACATGCTCGTCACTGGCGGCATGTTGATTGAAAACGATAAAGGCAACCGCTACGACCGATTCCGTGGTCGAGTGATGTTTCCTATTCGAGACAGACGCGGTCGAGTAATAGGCTTTGGTGGTCGAGTATTAGGTGATGGGACACCAAAATATCTCAACTCACCCGAAACCCCGATATTTCATAAAGGTAAAGAGTTGTATGGCCTTTATGAAGTACTACAAGCGTACCGTGAGCCACCACAAATTTTAGTGGTTGAAGGCTATATGGATGTTGTCGCGCTTGCTCAATATGGCGTAGATTATTCCGTTGCCTCATTGGGAACCTCGACAACGGGCGATCACTTGCAAGTGTTATTCAGGCAAACAAGCACCGTCGTGTGTTGTTATGACGGTGACCGCGCAGGCCGTGAAGCAGCGTGGCGTGCCATGGAAAATGCATTGCCTTACCTAACGGATGGTCGCCAGTTAAAATTCATGTTTTTGCCGGACGGAGAAGATCCCGACTCTTATATCCGACAAAACGGAAAACAAGCATTTGAGCAGCAAGTGTCTAATGCGATGCCCTTGTCTGAATTCATGTTCAGCTCATTGACTCAGCAGGTCGATATGAGCACGAAAGAAGGCATGGCAAAACTGAGTACTCTTGCGGTTCCTCTCATTGATAAAGTCCCTGGCGGCACTTTAAGACTATACTTGAGAGAATTGCTTGGCCGCCGTTTGGGTTTGGTTGATGAACGCCAACTACAGCAGCTAATTTCAAAACAAGGTAAAGAGGATAAAAGGCCTCAACCTCATAAAGAAATCAAGCGAACGCCGATGCGAGAAGTGATCGCGTTACTGATTCAAAACCCACAATACGTAAGTATGGTGCCAGATCTAACTAGCGTTAGAGATTTGCCCATTCCTGGTCTAAGTTTATTTGTTGATGTACTTGATAAATGCCAAGCGCATCCCCATATCAACACAGGCCAATTATTAGAGCATTGGCGAAACAGCCAAAATGAGACCCTTCTGTCTCGTCTCGCGAGTTGGGACATTCCACTCGATGAGGACAACCAAGAAGAAATCTTTTTAGACTCACTGGATAAAATTATTGCCCAGTGCGTAGAAAAACAAATTGAAAACCTGCAGGCCAAAGCAAGAAGTGTCGGTTTATCAGCCGAAGAGAAAAGGGAGCTGCTAGCACTTATGCTAGATTTAAAAGCGTAACCCTGTTTAATTAGTCAGCAACGATTTAATTTGTTATAGTAAGTGGTTTGCATTTCGCATACTGATTCCTTCACCAGATTACGAAGTTGGATACCGTCTATGGATCACAATCCGCAGTCACAGCTAAAGTCACTTGTTATTAAAGGCAAGGAACAAGGCTATCTGACCTACGCCGAAGTAAATGACCACCTACCTGCTGAAATCGTAGATTCAGAACAGGTAGAAGACATCATTCAGATGATCAACGACATGGGCATTAAGGTAGTAGAAACTGCTCCTGATGCTGATGATTTAGCACTGAACGATGACACAAATATTACCGATGAAGATGCAGCCGAAGCTGCAGCCGCTGCACTTTCTAGCGTAGAGAGTGAGATTGGTCGTACAACAGACCCAGTACGTATGTACATGCGTGAGATGGGTACTGTCGAACTTCTAACTCGCGAAGGCGAAATCGACATCGCAAAACGTATTGAAGAAGGTATTAACCAAGTTCAATCGTCTGTTGCTGAATACCCAGGCACAATTCCGTACATTCTTGAGCAATTTGACAAAGTTCAAGCTGAAGAACTACGTCTTACAGACCTAATTTCAGGTTTTGTAGATCCAGATGCTGACGACACCGCTGCACCAACGGCAACACACATCGGTTCTGAACTGACTGAATCTCAGTTAGAAGAAGAAGACGATGAAGACGTTGATGACGACGAAGATAGCGATGACGATTCAGATGATTCTGAAGAAGATGTAGGTATCGATCCAGAATTAGCGCTAGAGAAATTCAACCAACTACGCAGCACCTATCAAAATCTTCAATTAGCAATCAACGAGTACGGCTATAACAGCCCGAAAGCAACCGTTGCTAATGAAATGATGCTAGACGTATTCCGCGAGTTTCGTCTAACGCCTAAACAGTTTGATCACCTAGTGAATGAACTGCGTACTGCTATGGATCGCGTTCGTACACAAGAGCGTCTGATCATGAAGTCAGTGGTTGAATACGGCAAAATGCCGAAGAAATCATTCATCGCGCTGTTCACTGGTAATGAATCAAGTGAAGCTTGGCTGGATGAAGTTCTTGCTTCAGACAAGCCATACGCTGAAAAGATCAAACGTAACGAAGAAGAAATCCGTCGTTCAATCGCTAAGCTAAAAATGATTGAAGAAGAGACTTCTCTAAACGTACAGAACATTAAAGACATCAGCCGTCGTATGTCTATCGGTGAAGCAAAAGCTCGCCGTGCGAAGAAAGAGATGGTTGAAGCGAACTTGCGTCTTGTAATTTCTATCGCGAAGAAATACACCAACCGTGGCCTACAGTTCTTGGATCTGATCCAGGAAGGTAACATCGGTCTGATGAAAGCGGTAGATAAGTTCGAATATCGTCGTGGTTACAAGTTCTCGACTTACGCAACGTGGTGGATCCGTCAGGCAATCACTCGTTCAATCGCGGACCAAGCACGTACGATTCGTATCCCGGTACACATGATCGAAACGATCAACAAGCTAAACCGTATTTCTCGTCAAATGTTGCAAGAGATGGGTCGCGAGCCACTACCGGAAGAACTGGCAGAGCGCATGCAAATGCCAGAAGACAAGATTCGTAAAGTTCTAAAAATCGCTAAAGAGCCTATCTCAATGGAGACACCAATCGGTGACGACGAAGATTCGCATCTAGGTGATTTTATCGAAGATACAACGCTAGAACTTCCGCTAGATTCTGCAACTGCAACTAGCCTTAAGGTGGCAACAAAAGACGTGCTTGCAGGTCTAACGCCACGTGAAGCGAAAGTACTTCGTATGCGCTTTGGTATCGACATGAACACTGACCATACTCTAGAAGAAGTTGGTAAGCAGTTCGACGTTACTCGTGAGCGTATCCGTCAGATCGAAGCAAAAGCACTACGTAAACTTCGTCACCCAAGCCGCTCAGAGACTCTGCGCAGCTTCCTAGACGAATAATCGCAGCGCATACAAGCTTTTAGAAATCAAAAAAGGTGACTTTAGGTCACCTTTTTTATTATCTACTGTTCTAAGTGGATAAAAACTAAGCGCAATTGCCCTAGTTGGTATCTAGACACCTTGCAACGCTTCCCCTATAATCGTTGTCCTATTAAGGCCCCTTAGCTCAGTGGTTAGAGCAGTCGACTCATAATCGATTGGTCCCCAGTTCAAGTCTGGGAGGGGCCACCAAATTCTAGAAGGTTAGTAAGCGTAGTGTTTACTAACCTTTTTTTGTACCTGACGATTTTGGGTCAGGTAATGGGTCAGGTAAGCCCCGATCACGCACTCTTCTCTGTCTTCTCCCAATACTAATCCGAATACTACGCTGTTGCCAAATGTGTCCTTCTGGCTGATAAAACTCTCTCATAGAGAACAAAGAGAAGTATTAAACTCGCAAACCAACCATAAGTGACTTAAATTACACTTATAGATAATTTCTTATACAGTCACAACAAAAGTGAGTTATAGTGAACTTATATATTAAGACGAACCCAATAGTGACAAAAGTACATTAAAAGGCACTTATGAAAAAAGGTAAGATGGTAAAGGCACAACCTATGCCTGATTTGAATACCGAGTTCAGTATGGAAACGCTGGGGAGCGCCATTCGCTCAAAGCGCACCGATAGAGGCTGGCGTATTGATGATCTCGCTTCAAAAGCCAACTTATCTCGTAGAACAGTCATGAAAGTAGAAAAAGGCGATACCAGTGTCACCTTTGCCAATGTACTCGTCCTCATGGACATCTTAGGACTATCTTTACGCCTTATCGATTTAAACCTATTTGTTCGTCCACATAGCCAAATAACCTCCCAAGCTGAAAACAGCGTGAGAAGCAATGAGGACGGTTGGTATGAGTAAGTTACAACAGTTAGACGTGTTTATCGGTACGAATACCAAAATTGGTCGTTTGATTCTTCCTATCGGAACAGAAACAGAGTTCTCATTCATCTATGAAGATGAATGGAAACACACTGGTTTCCCGATTTCGCCACACATCCCTTTCGATGATCGGGCTTCGCCACGTAGTATTGAGAACTACCTCAGAAATCTTCTTCCTGAAGGAGAAGCCTTTGAGGAGATGATACAAAACACCACTATCTCCAAAAGCAATACATTCGGGCTGATTCGTAAGCTTGGTGCGGAAACTTCTGGCGCACTATCTTTTCGAGTTCCAGGCTCAGAACCTGGGGAAACCAGCTTTAGATCTGTACCTGATGATGAACTAATAGAACGACTAGAGCGAAATCTAGCGCCATTAGTGTATTGGGACGGTAAGGTTCGCCTTTCGGTTGCTGGTGTTCAAAACAAGTTAAACTTACTTAAACGCGGTGATGAGTGGGGGTTTGGTGAAGGCAAATTAAGTTCGAACTACATTCTGAAATTTGAAAGCGGTAAAGCACCGTGTATTGCTGTTAATGAGTTCTTTTGCATGACATTAGCCAAGCTAGCAGGTTTGGACGTCGCTAATGTTGAGTTAACTCGCATTGGGAAGACTAGGACACTGATAATAGAGCGGTTCGATCGTGCCTATATCGCGACTCGTGATGTCGTTCAACGAAAACATGTGATTGATGGCTGTCAGGCAACTGACTTACCTCCAGGTTACAAATACGAGCGTCAGAATGGGGATGAAGGCGATGGCGTATATATGCGTGATGGCGTTTCTTTCCCACGCCTACTGTGCGTCAAAACCATAGACACGGTAATCACTAACCTAAAGCTCACCCAATGGATGCTCTTTAATCTAGTAACGCTAAACTACGATGCCCATGGTAAAAATATTAGCTTCTTCGTCACCCCTAAAGGCCTGGAACTGACCCCTTTTTATGATTTAGTAAACATAGAAGCAATCGCTCAAGAGGGAACAAAACGCAACTCACGAAGCGGTAAGTTGTCTGCTGATGAGGGGCGTGCCGCCAGTATCCCTCAATATTTTGCAATGTCGATTGGAGATTGGGAAAGTGAAGACTTTCAAAATCCGCCGAAAGGTAACTTCAAACGCCCTATCACCAGCTATGATTTAGCTGAATTCGGCGCTCTGCTGGGTTATTCAGGCACCAAAATGGCTTCCATAATGGTAGAAACCGTTGGTGCTATAAAAAATGCTCTGAAGGAAGCGATTGACCTTACCGAAGCTCAAGGAATCGACGATGAGGAACGTGAACACATAGAGCTATGTGTGTCACTCATCCAAACAGAGTGTGAACACTTACTAAGTCAGGCCGAGAGTGTACCAGCAATGAGTGAGCTTCTTTAATGGCAGAAGCTAGGAAAAAATTACGTATCCACGAGGTTATTAGATTATTTTAGTCTATCCCAAACACAAAAGAAGCTGTTAATTCTACTTCCTTTCTTCGTTCGAAAGCACACTGTTGAATATCGTTATTGAGTTTTGCTACTCATCTATCATACTTAATAGACTGATTTGTATAAAATTTACGCTATTGGTGCGAATTTTAAAGGTAAGTAATTTGACGGCGATAATCAAAATTCTTGCTGCGTTAGTCTCAGTTCTCGGGGTTCTTTCAGCGTTTAAGACTCTCATTCCAGAAGATATAACATACTCACAAATCGTTGAAAGCACTGTGTTTATTTCTGGGTGGGGAGTTAGCTTTATACTCTGTTTAGTGTTGATATACCAAGAAATTCGACACAGAGATGAAAAGCAAGCTCAGGCTGAACGACATACTGAACGACAGGATGTCATCAATAACTTACTCAACGAAAGAGCAAATGATAAAGAATATCTACAAAATGAACTTTCAAAGTCCAATATTAGTCTCAACCACTTAACTTCTGGACTAGATAGATTTGAGCGCCCAATTCCAAGAACCCAAAGAAGCGAGGATCAAGATGAATTTTAGTCAGTATAAGTACATACCCACTCTGAGAACTCGTGCTTCTGAGATGCTAGGAGTTGAGAAACTGAGTGATTCTACCAAAGAAAAAATTCTGCCTTTTGTATGCCTGTCAAAAGTTAATCGTATCGCAAGTGCATCAGGAGCATTTGATAAATGGCATAGCGCCTTTGACAAACCTGCGATACTCGGCTTATCTGAAGATAAAAGATTGCAAGTCGAAGACTACGCTCAACTAATGTCATCGGAGGACGGCTTTAGCGCGTGGGCTACCTTCTTTATGAACGCTAAGAAAGTGAATGATTTTCTTATTCCATCTCTTATTCTAAATAAAGACGTGGGCAAGAGAGATTTTGTAAAGCAATTACAGAGATTTGAAAGCGAATTCGGCAAAGTTGTACTCCGTGTAAACCCTTTGCATCGCCGTGAGGTTGCAGCTGCAATGACCGCAGCTTCTGTTATTGACTCAACCGACAACATTTTGTTCATCTTAGATGCAGGCCAAATTTCACGAGAACACCAAAAAGCAATTCTAGATGCGACAATTCATGCCCTCAATGAACTACGCCTAATCGATCCCAGAATTGAAGTAGTTACAACAAGTTCTAGCTTCCCTCGAATGTTTCAATCATACACGCAAGATCGTGACGGGAAGTATGGTGAAATTCCTATGCTTGAATGGGAAAACTACCATGCATTAGGTGGGCAGAATATTGCAATTTATGGTGACTATGCAGGTATACATGGCGAGTTCTATGAAGGAAGTTACGCTAAATTTGTTGCTAGAGTAGATTACCCTACACCTGCAACATGGATTTTTGAACGCAGAAGGCAAGTTAAGGATCGTAATGCTGCCGATGTTCCTCGTGAAAAGCTATACAGTAGAGCTGCTAGGGGGATCGTTACCAGCGAGAGCTGGGATGACTCTTTAGATGTTTGGGGAGCTAAAATCATCAGAGAGGCAGCTAACAACCAATTAGAAAAATTTGGAACTCCAGCAAAATGGATTTCCGTTCGATTGAACTTACACATTGAGAGAATTACTCGCTTCTTAGATGAAGGAGTCTCTATCCCACAGGACTCTTTAGACAACGACGACTGGGATAAAGATGAATTTGATTGGTAATCTAAGAAGTAGATCTCGACGCCATCTTTTATATGCGTTAGCAAGCTACCTTATGTAGCTTGCTTCAATACCCGAGGGATAACTTTAATTGGTTTTGATGTAACAAAACCAAATTGGTTCATACTTTCGGATATATCAACACCAGACTCTGCAATCACTTTAGCCCCATCTATATTTATTTCCCATACATCATCGCGAGTTCGAGTGATATCCATCTGATCAGGCTCAGTCTGCAACTTCTGCGGGCTAAGATAAGTCAAATCAGATACTTCTGTAATATCATGTTTATTTGCCAAAAAGGATTGATAGGTTGGTCGATACTTATTTTTCAAGTAATCTAAAACTAAGTTACGCCAGTGTGACTTTGGTAGCCTGCTTAACTTCGCATTCAAGGCACTTCTCGTTTCACTAAGTTGGCATGCTAGTTTTTTACTTTTTAGCGAAGTAACTAGATGCCTTTTATCGACAAAAGATAAGAAATCACTGGCAGTACCTACCTTTTCAATTCTTCCTCGGCGCTTAACTTTTAGGGAAGCATCCCCTTGGGAGTTTATTTCAAGTTCCAGTATTTCCACCATGTTTGGCAACATTTCAATGGCTTTATTTGTGAACTTTGGAGAGCAGACTAAAGTAACCTTGTCAAAAAAAGCTAAGTAGGTTTCGATTTGACCTTGCAGGCGAGCTAGGCTATCTGCATCACTTTTGATTTCAAACGCGTGAAGTTTACCATTGGCAACTACTAAGTCTGCACGCCTACTGAAGTTGTCTACTGGCAATTCATTAATAAGCACGGCATCGTGCTCTAGATAGCCTCTATTTATCAACCAGTCTATAGTAGCAACTTTATAGTCAGCTTCTTTCATAATGTCACACATAATTCACGTAATACAGGGCTTACTCTATCTCAGAACAAAGCGATGCCTTTTATCACTTATTGGTGATAATTACAATAGAGTAGGTTACCTGATATGTCGAGCCTTCGGAGCTAGTCTTGAGACTTTAATATAAATAATTCAGTTACATATAGAATATGACTGTTAAGTTTATATCAGACACCCCAAAAACCTTTCTTGTCTATGCCTTTGGGTATCCCATCTTCCATAGTGACCAGCAGGCCTAGAGCGAAAGCCGACATGTGTTAGCAACAACCTTCGTTTTGCTCTTGAAACTCCTACAAAAAATGCACATAAGTTTTCATCTAGGTCTCCCCAATAGCTTTCAGTTTCAACGCCAAGTAGAACGACAGAATCAAACTCTAGTCCCTTGCTTTTATGAACTGTAAGTATTCTAACTGCTTGATCATCCTCAAAACGCTTCAGGGACGCTTGGAGATCGAGTCCAGTAGACATCAATTGATCTATCTGTGAACAAGTATCATTGAGCACCTCACGTAAACGTGACTCAGTTTCATAATCATGTGACAGAGACATTAATTCTTGGAACCCTACTTTTTCAATGAAACGCTTCAAGCAATCCCACCTTTTGGGGTTTTCAGGAACTATAGGATTTTGATTAATCGCCTTTTTCTCTTCTAGAATGAAACGTTGCCAGTTTTGGACCAGTTCACCCTTTTCATCGTCATCATCAGTGAAGGGAACTAACTTTTCCATTAAGCGAACCCATGCTGAAGGTTCCTGCTTGCCAAAAGTGCTCAATAGGAAGTCTACAATTAGGCGTGCGGCTGGCTCAACAGTTATGTCCTGCAACTGCTGTTCATTCCTATATGGTATACCTCTATCACGTAGAGCAACCATAAGCCTCATTGCATATAATTCAGGTTGGTTCTTGATTAACACAGCTATCTCAGAAGGAGGAACACTTTCTTCATTTATCCACCTTTGGATTTGCTCTGAAAGATAATCGGCTTCTTCTTGGCAGTTCTGAAAAGGGTGAACATGTATATGGCCTTCTTCTCCCGCGATTTGCTCTTCAGGCATCACTGATGCGGGATCAAGAATTTTGACGATTTCATTTTGCAATCGAAGAAGTTTGGGCTGTGAACGAAAGTTTCGGTACATATTGAGTGGTACAGCTTGGAAGTCTTCTTTAAATGCCTCAAAAATACCGTCAAGAGCACCAGCCCAGCCCATAATTTTTTGCTTTGTATCGCCTACAGCAGTAAGGCGAATGTCTGTGCTTTGAAAGGCTACCTTAATAAGCTCATACTGATACTTTGTGCAATCCTGAAACTCATCTAAAAAAACATCTGTATAGGTTTGCCTCAATGCGTTTCTAGCAACGGGGGATTCTTTTAATATCTTTATTGCAAGCGGAACTAGATCTGTAAAATCAATTTGCTTGTGAAGGATTTTGGGACCGATTGTGAAACCAGGCTCTAAGGCTTCATCCCCAGTCAATATTGGACGAAAACGGTCAATTATTCGCTTTGCAAAAGCATGGAATGTATAGCTGTCAAAACGTGATGAAAGCTCAGCACCACATCTACGCTTGATCCGCTCTTTTAGATTACTACTTGCATCTACCTTAAATGAAATAGCAAGTATACGTTTGGGGTAGCGACATGACCCTGTACGAAGTAAAAAGTCAGCTCGCTGAGCGAGCATTTCTGTTTTGCCTGCGCCTGGACCAGCGGTTAAAGCTAAGCTGTATTCACGCTCTTTAGCTGCTCTATAAGCGTTAGGCTCCAATACTAATCCATCAGCTGGTTGCCAACTCTCGACTCTAATCATTCAGGAAGCTCCAACAATATTTCTTTTGCAGCATCTACTAGCCGTCCCAATGACGGAGGAATATGTGCTAGGAGTTGTTCATCAGATAATCTAGAGAGAGCTGTAATATGCTCCGCTGGCTTACTCCCAACTTTGAATAACTTGTGATACGTAATAAACAACTTCTGCTCATCATCACTATACTCTGAAGCTTCAGTACGAGATTTACCTAGTACCGCTTTGATATTTGGGAGTTCTGGTTCAACCTGATCATCTGCTTCTATATTAAATGCGGTAGGAAAAGCGCTGAGCATTGCGAAATCCAAGTCCATTGGATAAGAGAAAAACACTCTGCGCTTTTCCAATTCCATTAGATATTGAGGACACGCTCTAATTTTATGCTGAGGATCATTCCATGTTGGGATGCTTTCGTATCTATCAGTTAACTGAAGATCAGGTTTATGTAGTTTTAACTGATCATTGGTTGTTTTGATGCGTCCCCAACCACCTTGGTACCTTCCTACATCGAGGTCTAAAAGTGTAATATGAGGAATGTTTAGCCCTTCAAGAAGCCTCCAGAAATGGTTTACATGTCGCCCTCCAAGTGGAGCCACAGTAATCCCAAATGCGTCAACAGGCACCCCTTTAGATTCTAGCAATCTAGGAATTACGATTTCTTCACTATCCCCTTCTCCAAGTATAACCAAACGTGAAAAATATATTTCAGGAAAAGATTTTACTGCCTGAGTGACAAACTTATGAGCATCACCTGAGTGTTCCTCATCAGGCAACTCGATACTCGCAATAGTTGTTTCTCTGTCTGGGTTCAAACGAAGATAGCGTATTTGTTTTGGCTCGATACGTCTCAGCATTGATGGTGCGTGAGTTGCTATTAGGGCTTGCGCATCCCCGTGACCGACCATTTCTGTAAGAGAGCTTACTATTCTTCCTAAATAGTGAGGAGATAGGCTATTTTCTGGTTCTTCCACGGCAATTAACGTAAACACAGGAGGTCTAAGCTTATCTGGATCAAAAGATTCATCGCCTTGTAGTACCGAGCGGCCAATAGCCTGGGATGAAAGAACCAAAGACAAATACAGCATCGATTTTTGACCGTCACTTAATCGAGAAAAATCGACATTAGCTTCATCGTGTCCTGGAGAAAAAGAAATAGAAAGATGGCGAAGCAATGATTCGATTTCACTTGCGACAAAAGTAATTTGGGGCTGTGTAAAAAACTGTCCTTTATGTAAACGAGACCACGAATCTCGAATGCTTGTACTCAAGGCATTAACTGATAAGTTAGATGCGAGACTTGCGCTGATTTGGTCTGTATGTCCCTTCACTGCTTCTCGCTCAGTCTCCCAGTTAACAGCCCTTAGCATTCGCCCTAACAAAGCATTCGCACCAAAGGTAATATGTTCAGCGGGGTCACGTCTAGCTGGAAGGTAGTGTATTTGAATCTGACTTCGGTCTGTGCGTGAAACTTTAGCCGTACTTTTAGGCTGCTGGTTGTCGTCTACCTCTAATACATATATCAATGACTCATCTATATCACCATCAATACCCATAGACGCTTCTAGTCGAAACCTTACCCGTGGAGTATCTTCTCCGTCTACCAATCGCATGTGACCAAAGTGTGGTGAAACAGTAGTGTTATCTCCCTCTTCATGTAATTCAGGGAAAAGAAAATCAGCCTCAATCCAAAGAGTTCTTTCTTCAAGTTGCTCTGATTCGTTGTGTGGAACATGAAAATCAGATTTTCTTATCCGACGTAGAGATGGATCAAACGCGAACATTCGACAAAGCGCTTGAAGAGCGGCTGTTTTTCCTGAGCCATTTGGACCGATTAGGAAAGTTAAATCGTCAAGAGAGATTTCAGTAGAGGTTGACCCATAACTTTGAAAACAGGAGAGTCGTAACTTATCAAGCTTCACTATTTCGCCTCATTCTATTGTGAAAACAACCAAATAAATACCCATCCAATTGATTATGCAACCAGACTTTATGAATTATACACATTTAGATCTTACAAAGACTTGAGGGTGAATACTTTTTATTATCTTCTCTGCCCCCTATTTATGAAAAGTAGTGGTTAACACATTTTTCACCAGAGGGTTCGGCACTAAGAGAGCTTTTTTATCTATTAATTAAATGAGCAAACTTTAGTTTTTGATGATTTGAGCGAGAACAGTGTTCTCGCAGTAGCATTCTTCTCTGGCAGCTAGACTCAATAGGTTAACGAGAGCACCCTTCTAGATTAAACTGCTTGAATCCTCACCCACATTCAACAGTCGCAAGTGTAGCGACACTTAGGATACGCAGAGCAACCATAGAAACTTTTACCCGCATTACGACCTTTTTTAGCAACACGAATCACAAGGCTAGACTGGCAGTTTGGGCAAACCTTGGAATGAGGATCGAGTGTAGGCTCATCAATGACTGGCTTATTCATAAAGCTGCGTCCATCTTCAATCATGTGGACTAGCTCGCTACCATTAACCAACCACAGGCGCTTCTCTTGAGCAAAGGCGATGGCTTCAGAAGTAAAATCTCCCGATGTTACGATGATCATTTTGCTAGCACAATTGTCGATCATCACACCATACATTTCTCTTAAGACTTGAACTCCGACTTTTCTAGCTTTCCAGTGCTTACATTGTACAAGACTCAACTCACCGTCTTTAGTTAACCAAATATCAACCCCACCATCCGCCTGCTTTGAGAAAGATTGTTTAACGTCGTAGCCTTGCTGCTTAAAGTACTCGCCAATGTAGCTTTCAAATTCAATCCAACTGAGGGAATTAAGCGGAGTCGTGTTTTTGTGTGCTCTGATTTGAGACGTCGTCGCAAGATAATTATGCTTTCGCTGATACTGCTTAAAGAACGCAATTGGAGCTGGAATTAAAAACAAAAAAGCAAAATACGGTGCCATTTGCGAAAGATTCGGCCCAATGGCATTGAAGATGAAGTTATCACTGCGAGCCGCCAAATCAGGCAATAGAAAGGATAAACCAACATAAATGCCTGCTGAGAACAAGATACTCACCCACCACGGCGCATCCATCAAATGCCAAATAATTCCATCATTCTTCCGAGCCATAACTCCTCCCAATAAGCATCAAAATGCATTAAAGCACAATTACCAGACCTAATACATAGAGTTAAATCATGTATTTAGTGGGAGAACAAACAGCTAGAACATTGTTCTAGCAAGAGCATTTTTTATTTATTAAATGACCAAACTTTAGTTTTTGATGATGAGAGCGAGAACAGTGTTCTCGCAGGAGCGTTTGAACGCTATCAGCCTTTGCCTGATATATCCAAACACGAGTCGGATAATACCTAACTCTGTCTTTTGTCATTCGGAGAACATCGTTCTCCGTTCAACTGATGAAGATTTAAGAAGAAAATGGATCCCTGAGATAGTCAAAAGCAGGAACAAGGTTCCTGCAAGAGCATTTTTTATTCGTGTTATTAATCATGCAAACAATGACTTACTTTATATTTACGAAGGTTAAGCGAGAACACTGTTCTCGCAGTAACAAGTTGCATCTATTTTTGTTCTTCTAGCCATCGCTCAATGTCTTTTCTCTGCCAGCCCACTACCCTAGAACTAAGCGTAACAACGGGTGGTATTTTTCCGTCCCGACGCCAACGCCACAAAGTACTTACGCTTACCCCGATCTCTTTCGCTAACTGCTCTTGTCTTACAAACATTTTATTACCTTTATTTCTCTATTATTTAGTTGCATCTTAGATTCTCATCGCCCAACTCATAATATAGAATAAGCAACAAACCATATTGACATGATAACGAATGGACTTAGATCAAAAACGCAATGCATTGAGACTACAGTTAGAAACAGCAATCAATGACTTAAAAAAACAGGCCGAATCTCAAGGTTGTAAAATTGCTCAGCGACGTCGAGTTGGGTATCTATACGTTGTCGATGCTGTTCGGAACATTGCTCTGGAAACCTGGTTTACCAAGTTACTCAGCCAGCATGGTTCTGTGCTCAAAAAGCACCGTAGCTCTAACGCTATCAAGCTTGCGGACATCGTAGAAATATATGGCGGATTAAATAAAACAATCAAACTTATCGAAGCGGTATTAGCCTTGCGGGGAGTAGGGCTGCATACTCAACAACGTATCGATTATATGGATCAAGTACTGTTGGGCTTAAAAGATTTACGTTCACTCACGCCACAGTACCAAGAGGAAGCGATACGCTGGAACAGTGTTCTTCCGTATTGCGCTTTATGCTGGCGTCTACGCAGCCGATCTCACTACTACTGCGAAAAACACCACCCCATCAAGTCCACTAAACTTTATAAACAGCAAAAATACGCAGCTATCACTGCATTGAAATATCTGCCCAACCAGAACAGTGCAGCTTACGAAAAGTATCTAGCACAACCTAACAAACAGAAAAATCTGGGACGACAACTGTATGATCTGGTCAGCGGCTATGCGCCGCATCCACGCGTATTTCTACGTCACTGTAAAGATAGCGCTATGTCAGGGGACTGGATCACACTATCAAAGAACATTGTTCAGACATGCAAAGTGACTTATCCAGCTAGCTATAAAAAAATAAAACAAATCAAACCAGATGATTTTAGAAACTGGCCCTCGTGGTGTATCGCGATAGTGAGATGTTTAGATCCTACGGAGCCAAATGCTTGGAACGAAAAAGAGTGCCTGACGCTTTTCAATGAGTTGAATACTTGGACCACACTGATTGGGATCTTGCATCGCTTTGAGTGTGTAGAACGAATCAACAGCATTGAAACTAGACGTGGCCCGAGCGTTGGATATGGAGCGAATCTAAAACAACACCAGCAGATCAAAGACCTGTTAACACAACAACTAGCCACGAATAACAAAACTAACCTAAGTGATATCGCCAGAACGCTTGGGCTTAGCAGACAACGCATACACCAGATCATTAAAAAATATCAATTGCTCTCCTAAACAGCAAAGTAACTGTGCAAAAAATAATCTAATTTATTTTACATTTTTAATTATTAAATCAAATAAAAATCATAAATATAATTACGAATAATTTAATTATTAAATTGAACCAAGATAATTATGGTAATAAAATAATTTTTACTTATTGACTTTTTCATGTTATAACTATTATAACTGTTATAATTATTATAAAGTTATAATTCTAATATAAGGATACATTATTTAAAATCACTTAATAAAAGGTAGAACATCGTTTTTTCTGCTAAATTTCTTCTGCCACACTTGGCACATTCACTGCCAATCCTGACACTTACTCTGCCACTACTGGCAGTCTCGTTGCCAATCTTGGCAAAAAAATGTGCCAAGCAATTTTGATCTAAAAAACTTAGGCAGACATACAGTGCATTATTTTAATAAATAAAAAGTAACACTTTGTGTTTATTATTTTCTATATATTACATTCAAGGTAAAGAAAAATATTTATTTGAACAATACTACAGTTCAAGTGTATATTATTCATAATATCGTTACTGAGAATATTCTTATGAGTAGATTTGTACTCTCCGCAGACTTGCACCTCGGACATGATAATATATTGAAATATCGTTCAGGATTCGATTCTCCTGAAGAGCACCATAATATTCTATTTGATAACCTTGCATCATTTGTACAACCTCGTGACACGTTAATCCTACTTGGAGATATTGCAACGACCCCATTTTGGCTAGAGAGGGTTGCAAGTATTCAATGTACGAAGAAGGTGCTCGTACTTGGCAATCATTGTACAAACATGAAGGTCAACGGCAAGATGCTCGCACTCGCAGATGGCTTCGATGAGATTCACTCGATGCTATCTAAACGAAATACCTGGTTTACACACTGCCCTATACATCCTCAGGAATTACATGGAAAGCTCAATGTTCACGGACATTTACATGACAGTATCGTTCTAGATGATGCAGGCAAACCAGATCCCCGCTATATCAATGTGTCAGTAGATCAGACTCAATTTAGACCAGTCTTGTTCGGTGACGTCGTTAGTCAAATCACTCGCTAAGTGGCTCTTGCCAACACTCTGTTTGATAAACGAGACAAAACCATATAGCAAAAAAGGCTCACTGGTAATGGAAACGCTAACTGCATATATGAACAACGAGCTTGTCGGGACTCTAGCACAGTATCCAGACAACAGACTCAGCTTTAAATATGATTCTTCCTGGCTGAACAATGACAACGCTCGGCCTTTATCTCTGTCTCTTAAAATGCAGAAAAACACTATATATTCTGAAGCGGTCTTCAACTACTTTGACAATCTTCTCCCAGACTCAACTGATACAAGAAGCCGTTTAGCCGCCAGATTCAAAACCTCCACTAAACAACCTTTCGATTTGCTCACAGCAGTTGGTCGCGATGTTGTAGGTGCTCTTACTCTACTGCCACCTGATACAAAAAATGATAAGCCAGATTTGGAGTATGAAATCCTAGATGAAAAAACGCTCGAACTCATATTGTCAGCACTACAGGCAGGAACACCACATGGAATGATTGAATTATCCGATGATTTCCGTATAGCCATTGCTGGCGCCCAAGCTAAAACTGCGTTACTGAAAGTGGATAACCATTGGTGTTTACCAAGTGGCAATACTCCGACAACTCACATCATCAAACTCCCAATGGGAGTTCTCCAACAACCAAACTACACGTTAGACTTAACGGATAGCATTGAGAATGAATATCTCTGTATCGAACTCGCACGAGAGCTAGGGTTTGATGTACCTAATATTGAAATTATTCAAACCCTGAACTTCAAAGCATTGGCTGTTGAACGTTTTGACCGAAAATGGACGAATAAGAAGACTCACATTCAACGTTTACCACAAGAAGATATGTGTCAGGCAGCTTCGCTGCCAGCATCAATCAAGTACGAATCTGATGGCGGCATTGGAGTCTTAGAAATTATGGACTTGTTATCTGGGTCTTCAAATGCCTTTGCCGACCGATACAATTTTATGAAGTTCCAGGTGTATCAATGGGTCATTGGAGCGACTGATGGTCATGCGAAAAACTATTCGATCACAATTGAGCAATCGGGGAGCTACCGCTTAACACCTTTCTATGACATTTTGTCTGCTTACCCTTTATTAGGTAAAAAAGGGCTTAACATCAGGCAGTTAAAGCTAGCCATGGGGCTAAGATCATCAAGGGGTAAAAAATACGAAATCAACAAGATTTACCCTCGCCATTTTCTGGCAACCGCACAGCATGTCCGCTTTGAACAGGACATAATGCTGGAAATTCTCGACACAATGAAAACCGAGCTTCCAAAAGCTATAGAACGTTTAAATTCGAGGTTGCCAAAAGAGTTTCCAGAGCACATCTCTACTCCTATTTTCGACAATGCATTGAAAATGCTTAAAAGACTCTCCTTACAAGCATCCGAGTAGAGTACAAGCTGTATGTTAAAAGCGGCTTATCCCTTCATCATTAAACTTTTTTGGAAAAACCTATGGCATTCACATTTAAATTAGAGTCCCCTATCCATGAGTTTCAGGCATCTACAGCACTTCTAGTTCCAAATGCTCAAGAGCAGAATCTAGTTGAGCAATTAATTGAGCTTGCAGCAAAAGAATATATTTCCTCATTAGAAAAAGGAAAAAATGGGGAGTTCGGCTTACTAATTCATGACAGCAACGGAGAGGAAGTAATTCATCTTGCTTATCGTAGTGATATAACTTACCTAACACAATTCGAGAAAACCAAAACTCACATTATTAAATATGCTAACGAAAAAAACATACCTACTAAGGAATTAGTTCTACCTAACGATGAGGTATTAGTTATGTGCAAAAACAATGCTGACTCTGAAGCGTGGCTCCAGTTATTAATGAACTTTTCCGTGCAGAAAGTGGCTCAGATTGAGAGATTAGATTTACACCCTACTCTGCAAGGGCAAGGTTTTTTCACTAAGTTAGTAAACCAATTACTCTGCATTGCTGATACAGAGTATGTATTAGTGACTAACATCGTCAATGACGAATGGTTTGAGTATTTAAAAGATGTAGCAGATGAAATAGTTGAAAATCGTTTTCAATGTAATGCTTTGTTTAACCAAAAATAACCCCTACTAGCTCTAGGTACTGGTGTACATCGCAAGACCAAGCATCAAAGCGCCCACACACAGCACACTTCTGGACAAAGGCGAGTTTGACAGCCGCAAGCAAGTCTCTCTCAAAAAAGGCCGTTTGGCAGTATTGATTTATTGCTTAATGTTCCCGACTGCAAAACGTCGGAATCAAGATGAACCCTTTGTGATAAAATGCGTTTGAATAGATGATATAAAAATTAATTTAAAATAAAGGTATATTTTTTTTAATTAATCTGTATAGTGGTCTTTGCTCTGACACAGAGTTGTTTCAAGATAAAATATAAAGAAAGTTTTCCAGCGTCATCCCTAGCAAGTTTCTCTCTGTAATCTCCTTAATGCTCTATCCTAAAATAATACCTATGTTCAGTGCACCTTAATTTTAATTTTATAAGGGGCATAATATGTCTAATCAAGTAATTGGTACAGTAAAGTGGTTTAACGAAACTAAAGGTTTTGGTTTTATTTCTCAAGAAAATGGCGATGATTTATTTGTTCATTTCAGAAGCATTTTAGGCGATGGCTTTAAGAAGCTTATTGAAGGCGAGCAGGTTTCCTTTACTGTAGGTAAAGGTCCTAAAGGCCTTCAAGCAGAAAATGTAACGACTATTTAGTCTTACAATTGAATTTACACTGCCTCGTCATACGCCTGGCGAGGTAGTTGCTCTGACAAAGATTTATTTCAAGATAAAATATAAAGATAGTTTTCCAGCGTAATCCCTAGCAAGTTTCTCTCTGTAATCTCCTTAATTACCTATCCTAAAAATACTTATGTTCAGTGCACCTTAATTATAATTTTTTATAAAGGGGCATAATATGTCTAATCAAATATTTAATAATGAGAATAGAAATAATAAAAACAAATCTATTCAAAATAAAGAAACATCAATACATAAAAAAATAAAGATGAATAGCCTTCTCCAAAGGATTGCTAATGGTGAGACTGGTGTTGTTTTAGAGGAACTACTTTGAAAAATCACGGTAGAAAGAAGATCTGGTTTAAGTTAAAAAAGTGCGAATCATACACTAAAAAAATTTTATTATATTGAATGTAAGGTTTGTACAAGGTTGCTCATAGAAAGACTATGCTCTTCAACAGATGAGCTTTGGAAATAGCAACAACGAAATATCTGGGGCACACATCATATTATGACAAGTGGAACGTTAAGTTGCTTAAACTGTAGGAGCGATGAAACATACTCGTAGTGCTCAGGTTTGTGAGATGAGGTAATAACCATTCTATGATGGTTTTTTGCCGTCCATACTCCTTGATAATCAGTTGCTTGCCTAGTCCAGCTTTTAGGCAGAAACCAAGTCAGTTCGAACGTTTAAGCGTGAAACAATGCCATATTGAAAGCATCACACCACTACGTCTCCTCAAAAGGAATAGGACCATGCCGACCTAAAACACACCGTGATGGATAGCGAAACTATCTTCATGAAAAGTCTAACGAACGCCAAGCGCTCAGCTGAGCATCATGCGCCAGAGGGTGCAATACTAATTAAGATTAGAGATTTAATGGATCAGATGCTAAGTCGAATAACGCTTGATGCTTGATGCTTGATGCTTGATGATAGCTGGGTAGATAGCTGTGAAGACTGACGTTGGTTAGCAATCATGATTCGTTTTTCGTAGTAGCCTTTGACACAGTTTGGATTGTTTGTCTGACAAGGTTTGCTCACGATTAAGTTGATCTCGTAAACCTGTCAGCATGTCTCGGTCCAAGTTGCTCAGCTTTTCGGAATGTAAGAGGAGTGTCGTATTGATAAGCTCAGAGAGGTTTCGTGAACTCATAGTCCCCACTCTTTATCCCACTTTTTTTGTTCTTCAATCTCTTCTATGCGTTTGCGAACACCCATTTTTTTCAACTCTTCTGGTATTCGTTTAATCCCTTTCTGATTAATACTAAATTGCTTCTGCTTTTGTGTCGGTTTAGGTAACTTGCTCATATATCATCCTATTGATGCTAAGAAAGATGATTTTATTCAGATTAGAATAAAGCCATTTCAATTCATTATCTCTTATTAATGTATCGTTCCGCGTTTGCAAAAAGTTTATCGCATGCTTTTTTCTGTGCTAAATATTCTGATGAACTTTCAGTCATAGAGTCGAGAATTTCTTTCGCTTCTTGATATTCTTTTACCATCGCAGCGAATCGTTCTTCGAAGTTGTTTTTCTGTGTTTTCTTGCTTGATTTTCTTACTGGTTTTCTCATATTGCTTCTTATCTTATCGATCCAAAAATTTATTTTATTCGTATTTCGAACGTTCAGAATCTTTATTAAAAAATAAAGTAAAAAAGTCTCCTCGACAGAAGAGACTTTTTATAAATATCTTACACTAACGTAACATTATCCGCTTGAGGACCTTTGTTACCTTGTTCAACAACAAAAGAAACCTTTTGGCCTTCAGATAATGTTTTGAAGCCATCACTAACAATTGATTTGAAGTGAACAAATAGGTCAGAACCGCCGTTATCAGGAGTGATAAATCCAAAACCTTTGGATTCATTAAACCATTTTACTAAGCCTGTTGATTTATTTGACATAATATATCTCGATACATTGATTAAGTTAAAAAGAAAGCTACTAAATAAGGAATGAAGAAAAAGGTATCGCAGGATAAATATGACGAATTTAATCGAATAAAAACTGAGAAGATCTTGAACTAAATATTTTACTAATAGCTCATCGTTTGAGCTTCTGACACTATACACTATATGAACATAATAGATATCTATTTCTTGATTGATTTTTATTGTCCATAAAATCAATGACATAAAAAGTGAAAGGCTGAATTGAAATCAACAGCATCATTAAAAATAATTATTGCAAAACAGATATTCGATACAAGCATGATCCCTAATTCTAACTTTGAATGGGGCAGAAACGAGTTATAGTCGGTGATAAAAATCGTGCACTTCGGATAAGTTGAATTGGGTAAAACCAAGTAAAAGAGTCGAACTGAAGCATGTCTATCAAGTCGGTGGCAATTCACTTATCAGTTACTTAACTATATTCATAGCACTTTGATATCGTGCTCCTCTATTTTATCTAACCACTCACATACCTAGTTCAGCTCGCTCCTGCACCTCGGCTTTTATGGAGAGGATCGCTCATAGACCATAGAGAATTACTTCTTGAGATCGCACGTAGACCAGCAGCCCTTAAATAAATAACAAAGTAAATACAATTGGTTACAGCCATACCCATCTAGGAGAGGATCACTCCTAGACCATAGTAATTTGCTTTTAGAGATCGCTCGTAGACCTTAGGGGGCTGAATCGAAAGGGATTCGATGAGACTAGGACATCGTTGTTTTCCTTGACCTCTAAGTATAGATTTTTGAATCTTACCCAACGATGTTTATGATCGGTCAAAGGTTACGTGATCGCAATATATCACAATTTCCATTACTATCAGTTATTTAGTAACAATTTACAGTACTTTGGTATCGTTGTTCCTCTATCCTATCTAGTCACTCATATACCCCGTTCTGCTCGCTCCTGCACCTCGGCTTTTATGGAGAGGATCGCTCATAGACCACAGAGAATTACTTCTTGAGATCGCACGTAGACCAGCAGCCCTTAAATAAATAACAAAGTAAATACAATTGGTTACAGC
>NZ_JAWOQQ010000006.1:199466-200890 GCF_033337405.1 Vibrio sp. YT-16
CATACCCATCTAGGAGAGGATCACTCCTAGACCATAGTAATTTGCTTTTAGAGATCGCTCGTAGACCTTAGGGTTGCTAAATTTAAAGGGACTCAATGAAACTAGGATATCATTGTTTCTCTTGACCTTTTGCTCATGAAAGTGACGTCCATTAGTATAGCGAATATAACTATCCACTTTTTCTTTCAGAATAGCATTGTATACACTAGGATTTTCTTATGTTTATTGTTTCGTTCTGGAAAGATAGTAATGAAAGCTCGCATTGGTATTATGTCGGAAGACCTTATTCGCAGACACATGATTAATGTGGCTGCGGGCAACACCACTCATAACAAACATATACCATCACTCTGGTTCACATCACTAGATGAAGCCTCAAAATTGCTATGTAATGAAAATATCGAGCTAATGATTCTAATGAGTAAAGAAAAGCCTGACAGCCTATCTGAGCTTGCGGAGATTAGCGGTCATCATATCCGCGAACTGTCACGAAAACTCGACTTCTTATCATCAAAAGGATTTATTCAGTTCGAGGAGAAAGGCAATGCTCGTCGCCCCATAGCTTTATTCACTGACTTTGAGATTCTTCTCGGTAAAGAATTAGAGAATACACTGCAAGAAAGCTATAGTGCATGATGCCCAACACTCGTTACTGCGGCGCATGCCGCTTAAATAGCACAGCTTTATGCTGTGCAGGTTCAAATGAAGATTGTTTTTAATACTTACCTTCGAGATCAACTTGATAGTCACCAATTACCTCTTCCAGCTCTTTTTTATGGTTCTCAGTTTCTTCAACCTACTTGTCAGGATTGTTAGAGATATCGTGCTCAAGCAAGTCAAGAAACCCATTTAGCGCAATGTCACTATCATTTGAGCCGACTTGCTCGTTATCACTGCTTTTAGCCTTAGCCTCGTTCTTAATATAAGTCTCACTCATAAAAATGTCTGCCGTAGCCCCGTAGCACAATAACAATTTCACCAGTCTCAACGATGTTGTCTAATCAAAAACATCTTAATCAGAAATATTAAAAACAATTTCAGACAGCTCAATGAAAGTGGGACGTCGTTGTTTTCCCTGACCTCTCAGATGGATTTATGAATCTTACCTAACGATGTTTATGATCGGTCAAAGGTTATCTCGAAGCTAGACTGATTTAATCTTTTTAATTTCATAACCTTAGAGTGAAAAAGATTGGTTTTTATATCGTTGTTTTCCATGATCACTGACTGCAAAAAGTGAAAGAAGCTCTATCGTTGTTTTCCCTGACCTCTAATATGCATTGTTGAATCTTACCCAACGATGTTTATGATCGGTCAAGGGTCATCTCGAAGTCAGACTGACATAACCTTTTTAATTTCATAACCTTAGAGTGAAAAAGATTGGTTTTTATATCGTTGTTTTCCATGATCACTGACTGCAAAAA
>NZ_JAWOQQ010000006.1:200990-201210 GCF_033337405.1 Vibrio sp. YT-16
GTGAAAGAAGCTCTATCGTTGCTTTGCTTAATCTCTAAGATGCATTGTTGAATCTTACCCAACGGTGTTTATGATCGGTCAAAGGTCATCTCGAAGCTAGACTGATTTAATCTTTTTAATTTCATAAACTTAGATAAAATAGAATTGGTTTTTATATCGTTGTTTTCCATGATCACTGACTGCAAAAAGTGAAAGAAGCTCTATCGTTGCTTTGCTTAAT
>NZ_JAWOQQ010000006.1:201310-229946 GCF_033337405.1 Vibrio sp. YT-16
GATAAAATAGAATTGGTTTTTATATCGTTGTTTTCCATGATCACTGACTGCAAAAAGTGAAAGAAGCTCTATCGTTGTTTTGCTTGACCTCTAATATGCATTATTGAATCTTACCCAACGATGTTTATGATCGGTCAAAGGTTACATGAGAATAACACCTTGAAATTTTCATTATTATCAGACATTTAAATACAATTCATAGCGCTTTGATATCGTTGTTCTTCTATTGTATCTAACATCTCACATATCTAGTTCTGATCACTCCTGCACTAGCATTTTTATGGTGCAGCTCACTCGTAGACCCAATTAAGATAGCTGCTACACACAAATTTGAAGTACTGCTCAACAGATTCCCTGCTGACCAATCGAAAATTCAAACCTAACAATAAAACATATATAAATCATTACCTTAAAAATAAAGATGGAGAATTTCGATAGTAATACGTCAAAACATCAATGTACTCTTCAAAAGACACACAAAAGTAAAAAACACACTAAATATCATATAATTATGTGCAACTAAAAGTTAGACACTAAAAGTTAGACGTCATAGTAGTGCAGAACGAACCTACATCATCAAGCGGCTTTAATTGAAGCAACTAATAGACAGAAAGCCCCAGAGGGGCTTTCAAAAACAATCTTTATTTAAGACTAGCTCTTAGCGACTGGGGACTTTTAATGTCTGGAAAAGGTAACGTTTCAGCGGAGGGTACAACTGACAACGCTGGTGGAACATACCCAATCAACTCTTTCAATTTACTGCTCCAGGCTTCAAGCCCAACTAACTTATCGTCAAAATAGTCATAGCGATCATAGTGACGTGTACTCACATCTTGTAACGCGTGATTTTGAATACGATCTCGAACTTCCTTGCTGATTCGGCATGCCCCCATCAAAGTTTTACACGTTCGGCGAAGATCCTTAGGCACAAACTTATCGAACCCCACGGCATCGCGATAACGAGTCACTGCACGACAAATTGAGCTAGTCCTCATGGGTTCTTCTGCATCTTTAGGATTTGGAAAAACATATCGTCCACCACCAGAAAGCTCATATTGTTTCTGAAGTATTTCAAAAGCCAATCCGTTCAACGGTACGATATGATCTTTTTTGTTTTTGGAACGTTCTTTAGTAATACAGATAAACTTCTCTTCCCAATCAACATTCCACCATTCAAGTGTAATCACCTCATATGGTCGTTGCCCCCCTAGATAGATGCACAGTTGAAGTAAGTGCCTCAAATCTTGTCCGATGGGTACAAGATCATAGTTTTCACGAAGATCTTTTAGCAGACGCCGTAACTCTCGCCATTCTAAGAACCTTTCACCAATGCGCTCTCCGTCTTTTTGCTTAGGAATTGGTGCTACTGGATTGTATTTTATGCCAAATTTCGACTCTAAAGAGAAATAGCGAGGATCGTTATCAAAGCGCATCCCATGGTTAAACGCCGCCATCACATAGCTACGTACTCGGTTACTTTGGGTGATAGCTCCGCGCTGGATCATCTTACTAATAACGTATTTAATATCATCAGTCGTTACATCACACGCTTTGGTGTTTCTGTCTATATATGGATAGAATTCTCGTACCAGCGCATTTCGCACGTCTTCATACGTTCTCTTTCCATCTATTTTCATGCGCTCCGTATAGCTATGAAATAGCTCATCAATGGTTCCTAAGCTTTTACTCTCTGCATCAATTTTTTTCTGCTCGCTCTCTTGTTGTTCAAGATGCAATTTAGGATCTTTTCCGCCGAGCAACAGTTGTGAGAAGACCTGGGCTTTCTCGCGAGCTTCTGTAAGAGTCATACTGCCAGCACGTGTACTGAATAAACCGATTGAGATAAATTTTTCTTTCTGTTGCTGGTAGTAGCGAAACACGAACTGCTTTTTCCCACTAGTGAAAATTTTTACACCCAAACGCCCTATACCTCGTTGACCTGACTGATCCCAGAGATAATAGGAATTTTTACGACTGGTCGCGGATTGAATTTTAGTAACAGTTAACATTCTGATTTTCTCTTGTCTTTTTTGGCGAAGTTAACTTTCTAGGTCAACAGGCATAACCTAAAAGCAGCCAAAAATGATATTGACAAACTTCCTACCTAAGCAAAGCTAGGTCAGGTAATGGGTCAGACAAGAGAAAAGTGACATGAAAATCAATGCAAACTAACGCAACAAAGACAAACAGATAAATATTTGAATTTAATAGAAATTACCAAGCATTGCATACTCATAAAAATGAACCTGGTAGGACTCATAATCGATTGGTCCGCAGTTCAAGTCTGCGAGGGGCCACCATATTTCGAAAGGCGTAGCAGGTTAATACCTACTACGCCTTTTTTGTATCTTATATCTTTGGGTACAGTTGCGGTAACTCGTCACTAACCTCGTAATAGCTTTTCCTCTTCCCCTCTTCTTTAACTATTATCTGGCTCTCTATACGAGCAATAGAAACAAAATGTCTGCTCGTGATTTAAACCATTGACCCTCAGACAACTTCTGATAGTATGGACGTATAGACGTCTAAAACAAAAAATGGAGCTACAATGAAAAGTATTGGTCACTTAAAGAAACTAGCTTTGATTCTCACGGCAGTAGTCGGCTTAAGCGCTTGTGGAGAAAAAGATGACTCTGTCATTAAAGTGGGCGCGACAGTTGGACCACATGCACAAGTAGTCGAGGCGGTAGCGAAGGAGGCAGCAAAGCAAGGTTTGAATGTCGAAGTCATTGAGTTTTCTGACTACGTGACACCTAATGCCGCCCTTAGCGACGGTAGCATCGATATTAACAGCTATCAGCACCAGCCATTTTTAGACAACTTCAACAGTAGCCATAACGCCCAATTAGTATCAATTGGTCAGTCCATTCTTATGCGTATGGGGCTTTATTCCAATAAGTATCGCTCACTGCAAGAGCTTCCAAACAATGCACGTATAGCGCTTCCAAATGACCCTACCAACGGTGGTCGTGGTCTGTTGCTACTCGCCGATGCAGGTTTAATTGAGCTGAAACAGGGTGTTGGCCATAAAGCCGCCCTAACTGATATCACAAAAAACGCAAAATCATTTGAATTTGTCGAGGTAGATGCCGCTCAGCTACCAAGAACATTAGATGATGTGGACGCGGCTGCGATTACAATGAACTACGTAATGTCTTCTGGTTTAGATCCGAAGAAACAAAGTATCTATCTTGAAGCAAAAGACGCCCCATTAGCAGTCATGGTCATCGCCACTCGTGACGCAGACAAAAATAATGAAGCGTATAAAAAGTTCGTTTCTATTTATCAATCTCAAGCGATTCGTGATTATCTCGATCGCACTTTCAAAGGCACAATCGAAGCAGCTTTTTAATCAATAAAGCAGCGAATATTTTACCCCACGAATCAGATAGAGAAGAGGCTAATGTTTTCTCATAGCCTCTTCTTTTCATTACTCACTAAATCGACTCATTGTCGACTTTCAGCCTCTAACTTCATTGCCAAATAAGCTTGGTCAGCAGAAACCAATTCAGGACGGTTAATCAACTTCCAGAGGAAGTATGGTGGGATTAAAAATACGATGAAGTAGAGAGATTCATGGAAGAAAACATCGGCTATCGTTTGCTGATGCTCCCAAAGTGCCGTCAGTGCGAAGAGCTCTAACATCACGCCTAATACGCCAAAGACGACAGAGACAACAATCGCTAAACCCAGTAGTTCTCTAATAAAGTGCTTGTATGCCATGATACTAATTCCTTCTAGCAATAAGTCATACTAACTTACGCTCATAAGAAACAAGTGAGCTTGATTATTATCAAACTCACCTCATCACTGTTAAGAACTTAGTTTTATAAAAAAGTACTTGTATATAGCGTCATCGAAGACTGATTTCCCTATCACAGAGCATAGATACCTCTACAAATAGAAGGTGATGGAACGACCAACTATTGACTATATGAGCGCAACTTTAATCAGATAAGTAATATTGAACCGTCGATACCACTCGTACTTTCTTAATGTAAGGCGTGTTGCTGTCTCGGTCATAAATCGAGAACTGCCCTTGAGTTGCACGTTTGATCTTACCCAGTGAACTCTGTGAGTCTTTCGCAAATTTCTCAGCCACTTCACGCGCATTCTTAGTCGCTTCTTCGATCATGTCTGGCTTCACATCATTCAGCTTAGTAAAGCTGTACTCAACACGATTTGCATAAGGATCTTGGTTAAGCAAAACGCCTTGTTTTCCTAGCTCACCTATTTCATTGATTGCCGCTCGAACAACATCAACACTCTGGCTGTAAACCGTAACGGTTCGCGAGGCCAAATAACGATACTCAATGTCTTGCTCGCTCCCATATTGCTGTGCTTTTCTGTCAATGACCGCTGGGGAAGAAAGGGAAACGCTGGTTTCAGGAAGCCCTTTGGCACTTAGAAAGTCCAAAATCAAACGGGTTTGCTGGTCAATTTCATCAAACATGGCTCCCATATCATTACTCGCTAGAGTAAATTGAATCGGCCAAATCACCGTATCAGCAGGATACTCACGCTCCGACAAACCTTTTACTGTCACGACTCTTTCATAGGCTCGGTATTTCACCGCCGTCTGCTGCATAAAATAGCCAAGGATGCCAAGACCAAGTATCAAACTTAGCCCAATCCAAAGTGCTGCTTTATTGGAAACTCGTTCCATTATTTCCCCCTGATAAATATCAACTTAGCTTAATCTTTGTTCTAGATAAGATAGCCTATCTATTGTTTTAAGAGGGAGACATAACGCGAGTTTTGATTCATAGCACAGTGATATACCGTTTTCTTTAGTCAATAAAGCTTCATTGGTTTGTCACCAAAGGCTCATGCTTTTGCCTCTTAACTGTCATCTGTAATTTCTACTATCCAATCAGCAACTTGTACGCTGAGGTAAATATGGATAGTTCAACCCCTTTTCGTCTCCCTCGTAAAACGCCGTTTGGCATTGGTGAAAACGTTGCTGAATGGGCAACCGGTTTAAACCAGCTTGATAAGTTCTACGCTCAACGCCCCGTTAATGCCGATACCAAAACTTTTCTCCGCTTCACGTTGGATATTTTAGGTATCGATTATCGCATTGCTCATGGTTCACTCGACTCAGTGCCTAAACAAGGTGCTACCGTCATTGTGGCGAACCACCCGCTTGGTTGTGTGGAAGGCGTCATCTTGGCCGAACTCTTGTTGATGGTACGAGACGATATCCAAATTCTAGCCAATCAATACCTGAAAACCGTACCAGAGTTAGATCAGCTCTTCATTGGTGTCGATGTGTTTGAAGGCAAAGACGCCGTCAAATCAAATATGAAGGCCCTCAGAGCGGCTAATAAACACCTCGCAAGTGGCGGCTTATTGCTTGTCTTTCCTGCCGGTGAGGTTTCCCAGTTAGTCGATGCCAAACAGCAACGCTTGGAAGACAAAGCGTGGAGTCGAAGCGTAAGTAGCCTAATTCGCAAAAACAAAGCAACGACAGTTCCAGTATTCATCAGTGGCCAGAACTCGAAACGCTTCTATATGGCAGGGAAAATCCATCCACTTTTGCGTACCCTACTGCTTGGTCGAGAGTTGCTAAACAAACATGCGCAAACCATCGATTTATCTTTTGGCCAAGTGATCAAATTCAAAGAGATCAACACACTTAACGATGATCAAGTGGTGAACTATTTGCGGCTCAACACTTACTTGCTCAATCGTGAAACCCATTCAGTGAAGCCTTCTTCTTCATCAGAAATGCTCTCTCCAATAGCGGCAGGGTTACCCGTAGGCGAATTGCTTGAAGAGCTGAACAACTTACCAAAAGAGTCCAAGCTGCTAACAAGTGGTGAGTTCGATGTTTACTGCACGGAGTCGCAGAGTATCCCTTCCCTACTGCATGAAATTGGTCGCCTACGTGAGCTCAATTTCCGACAAGTTGGCGAAGGGACTGGACTAGCAATAGACATTGACCATTTCGATCATGATTACCTGCATCTGTTTGTGTGGGACAGAGAGAACCAATGCTTGGTGGGCGCGTATCGTTTAGGTCTGGTTGATCAACTGATTGAAAAGCGCGGCGTAGCAGGTCTGTATTCACGAACGTTGTTTAACTATGACCAACGCTTTATCGACCAAATGGGTAAATCCATTGAGATGGGGCGCTCTGTGATTGCACATCAATATCAAAAGAGCATGAGCGCGCTACTGCTACTGTGGAAAGGCATCGCAACGTTCGTTCATCAAAACCCAGATTACACTCACCTATTTGGTCCGGTAAGCATTAGCAACGATTATAGCGATACTGCACGTCAATTACTGGCTCAATCAATGACACTGCACCACTACGACAACAATTGCGCAGAGTACGTCACACCTTCTAACCCACTTCCTGAGCACCACCGTGACTGGAACACCAGCATGCTCACTGCTCTGGGTGATTTACAGCTATTGTCACGTGTCATTGCCAGAATCGATGAAGGGAAAGGAGTGCCCGTTTTGCTGCGTCAGTACTTAAGCCTCAATGGCAAGCTGGTATGCTTCAACGTCGACCCTGCATTCAATAACGCTCTAGATGGATTGATTATGGTGGATTTGCGCGATGTTCAAGAAAAGACGTTGGCAAGGTATATGGGACGCGAGCAAGCTCATGACTACCTCGTCTATCATACTAATAGCAACGATGATTAAGAACAGTGATTAAGTAGAGAGTTGGGAATCACAAGAAGAACCGTGTGGCGACTCTCTTTATTTACCCTTTCATCAACTAATTAGGCGTGCTCCGTGAAGTGCGCCGAAAAGGCTCTTATAGATACAATCTATCGAAAGATCTAGATAGCATTTATCTCACCAATTCCGTCACAAACTTTCACAAAAAACAAAAACAGATCCAGGTCACACTTTAAATCCACCACAACTCAACACAAAACGTGACATTGATCATTACAAGTATTTAATTCGAATTTCAAAAAAAATCAAAAGTGATCAAAGTCACAAAGTATTTTGATTTTAAATTTGTCAGAAGATCGGATTGATCACTAAGATTTTTATTGACAGATTTAAAAGTGGCTTTTTGTTATTAAGTTACAAGTTAATAAGTTGAACTTGGTCACTTAAAAACCGTTTCTCAGCCTAAGAAATGCGGGCGTAGATCACGAAAAACCCGTTGTCAGTTCCAATTGGAAAATGTGTGGTAAATTGATTGGGTACTAAGCAATCAAACAAACGGTTTTGGCGAACCGTTTACTACAACAAGATTCATCAGAACATCGAACGGGGAATTGTTATGATATCACCAGATGCCAAGATCAAGATACAAAATTTTGGTCGTTTTCTGTCAAACATGGTAATGCCAAACATCGGCGCGTTTATCGCGTGGGGCTTTATCACTGCTCTATTTATCCCAACGGGATGGCTACCAAACGAAACATTAGCCTCTATGGTTGGCCCAATGATTACCTACTTGCTGCCACTACTTATCGGTTACACCGGTGGTAAATTAGTTGGTGGCGATCGTGGTGCGGTAGTCGGTGCAATCACAACAATGGGTGTGATTGTAGGCACAGACATCCCAATGTTTATGGGCGCAATGATGGTCGGCCCAATGGGCGGCTGGGCTATCAAGAAATTCGATAACTACATCGATGGTAAAGTAAAAAGTGGCTTCGAGATGTTGGTTAACAACTTCTCTGCGGGCATCATCGGCATGCTATGTGCGATCCTTGCCTTCATCTTTATCGGTCCATTCGTAAAAATTCTTTCTGGTGGCTTGGCGGCAGGCGTTAACTTCCTAGTTTCTGCTCACCTACTACCACTGACTTCAATCTTCGTTGAGCCTGCGAAGATCCTTTTCCTAAACAATGCGATCAACCACGGTATTTTCTCTCCACTGGGTATCCAGCAAGCGTCTGAAACAGGTCAGTCGATCTTCTTCCTAATCGAAGCAAACCCAGGTCCTGGTCTTGGTATCCTGCTAGCTTACATGGTGTTTGGTAAAGGTACGGCTCGTCAAACGGCAGGTGGTGCATCAATCATCCACTTCTTCGGCGGTATCCACGAGATTTACTTCCCATACATCCTAATGAACCCTCGCCTAATCCTTGCGGCTATCGCAGGTGGTATGACTGGCGTATTCGTACTAACTATCTTTAACGCAGGTATCGTTTCTCCAGCATCACCAGGTTCAATCTTTGCAATCTTGTTGATGACTCAGAAAGGCTCAATCGTTGGTGTTCTAGCGTCTATCGCAGCAGCAACAGGCGTGTCATTCGCCGTAGCAGCACTGCTAATGAAGACTCAAACGTCAACAGAAGAAGACGGTGATGAAGCAGCACTAGAAAAAGCAACATCACAAATGAAAGACATGAAATCTGCATCTAAAAACGATGCGGTGGTAAACAGCCAAAGCAAAGGTGACGTAGACCTAGCGACAGTACAAAGCATCATTGTCGCTTGTGATGCGGGCATGGGCTCGAGTGCAATGGGCGCGAGCATGCTACGCAAAAAGGTTCAAGACGCAGGTCTGAACATCCACGTAACCAACCTTGCCATTAACAGCTTACCAGAGAGTGCAGATATCGTGATTACTCATAAAGACTTAACGGATCGTGCACGTAAGCATGCTCCAAACGCACACCACATTTCATTGACTAACTTCCTAGATAGCGAGATGTACAACCAGCTAGTCACCAAACTACTAGCAGCGCAAAACCAATCCGCAGCCAATGACGACCAAATGGTAAAAGTTTCGCTCGTGGCAGCAAACGACGACAACTTCGAGCCACAGCAAACGTCGGTGTTCCAAATCCAGCGTGAAAACATTCACCTAGGTTTGAAAGCTGCCAACAAAGAAGAAGCGATTCGCTTCGCGGGCAACAAGTTGGTCGAACTTGGCTACGCAGAACCAGAATACGTAGACGCGATGTTTGAGCGTGAAGCATTGGTTCCAACTTACCTAGGCGAATCTATCGCAGTGCCTCACGGTACGGTGGAAGCGAAAGACCGCGTGAAGAAAACCGGCATTGTAATCTGCCAATACCCATCGGGTATCCAATTTACTGAAGACGACGACGATGTTGCGAAACTGGTTATCGGCATTGCCGCTAAGAACGATGAGCACATCCAGGTGATTACCACCATTACGAACGCGCTCGATGAGCCGGAGGCAATTGAGAAGCTAACCAGCACCAACGATGTGGAAGAGATTCTAAACATCCTTGGCGGTCAACAAGCGGCTTAATTACCCCTTTAATTTGCTCCTGAGGCAAATGAGGTCAGCTGTCACCCCCTATGCGGTTGGCCTCCCCCTAGTTTCGTAAGTCAACATTTTAGACATTGGTAGGTAAGAATTATGAAAAACGCAGTTCATTTTGGCGCAGGTAACATTGGTCGTGGCTTCATCGGTAAACTATTAGCAGACGCAGAAGTCGAGGTGACATTCGCAGACGTTGACGCTCCACTCGTCGACCAACTGAGTCACAAGCAAGAATACAAAGTAAAAGTGGTCGGTACTGAGTGCCAAATCGACACAGTAACTCACGTCACCGCGGTTAACTCAGCCAGTGAAGATGTCATTGACCGCATTGTAAAAACCGACTTGGTAACAACAGCGGTTGGCCCTAACGTACTGGACATCATTGCAAAAACCATCGCTACCGGCATTGCTAAACGCTTTGCAGCAGGTAACGATAAACCATTGAACATCATAGCGTGTGAAAACATGGTTCGTGGCACCACACACCTAAAAGGTGAAGTGTATAAACACTTGGATGAATCATTGCACGCGAAAGCAGACGAGTTGGTTGGCTTTGTCGATTCAGCGGTAGACCGTATCGTACCACCAGCAGAAGCGGCGAACGATGACCCACTAGAAGTCACTGTAGAGAGTTTTAGCGAATGGATTGTGGATGAGCAGCAATTCAAGGGCGAAATCCCTGACATAGCTGGCATGGAAAGAACCAACAACCTAATGGCATTCGTAGAACGCAAGCTATTCACTCTCAATACAGGCCATTGCATTACCGCTTACCTAGGTTGCTTGAAAGGCCATCGTACCATTCGTGAAGCAATTGAAGACCCAAGCATTCACGCTGAAGTAAAACAGGCGATGCAAGAGAGTGGTGAAGTGCTGATCAAACGTTACGGCTTCGACCGTGACATGCACAACGCCTACATCGAGAAGATTTTAGGACGCTTTGCCAACCCATACTTAGTGGATGAGGTGGATCGCGTAGGTCGTCAACCAATTCGAAAATTGGGTGCAAACGATAGATTAGTGAAGCCTTTACTCGGTACAATTGAGTATGGCACTGAAAATCAAACACTTTTGAAAGGCATTGCCGCTGCGTTGAAGTACACTAACGACACTGACCCACAAGCCGTAGAGCTACAAAACTCATTAAAAGAAGTGGGTGTGAAGAAGACGCTAGCGACATACACAGGTCTTGCAGAAGACAGTGCTGAAGTGGCTCAAATCGAGACACTTTACAACCAACTTTGATTTACCTAGGGGAGCTCGGCTCCCCTTCTATGTCCTTCTCTGCTTGAAGAGTTGGGATAGCTAATAATTAGAAATGTATTCAGTATATGGCAGATAACATCAACGAAACCGAGATCATTGAGCGATTAAACAGCGCACCATCGGTACGAGGCTTTTTCATTGCAGCAGTCGACGTTTTTAACGATTCGATCGACGGGTTGGTGCAAAGAATCTTTCGTAAAGATAACTTCGCTGTTCAATCGGTTGTCGGTCCGCTGCTACAAGACTCTGGACCGCTGGGCGATCTGTCTGTTCGTTTGAAGTTATTGTTTGGCTTGGGAGTGCTCCCCGATGACATTTACCACGACATCGAAGACATCATCAAACTCAAAAACCAACTCAATAGTGACGCTTCAGATTACGAATTCACTGACCCGAATATTCTAGAACCAATTAAGAAACTGCACTTGGTGAAGAAAATGGGCATGGTACAACTGGAAGTCAGCGAACCAGATGACGACATCGACCTTGAGTTTTATCAGCTACAACTGCAACGTCAACAACAAATCATTAAGTCAGGGCTCTCACTTGCCATTGTCGAGATTTGCAATGAGCTCGGCAAAGACAGCCCTTTTTAATCGAAAAACTGGCAAGGAAGCCTCCTCAACTCGCCCCTCTTTTTGCACATTCTTCTATACAACGTGCGTGAAAGCCATCACAGTCCATATTCCGATGTCTCTGTAACATCAGACCAATCTATCGCTAGTATTGAAACGGTATCGCATGCTTTCAATCGAAGACACTAAAACTAAGTGGGAGTTTTTCCAGAAACACCACTGGGTATCTCCAGAATTTTCCCGCACTCCCGTCCTCGAGTCGTGGGAGCGTTGCATAAAGCAATGCAGCCCTTACACCTGGTCAAAACCACATATTGCCTCTGGATTTACCTTCTCATCTCTAATGAAGCGCAACGAACATCTCATCGAATGCGCCACGACCGTACTTGAAGACACTTACGACATGCTAGGGGACGAAGACCTGGTATTGATGGTAACCGATGGCAACGGCTGTATTCTCTCCACCGTCGGGCACGACTCTATGCGACAAGAGATGCAAACGCTCGGCATAAAACAAGGCTGTTTTCTCTCCGAAGGAAAGATAGGCACAAATGCAGTCAATCTCTGTATCAATACTCATATCCCGTGTGAAGTTTTTGCCGCCGAACATTTCAATCGCCACTTGCACTCTTATGCCTCTGTAGCGGCGCCTGTTTTTGACCAATTTGGCAAATTACGCGGTACAACATGCCTTTTCAGAAAAGCGGAAAGCTATAAGAAAGAAGACTTAGTCATCATCGCGTCGAGCGCGAAAGAAGTCAGCTTGCAAATCCACATTCAGTCGGAACAAGAGAACATGAACCGCCTCACTTGTGCGCATAACGCAACGTTAGAGTGCATGGATGACGGCCTTCTAGCGTGGGATGAAGAAAATCGCATCACCATGGTAAATCACCAGTCCGAGCGTTTGTTAAACATTGAAGCCAGTCAGGTCTTGGATAAAGAAGTCTTTTCTGTTTTGCGCTTCCCACCGAATGTCCTTACTAGTATTGAGTCAGGTGCGAGCATAAACCGTAAACTCACAACGGTAGAGGTTCGTGGCGAGTTTGTTGAGGCGATCATCACCTTGCGTCCACTCAACGACGGCACACACTTATTGTTCTTGCACCCTATCGATAAAATTCGCGAACTTGCTCAACAACAAATAGGTGGCAGTGCGCGCTATACGTTCAGCACTTTGCCCGTCATTTCACGAAAAATGAAGCATGTCATTACCGTGGCAAAACGGGCCATAAAGTCCAAATCACCGATTCTAATTACGGGTGAAGAAGGTGTAGGAAAAGCCACTCTCGCCATGGCGATTCATAACGAAAGCACCTACAAAGAAGGGCCGTTCATTACGCTCAACTGCCGCTCCATCAATACAGAGCAACTGGTCAAAGAAACTCTGGGGTATGACGAAGGGCAAGGCATGCCTTCAAAGTTTGAGCTCGCCCATGGCGGTACGCTCTTTTTAGAAAAGGTGGAATATCTGTCGCCCGATTTACAAGCCGTGCTACTTAAGTTGTTAAAAACTGGGCTCGTCAGCCGCAGCGACAGTTTGCGATTGATCCCCGTAGACTTTCAACTTATCACGAGCACCGCTTCAGAGATCAGCGAGTATGTCACTCAGCGCTCATTTGGTCGGCAACTTTATTATGAAATCTCCTCGAACGAGCTGCACATTCCACCACTACGAAAGCGTAAAGAAGACATTGAATTTCTCGTCCAGCAGCTTATCAGCCATTACGAACGCCGCCACAATGTGACTATCTCGATAGAGCCAGTCGCACTGGAAGCGTTGATGAATTTTCGTTGGTCAGGCAATAACTCCGAATTAAGAAACCGAACTGAGCGAATTTTGCTTAATCGCAGTTCGAACTTAATCAAGCTGAACGATATTCCTGAAGACATTAAACTGAATTCTCGCCATACCGCAGAAAATACGCCAGTAATCACGTTAGAAGAAGCCGAGAGAAGAGCTATCGTTCAAGCTTGGAATCAGTGTGATGGCAAAATGCATGATATGGCGAAAGCATTGCAAATTGGCCGCACGACCTTATGGAGAAAAATTAATAAGTTTGGGCTGCAGGAGCAAATGAAGCTGTATTAAGTCGTGAATTGGCGTTCCTAGAACAAAAGTAAAACCGGCGTAAGCACGCCGGTACAGATGTACTAACGATAAGGTATCGATTAAACATCGACAGACAACTGACGAATCTGCGCTTTTAGTCCCGGGAGCATACTCGAACTGGCGCTGAATTTTCGCAACCCCACGCGAAGCAATGTTTCTGTGGCATTTGGATCGCCAGCCATCTCACCACACATACTAACCGGTATGCCCGCGCGATCGCCTGCTGCACACGTGAGCTCAATGGCTTTTAGTACCGATGGTTCAAAGTAGTTCACCAATTCAGCAACAGCGGCGTTACCTCGATCGGCGGCCATAACATATTGAGTCAAATCATTGGTGCCGATAGAGAAAAAGTCGACTTCTTGGGCTAACGCATCAGCATTTAACACCGCGGCTGGTACCTCAATCATAATACCAACGGGCAAATGAGTCGCATCCAAGCCGAGTTGGTTTGCTTGATGCGCCAACAGCACTTTTACTTTTCTCACTTCTTCAACCTGAGCCACCATCGGTATCATCAATTGAATATTCGGTTGCTCGTGAAAGGCTCTCAGAATGGCTCGAAGTTGAGCGGTAAACAATGACTCATGTTGAAGGCACAACCGCACCCCTCTCAAACCTAAAAATGGATTATCTTCTGCTGGCATAGGATAAGCGGCTAAAGGCTTATCACCGCCAACATCTAGACTACGAATCGTAAGTGGCTTATCACCAAGTGCGGCTGCAATATCACGATACACTTGGTATTGCGCTTCCTCAGTCGGCAACTCATCACTGTTTTGAAATAGAAACTCAGTCCGAAATAGACCAACGCCCTCAGCTCCTGATGTTAGTGCATCATCAATATCTTTCGGTCCACCAATATTGGCGAGTACTGGAATATGGACACCATCACAGGTGACTGCGGCTTGCTGAGCACTCGCTAATGCACGTTGTCGGATGCTTTGCCACTCAATTTGCTGAGCTTCTAATTCCTGCTGTACGGCATCTGAAGGAGAGAACCATAAATGCCCTCGGAAGCCATCAATAGTCACCACTTGACCAGCACGCACAGCATCAAGGCAGCCCTGAGCTTTAACGATGGCAGGAATCCCCATCGCACGAGCAAGAATCGCACTGTGAGAGGTTTTCCCTCCCTCACTCAAACAGATACCAAGCACTTTCGATTTATCAAGCCCGGCCACATCAGAAGGCATCAGGTCGCGGGCCAACAAAATACTCGGTTCCTGAATGTCGATGGCATTAGGCGTTACGCCTGTCATTTCGACCATAACTTGGCGTGCGATATCATGTACATCTGCTTCGCGTTCCCGCATGTACTGACTTTCTGCCTGGCGAAACTCTTCGGCCAACGTTTGCAGTGATTCTACCCAAGCTTGCTCGGCTATCATGCCCGTTTGAATTCGCGACTCGACCGATGCCCATAATTCTGGGTCACTGAGCATCATGCTATGAGCAGCAAATATTTCCCCTTTCGGCTGCTTCGCTTGCTCCTGCAAATGTTGAACAACCACGCCTATCGCACGCTTAACCCGTTCAATTTCATCTTGTTCACTTTGGAAATCACGTTCAGGCACTGCTGGCATTTCATGAGTAAAAAGGACAGCAGGAGCAGTAGCGATACCGTCATTGACTCGAATACCAACAACAGCACCTTCAATCTGATTTGAGGCCATGCCATCGAGCAGAGTATCTGAACTTTCTTCAGGTTCGATAATGCCTTGCTCAACCGCCTCTTTTTCTCCGAAGTGCTCATAAGCTAAGGCTTCAAATGCCTTGATTGCTTCACTGGATTGAGAGCCGAGTGCGCACAGCGTGATCGTCTCTTGGCTACGAACGCCAAGTTTCGCAATGCTGTTTAAGCTTTTCGCGTTCACACGGCGCTCGCCTTTTTTCAACCATAATTGGCAGTCAAAAGGCGCGAGTGCACCAACAATGGCCGCAGCGGGACGAGCATGTAATCCATGCGGATTTTGCACTACCCAATCAAATGTCCATTCTTGCTCAAAGTTCTCTGATACTGGCGCTATCTCAGCGGATGTTAGTGGCTGATCACCAAGGTGCTCTTGTTTTACGCTTAACGCATTCTGTGCCTCTTCGACTACCGTCGATAAAGGCAGTCCGGCGGCGGCAGCCACCGACGCCGCCATGGTTCCTTCAACAATAGGTGCCGAGATAAGGGTGACATTTTCCCTCACATGATCATCAATCAGGTCCAGAGCCATTTCCGTGCTAAGCAACGCGCTGCCAAGATCCATCAACACAACAACCCCTTGTTGATCTTGTACCTGCTCAATCGCTTCCATCACGGCAATGGCATCGGTTCCGATCGGGTTCTCTGGATCATCAATCCCAGCAGCAATCGCAAGCTTGGCTTTGCCTTGCGTCATTTGGGTGGCAAGTTCTGCCACCCCTTCGGCAAGTCGACGACTATGAGATACAACTACAATTCCCACCATCTTAATTACCTGCTATTGCCTGCTGTAGTGCTTTAATCATTAACAAAGAAGAGGTTGCACCGGGATCTTGGTGACCAATACTGCGTTCACCTAAATAGCTTGCTCGCCCTTTTTTCGCCAACATTTCAATCGTGGCAACCGCGTTCGTTTCTGCTAGCTCAACCATTTCATTAAGTAAGTGATCGGCGCTCATGCCATTTTCTAACGACGCCTTCACGCTAACTAAAACGGGTAACCAAACATCACACATGGTTTTATCACCCAGCTCTGCTTTACCACGAGACACCACGCCATCCACACCGCTTTTTAGTGCATCGACCAACTCTTCAAACGTTAGTTGCTCTCGGGTTCCGACAGCGGCAGCCGTGCGAATAAACAGCGTGCCATACAGCGGGCCACTTGCCCCACCAACACTAGAAAGTAAGGTCATGCCCGTATTCTTGAGAATGCTGCCGATATTTTGGTCCGCAAATTGCGGCAGTTTTTCAGCAACTTTTTTAAAGCCACGGTTCATATTGAGACCATGGTCTGCGTCACCAATATCACGATCAAGGTCGGTCAGAAAATCTTGATTCTCTTGATACGTTTTTGCACATAACTCTAGCCAGTGAACGATATGTTGTTTTTCAATTTGCATGTTTGCTCCCCCCTCTTACCACTTGATCGCGGCCGTATCGACAGGAGCATCGAACAGCTCCAACATCTCTTTATCTGCCTTCAGCAACGTAATCGAAACGCCTTCCATATCGAGTGACGTACAGAAGTTACCAACCATATTACGCACGATACGGAACCCTGCTTGCTCGCAGTTATGAGCCAGACGGCGGTACACTCCGTAAAGCTCTGAAGTTGGCGTACCACCCATACCATTCACCATCACGATGTAGTCGTGTTCAGCGGCGAAAGGCTCAATGCTGGATTCCACTTCATCCCATTCACCTTCGTCACGATTCCAAATACGCAATGTGCGCTGATAAGGCGTGTTTTCAGCAACTTCAGCAAACATCTCATCCACTAACGTATCGGCGTCGGTGTATTTCACTCGCTTGATACCTGGTTCACCATGGATACCAACACCAAACTCAACTTCATCATCTTCCAGAACAAAAGATGGTTTACCCGCCGCTGGTACAACACAAGCATTAAGTGCCACACCAAATGAACGACAGTGATTATTCACGCGACGAGCCAGTGCTTCACATTGCTCCAACGAATAACCTTTGTTCGCGGCAGCCCCAACTAACTTTTCAACCAATACCGTTCCAGTAACGCCACGGCGACCAGCGGTATACAGGCTGTCTTTGACTGCAACATCGTCATCCACCAACACCGACCCAACTTTGATGCCATCGGTATGAAGCAGCTCCACAGCCGTTTCAAAGTTCAACACGTCTCCGGTGTAGTTTTTAATGATAAATAGCACGCCTTCACCAGTATTCACTTGGTTGCCACATTCGTACATTTGATCTGGCGTTGGTGAAGTAAATACCTCTCCAGGGCAGGCGCCTGTCAGCATGCCTTTACCAATAAAACCTGCGTGCAAAGGTTCATGACCACAGCCACCACCAGAAACCAGTGCCACTTGCCCCGGTGTTTCCTCGTGCCACATGTAACGAGGTTCGTAGTTCGCTTTTAGCTCTGGGCGAGATAAAGCCAGACCTTCCATTTGCTGCAATACAACATCATCAACTTGGTTAATTAACTTTTTCATCGTTCTATCTCATTCCATTTATATTTTTATGTAGGGTATGAATTCATCTTAAACAGAGAAAATGCGTGCTCAACAAAAATCAATCCGTTTCATATTGAAACAAAAACTTCGGCATTATTGTTTCAATATGAAACGAAAAACGACAAATTTTCCTGAATAGTGATCGTCGCCATAAAGCATGCTGATTCTTATTACTTCTGGCAGTCGGTTTGACACAGAGGTCATAAAAGCATGGAACAAAACCAGAGATATCCTTCACCACTTACCACACCAAACCTAATATAAACCTTATCCCTACAATGGATATTCATTGCAGTCCAAAACACTCATAAAAAAGGTTAAAGGTTTGAATTATGGACAAAATTATTATCAGCCCAAGCAAATACGTCCAAGGTGAACAAGTACTTACATCTATCGCTCACTATGTGAAAACATTGGGTGAACGCCCGTTAGTAATTGCCGATGAGTTCGTGACTAACCTGGTTGGTGATGACGTCAAACAAAGTTTTGCTGACGAAAAGCTTCCACTCACTATGAACATTTTTGGTGGCGAATGTTCACGCGTTGAGATTGAACGCATCACGGACATTTGTGCCACTCAGAAACACGATGTCATTGTCGGTATTGGTGGTGGTAAAACGTTAGATACAGCAAAGGCTGTTGCGTTTTACACAAAAATTCCTGTCGTGGTGGTTCCTACGATTGCCTCGACTGATGCGCCAACCTCAGCGCTTGCGGTGATATACACACCTGAAGGTGAATTTGCAGAATATTTGATGATCCCTAAAAACCCAGACATGGTCATCATGGATACGTCAGTCATCGCCAAAGCCCCTGTTCGCTTACTTGTATCGGGGATGGGCGACGCGCTTTCCACCTACTTTGAAGCTCGTGCCAACATGACTTCTGGTAAGGCAACAATGGCTGGTGGGTTAGCGACGCGTTCAGCACAAGCGCTTGCGAAACTTTGCTATGAAACCTTGCTTGAAGATGGTGTAAAAGCAAAAGCTGCAGTAGAAAATGGTGTGAGCACCAAAGCGGTAGAAAACATTATTGAAGCCAATACATACCTTAGCGGTATCGGTTTTGAAAGCAGTGGTCTAGCGGGTGCTCACGCTATTCATAACGGCCTAACTAAGCTTGAAGAGTGTCATCATCTCTATCATGGTGAGAAAGTCGCGTTCGGCACACTAGTTCAGCTGGTACTAGAAAACGCAGCGATGGAAGAGATTAATACGGTTCTTGCATTCTGCCGCTCTGTAGGTCTACCAACCAACTTATTTGATATGGGCGTTAAAGAGCTTAACCACGCTAAGTTGCGCGAGGTCGCCGAAGCCTCAACGGCCGAGGGAGAAACCATCCACAATATGCCATTCCCAGTGACGGCAGAAAATGTCTACTCTGCAATTCTAACCGCTCACCAGTTGGGTCAATAACTCACAAACCTTAAAATGGGTTTAAATAAAAAAGCGGCACATACTCTCGCATGTGCCGCTCAGGATTTTTGCTGTTAAGCGTAATTACTCAACCGTTACCGCTTTCGCTAGGTTACGTGGTTGGTCTACGTCCGTACCTTTGATCAGTGCTACGTAGTAAGACAGCAACTGCATTGGGATGGTGTAGTAGATCGCCGCCGTGATTTCACTAACGTGAGGCATAGTGATGATCTTCATTGTCTCATCGCCTTCGAAGCCTGCGTCTGCATCTGCGAATACGTATAGAAGGCCGCCACGCGCACGCACTTCTTCAACGTTTGATTTTAGCTTTTCAAGTAGGTCGTTGCTTGGTGCAACCACAACAACAGGCATGTCAGCATCAATCAGCGCAAGAGGACCGTGTTTTAGTTCACCCGCCGCGTACGCTTCTGCGTGGATGTACGAGATCTCTTTCAGTTTTAGAGACGCTTCCATCGCGATTGGGTAGAACTCGCCACGGCCTAGGAACAATGTGTGGTGCTTGTCTGCAAAATCCGTTGCTAGTGCTTCAATTTCTTTCTCGAAAGAAAGTGCCGCGTTGATTTGCTTAGGAAGTGCGTGTAGCGCTTCAACAATCTCTTTTTCTTTATCTTTGCTGATGCGACCTTGCTCTTTACCCAGTGCCGTTACCAACATAAGTAGTGCAGAAAGTTGAGTCGTGAACGCTTTGGTTGAAGCCACACCGATTTCAACACCAGCGCGAGTCATGAATGCAAAATCTGATTCACGAACCAAAGAGGAACCCGCTACGTTACAGATGGTCATCGCCGCCATGTAACCTTTCTCTTTTGCTAGGCGAAGTGCTGCTAGGGTATCAGCGGTTTCACCAGACTGAGACAACGTGATCAATAGGCTGTTTGGACGAGTCACAAACTTACGGTAACGGAACTCAGACGCGATTTCGACGTCACAGCTCACGCCTGCAATGTCTTCAAACCAGTAACGTGCCGTCATACCTGCGTTGTAAGACGTACCACACGCGACGATTTGTACGTGTTCTACTTTGCTTAGAATGTCTGCCGCGTGCACACCGATCGCGTCTGTCACAACAGAATCTGACGTGATACGACCTTCCATTGTGTTGATCAACGCTTTAGGTTGCTCATAGATTTCTTTTTGCATGAAGTGACGGTATTGGCCTTTATCACCTGCATCATGCTCTGCGTTAGATTCAACAATTTCACGCTCAACTGGCTCACCCGTTGCATCAAACACAGTGACTTCACGGCGAGTAATTTCTGCTACGTCACCTTCTTCTAGGTACATGAAACGGCGCGTAACGTTAAGTAATGCAAGTTGGTCAGACGCTAGGAAGTTTTCACCCACACCAAAACCGATCACGATCGGGCTGCCTGAACGCGCTACTACGATGCGTGAAGGATCTTTGCGATCCAACGCTACCGTGCCGTATGCGCCTTCAAGTTGTTTTGCTGTTTTTTGTACCGCTTCTAATAGCGTTTCTGAAGTACGAAGTTCCCACTCAACCATGTGTGCGATAACTTCTGTATCCGTTTGCGATTCAAACACGTAGCCACGAGATTGAAGCAGCTCACGCAGCTCTTCATGGTTTTCGATGATGCCGTTATGGACCACTGCGATATCACCAGACATGTGTGGGTGAGCATTGATTTCAGAAGGTTCACCGTGCGTCGCCCAACGAGTGTGCGCAATACCAGTTCCGCCGATCACTTTTGCTTCTTCTACTGCATCAGCCAATTCTTGTACTTTACCCAAGCGACGAACGCGCGTTAGGTTTGATTCGCCATCAACAACCGCAACGCCAGCAGAGTCGTAACCGCGGTACTCTAAGCGGCGTAGACCTTCAACCAAAATTTCTGCAACATCTCGTTGTGCTACTGCACCTACGATTCCACACATGTGTTTATCTCCGTTTGTAGTTTTGTTCTTCCCTAGCCATGATTTCAAATAGAGGCAGCAAGCAAAGGCCTTTATCCAGAGGGAAGTGAAATATGAAACTGATTACATTATTAGGCGCAAATGACTTTCACGCCATGTTGTTCAATCTGTACTTTATGCTCTGCTTCGATATCTGCATCGGTCACCAACACATCAACTTGATGCCAAGCGAGCTCTAAGTTTGGGATCTTACGGCCGATTTTTTCGGACTCGATCATTACGATCACTTCACGTGACGCTTCTGCCATTACCTTACTTAAGCCAACCAATTCATTAAATGTCGTGGTTCCACGCTCGAGATCGATGCCATCCGCACCGATGAATAGTTGGTCAAAGTCGTAAGCTCGTAATACAGATTCGGCTACTTTGCCTTGAAAGGACTCTGAGTGCGTATCCCAAGTACCGCCAGTCATCAGCAGTGTCGGTTCGCTCTCTAATTCATTTAGGGCGTTAGCAACATGCAACGAGTTGGTCATGACCACTAAGCCACGTTTATCATTCAACTGTTGAATCAGCGCGGCAGTCGTGCTGCCACTGTCGATCACGATGCGATTATGATCGCGAATCAATGATGCTGCTGCTTTTGCTAAGCTTAACTTTCGAGTCGAAACATTAGCGCCCAATTCTTCGTGAATGACTTCCTTTGGGATAGCAATCGCACCGCCATAGCGGCGTAGAAGTTGGCCGTTTTTCTCTAAAGAAGCTAAATCCTTTCTAATCGTGACCTCTGAGGTTTCGAATTTCTGAGCAAGTTCATCAACGCTGACTTCTCCTAGTTCAGAAACCAAGTTAGAAATGGCGTGTCTTCTTAATTGAGTATTTCGTTTCGACATTTAAGTTTTGATTTTAAGTTTCGATGTGAAACTTATTATAGTCAAACCGAAACTTTTAAGTCCATTTATTTCGATCCAAAAAATTAATATTTCTCGATAAAACCTTGTCCTAAGACAATTCTTAAACAGTGATATTGGATTCATTCAGTGGTAGAATTCGCCACCGAAAAGAAAAAAAATTACAGAATTGAAGGCTATTTTTTTGCAACTTTCTGCATATAAAGTGGGATTAGTCACAAAAAGGTAACCAAAATCGCCGATCTTTTAGTCATAAAATGACTAAACTTGGTGAAAGACTTTCAGAATCTGAAGTTCTAATAATGAGACGAAAAATCGGTGGGTGACAGGTACTAAATGTCATCAAAAACGTCCTGACTTCAGAGTAAATAACCGACTTTCAAATTGTAACTATACTTACCGGAGAGTATCTTCCATGAAAAAGACCAAAATCGTATGTACGATTGGCCCTAAAACAGAATCTGTAGAGAAGCTAACTGAACTAGTTAACGCAGGCATGAACGTAATGCGCCTTAACTTCTCTCACGGTGACTACGAAGAACACGGCACTCGTATCGCGAACTTCCGTAAAGTAATGGAAGCTACTGGCAAACCACTAGCAATTCTTCTAGATACTAAAGGTCCAGAAATCCGCACTATCAAGCTAGAAGGCGGTAACGATGTTGATCTAGTAGCAGGTCAAGAATTCACTTTCACAACTGACACTTCAGTTGTAGGTAACAAAGATAAAGTTGCAGTAACTTACGCTGGTTTCGCAGCAGACCTAAACGTAGGTAACACTATCCTAGTAGACGACGGTCTAATCGAGATGGAAGTTATCTCTAAGACGGAAACTGAAGTTAAATGTAAAGTTCTTAACAACGGTGCACTGGGCGAAAACAAAGGTGTTAACCTTCCTGGCGTTTCTGTAAACCTACCTGCACTATCTGAAAAAGATAAGAACGACCTTAAATTTGGTTGTGAGCAAGGCGTTGACTTCGTAGCAGCTTCTTTCATCCGTAAAGCGTCTGACGTTCAAGAAATCCGTGAAGTACTTGCTGCAAACGGCGGCGAGAACATCCACATCATCTCTAAGATCGAAAACCAAGAAGGTGTTGATAACTTCGACGAGATCCTAGAGCTTTCTGACGGCATCATGGTTGCACGTGGTGACCTAGGTGTTGAAATCCCAGCTGAAGAAGTAATCTTCGCTCAGAAAATGATGATCGAGAAGTGTAACCGTGCACGTAAGATGGTTATCACTGCAACTCAAATGCTTGATTCTATGATCAACAACCCACGTCCTACACGTGCGGAAGCAGGCGACGTTGCTAACGCGGTAATGGACGGTACTGACGCAGTAATGCTTTCTGGTGAAACGGCGAAAGGTAAATACCCTGTTGAAGCGGTAACTATCATGGCTCAAATCGCGAACCGTACTGACTCAGCGCTAAAAGCTGAACTAGGTTCTCGTCTAGACAGCCCACGTCTTCGCATCACTGAAGCAGTATGTAAAGGCGCTGTAGACACAGCAGAGAAACTAGCAGCTCCACTTATCGTTGTTGCAACTGAAGGCGGTAAGTCTGCACGTTCAGTACGTAAGTACTTCCCAACTGCAAACATCCTAGCGCTAACAACTAACAAGAAAACTGCTGCACAGCTAGTTCTAACTAAAGGTGTTACTCCAGTAGTTGTTGATTCAATCGAAAGCACTGACGCATTCTACGTAGCGGGTAAAGAACTTGCTCTAGAATCAGGTCTAGGTAACAAAGGCGATATCGTTGTTATGGTTTCTGGCGCTCTAGTTGCTTCAGGTACAACAAACACAGCTTCTGTACACGTACTATAAGACTGAACTTTTAACACTTCAGTTTCTTGAGAAGGAGGGCTTATGCCCTCCTTTTTTATATGGCTTTCTTGCTCTCATAATAGGCTAATTGTATTATTCACCTCTATCAGAATTTCGTACTGTTTAATTTTATCGTCACGATTAAAGTTTCTTCTATGAGGTGTATGTGTCTAGTCCCACTCTTACCGACAAAGTATTAAGAATGATCCGTCAGGATATTCTCGATGGCGAGCTTAAACCAGGTCAAAAACTCGTGGTTGCCGAACTCAAAGAGAAGTACAACGTAGGAGCGTCACCCATTCGAGAAGCATTGGTGCAATTATCTTGGAGCAAATACGTCAAACTCGAGCCGCAAAAAGGCTGCTGGGTTGCACCTGTATGTAAAGATGAGTTACATGACTTGTACGAAAGCCTGCAAATGGTCTCCGCATGCTTACTCAGTAAGGCAATTATGATTGGCGATGAAAAATGGGAACTGGATGTACTAACTGCTTATCACAAGTTATCCCGAGTAAAACCTGGCGAAAGCTTTTGCTGGAGGGAATGGGAAGAGCGCCAAAATCAGTTTCTTACTGCGCTGTTTGAAGGTGCTGGCTCTGTCAATATGTTTGGGTTTTTCCGCGATCTACTCACGCAAATTAAACGCTACCAATACTTCGCGATGCAGATTTTAGGCACAGGGAACCCTGGGCACTGTAATCTCGATGAGCAAGAAATACTGATGAAGGCATCGCTAGACAAAAAGAGTCAGGATGCTTTAGGTTATCTAGAGCGTTATTTGAGACAGTCAATACAGTGTATCGAAGCCGCCATCGACAACCAATGTCGCATACTGGCTAGCGAATAACGTTGAGACTAAAAAGCGGGGGTCTATCCCCGTTTTTTCGTTTTTGTAAAAGCACTAAGCAATATCATCATAACTATGACATAGCGATACGCAGTTACGCCCTGCACTTTTTGACTCATACAAAGCAATATCAGCACATTTATACGTTCTTGTACGATCAGAGGTTAAATCACTATATCCAGCACTGACAGTAATGCCTCTACCACTACGCATTTGAACCGCGACACGTAGCCTGTTCAATACAATTTCAGCCTCTTCTAGTGTTGTATGCGGCATAATCACTGCAAATTCCTCACCACCGACACGAGATACAAAGTCTGTGCTGCGGACTTCTTCTAGGAGGGTTTCTGCGACACTACAAATCACCTTGTCTCCTTCGTCGTGGCCAAGCTCGTCATTAATACGTTTAAAGTGGTCAATATCAAACAACGCCAAACAAGCAGGAGGGCTATCAGGATAGCGTTCAATAATCCCCGCATATTGCGCCAATTGCTCTTCAAATTTTCGGCGGTTCCACAACCCCGTCAAGCCATCTTTTTCGCTTAGGTTTCGTAATTTTTCTTCTAACTCTTTTTGCCCAGAGATATCCACCAGCGACGTAATGTAATAACTCACTTTACCTGATTTGGTTAAATTCGCCTGAATACGCATTATTGCAGTAAAGACTTGATTAAACTTAGTTCGACAACGAATCTCCCCTTCCCATACGTGTTCACTCTTCAGTGTTTTCCAGATACTCAGGTTTGCTTCGAGATCTTCAGGTAAGAGAATTAAATGATGTGCACTCCAACCTTGGGCATGCTTGGTTGAGTAACCCATCATGTTTTCAAACTCTTGATTAACCATGATGATTCTATGTGAAGCATCCGAGATCATCACCGCAGTCATACCATCAAGAGCAGCTCGAGCCAACTTCGATTCCATACTATGACGCCGATAATGCAGAGCAAGGGCTGCCGTCGGCAAAGTGAAGCCGAGCACCAAACTTAGAACAAAAAACGCTTCTTGGATTAAGTCATCAATATCCCTCTGAGCTCGGGATAATAACTGCTCATTGGTAAGATCAATAACCAGATGAAGAGGTTCGCTAGAAACAAACTGGATGGTGCGATACGCGACCAAATTCGAACCATTGTAAGCATAGCCCGAATCTTTTGAATTTAAACTACGCCAAATGTTTGGGTACATCCGGCCAAAATTAAATTGAGAGCGAGCGGGAATTATATGGCCATACAAACGAGCTGATTTAGGGCTATCAATGTAAAATCCGTCACTCTTAATCAGCTCAATATGGAAATCAAGCACTGACGAATAGTTGAGTCGAGAGGATAAATAGTCAATATCAACATTAAGCACAAGATACCCTTCGCGCTTTCCGTTAAGCGAAATAGGCATCAAAATACGCAGTGACGGGCTATAGGGATAGACTAACTCGCCATACTCTCGTTCTAAACCTATCCCCCACGAAGCGATTTCGCCATCGTCTAAGTTCTTAGCGAATTGAAAGTAATCTCGCTCTGACTTATTTTGCAATTTGATCGCGGGCAACGCAGCGCCTGTTTCAATCTCATAATTAATCCTAACTTTTTCTCGACCAGAAACATCAAGAAAGCGAATTTGCTTATACAACTTTTGATTGATTGCGACCGAGATCCACATGTCTTCTAAGATGGAACGGTTCACCCGGTTAGGTTGGCGCAGATATTCATACAGACTTTGGCTGTGACCAAGTAGGTCACTGATCGTTTCGATTTGATCCTGAATATTGCTGTATTCACGGCCAGTATAGGCCAATTGATGTAACGCTTCTTGAGCGGTGTTCTCAACATTGTTTTCTAACAACGTCAGATATTTCTGATAGTAGTAAGCGGCAGTGAGTGCACTAAAAAATAGTGCTGTCGCCAATAAGGTGCCGACTCGCTTAGGTACTTTCACACGTCTAATGCCTATCATGCTTACTAAAACGACAATTATATCATTAATTGTTATTTTCTAAACAAAAAAGCCACTTAGATTAAGTGGCTTTTCTATATGCAATCAGAGAGTTAAGGTTTGAGAGCTCGCTCTCCTCGCGCAATGCCAACGACACCACTACGAGCAACTTCGACAACTTCGGTCACTTCGGATATCGCTTGAATGAAGGCATCTAGCTTTTCACTCGTACCCGCAAGTTGTACGGTGTATTGTGAAGCCGTGACATCCACGATCTGGCCACGAAAGATGTCTGCCGTCCGCTTCACTTCTGCTCGCGCAAAACCACTGGCTTTCACTTTCACCATCATCAGTTCACGCTCAATGTGCTCATACTCGGTGACTTCTTGCACTTTCAGCACATCGATCAATTTGTGTAACTGCTTCTGAATTTGTTCCAACTGCATCTCATCAGATGTCGTGGTAATGTTCATTCGCGACAGGGTTTCATCATCAGTCGGTGATACCGTCAAAGATTCAATGTTGTAACCACGTTGAGAGAACAAACCAACAACACGAGACAACGCACCCGGTTGGTTTTCCAATAGCAATGAAATAATGTGTCTCATATTAAGTTCTCTCCGTTTTGCTTAGCCACATTTTATCCATACCCTCACCTTTGATTTGCATCGGGTATACGTGTTCGGTTTCGTCTACGTTGATGTCCACAAACACCAGACGATCTTTCATATCCAACGCTTTTTGTAGCCCTTCTTCGAGCTGATCAGGCGTTTCGATACGAATACCGACGTGACCATAAGCTTCTGCAATCGCTGCAAAGTCAGGAACAGAACTCATGTAAGAATTAGAGTGACGTCCTTGATAAATAATGTCTTGCCACTGTTTTACCATGCCTAAGAATCGGTTGTTCAGGTTGATGATCTTCACTGGAATGTCGTATTGCATGGCTGTCGACAATTCTTGAATATTCATCTGAATACTGCCGTCACCAGTCACAACCACGACCTCTTCTTGTGGCATGGCAAACTTCACGCCCATGCCAGCCGGAAGACCAAATCCCATGGTGCCAAGACCACCAGAGTTTATCCAACGGCGCGGCTTATTGAATGGGTAGTACAGCGCCGCAAACATCTGATGCTGGCCCACATCAGACGCCACATATGCGTCGCCATTAGTTAGCTTGTGCAGCGTTTCAATTACTTGCTGTGGCTTGATTCGTTCTGGAGACGTTTCATAAGACAAGCAGTTGCGGTCACGCCATACTTGAATGTCATCCCACCATGCGGTGATAGCATCTTGATCATTTCCACTACCTTGCTCTGCAAGCAGCCCGAGCATGGTTGTCAGCACTTTTTCCGCAGAACCTACGATCGGCAAATCCACTTTCACGTTTTTCGAGATCGATGACGGATCGATATCAATATGCATCACTTTTGCGTTTGGGCAGTACTTTTCAAGGTTGTTGGTTGTACGGTCATCAAAACGCACACCGATACCAAAAATAAGATCCGCTTCATGCATTGCCATATTAGCTTCGTAAGTGCCGTGCATACCCAACATGCCCAGTGAGTTTTTATGTGTACCCGGGAATGCCCCCAAGCCCATCAAAGTACTCACAACGGGTAGGTTCAGTTTGTCGGAAAGCTCTAAAATATGTTCATGGGCGCCAGAAATCACCGCACCACCACCGATATAAAGCACTGGTTTTTTCGCTTCTAATAGCGATTTAAGCGCTTTTTTAATCTGGCCTTTATGGCCCGAAGTTGTCGGCTTGTAAGAGCGCATAGAAAGCATTTCTGGATATTGATAAGGCAGTTTGATTTGCGGGTTCATTACATCTTTTGGCAAATCAATCACAACTGGACCAGGTCGACCTGTAGTCGCGATATAAAACGCTTTTTTGATTGTTTCAGGAATATCTTCCGCTTTTTTTACTAAAAAGCTGTGTTTGACCACTGGGCGGGAGACACCGACGATGTCACACTCTTGGAAAGCATCATTACCAATTAGGCTATTCGGTACGTTACCCGAGATAACGATCATTGGGATAGAGTCCATATACGCTGTTGCAATACCCGTAATGGTATTGGTCGCGCCCGGCCCCGAGCACACAAGTACGACACCCGGTTTACCGGTAGCTCGAGCGTAACCATCTGCCATATGAGTGGCGGCTTGCTCATGCCTTACAAGTACGTGTTTGATTTGATCGGTTTTAGCATGCAGTGCATCGTAGATATCCAAAACAGAGCCACCTGGGTAGCCAAAGATCTGCTCTACGTGCTCTTCTATCAGAGATTGAACCACCATCTCTGCGCCTGACAACATTGCTGTCATAATTGTTCTCCTTAGCCAGTTTCCTCACCGTAAGGTCAACGGATTGGTCTGGTTTTACATAGTCTAGGTCTTATTCGTAGCCTAATCGAAATACTTCCACGT
>NZ_JAWOQQ010000070.1:0-1475 GCF_033337405.1 Vibrio sp. YT-16
AGGGAATAAAAGAACACAAACTGAAAATATAAAAGGTCTGGGCTTACCTGTGATTGGTGGTTTCTTGTACTGGGCGCTCTTCAGGTGTTCTTCCCCCAGTTTGGGCGTCACACAGATAACATGCTGACTTACTCCGAAAATAAAGTGGACGAGCTTCAAAATGAGCAATTGTGTGGTTATATCGTTTGTGCCAAATCGCCAACATGCGGTATGGAACGCGTAAAAGTGTACAGCAAAAACAACGCTGCAAAAGAAGGGGTTGGTCTTTACACGAAAACGTTGATGGAAAAAATGCCGTGGTTACCTATCGAAGAAGATGGACGCCTAAATGATCCCGTTCTTAAAGAGAACTTCATTACTCGCATTTACTGTCTCAACGATTTTTATGAATCGATGGCAGGTGAGCCGACACGCGGTAAGATCATCGATTTCCATTCTCGTTACAAGCTAACGCTTATGGCGCACCATCCAGAGTCGTATCGATCTTTGGGGCGCTTAGTCGCAGATGTTGCCAACTATGAGATTGACGAGTTTTACCGAGAATACCGATTAGGTCTGATGACGGCGCTATCGAACCGTGCCAGTCGCAAAAACAACACGAATGTGTTGATGCATCTTCAAGGGTATTTCAAACGCTCTCTAAACAAAGATGAAAAAGAAGAACTCGCGACCGTGATTCAAGACTATCGTACTGGCACGCTGCCATTACTCGCGCCACTAACATTAATTAAACACTATCTAAATGCTTATCCAGATGAATATCTGCAAAAACAGAAGTTTTTAGAGCCACACCCGCAGGAGATGAGATTACGCTATGGTTTGTAGTTCAGAAGAAAAACTGTACGCAATTCGAGATGTTGCAGAGATTACGGGCGTTAAGCCTGTGACGCTGAGAGCTTGGCAAAGACGCTATAACCTAATCCAACCGCAAAGAACGGAAAAAGGGCATCGCTTATATTGCCAGCAAGATCTCGAGACGATTCGTGAAATTCAAGGTTGGTTATCCAAAGGCATTGCGATCGGCAAAGTGAAAGGATTGCTCGGCCAATCGGATGTAGAAATCAGTGCAGAAAACCATTCGCTTGAAGAAGTGGAAACCGTACTGTCTGCGTTGTCGCAACTCAATCGTGGCAAAACGGAAAGCGTCCTGTCGTCGGTATTGAAAGAGTACCCGCTCAACTTAGTCGTAGATCAGTTTATCAATCCTGTGTTTGAAGCATTGGATTTGGTTAAGGGCTCGCTGCGCTCTTTGCAGTTGGGATTGTTCCAAACCTGTTTAATCACGCGTTTGGCATTGGTGATCGATTCTGAAAACAAAGCATCTACTAAGGGGAAATGTCTGTTGATCAGCTTTGAACAAAGTCGAGATGCGGAAAGCTGGATTCAGGCGGCGAAGTTGTGTGAGCAAGGTTACCACATAACCTTAATCGACAAGGTGGACGACGTTTCTGGCTTGGTGGGTCACGACGTAATTG
>NZ_JAWOQQ010000071.1:0-1455 GCF_033337405.1 Vibrio sp. YT-16
TCACCTTGAATCGTGACACTAGGAACTTCAAACTGGTTTTCGTATCCATCGCCGCCATCAAGAATATCCACCGTTAAAGAGGCATCATCGTTCAAACCTTCAATTGCCTCTAAGGTAATATCCAATGTTACGGAGGTGGTGTCACCGTCTGAATCTGTTGCATTAACTAACAATGGTATATCCAGGATTTGATCTTTTGACAGATCGAAAGAGCGATATAATTCAAAGGAATACTCTATTTCACTACTCGACTCTAAAGGTAATGTGGATAATAGTTTCGATTGAAAAATATTTACTTCCACCCCACCTTCTAAGATATAGCCAGTAATTGTCGTACCGTCATCAGACAGACGGTAAAGCAACTCACTTTCACTACTCACTAATGTGGGCTGGTTTAATTCGCTAAATCGAAGAGAGTCAACATAATCACTCCCGATATCGAGTTGAAGGCTCCCAGTCTTAAAGATTGCCCCACTTTCTAGATTAATCTCCTCGATTGCAACAACAGTCAAGTTGCTCAACGTAGGATCAACACCATCTTTCAACACGAAATCAATTTCATTCTCTACAAGCGGTGTGGAGTCTAGATCTGTCCCTCCAATGGTCAGCGGGAAAGTGACCGTATCACTACTATTGAATTGATCGATAGGATGATCAAGAGTAAGCGAGATTGAAGCTAGTACATCGTTACCCGACTCAATGCTACTCAATGTTAACGTAAATACAGTGACACCATTCGCAAATGCTGTGATTTGCTTTCCGCTGGGACTAAACGTGTAGCTAAGCTCATTATCAGAGACTGAGCTTGTAAGCCCTAATGCCTCTAACTTAGTAATGGATGCCCCACCAAAATACAAACTAGTCGGATCAGGGTTATCAGAGCCAGCAATCACATTAACACTGCCTTCGGTGGTTAATAATGCCTCTCCCAGAGGTACTTCTGCTGCGTTTATAGTAGCACTGCCTACATAACCCGCTTGGCCATCTATAATGTCGATAGTTGCGGTTGCTACACCGTAATCTTTTGAATCATCGGCTGCGAGATAATCAAAAACGAGACTTTGCTCAACCGTGTGATCTAAGTTGCGACTGGCATTCAACTGCCAAGAGCCATCTGAAAATACGGTTAATTCACCCTTCTCTAGACTAAAACTTACTGAGCCACCATCAGGGACAGACTGGATCTCTCCTCCGGCTCTGACATATCGAATGTACAAGTCACCATCAATATCAATGTCATTCTCCAGTACATTGCCAGAAATGACTTGGCCTTCGGTTACACTATATGACTCATTTGCGATCACTGGATCGGCATCAAGGATGGCGATTTCTAGGGGGGCCACAACCGTTTCTTGTGTACCATCAGCATCACTTTGAGTGCTTTCAACCAATACGTTAGTCACCAGCTCATCTTGACCTACACCATGATCAATCGCTTCATAAAAAGTAATTTGA
>NZ_JAWOQQ010000072.1:0-1448 GCF_033337405.1 Vibrio sp. YT-16
AAAGTCGTCGCTATGAACCTCATATCCAGTCACGGAAGGATGAGTCAGAAGCCATTAAAAACACGGATTTTAAGGCTCACCGTTGGGTTGTAGAGAGAACACACAGTTGGATGAATCGCTACCGTCGTGTCCTGACTCGTTGGGAGAAGAAAGTCGAGAATTATGAGGCGATGCTGCATTTTGCCTGTGGTATCATTGTCTGGACTAAAAACCTATTGGGATAGGTTCTTAGTAAATAAAAATTCAGAAGGGATATGTTATGAACTATACAAAATTTGATGTAAAAAATTGGGTTCGCCGTGAGCATTTTGAGTTTTATCGGCATCGTTTACCATGTGGTTTTAGCTTAACAAGCAAAATTGATATCACGACGTTAAAAAAGTCATTGGATGATTCAGCGTATAAGTTTTATCCGGTAATGATCTATCTGATTGCTCAGGCCGTGAATCAATTTGATGAGTTGAGAATGGCGATAAAAGATGATGAATTGATCGTATGGGATTCAGTCGACCCACAATTCACCGTATTCCATCAAGAAACAGAGACATTTTCAGCACTGAGTTGCCCATACTCATCCGATATTGATCAATTTATGGTGAATTATTTATCGGTAATGGAACGTTATAAAAGTGATACCAAGTTATTTCCTCAAGGGGTAACACCAGAAAATCATTTAAATATTTCAGCATTACCTTGGGTTAATTTTGATAGCTTTAATTTAAATGTTGCTAATTTTACCGATTATTTTGCACCCATTATAACAATGGCAAAATATCAGCAAGAAGGGGATAGACTGTTATTGCCGCTCTCAGTACAGGTTCATCATGCAGTTTGTGATGGCTTCCATGTTGCACGCTTTATTAATCGGCTACAAGAGTTGTGTAACAGTAAATTAAAATAAGCTCAGGTTAAATTAAAGGGTTTCATATCTAGTGAAGCCCTGTTTTATTATGTTTTGAGTTAACTTATCTTCAATGGCGGTCATAGAACCGACTGTTTACCCTCAAATAAATGTGTGAGCCGAATTATTATATCATCCTTCCGCAAAAGGCTAAAAACCATAAACAATAAAATGTTTTTTGTCGGCTTTTGTTCGCACTTTTTATCTGTTTCTAGGCATTTTATGATAATTTTTTAAAGGTAAGCTTGAAATAACACGTCGATGCCAAGATATGTATCAAATCATGATATATAAACTAAATGGGATAAAGAATGAATAAGAACCTATCCCAAAAGGATTTTATTCCAGACAATGATGGCACAGGCAAGATGCAGCATTGCCTCGTAATTTTCGACCTTTTTCTCCCAACGAGTCAGGACACGACGGTAGCGATTCATCCAACTGTGTGTTCTCTCTACAACCCAGCGGTGGGCCTTAAAATCCGTGTTTTTGATGGCTTCTGATTCATCCTTCCGTGACTGGACATGAGGCTCATAGCGACGACTTC
>NZ_JAWOQQ010000073.1:0-1443 GCF_033337405.1 Vibrio sp. YT-16
ATCTTGATTCAATAAATAATGCCATTTTGTGCATGGGTACTCATAATTGAGAATTGTATTTAATGTTTGAAAAGAAGCGGTAATTAATAATTCACATGTAAAGAAAACAGTAACTTATGGAGGTTATTGTTTTTAAGAATGAGGTAAAGTGTGCGGGAAGTGTTATTTTTTTAATAAAAAAAAGCGCCCCTAAGGGCGCTTGTGTTCATTTAATTAAGTTTCTTAACGGTGTTGCGGATAACAATCTCTGGTTGCATCTCGAACACACGCTTTTCATGTTCTTTATCTTTAATGCGTTCAAGTAGGATCTCAAACGCATTTTTACCCACACGACGTTTAGGTTGGTGAATCGTTGTTAGCGGTGGTGAGAAGTACTCTGCAAGTTCAATGTTGTCGTAACCGATAACAGAAACGTCATCTGGAACCTTGATGCCGTTTTGTTGCAGACGGCTCATTAAGCCAAGTGCCATGGTGTCGTTAAAACAGAATACTGCAGTAGGGCGTTTTTCCATCGCGGTGATCTTGTCTGCAACCAGTACCGCAGTATCACATTCAAAGTTACCTTCAAGAATCCAATCTTCATTGATTGGCAGTTTTGCTTCAGCCATGGCACGACGGAAACCAGCGATACGCTCTTGGCAAGCTAGTTTCTCAAAGTGACCACTAAGGCAGGCGATGTCAGTGTGGCCGTTATCGATAAGATATTTAGTTGCTAGGTAGCCACCTTCTTCAGAGTTATCGATGATCTTGTCCGCACGAGAACTCTCTGGGCCCCAATCCATCACAACTTTCGGGATATCTGAGTGACGATCTAACATCTCTTTTAGTTCTTCGGTTAGATCTGAACACATCACCAAAATGCCATCTACACGTTTCTCAGCAAGCATGCGGATGTAGTCGCGCTGTTTCTCGTAGATGCCGCCAGTATTACACAAGATCAATGTGTAACCTTGACGGTAGCAGTAACTTTCTACACCGTCGATCACTTCAGAGAAGAATAGGTTAGTTGACTGTGTTACCAACATACCAATAGTACGAGTTGAGTTGCATTTTAAACTACGAGCAACTGCGCTTGGTGCGTAGTTAAGCTCATCAACCGCTTTCATTACTTTTTCTTGGGTTGCTTCTGCAACAAAACGTGTCTTATTAATAACGTGCGAAACTGTGGTAGTAGAAACGCCGGCTAAGCGAGCAACGTCTTTTATAGTGGCCATAAATGATGTCCTGTATCGAGCTACTTAATACCGTAGTGAATACAACCATACGCTTAGTTTTTTGCGCAAACTAAACACCACAACAACAGTAGTGTCTATTCTAGTAGGCAGCGGTTGTACCGAAATCGGTATAAAAAGATTTGTAGCAACTTGGTTGAAGGTACTCGGCTTCCTACTAAATATGAGGAAGTGGTCATCAACCTATTAATAAAAAACAAAAACCGCTATA
>NZ_JAWOQQ010000074.1:0-1437 GCF_033337405.1 Vibrio sp. YT-16
GCTGACAGAATTGCTCAAAAGTAACAGCTGCACTCATAGACACCTCTTAATCTTTAAACTGAAAACTTCGCATAAAGCTCTGGCTCTTTAGAGAGTAGAGTTAGGACTTTGCTTGCTAAACCTGTCGGATTTCTCCGTCCTTGCTCCCAACTTTTCACGGTATCAATACTCACATCCATCGCTTGTGCCAACTCTTTTTGGCTGACATCCAGTTGTGCTCGGATCGCTTTAACATCGGCAATCTCATAACGAGTGACATTCGCAGGAGTCTGCTCTCCTTTTGCAATCGCTTCGGCTTGCTTCATCGATGTATAAAGTTCATCAAAAATACTATTGCTCATTGTCATACTCTCTCTTAATCGACCTCGACACTTCTTTAAGGAGATTCTTCTCTTTCTGAGTTAAAGAGTCCTTTCTCCCTTTCTTGTACAGCAACACCAAATAGACAACATCAGGTTGGATCAGTAAGTAAATCGTTCGATAACCACCACTCTTACCTGTCGATTCTCCAGCAAGGCGAACTTTTCTTAGCCCTCCCGTTCCGACAATCAACGATCCCATTTCTGGGTTTTTGATGATGTCTGACTGCAACGCTCGAAACTCTTCATCCGTGAGCATCTCTTTTCGCTGAGATTCAAACAATGGCGTTTCAATAAACTCTAATGCGTAGCTAATAACCCGATCCTCTCCCAAAAGAATAGGAGTACATTGTACTCCTGGCAAGCGTATTTTCAAATGTATTAACGATTAAATCCGAAACCTCGACCTCTGCGATTTTGTCGTGCTAACGACTGCTCTTGCTGTATTGCTTTTCCAACGACTGGAGCTGCTGCGTCAAGTTGTTTACTTGCATGGTCAAGCTGCTCACACTGCTCTGTAAGCGTTGGTTCTCCTCGCTGCTCTGCTCGAATCTTTTCTCTAAATCCTTGTAGAGCTTCACGAACTCGCTGTGCTGCTCCTTGTGCTGCCTCTCTAAAACCTCGAAGGCGTGCAAAAGTTGTTTCTCTAGCTCGGTCATTTATTTCCTCTCCAACTTGATCAGCTCGTTCTTGCCATCGTTCATTGTCCACCCCTCCAGAATCGAGTAACCCTCTGGTATCACAATAAAACGTTCCCCTTTCTGGCTCTCGTACAGAGAAAGCCCCCAAGTCTTGTTCTGGAACTGCTCTAGGATCGCTTTTTGGCGGGCTATCTTTTTCTGATTGTCTAATATCGTCTGCCCTTGATACCAAGCGATCCCGTAACTGACGATCACCAAAAATAACAGGGTCACTGGCAACCAAATCCATGTTTTCATCACCAAGAGATTCAAACGTGATTGCTGCTCTTGGATGTCGTTTATGATTTTCTGCTCGCTTGATTTCAACGCATCTTGAATACGTTGTTCGTGCCTCTCGAAGTCTTTCTTTAGCGTTTGCTCGATAGCGTTGGCTTGCT
>NZ_JAWOQQ010000075.1:0-1390 GCF_033337405.1 Vibrio sp. YT-16
GATGGGGGGTGACCGTGATGGCAACCCGTTCGTTACTCATAGCGTAACGCGTGAAGTACTGCTTCTGTCTCGTTGGAAAGCCGCCGATCTTTATCTCAATGACATCAATGAATTGATCAGCGAACTCTCGATGACCGTTTCTAACGATCAAGTTCGTGAACTTGCTGGTGAAGATCAACACGAACCATACCGCGCAATCCTGAAACAACTACGTGCTCTGCTCAATGAAACCAAAGATATTCTTGATGCGAAGATCCACGGTCAAAAACTGGCAGTCAAAGCACCGCTACAAAAAGTTGAACAGCTTTGGGATCCTCTGTACGCGTGTTACCAATCACTGCATGAGTGCGGCATGGGCGTCATCGCTGACGGCTCGTTGCTAGATACGCTGCGTCGTGTGAAAGCGTTTGGCGTTCACCTAGTTCGTCTTGATATCCGCCAGGAAAGTACGCGCCACGCAGATGTACTCTCTGAGCTGACTCGATACCTCGGCATTGGTGATTACGAACAGTGGAGCGAGCAAGATAAAATTGCTTTCCTCACCAATGAACTTGCGTCTAAACGTCCGCTACTGCCACGCGATTGGGAACCATCAGAGCCTGTCAAAGAGGTTTTAGACACCTGTAAGATCATCGCTCTGCAACCGCGCGAAGCGTTCGGTGCTTACGTCATCTCAATGGCTCGTACCGCCTCAGACGTACTCGCTGTGCACCTATTACTGCAAGAAGCGGGTTGCCCTTACCGTATGGATGTTTGTCCTCTGTTCGAAACTCTAGACGACTTGAACAATGCAGAGTCGGTCATTAAGCAGCTAATGAGCATCGACCTTTACCGTGGCTTTATTCAAAACCACCAAATGGTCATGATCGGCTACTCTGATTCAGCAAAAGATGCAGGCGTCATGTCAGCAGGCTGGGCTCAGTACCATGCTATGGAATCTCTAGTTAAAGTGGCAGAAGGCGAAGGTGTTGAGCTGACGCTGTTCCATGGTCGTGGCGGCACCGTTGGTCGCGGCGGCGCACCTGCACACGCGGCTCTGCTGTCTCAACCACCAAAGAGCTTGAAAGGCGGGTTACGCGTAACAGAACAAGGCGAAATGATCCGCTTTAAACTGGGTCTACCAGATGTTGCGGTAAACAGCTTCAACTTGTATGCAAGCGCCATTTTGGAAGCAAATCTACTGCCACCACCAGAGCCAAAACAAGAATGGCGCGACTTGATGGAAGTGCTGTCGGAAGTGAGCTGTGAAGCTTACCGTGGCGTCGTCCGTGGCGAACCAGATTTTGTTCCATACTTCCGTCAAGCGACGCCTGAACTAGAGCTAGGCAAACTGCCGCTTGGTTCACGCCCAGCGAAACGTAATCCAAATGGCGGTGTAGAAAGCTTACGT
>NZ_JAWOQQ010000076.1:0-1375 GCF_033337405.1 Vibrio sp. YT-16
AGATATTAAATTCACCAAAGCCAAGGAATGCCACAAAAATGATCGCGAGCAATAGCGATGGGATCGACATAACGGTGTCGAGAAGGTGGTTCAAAGTACTGGAAAGTAGACCTTTCGTCATCCCCGCCAGCACTCCGATAAAGCAACCTACGATGGTCGCAATCGCAGTAATGCCAACTGCTGCGCCAAAAGTCAGTTGAGAGCCCATGATCAAGCGCGACAGAATATCACGACCTAAGTCATCGGTTCCTAAAAAGTAATCGACGGTGCCCGCTGGTGCCCATGAAGGGGGAACGAGTAACTCACCAGATTGTGCTTGTGGATCAAACGGAGCAAGCCACGGAGCTAAGATGGTGATCAATACGATCAAGCCTAAACACCACAAGCCAAACATCGCTAACCCGTTAGCGCGGTAACTGCGCCAAAATCGCTCAAACTGAGTTGGAATGCGTTCTTCCTGATAAACGTTATTTGTTAGCATACCATTCCTTTCTCACCAGAGGGTTGATCATGGCGCCAATCAAGTCCGAAAGGATATTGGCAGTTAATACGAGTGTCGCAAGCACCATTACTCCTGCTTGGATTGAGGCGTAATCTTGGTTGGCAAGCGCATCCAGCAACCAGCGACCAATGCCCGGCCAGTTAAAGATCGACTCGGTGATGATTGCTAAAGTGATCATGCTAGATAGCTGAACCCCAACTTTTGGAATGATAGGCGGAATGGCGTTACGCATTACGTGCTGAGTGACGATCTCACGATTCGATAAACCTTTGATTCGGGCTGCGCGAATGTAGTTTTGGCTCATAACTTCTGCAACAGATGCACGCATCAAACCAACAACTTGAGTCGTAGGTGCTAACGCCAGAACCAAACACGGCAGAACCATGTGCTCGATGACACTTTGCAGTGCGTGAGCTCGGTATTCACCTTTCGCCATAAAGGCGTCAATAATGGCAAATCCAGTTACATGGTCGATTTCGTACAGCAAGTCGTAGCGTCCAGCAACAGGGAAGATGTGGAATTCCAACGAGAAGACCATGATCAGCAGTAGTGCCACCCAGAAAATCGGAGCAGAGTAACCCGACATCGAAAGAAACGAGATACCAGTGTCTAGCCACTTACCCTGTTTCATCCCTGCAATCGTGCCAAGCGGGATACCGATTAAGAGCGAAACCAGGAAGGCGAAAAAGCACAATTCTAATGTGGCAGGAAAAACAACGGCGAGTTCGTCGTAAATCGCATTGCCGTTTTTGCTTAAACCAAAATCGAGCTGAGAAAGGTTAATTAAGTAGCTTTGCCAGCCAGACCAGAACTCCACATTTGCCCAATGTGAAAGCGGGTCAAGGCGCAGCAGAGAAAAGCCCACCAAAGTGA
>NZ_JAWOQQ010000077.1:0-1368 GCF_033337405.1 Vibrio sp. YT-16
GTCCATTAGGCTTTTTTCCTGTTCCCGCCAACATCCTGTCGACACAATCAGTATTGATGTTTTGCTGATTACTCTCAATCAGCTAGGTAAAAAAACTTTGGCAGCGAATATTATGAAAAATACTATAAGTTTTAATTTTCAATTGGTTATATACATTTTTTGATTTTATCTTAGTCAAAAATGGTCGTTTTGCTTACATCGCTTGTGAGAGATCTCGCACAAGGTGTCGAGCAAATGTCCGAATTGGCGTCGTTTTTATCCTGTTTAAGAATTTGCTCAAGATCACAACTCGATTTGTAACCATAAAATTTGGCGATGGTGTTAGGTGGGATTTCCATTTCTCTGATAGCGAATTTTGCCCATTCATCGCGTGTTTTGTGCAGGGTTTGGCGTAGCTTGATAGTGAAGTGGCTCATAAAAGCTTCCTTAGTTATCTTGTCTTTACAAGGCAAGAATAAGGAGAGGGACAACACCAAGTTGATAGTATGCCGTTTAATATCAATACTATTTCGGCGTGATGAAGATTATGTCGGCAATACTGATATTATTTGAGCGTGAAACAATACTATCTTGTGGAGTAGCCAATGGCGCACATCGAAAAAGTACCGCAGAGACCAGGTTTTTCTTGGCGCTATCGTCGCATTGATGAGGTAGAGAAAGAGTACGACCTCCATTTTCACGATGATGTGTTTGAGTTGGTCATCCATCGACACTTCACTGGCAGTTTGCATATTGGTCATCACGAATTAGAAGTGACTCACAACCAAATGCTATTGATCGCGCCTGGTGTGCCTCATTCAATTCACTCCACATTGGTCGAAAGCAAGTGCGAGACTCATGTGATTTGGTTTAAGCGTGAGTGGATTGCCAATTTGATGTTCTATTGCGCAGAGCTTAGAAAGCTTGACCCGCTTTTAAAGGCGGCCAATAAAGGTGTGGTGTTTTCTGAACGGACAGCTCAGCACGTTGTGGATCTTCTGCATGAGCTCATGACGTTTCCTGCAATGGAGCAACTATCGAGATTTCTCCATGTTTTGTCTCTGATTGCTCACGATGAAGGAGCAAAAACACTGATGACTCACTCATACTTATCGATGAGTGAACACGAGCTACAGGAAAGAGAGCGCGTGGCAAGTGTTAACGCGTATCTCGAACAACACTTTGCAACTAAGGTGACGCTCGCAGACTTGGCGAACTACTTATCGCTGAGTGAAAGTGCAGTCACAAGATTGTTTCAAAAGCACTTTAAAGAGCCGTTTAGCCAACGTCTAATGAAATTGCGGATCAATCATGCCGCAGATTTGCTGCAATCTACGTCGTTGCCGATTGGGATTGTGTTTGAGCGAGTCGGATATCGTAATCAAGCCC
>NZ_JAWOQQ010000078.1:0-1362 GCF_033337405.1 Vibrio sp. YT-16
TATATTCCCCCACAAACTGAGGAGTGACTATGACGAACAATACTGACATCAAAAACCAAACAAATCCTATGTCTGGCGACTTGTTACGTCAGATTATTCGCTTAGGTTTTCCTGTTGCAATCCAAAGCGCGCTTGTCGCGATATTGGCATTGGCTGATGTTCTCATGGTTAGTGACTTTGGTAAAGAAGCGACAGCGGCTGTGGGAATTGCGTCAAAATGGCATTTCGTGGCGATCATGATCATGGCCGGTCTAGCCTCTGCCAACGGCACGCTCGTTGCTCAATATTGGGGGCGAAATGATGCCGTCAGTGCCAAAACCGTCACTGGTATCGCCATCCGATTTGGCTTAAAAGTGCTTATCCCAGTGACGTTGATCATCACGCTTGGTAGCGAACTCATCATGCGTTTACAAACCAGCGATACACGAGTGATTGAGTTGGGTGCGACTTACTTGTGGTATGCGTTTCCGGTGCTGTTGCTTACGCATATCGTCATCGTGCTCGAAGCCAGCATGCGCTCCTCGGGAGACACCGTCACTCCGCTATTAATGGGTGCAATGACCATCGTCCTTAATATTGGTTTGAATTTCTGGTTAATCAAAGGCGGCTTTGGCATCCCAGCAATGGGGGTCGCTGGTGCGGCATTCGCTACGACCATTTCTCGTTTGTTCCAAGTACTCGCCATGATTGCCTACATGCGTTGGCGGAAGCACTGGTTGCTGGAAGTAAAAGAAGGCTCTGAACGCCCTTCGCTGTGGCTGTCTTATCGTCGTATTGCGCTGCCAATGACGCTAGGTGCGCTACTTTGGGCAATCGGCACCATGGTTTATCAGATGATTTTTGGCCACATGGGGACAACCGAATTGGCAGTATTTAGTATGCTCGGCCCATTTGAATCACTCTGTTACTCGATTTTCTTTGGGATCTCTGTGGCATGCTCTGTGATGATTGGTCAATCCTTGGGGCGTGATGCCTTTGAGCAAGCTGAACACATGGCAAAATTCTTTATCAAAGCAGTCTTTGTGTTTGGTATTTCCATCGGCGCACTGTTGCTTCTTAATCGTGAGTTGATCATTGCAGCATTGAATTTGGACAACCCTGAGCTTTACCCACTCGCCGCCCCTGCGGTGATGATTTTGTGCTGCGCGATTTGGTTGCGTATGTTGAACATGATCATCATTAACGGGATTATTCGAGCTGGTGGCGACAACGTATTCTGCTTACGCATGGACTTTATCGCCATGTGGATGACAGGCTTACCACTTTGTGCAATCGCTGCGTTTGTTCTTGGTTGGGAGTTTAAGTACGTGTATGCACTGATGATTGCAGAGGAAGTCGTTAAGTTGGCGTTGTGTTACCGTC
>NZ_JAWOQQ010000079.1:0-1348 GCF_033337405.1 Vibrio sp. YT-16
TAAACCAAGTCGAAGAGCGTGTGGAGTCGATTGGTAGCGTAGTTGGTACGATTCAAGGCATCTCTGAGCAAACCAACTTGCTTGCTTTGAATGCGGCGATTGAAGCGGCGCGTGCTGGTGAAGCAGGGCGTGGTTTTGCTGTGGTGGCGGACGAAGTTCGTAACCTTGCGCAGCGCACGCAACAAGCGACGGTGGAAATTCAAGAAATGATCACTCAGCTACAGGCCAGCGCGACTTCTGCGGTTGATTTGATGGAGAAAAGTGTTGTCGAAGCGGCTGAAGGCGTGGAATTGGTTTCTAACGCGGGTAGTGAGCTTGATGGCATTGTTGCTCAAGTAACACAAATCAACGACATGAACTTCCAAATTGCCACCGCTTCAGGACAACAAAGCAGTGTAGCGGAAGAAATGAGCCAGAACTTAACGAACGTTCGTGAGCTGGTTGAAGCATCGGTCGTGGTGGTCACAGAGTTACTGGAAACCTCTGAAATGATGCAAAGTAACGCCGAAGAGCTAGATAAGAAGATTAAGTCATTTAGCGTATAAAGCGAATTGGATTTGATAAAACGCCCACAAACCTTTTGTGGGCGTTTTTATTTGCTTTAAGTCTGGTATAAAGAATGAATCACCGTGCTTTTCACACAAGGAAGAAACATGCAGCTGCCTTCGTCACTGGTCTCTGTCGCCGAATCTGCCGTTCAAAATGCCCAAGAAGCGGGTTACCTTCAATCATGGCCAAATGAGGTCGTAGAGCAGTTTCATTACGTCTCGGCGTTGAGCCAATTTATTACGGAAACCATTCACCGTGACGAGGCTCTCGCGCAGCAGTTACCAACGATGTTAAGTGAGCTTAGCCGACACCAAGCTTATCGCACCCGTCTGGCCGCCTTATTGGCAGAATGCCCAGATGAAATGTCTGGTCATCGCGTTCTGCGTCAGTTCCGAAATCGAGAAATGGTCTACATCGCGTGGAAAGACTTCTTACATGCTTGGACACTTGAAGAGTCATTACGTCATTTGTCCCAATTGGCAGAGGCGATGATCTTTGAGACATACCAATGGCAATACAAAATTTGCTGCGCAGAATGGGGAACGCCAACAAATGCAGAGGGTGAAGCTCAACCGATGTTGATCATTGGGATGGGCAAGCTAGGCGGTGGCGAACTGAATTTCTCTTCCGATATCGACCTGATTTTTACTTACCCTGAAAACGGCGAAACCCAAGGTGCCCGCCGCAGTATTGCTAACGCGCAGTTCTTTACTCGTCTTGGTCAGCGGATCATCAAAGCACTCGATCAACAGACGTTTGATGGTTTTTGTTATCGCGTCGACATGCGGCTGCGTCCGTT
>NZ_JAWOQQ010000007.1:0-23432 GCF_033337405.1 Vibrio sp. YT-16
AGGCGTTGAGCTAACCTGTACTAATTGCCCGTGAGGCTTAACCATACAACACCCAAGGGGTTTTGATGGACTCAATGAAAGAACATTGAATGTGTAAGAACGAGAATTAAAAAACAGCTTTCCAGATTAAAGAATTTGCTTGGCGACCATAGCGTTTTGGACCCACCTGATTTCCATGCCGAACTCAGAAGTGAAACGAAATAGCGCCGATGGTAGTGTGGGGCTTCCCCATGTGAGAGTAGGACATCGCCAGGCTTTAAATTTAAGAAGCCCGCTCGAAAGAGCGGGCTTTTTTGCATCTATAGAGTTTTAAAATTAGCTCACTTTATACCTAAAAAGTGTTCATCTAAGGTGCGATATACTTGCTCTCTGCAACCTTCCAAAAGGCTTTAACAAGCGGATTCTCCAGCTGAGTTTTGTTGCAGCAAACACCAAGTTTAAAAGGTTTAATTGGTAAGACTTTTAAACGATTTATCTTTTCTCTTACTGGACTGTTGTTGATTACAACATCAGGTGCGATACCTACTCCACATCCCAATGCAACCATACTTACGATGGCTTCATGTCCGGAGGTTTGTGCGTAGATCTTTGGCTTTATTTTCATTTGTTTGAGCCAAGTATTGGCCCTGTCCCTTGCCGTTCCTGCTTCTGGGAGTATGAATGGAATGACCGACCAGTCTGGTTTTTCTTTTTGTAGCTCTTCAGCAAACGCACTAACCCCAACAGGTACGATGACAGAAAGTGGGATTTCACTGATCGTTTCAAATGCGATTTTATTTGGCATCTGTTCTGACTTGGCTGATATGGCAATATCGGCTTCATCTGCTAGTATTTTGTCGATCGCTTGAGCTGGATCGCCGGTTGATAGTTTGAACTCAATGAAAGGGTTCTGAATACGAAAGTCAGAGATTAGCTCCGGAAGATGGCTGTAGCTTGCAGTAACAGAACAAAAGAGACGGATTTCTCCTTTCAATTCATCCTCGGTTCCCTTCAGGTGACTCTGATACTGCTGCCATTCGCCAAGAATCTTTAAGGCTACTGGGACTAGCTTTTTACCTTGGATAGTTAAATCAACGCTACGGTTGTCGCGTAAAAACAATTGTTGGCTGGTTTCCTCCTCTAATTTTTGTATCTGTCGGCTTAAGGCTGAAGGGCTAATATGCATTGCCGCTGCGGTCTTGGCGAAACTTTTACTCTCACAGAGATGAATGAAAAGTTGCAGGCTTTTGATATTCATTAAATTTTCATTTCCATGTTGCATAAATTGCAATAACTAATTGTGAATATATCACTTTAAGCAATCTCATGTCTGTTTTAGTATGAAGTTATTCGGTAAGGCAATTACTGACCTCAATGGAAGAATCTCAAAGGAGCACCCAGATGGCTAATTATTTCAATACCCTAAACTTGCGCGAGCAGTTGGACCAATTAGGTCGTTGTCGTTTTATGGACCGCAGTGAGTTCGCTTCAGAAGCGGATTATCTGAAAGGTAAGAAAGTAGTCATTGTAGGTTGTGGTGCTCAAGGTCTTAACCAAGGTCTGAACATGCGCGACTCTGGTCTAGACGTTGCTTATGCGCTTCGCCAAGCCGCGATTGATGAGCAACGCCAGTCATTCAAAAACGCAAAAGACAACGGTTTTGAGGTAGGTAGCTACGAAACGCTAATTCCACAAGCTGATCTAGTAGTAAACCTTACTCCAGATAAGCAGCACACAAACGTTGTTGAGATGGTAATGCCGTTAATGAAAGAAGGCGCAGCACTAGGTTACTCTCACGGTTTCAACGTTGTTGAAGAAGGCATGCAAATCCGTAAAGACCTAACGGTAGTAATGGTTGCACCTAAATGTCCAGGTACGGAAGTTCGTGAAGAATACAAGCGCGGTTTCGGTGTACCGACTCTTATCGCTGTTCACCCAGAGAACGACCCAAAAGGTGAAGGTTGGGATATCGCGAAAGCTTGGGCAGCAGCAACCGGTGGTCACCGTGCTGGCTGTCTAGAGTCTTCTTTCGTTGCTGAGGTGAAATCTGACCTAATGGGTGAGCAAACTATCCTTTGTGGCATGCTACAGGCTGGCTCTATCGTGTGTTACGAGAAGATGATTGCTGATGGTATCGATCCTGGCTACGCTGGTAAGCTTCTTCAATACGGTTGGGAAACCATCACTGAAGCACTGAAGTTTGGTGGTATCACTCACATGATGGATCGCCTAACTAACCCTGCAAAAGTGAAAGCATTTGAGCTTTCTGAAGAGCTAAAAGAACTGATGCGTCCGCTATACAACAAGCACATGGATGACATCATCACCGGTCACTTCTCTAGCACTATGATGGCTGACTGGGCAAACGACGATGCAAATTTACTAGGCTGGCGTGCAGAAACGGGTGAAACTGCTTTCGAAAACTACCCAGAAACTGACGTAGAAATCTCTGAACAAGAGTACTTCGATAACGGTATCTTGATGGTTGCTATGGTTCGTGCGGGCGTTGAGCTAGCATTCGAAGCGATGATGGCATCTGGCATCATCGATGAGTCTGCTTACTATGAGTCTCTACACGAACTGCCACTTATCGCAAACACTATCGCACGTAAGCGTTTATACGAGATGAACGTGGTTATCTCAGACACTGCGGAATACGGTAACTACCTGTTTGCTAACGTAGCAACGCCGCTTCTACGTGAGAAGTTTATGCCAACCGTAAATACTGACGTAATTGGTAAAGGTTTAGGTGAAACGTCTAACCAAGTGGATAACGCGACTCTTATCGCTGTGAATGAAACAATCCGTAACCACCCTGTAGAGTACATCGGTGAAGAGCTACGTGGTTACATGACTGATATGAAGCGTATCGCGGTGGGCGGCTAAATTACTGGCCTTAAGGTTCCATTTGGTGTCGAAGGTGCTCGTTTACTATCGTAAAGTCCGCGCCTTCTCCTAGAAATGAAGCCTTAATACTGCGTAATTTACTTAGTCTCAAGTAACGCAGTAGATAAACTCCAGGCAGACTGGAGTGATAAATACAAAATAAACACAACATCTAATCAAAAGGCTTGGTCGCCGTTGACCAAGCCTTTTTGTTTTTAGCCGATTTATCTGCGCGCCGATAAGAAAAACGCTCCTTTGTGAGGAGCGCTTTGATACTTATTTTTCAGCAAGCTTTTCTTCAAGTTGTGCCAACTTCTGTTCCATTTCTGTTAGCTTTTGACGTGTACGTAGTAAAACTTGAGTTTGAACATCAAACTCTTCGCGACTTACAACATCTAGCTTGTTTAGCTGGCCTTGGATTACTTGACGAACTTTCTGATCGACATCAGAGCCCAACTCTTTTACAGGTTGAGGCATTGAGTCGTGAATCTGTTTAGCAATTTGCTCTAATTTCTTTGGGTCAAACATAGTGGCTAAAACTCCTTTTGATTTGTCCTCATTTTAAGTAAATGATACGTGAAAGTCGCCATTTAGATGGCAAAAAAGAGAGCGGCAATAAAAAAGGCCACCGAAGTGACCTTTTTGAATGCCTTAATAGCTTATCTGTTATCCGCTAATTCACGATGAGCTGCTTTCGCTTCGTCAACTCGCGCTAACTTCTCCAAGTCTTTGTCTTCAACAAATACTGGCAGAGGTTTGTGTTTTTCAGCTAGGTAGCTGTAAATCACAGGTAGTACAAATAGTGTGAACAGTGTACCGATTGCAAGGCCAGCAACGATGACGATACCGATACTGAAACGTTGCGCGGCACCTGCACCTGTTGCGTACATCAGCGGGATCAGACCTGCGATCATCGCTGCAGTGGTCATTAGGATAGGGCGAAGACGCACTTTCGCAGCTTCCATCACCGCATCAATACGAGACAGTTTATTATGTAACTGCTCTTCTTTGGCGACTTCACAGATCAAGATACCGTGCTTGGTTATTAGGCCGACCAGCGTTATCAAACCAACCTGCGAGTAGATGTTCATCGAGGCCGTACCCCAGGCCAATGCGATCAAGGCACCACATATTGCCAGAGGTACAGATACCATGATGACAATAGGATCGCGGAGTGATTCAAATTGAATCGCCAGAACGAGGAAGATGATCGCAAGTGCAAGACCGAAGGTTGCATACAAGGCACTACCTTCCGTTACAAACTGACGAGATTCGCCCATGTAATCGTGGTTATATCCTGCAGGCAGTTTGGTTTGTGCAATATTTTCAAACCAGTCGATTGCGTCACCCATAGCAACACTAGGTGATGGTACTGCACCCACAGTCGCTGAGTTTAGCTGGTTGAAGTGTGGCAAAGAGCGAGGCTCAGCCACCACATCGATAGTAATCAGACTGCCTAATGGAACCGCTTTACCATCCACAGAGCGTACATAGTAGTTCTTCATCGATTCTGGGTTTAGACGCCATTTACGCTCAACTTGAGGGATCACCTCGTACGAGCGGCCATTCAGGTCGATTCGGTTTACATAACCATCTGCCATCATGGTGCTGAGGGTGATGCCAATGTCTTGCATAGTCACACCGTAGGCACCGGCTTTGTCTTTATCGATCTTGATCTTCATCGTTGCTGAATCGTAGTTCAAATCCAGGTCGGAATAGACAAACATTGGGCTACTTGCAACATCGGTTAGAATATCGCTAGCGATAGTAAACAAGCTCTCGAAGCTATTTGGTGTTGTAATTACAAACTGAACAGGTAGACCTGAGCCTGCACCTGGAAGCTCTGGCATTTGGAATGCAGTGACAGACATACCAGGCACACTTGATACTAGGCCACCCACACGTTTCGTGATTTCAGATTGGCTTGCCTCTCGTTCACTCCAAGGCTTCAATGTTGCTAGGCCAAACGCTTGGTTTGAGTTTGGTACACCATTAAAGACCTGTGCGTATTCCACCTCCGGTTGATCTGAGAGTATTTGGTTTACGTCATCCATGGTATTTTGGATATAGTCCAAGTTCGCATTTGATGGGGCGGTACCCATCAGCATGACCACACCTTTATCTTCAGATGGTGCTAGTTCGCTAGGAATAAACTTGAACAAGACCGGTAAGCTTGCAAATACAATGATTGCAAACGCAATAACAACCGGACGATGAGCCATTACCGCTTTCAACATGCCTTCGTAACGAGTGGTCATGCCATCAAGGATATGGTGAACTTTTTGCTCAAACTTGCTTGGCTTCTCGTTCGCCTTCAGCATCTTCGAACACATCATTGGTGATAGTGTCAAAGCGATGATGCCGGATACGAATACTGAACCTGCCAGTGTCAAAGCGAACTCTTTGAACAATGAACCGGTGATACCACCCATCAATGCGATCGGTGCGTACACTGCACCTAGCGTCAATGTCATCGCGATAACTGGAACCGCAATTTCACGCGTACCAATAATTGCAGCTCGGAATGGCGATTCCCCTTCTTTGATGTGACGGTCAACGTTTTCTAGTACAACGATCGCGTCATCCACCACCAGACCGATGGCAAGCACCATCGCCAGTAGCGTCATCAAGTTCCAAGAGAAACCCATTGCCTGCATCACCATTGCCACACCAATCAATGAAAGTGGAATGGTCACGATAGGAATGATTACCGCGCGGAATGAACCTAGGAACAGTGTGATAACCACAAGTACGATTACTGCTGCTTCAAGAATCGTTTTCACTACTTCGTGAATCGATTCGTTGATAGCGATAGTTGAGTCGTACATTACGTTCATTTTGATGTTACTTGGTAGGTTGCGCTCAAGCTGAGGCAACAGTTCAAGTACGTCTGCTGCAATGTTGATTGGGTTAGCACTTGGCGCTGCGTTGATCGCTGCAACCACAGCTTCTTGACCGTTTGCACTTGCGCGATAAACGTCGTGACTCTTCTCTAGCGTTACTTTAGCGATATCACCTAGGCGGATGACATCCCCTTCACCAGTTTTCACGACCAATGCTTCAAGTTCAGCAACGTTTGATACCTGAGTATCTGCGCTACCGTTATAAAGCACGAACTCACCCGTCGCTTGACCGGTTGCAGATTGGTAGTTGTTGGCGTTAAGAACGCTCATCACATCGGTTGCGGTCAACTTCAAAGCGCCCATTTTGGCAGGATCTAGCCATACGCGCAGTGCGTACTTCATACCACCATACAGGTCAACTTTGGACACACCGTTTACGGTGAACAACTGCGGGTTGATTACACGCTCAAGGTAGTCAGTGATCTGGCTTGAAGATAACTCGTCACTCGTAAAGCCGATGTACAGTACCGCCGTTGTCGAACCTGTCGACATGGTTACGGTTGGGTCTTCGGCTTCTTTTGGTAGCTGTGAACGTACCGAGTTGGTTTTCGCCAGAATGTCAGACAACGCCGCATTTGGATCAGTATTCAACTTCATGTTTACAGTAATGGTCGATTTACCCAATACCGATTGCGAAGTCATGTAATCAATATTATCGGCTTGCGCTACCGCTTGCTCCAATGGCTGAGTAATAAAGCCTTGGATCAAGTTGGCACTTGCACCGTAGTAACTGGTGGTCACGGTGACCACCGTATTCGTCATTTCAGGGTATTCACGAACCTGCATTTTGAACACCGCTTGCAAACCAAGCAATGCAATCAAAAAGCTGATCGATACCGCTAAAACTGGACGTTTTATAAAAACATCTGTAAAGCGCATGATGCCTCCAACTTAAAGCATTGGTGTTTCAGCAGGTGGGGTAGTTGCATCGCTTTCGACAATGCTTACTTTCGCATGGTTACTCAAACGGACTTGACCCGATGTCACCACTACATCACCTGGCTTCACGCCTTCTAGAATGTGTGCGATATCTTTAGAGCGTTCGCCAACTTTTACCACATGCTGCTTAACGCGTTTTTCGCCATCTTCTTCTGTTACGATGTAAACATTGTCGCCATACAGCGTAAATGTGATCGCGGTTTGAGGTAGCGTGACCTGATTTTCTAATTTAGGCAGAATGATGTTTGCACGCGCGAACATACCACTACGTAGTTTGCCGTCACTGTTAGGGATATCCGCTTGAACTTGAATCAAACCACTTTGTACGTTTACAGCTGGTTCAATCGCAGAAATAGACCCTTTGAAAGGTTGGTCTGGATAAGCGTCAACAAAGATATCCACTTCTTGATCGATATTGATACGTGAAATATCGGTTTGTGGCACGGTGAAGCGCAAGCGCATCACGCTGGTATCTTCAAGGCGAACAATATCGGTGCCCGCCTGTAGGTACTGACCGAGGTACACGTTACGAATACCTACCACACCATCAAATGGCGCTTTGATTTCGCGTCGGTCGATGGTTGCTTTCAGGCTTTCAATATCCGCTTTTAAGGAGAAGTAGTTTGCTTCTGCTTCGTCATACGCTTCTTTAGAAATAGAGCCTTTTTTGAATAGGCCTTGGTAGCGTTTGTATTTCGCTTCTGCCGCTGGCAACTTAGCTTGCGAGCTCTTCAAATTTGCTTTTTCGACTTCAGAATCAAGCAACACTAATGGCTGACCCGATTTAACTTGAGCACCGGAATCAAACGCGATTTTATCGATAACACCGCTGGTCTCATTTGCTACCGTCACGCCTTGGTTTGGCTCGATAAAACCAATTGCTTCGATGACTGGTACCCAATCCACCGCTTGCACTTCTGTCACGGTTACTGGGAACTCAGGTTCAGGACGGTTTGCCATGTATTCAGCGATCTTTTGTTGCTTAAATAAATTGAAACCTATCACGCTGCCGAACAAGAGAACGGCGATAAGTAACATAAAGAAAGTCCACTTTTTCATTCTATTAAGAACTCCAAGTTAGTGTTTAATAATTGCATCCCAACTGGCTTCAATAGCGGCCTCTAATGCCGTCTTATCCAGTTGATAAAATCCCAAAGCGTGTTTCCGAGCAAGTGCAACACTTGCCTCAAAACTTAATCCAGAAAGTACTTCGTTATCGAGAAGCTTGAATACTCCCTCGTCTTTACCCTGATTAAAAAGAAGATCTACTTGGGCAAACATTTGTCTCTCAAGTTCCCGAGCTTTGCTACTATTTGAACAGGGTAAAGACTCATATTGGACTCGGTTGCTGATCGCACTTAAGTTCGAGCTCGCTAAATTCCAAATATTGAGCCACATGGTTCGATAACGCTGTTTTAAAGGCATCTCTTCACTAACACCTAGTTGCACCGCAGTAGCAACACGCTTAGCAACGTTAAGGCGTAGTTCCTCTAAAAGATGTTCTTTATCTGAGAAATAACGGTAAATCGTCCCTGCTGCGACACCTGCCTCATTGGCGAGCTTTTGCATGGAAAGCCCTTGAAAACCAGATTCGGCAATGAGTTGTTCAGCAGCGACTAAGATTTGTTCTCGTTTATCTACAGCAGGGTTATCCTTCATAATGTCACCCTTTAGTGAATGAACGTTCATTCATTATAGCTTAAATACCCGCCATTTATGCAACAGAATATTGCACTTAATTGGTGTAAAAATTACAAGAAATCAGCATAGCTTTCACGAGGCCACCCCTTTATCATAGGCGCCACATTCATCACCCGCAGAGAATTTCTATGAAGCTGAACCCTAGTCAAGATGAAGCCGTGAAATACGTGTCTGGTCCATGCCTAGTGCTAGCTGGTGCTGGCTCGGGCAAAACTCGTGTTATTACCAATAAAATCGCTTATCTGGTTCAGCAATGTGGTTACAAAGCGCGTAACATTGCGGCGGTGACGTTTACCAACAAAGCAGCACGTGAAATGAAGGAGCGTGTAGGTCAAACGTTAGGGAAAGGTGAGTCTAAAGGTTTGATGGTATCAACATTCCACACTTTAGGATTGAACATCATCAAGCGTGAGTACAAGCATTTAGGGTTGAAAGCGGGCTTCTCACTGTTTGATGACCAAGACCAGCTAGCGCTGCTCAAAGAACTTACCGAAAAGCAGCTTGATGGTGATAAAGATCTGCTACGTCAGCTTCTGAGTTGTATTTCCAACTGGAAAAACGACATGTTGACGCCAGAGCAAGCCAAAGCGCGTGCGCAAGGTGAACAGCAACAATTGTTTGCGTTCTGTTTTGATATGTACCAAAAGCAAATGAAAGCCTATAACGCGCTTGATTTTGATGACCTAATTTTGATGCCCGTTTTACTCTTACGTAATCATGAAGACGTTCGTCAGCGTTGGCAGAATCGTATCCGTTACCTACTGGTTGACGAGTATCAAGATACCAACACGAGTCAGTATGAGCTGGTCAAATTAATCGTCGGAGAACGTGGGCGATTGACGGTTGTAGGGGATGACGATCAGTCTATTTATTCATGGCGTGGTGCGAAACCTCAGAACCTCGTGTTGCTGGGTGAAGATTATCCGAATTTGCGTTTGATTAAGCTAGAGCAAAACTACCGTTCAACGAGTCGAATCCTGCGTGCGGCCAACATTTTGATAGCTAACAACCCTCACGTCTATGAGAAGTCCTTGTTCTCTGAAATTCCTGACGGTGAAAAACTCAAAGTGTTGTTGGCTAAAAATGAAGAGCACGAAGCAGAGCGCGTAACGGGTGAACTAATTGCGCATAAGTTCCTAAACCGTACCGAATATAAAGATTATGCGATTCTATATCGTGGTAACCACCAATCACGTTTGATTGAAAAGTCTCTGATGCAAAACCGTGTACCGTATAAAATTTCTGGCGGCACCTCGTTTTTTGCGCGCGCAGAGATTAAAGACATCATGGCGTATTTGCGCGTTTTGGTTAATCCGGATGACGACAATGCATTTTTGCGCATTGTGAACACTCCGCGACGTGAAATTGGCCCAGTAACGTTAGAGAAATTAGGCAGTTATGCCAATATGCGAGGCAAGAGCCTGTTTGAGTCGAGCTTTGAAATGGGGCTCGAACAGCACCTAACGGGACGTGGCCTAGAAAACCTGCGTCGTTTCACCCAATGGCTAGTGGCGATCGCTGATCAAGCTGAGCGTGGTGATACCGTCGAAGCGGTTCGTTCGCTAGTTCGTGATATCCATTATGAAGATTGGCTATACGAAACTTCAGCAAGTCCGAAAGCCGCTGAAATGCGAATGAAGAACGTTTCTGATCTTTATTCATGGATAGTGGCGGACCTAGAGGGTGACAACTACGATCAAGAAGAGAAAACGTTAAAAGAAGTCGTTCAACGTTTGACCTTGCGTGACATGATGGAGCGCGGTGAAGAAGATGAAGACAGTGATGCAGTACAACTGATGACCTTGCACGCATCAAAAGGCCTTGAGTTCCCATATGTATACTTAATTGGGTCCGAAGAAGGTATTTTACCGCACCAAACCAGTATTGATGAAGATAACGTGGAAGAAGAGCGTCGCCTGATGTACGTTGGTATTACTCGCGCGCAACGTGAACTGACTTTCACTATGTGCAAAGAGCGTCGGCAGTTCGGCGAGTTGATCAAACCGACTCAAAGCCGCTTTTTGGATGAGTTGCCATTTGATGACGTTGAATGGGAAGTAAACAAAAAGCCAGTATCAGCAGAAGAGCGTATGGCGAAAGGTCAAGCACACATTGCCAATATTCGAGCAATGTTTAAGAAGTAAAGTAACCCTGTTCTCACTGACTAAAAACAAAAAGGCTTGCCAACTGGCAAGCCTTTTTCGTTGATGTCTTTACTTATAGACCTTCAATCATGTGGTCAATTGCTGCGATGATTTCATCGTCAGAACAGTCCATACAGGTTCCTTTGGCTGGCATCGCATTGAAGCCTTCTAATGCGTGCTTCACTAACGTATCTTTGCCTTGTGCAATACGTGGTGCCCAATCATCGGCATTACCTGTTTTAGGTGCGCCGTTTACACCAGATGCGTGACAAGCAATACAAAAAGTACCATAAACTGTGGCGCCATCACGTGGACCGGTTGGCTCTTCTTTCACTGGCTCAGAACCCGCTAGATAAACATCACCGACAGGTTGGATGCGTTCTGCGATCGCATCGTATTCAGTTTGGCTGATGTCAGAAGCTAAAGCTGCCGTAGAAAACGTTAAGGCAGCGAACAAAACGCTAATCATTTGTCGAGACATATCCATTAAACCCACTTCACATTCCCGAGGTAAGTGACTTACCTATTTATATAGTTAGAGTATTAATGCCGAGCAGAGAAATCATTAAATTCCACTGAATGGCATAGAATGATTAGACAACTTGGTTGCAGCTGTTAAATCAATGTAAATAATGGGTGATTATATCCCGATAACTTGTTGCAATAAACAACAAGTTATCCATGACAGGGCGTGAATCACATCAAAAATCCACTTTAACGGAAGATAACTGTCGAAAAAGAGACCAAACGATAAAAAAAGTAAAAAAAGTACTAGACGGCATAGTGTGATATCCGTATTATTCCACTCCGCCGATAGGGCATGCGCCCGTAGCTCAGTTGGATAGAGCGTTGGCCTCCGGAGCCAAAGGTCGAAGGTTCGAATCCTTTCGGGCGTACCATTGCCTCGGAGGATACATCGGTAAAAATCAGTGGTGGCTATAGCTCAGTTGGTAGAGCCCCGGATTGTGATTCCGGTTGTCGCGAGTTCAAGTCTCGTTAGCCACCCCATTCTTTCTTTTTTAGATTGAATGCGGTAGCATTGCTCCCAATCTTGATTCAATCAAGATAAAACATCGTCGGTGAATAGCGCAGCTTGGTAGCGCATCTGGTTTGGGACCAGAGGGTCGGGGGTTCGAATCCCTCTTCACCGACCACTATTTAGTTTATGGCTCTAATAGAGCGGTAAACAGCAAAAATTGATGGTGGCTATAGCTCAGTTGGTAGAGCCCTGGATTGTGATTCCGGTGGTCGCGAGTTCGAATCTCGTTAGCCACCCCATTAATTAAGGTGACTTCTTAGTTGAAGTGTCCTGTCTGATTTGAGAAAATCAGCAAATACAGTTCGGTGAATAGCGCAGCTTGGTAGCGCATCTGGTTTGGGACCAGAGGGTCGGGGGTTCGAATCCCTCTTCACCGACCACTATTTAAAGCCTCAGTCGAAAGACTGGGGCTTTTTTGCATCTCTCCTGAAAAGAATCGGCATTCCATTTCAATTTTTCCCAAAAGTGTACAGCTCTAGGGGCTTTTGACCACCTATGATCCAAATGCTTTTCGAGCTGACAAAATAAACCCCAGAGCAGTGTCTGGGGTTTTGTAGTTTTCTAATCCGCTGCTTTTATTGGGCGAGTGTTTTAAGGATTTCTTTCAGTTCTACCGTTTCTTGGATTTCAAAACTTGGCGTTATATCCGTTGAGTTGCTTGCGCCTGTCGCATTCACCCATACACTCAAAATGCCCATATTGTTAGCGCCAGCAATGTCAGCAGGTAAAGAGTCGCCCACGTGTAGAGCCTCTTCTGGTTTTACTTCGACCAAGTCGAGCGCTTTTTGGAAAATACTTGTAGCAGGTTTCTCTTCTGGCTCTTCTCCTCCCACAATAATATGGTCCACCCAGTTGCTCATTTGTGTCGCGTTTAATTTAGGGTGTTGAGAAAAAATCGGGCCGTTAGTGATCACGACGAGTTTGTAATGTTGACGAAGGTCGCTGAGCATTTCTTTTACACCAGGGAAGAAAGTGAACGCGCCCATACGTGCAGAGTCAAAGTAGTCTTGAGCTTGTTGAGCCTCTTTTGCAGTGATGCTGACGCCTTGCTCCGCCAAGATGTTTTGGATCAGGCCACAACGGAAGGCATTTTCATCGGGTAGCAGAGCAACAAGGTGAGGGAACTCAGCATTCAGCTTTTTGTATACACCCTGTAAGTAGCGCTGCAAAAAAGCTTTTGGCTCAGTCACTTGTGGGTAGGTTTTATGAATCCAAGTTGTAAACGCTTGTCCTGCAACTTTATCGGCTTGTGACGTTGCACATAAAGTCTCGTCCATATCAAAAAAAATCGCTTTAAGCACAGGGGCTCCTTTTATTTACGGCTTGGCTTTGACACTGTTCATCTATTATCCCACTCTCAATTGTGTCGTAAAGGGTTAAAACCGGCGAGTTTTCTTATGACGTACGAATGAAGATAGCGGTACTTTCCTTTGCTTAGTCAATAAACCGCTTAAGTGGCGCATAATCTGCATTGGAGCAGGATTTGTGTGGTTTTGCTGTTTTGTTCACGTTTTGACCTATCCTTTCTCTTCCTAAGTTTGGCTTTTTGTATTTGCCGACTATTTTATTAATAGTTTTTTATGTTGAAAAAACACTTTTTGCATATGATATTGTTTGTTAAATGTTAATAAATGCACATGAATAATATGGTTAATGATCTTGTTTAGCTCATGTTTACTTTTAGAGCATTTTTCTAGTTTTATTGGTGCATGACGCACAAAAATAGTGTGATATGAAAATGGTTAAATACTTGTTAATGCATTTTTATTCGCTAATTGTGCGTTTATTTAATGTTTTTTCGGCGGAATATACTTTAATTGTTGCTTTTTTGTGTGATTTTTGCCAAATTATTTCCGCATTAAGATTTCAGAGTATTATTCTGAATTTGAACGGATTCATTCAGGTGATGAATGGTGCCTTTGGCATGATTCGATACCACAGACAAGGCAGTAGAGGTCTGAAATGTCACTATTAGAAGTGAAAAACCTTCGTATTGAATACCCATCCCGACACGGCGTTCACGCTGCCGTGAAGTCACTTTCTTTTCATATTGAACGTGGTGAAATCGTGGGTGTTGTTGGCGAATCAGGTGCGGGCAAATCCACCGTTGGTAACGCCGTTATTGATTTGCTTAGCCCTCCAGGTCGCGTTGCTAGCGGCGATGTTTTCTTGGATGGAGAAAAAATTTCTGGCCTATCACCAGAAGCGATGCGTAAGGTTCGCGGCTCGAAAATAGGTTTTATTTTCCAAGATCCGATGACCTCGCTCAATCCACTTTTTACTGTTGAGCAACAGCTGAAAGAGACGATCCACGCCAACATGAAGGTCTCTGATGAAGAGGCGTATCAGCGCGCGCTTTCTCTTATGCAGCAGGTTGGTATTCCGCAACCAGAAAACCGCTTAAAACAGTACCCGCACCAATTCTCTGGTGGTATGCGTCAGCGTGTTGTCATTGCCATTGCTTTGGCTGGTGAGCCAGATCTCATCATTGCGGACGAACCAACTACGGCGTTAGACGTTTCTATCCAAGACCAAATCCTCAACTTGATCCGCGAGCTGTGTATCAAGAACAATGTCGGCTGTATGTTGGTTACTCACGATATGGGTGTCGTCTCCAACGTCACCGATCGCGTGGCGGTAATGTATCGTGGTGACTTGGTGGAGTTTGGACCAACAGCCAAAGTATTGGGCGATCCTGATCACTCTTATACTCGCAGTCTAATTTCAGCGGTACCACGTTCAGACAGAAAGTTAGATCGTTTCCCGTTAGTAAGCTATATCGAAGAAGCGGCGGAAATGGAGCCACTCGATATCAAGAACCACTGGTTAGGACAAAGCCAAGATGAGCGTGAGTACACTGGCCCGCTTTTGGACGTGAAGAACGTCAATCTTCGCTTTGTGACCAAAGACTCTTTGTTCGAGAGCCGCCGAGAATACGTGCAAGCATCCAATAATGTGAGCTTTGAAGTGCACGAAGGCGAAACCTTTGGTTTGGTGGGCGAGTCTGGTTCAGGTAAATCGACCATTGCACGTGTGATTGCTGGTTTATACCAACCTAACTCTGGTCAGGTGAAATTCGAGGGCATTGACCTGACCGCTTTAACCTCTGAGAAAGAGCGCCGCCCGATGCGTCGTCAAATGCAGATGGTGTTCCAAAACCCATATACTTCAATGAACCCTCGTATGAAGGTATTCGATATTATTGCTGAGCCAATCCGTTTCCATAAATTGACGAAAAACGAGTCGGAAACTCGCCAAATCGTGAATGACCTATTGGATCATGTTGGTTTGGGTCGAATGGCTGGGCTTAAGTACCCTCATGAATTCTCCGGTGGTCAGCGTCAGCGTATTTCTATTGCGCGTGCGTTGGCGACTCGTCCTCGACTTTTGATTTGTGATGAACCGACCTCAGCACTGGACGTATCGGTACAGGCACAAATTCTAAACTTGCTGAAAGATCTGCAAAGTGAGCTGAACTTGACTATGTTGTTTATCAGCCACGATTTACCTGTTATTCGTCAGATGTGTGACCGAGTAGGTGTGATGCAAATGGGTACACTTTTAGAAGTGGCACCAACAGAACAGTTATTCACGGCACCTCAACACGAATACAGCAAAAAATTGATTTCTCTGATGCCGGAGTTTACTGGCTTGCGAGAAGAGATCGAAACGGCATAAACCAAGCAATTCGCTTGGCTAACCTTTAGTCATAACAAAGACGCAAACACAACAACAAGGGATCCGTATCCCCGCATGAAGGAGTTATGCAAATGAAAACCATGAAAAGCAAATTAGCAGTGGCGCTAATGGCTGCGGGCCTAAGCTTTAATGCAATGGCAGCAGATATCAAAGTTGGCTATGCAGCTGACCCAGTATCGCTTGACCCACATGAGCAGCTATCAGGTGGCACACTGCAAATGTCACACATGGTATTTGATCCGTTGGTTCGCTTTACTCAAAAAATGGATTTCGAGCCTCGCCTAGCAGAAAGCTGGGAACGTATTAACGATACGACTGTTCGTTTCAAACTGCGTGAAGGTGTGAAATTCCATTCTGGCAATACTCTAACGGCTGACGACGTCGTGTGGACGTTCCAGCGTTTACAAAGCTCTCCTGACTTTAAAAACATCTTCGACCCGTACGAAAAAATCGTCAAAGTTGACGACAACACGTTCGATCTTGTAACTAAAGGTCCTTACCCACTAGTGTTGCAAACCGCAACGTACATTTTCCCTATGGACAGCAAGTTCTACACGGGTAAAACCGCAGACGGCAAAGACAAGTCTGAACTAGTGAAGCACGGTAACTCATTTGCATCGACTAACGTATCTGGCACGGGTCCGTTCATCGTGACATCACGTGAGCAGGGCGTAAAAGTGGAATTTGAACGCTTTAAAGATTACTGGGACAAAGAGTCGAAAGGTAACGTTGATAAGCTAACACTTGTTCCAATCAAAGAAGACGCGACTCGTGTAGCAGCGCTGCTTTCTGGCGGTGTTGACATGATTCACCCTGTAGCGCCAAACGACCACAAACGCGTTGAAGATGCTGACGGCATCGACCTAGTTACGCTACCTGGTACTCGTATCATCACGTTCCAACTAAACCAAAACAGCAACGAAGCATTGAAAGACGTTCGCGTTCGCCAAGCGATTGTTCACGCAATCAATAACGAAGGTATCGTGAAGAAAATCATGAAAGGCTTCGCAACGGCCGCTGGTCAGCAAAGCCCGGCAGGTTACGTGGGTCACGATGACAAACTGGTTCCTCGCTACGATCTGAAGAAAGCGAAAGAGCTGATGAAAGAAGCGGGTTACGAAAATGGCCTGACGCTAACGATGATCGCACCAAACAACCGTTACGTGAACGATGCGAAAGTAGCACAAGCGGCGGCGGCAATGTTGTCTAAGATCGGTATCAAGGTTGATCTGAAGACCATGCCAAAAGCGCAGTACTGGCCTGAGTTTGACAAGTGTGCGGCAGACATGCTGATGATCGGTTGGCACTCAGATACAGAAGACTCAGCGAACTTCAACGAGTTCCTAACTATGACTCGTAACGAAGAAACCGGTCGTGGTCAGTACAACTGTGGTTACTACTCAAACCCAGAAATGGACAAAGTGGTTGAAGCTGCGAACGTAGAGACGGATCCTGCGAAACGTGCAGAAATGCTGAAGGGCGTAGAAGCGACACTATACAACGACGCAGCGTTCGTACCGCTACACTGGCAAAGTGAAGCATGGGGCGCGAAGTCTAACGTGAAAGCAGCAGATATCGTTAACCCAATGGTAATGCCTTACTTCGGTGACCTAGTGGTTGAATAATCACGGTTAGTCGACTTTGAGGAGGGATGGATTTCCCTCCTCAACTTAAAGCACTCGACTCAGTTTTGTTTCAGTCGGATTGAGTTGGTTATTTAGACTGAATTTTCTCTCTAATTTAGAGATCTATGGATAGTTAAGGGGCAAGGAATGTTTTCGTTTCTGGTCAAGCGCCTGTTTCAGGCACTGATAGTGATGTTTGTGATCAGTTTGGTGGCGTTTGCCATTCAGGACAACCTGGGTGATCCGCTGCGTGAGCTTGTAGGTCAGTCGGTTTCGGAATCGGAGCGTCAAGCGCTACGCGACGACTTGGGCCTGAACGATCCCTTTATCACAAAGTACACGCGCTTTGTGGGTAATGCACTGCAAGGTGATTTGGGTACCTCATATTTTTTCAAGCGACCTGCGGTTGAGGTGATTCTCGACAAGCTGGTAGCTACATTAGAGCTCGTGTTTGGCGCGACGCTTATCATCATTGTTTTCTCTATTCCGCTTGGGGTGTACTCTGCGATTCATCCTAAGAGTGTTTTTACCAAATTTGTCATGGCGATGAGCAGTGTCGGCATCTCGATTCCGGTGTTCTTAACCGCAATCATGCTGATGTATGTCTTCTCCATAGAACTTGGTTGGTTGCCTTCCTATGGGCGAGGTGAAACCGCTAACGTACTCGGTTGGGAATCTGGCTTCTTTACCATTGATGGTATCAAGCACCTCATCCTACCTTGTATTGCGCTAGCGTCTATCATGCTGCCGTTGTTCATCCGTTTGGTACGTTCAGAAATGCTGGAAGTTCTGAGTTCGGAATACATTAAGTTCGCCAAAGCAAAAGGTTTGAACTTACAAAAGATTTATTACCAACATGCACTTAAGAACACCATGCTACCAGTATTGACGGTAGGTGGCGTGCAGATTGGTACCATGGTGGCCTACACCATTCTTACTGAAACCGTGTTCCAATGGCCGGGCACTGGCTTCCTTTTCCTAGAGGCAATCAACCGTGTAGATACACCGCTGATCACTGCCTACGTTATCTTTGTTGGTCTGATCTTCGTGGTAACCAATACCATCGTTGACTTGCTGTACGGCATCATCAACCCAACTGTGAACCTAACTGGAAAAGGAGCTTAATCATGAGCCAATCAAATTTAACACCAGCTCCTGCTCCATCAACGTGGCAGCGCTTCAAAGAGTCAGATTTTCTGTATTACTTCAAACGCGACAAAGTGGCGATGGCGAGTTTTACCGTCTTTATGATGTTCTTAGTATTGGCATTGGCTGCACCGATTCTTGCGCCAACAGACCCGTACGATCTGACGTCTATCGACATCATGGATTCTGAGTTGCCACCTTCGTGGATGGAAGATGGCGATGAGCGCTTTGTGTTGGGTACTGACGAGCAAGGTCGTGATATTTTATCGACCATTCTTTACGGCTCTCGTCTGTCTCTAACCATCGGCTTCCTGGCGGTTGGCCTTCAGTTGGTACTGGGTATCATCATTGGTTTGTCGGCGGGTTATTTCGGCGGCCGTATCGATAGCTTCTTGATGCGTTTTGCAGACGTACAGTTGTCGTTCTCGACCATGATGGTCGCGATCATCGTGTCAGCTATCTTCAAAGCCAGCTTTGGCAGTGATTTTTACAGCCAATATGCGGTGGTCATGCTGGTGGTGATCATCGGTGTGGCAGAATGGCCGCAATACGCACGTACTATTCGTGCCTCGGTATTGGCAGAGAAGAAGAAAGAATACGTCGAAGCGGCGCGTGTGATGGGCTTTAAAGCGCCTCGAATCATGTTCCGTCACATTCTGCCGAACTGTCTATCGCCAATCTTGGTTATCTCGACGGTACAGGTAGCGAACGCGATCATGTCGGAAGCGGCGCTGTCATTCCTAGGTTTGGGTCTGCCAGTCGATCAGCCGTCACTGGGTGCGCTAATCAGCATCGGCTTTAACTACATCTTCTCTGGTGCATGGTGGATTACTGCTTTCCCTGGCATCGTGCTAGTAACATTGGTTTTGGTTATCAACCTGTTGGGCGACTGGCTACGTGATGTATTCAACCCGAAACTGTACAAAGGATAAGAATTTTCCCACCAAGCGTTGTAAATTCACTTAATTCCTTCCTAAACTGAGAGCCGGATGCAAATTCCGGCTCTTTTTTTGCTAGTTATTCTTTGTTCACATTTTTTTGGCGCTTTGCCGCCATAATGACCTTACCCACTAATTTAGAGTGAAGTGTATGGAAATGAAGAAGGCACAACACCCATCTCGTATCTTCCAAGCAAGCCTGGCTTTGGGTTTGTTGCTAGTATGCGCCCAGTTTTCTAGCCCAGTATCGGCGGAGGAGTTCCTTTGCCAAGCCACTCAAGCCAGCGAGAAAGAATTACCGATGCTTGAGAAAACGTGCCCAATTGGTAACGGAGTATGGGGAAAGAAAGTGCCGCAGGGGGGCAACTACCTTTACTGGATTCAATGCGGATTGCTACCCAAGCCTATGTCTCTCGCGAAAGCTAAGCCTCTCTATAGTAAAATCACGACTGACGTATGGATGAAGCCTGAATCCAAAGGCTATCGCTGTTTGATTGGACCTTACAAGGCATTGTCTGATGCGAGGGATGACTTACGAGGAGTCAAAACCTTGTCGAATTACAAAGAGGCGTTCATCCGAGTGGTTGGGAAAGGGACGAAACAACCAGTAACACCACCTACACCTAAATCTACTGTATCGTCGAAATCAGCCGCATCTTCGGTTAAGCCAACACCGACGGTGACCCCGAAACCCGCGCCAGTTCCTGCTGTGCGAGCTGATACCGACGCCTTTAAAGCGCGGGCAGAGAAGCCAGATACCAAGGCAAAAAGTTCGCGTGATAGCTCTTCGTCTACGCCTGTTGCTAAGACCAAAGCGAAGCCAATTGTCACTGGAAATGATGACATTGAAGTTCGGTTGAGAACTTCAGTGCAGGGCAAAACGTACGTGGTCCCATATTTACTCGATCACCATAATCAGTTTTACATGGAACATGGTAAGCCGTGGAACCGCCTCAACTACGAAAACTCGCACAAAGTATGTCAGCAACTGGGTATGAACTTAGCTAACCCTGCAGAGTTTAAAGCGCTGAGGGCGTCTGGGGTGATGGAAAAAAATCAATGGCCACTGCAACTGCCGTATTGGGGCAAAGATAAGAAAGGTTTGTTCGCCGATCGTGAGCCCAATCAGCTCACCGGGACCTCATTGTTGAACGTGGTGTGCGTGAAATAACGACTCAGATATTGCGGTCAAAATATAGAAGAAAGCCCCGAGTTCGGGGCTTTTTTGCGGTCTCAAATATTATCGCTATTTGAGTGGCGTTTCTTTGTGATGCGTTTGCTAATACGCTCTACCACTGATATTCATCTCATTTTGCGAATTATTTTCACTGAGCTTGTCGGCAGAGAGTCTATTCGTCATAATGTTACTTGTAACATTACTGATAAATCACATATTTATGGCTCAACAGAATAAGAAAACTCGTACGACATTGCAGGATGTCGCAGACCAGGTTGGCGTCACGAAGATGACCGTTTCACGCTATATGCGTAACCCTGAATCGGTGGCAGAAAAGACTCGGGCCAAGATTGCGACTGCGATTGAAGAGATGGGTTACATCGAAAACCGTGCACCGGCGATGTTGTCAAAGTCCTCCAGTAAAGCCATTGGTATTTTACTGCCGTCTTTGTCCAACCAAATTTTTGCTTCCTTTGTTCAGGGCATAGAGATGGTGACCAAAGCCAATGGCTATGAGACGCTTTTAGCGCATTTTAGCTACGATGAGCTTGAAGAAGAGCGCAAGATCGCGTCATTACTCTCTTATCAAGTCGATGGACTTATTCTAACTGAAAGCCATCACACGCCGCGTACATTACAGATGATCAAAAATGCGGGCATTCCGGTGGTCGAAACCATGGAACTGCCATCGGAGCCGATTGATATGGCGGTTGGACTCGATCATGAAGATGCGTCGTACACCGTGGTTAAGCAGATGCTAGATACGGGGAAGCGTACAATCGTCTATTTTGGCGCGCGTCTGGATACGCGAACCAAATTGCGGATGCAAGGTTACGATCGCGCGATGACAGAAGCAGGGCTAGAACCCAAACATGTATTAACTGGTGATCATTCTAGTTTTTCTTTAGCGCATGATTTGCTCGAACGCGCACTGGAAATGCACCCAACGCTCGACGGGGTGTTCTGTACCAACGATGACATCGCAATTGGTACTATGCTGAGTGCGCAGCAACGTGGCATTCAAGTTCCACAGCAATTGGCAGTGGCGGGCTATAACGCGTTGGATATCGGTCAAACCATCAGCCCGAAACTGACCAGCGTTGATACGCCGCGTTTCCAAATTGGTGTAAAGAGCGCAGAGCTATTAATTGCGCGCCTGAAAGGCGAAACGCAAGAAGAAAAAGTCTTCGATATGGGGTATCAGATCACGTCGGGAGAGAGTGTTTAACTAATTGTTAACTGCTCTTTGTATTCGCTCATCAATGGTATTGGTAGGTTAGGGTATGGCACATCAGCTGGATGCATTGGATCTCAACTTAATGCGTTTATTAAAAGCCGTGGTGGAAAACCGCAGCATCAAGCTGGCCGCAATGCAGCTTGGCATTTCTCAACCGAGCGCCAGCCGCGGCGTGATGAAGTTGAAGCAAGTGTTTGATGACCCGCTTTTTGTGCGTAAAGCACATGGGGTAGAGCCATCACCCATGGCGATTCGTCTCGCCGCCGAGTTCGACAATATGGTTGCACCACTGGAAAAAGTGGTGCAAGAATTTGAAGTGTTCGACCCGCTGCAATACCAAGGGCAGATCGCGATTGTAACTGACCCTTATTTGATGGATGAACAAGGGCAGCGACTGCTCACTGGTTGTCATCGAGCCTTTCCCAAAGCGCACTTTGCCTTTTCCAGCTGGAATACTTACTCGCACGATGAAATGTTAGAAGGCGAGCACGATTACTGCATTCTTGACCAAGAGACCGAGCTGTCGAAAGACATTTACATGCGCCCGTTATTCGTTGAAAAACGAGTGATTTTGGCGCGCAAAAACCACCCAACGTTGTCGAAAGTCAGCAATGATTGGGACACGGTGTCCAAACTACCACTTGTCTCTTTGCCTGCGCCCGCGTCATATAAACCGCTTTGTACCGTGGAGTCCGAGTATCGACGCATGGGGTATGAGCCAGTAGTGTTACTGAAGTCCTATAATTTGCGTTTGGCTTGCCAAATGTTGCAAGAAACCGACGCGATTATGTATGCCAGTCAAAGCTCGGCATTGTTGATGCCAGAACTCGCCTCTTACGCAATGCCACCCGTTAATCGTGAGTTCAGTCAGTTTGTGGTCTCTGGCGGTTTCCTTCAAACCAACCGCAACCATCCTTTGCACAGACACCTACATAAAGTGGTGCGACAAACCCTCAATACGCCGCTGATTTTTACGCAGTGACGTCACCTGATGGCATCAGCTGAATGAGAGAGCAGATGCTTTAACCTTATCAATGTTGTGCGATTACATAGACAACTTATTTCTTAAGATATTCAAAAATGAATATCTCAATTACCTGTCTCTTTTTCCTACCCAGCGCTAACCTTATCTCAAATAGTCAGGAGAAGTGGCTCATTTTTATCTTTTTAACTTTTTGAATGTCGATACAGGTACGCGGCATTCACCATTCTCCGTTATGCATTTTTTTAATTTCTGATGGAGGATTAATCATGCTAGTTGCACGTCTATTTTTATTGCTCGCCATCGTTGCCGAAGTGGCTGGCACCAGCACTATGTCTCTTATCGGACAAGGGCACGGGTGGTGGGGCTACATCGTAATGTATGTGCTGATCGCAATCTCTTACTACTTTCTCGCGTTTGCCGCGAAGAAAATATCTATCGGTGTGGCATACGCTGTTTGGGAAGGGTTGGGTATCTCGTTGATCACCGTGGTGTCGATCATCGCCTTTGATGCCCACTTAAACCATCAAGAGTTGTTTGGTTTGATGTTAGCCGTTGTTGGCATTGTGTGTGTGACCTTAGGGGAATCACATGGTCAACCTAACGCCAAGAAAAATGCCGATAAACCGGCAAAAGAACGTTCATTTTCTACTAGTACAAGGTGCGAATCATGAGTCAATTTTTTACGATGTCATTTGGATTTGTCGTGATGGCTGCCTTGGTCGATATCATGGCCAATATGGCGCTGACACGCTCAAAAGGTTTTAAATATAAAGGCTGGGGCATTGCGGCGATTGTGTTGGTACTGACAGCATTCACGCTGTTGGCACAAGCGGTGAAAGAGATCGACTTAGCCATTGCTTATGCCTCTTGGGGTGCGATCGGTATCTTGGGTACCGCAGTGGGTGGAGCCTTGCTGTTTAAGCAGAAACTCAAGCCAATCGGCTGGTTTGGTATCTTTGTGGTGATTGCTGCGGTCGTAGTGATGAAGACCGCTTGATGTAATTTACTGAATGCTAGATATCGTCATTCTGAGC
>NZ_JAWOQQ010000007.1:23532-24342 GCF_033337405.1 Vibrio sp. YT-16
AGCAAGAGACGAGCGTGATTCAGAATCTACCAACAAAAAGTGCTGTGGAAGAGGGGTTTTCTCTGGCTTCACAGCACCTTGATATTAGATTCCTGATCTCGCCTAGGCTCGTCGGAATGACGGACTCATTCATTTTTAAAAAGAACAGAGGCCAATCCTAAAGTTCGTCATTTTGAACAGCAAGAGACGAGCGTGATTCAGAATCTACCAACAAAAAGTGCTGTGGAAGAGGGGTTTTCTCTGGCTTCACAGCACTTTGCTATTAAATTCCTGCTCTAGCTTAGGCTCGTCGGAACGACGGATTCATTCGTTTCTAGAAAGAACCGAGGCCAATCCCAACGCTCGTCATTCTGAACAGTGAGGGACGAGCGTGATTCAGAGTCTACCAACAAAAAGTGCTGTGGGAGAGGGGTTTTCTCTGGCTTCACAGCACGTTGATATTAAATTCCTGATCTCGCCTAGGCTCGTCGGAATGACGGATTCATTTTTTAGAAAGAACCGTGATCAACCCCCAAAGTTTGTCATTCTGAACAGCGAAGGACGAGCAAGATTCAGAATCTACCAACAAAAAAGTGCTGTGGAAGAGGGGTTTTCTCTGGCTTCACAGCACTTTGCTATTAAATTCCTGCTCTCGCTTAGGCTCGTCGGAATGACGGATTCATTCGTTTAAAAAGAACCGAGGCCAATCCTAAAGCTTGCCATTCTGAACAGCGAGGGACGAGTGTGATTCAGAATCTACCAACAAAAAGTGCTGTGGCAGAGGAGTTTTCTCTGACGTCATAGCATTTTGCTATTAGATTCCTGATCTCG